>OY781976.1:3242500-3842500 GCA_963677465.1 uncultured Desulforhopalus sp. | reverse complement strand
CGCTCAAGGAATTTTTAACGGCAAAGTCAGATGACGTTGAAGGCCGTACCCTGATGTATGAGCGAATTGTAAAAGGAAATAACTTTCTGACAACAGGATTACCTGAGTCTTTTAACGTTCTGGTCAAAGAACTACAGGCCCTTTGTTTAAATATGGAACTTATTGAAGGATAAAGGAAAAATCTGAACGTTGGCTGGTTATTGCTTTTTGATCCTTATGCCTGTTGAAAGTGAGTTTCGACATAATGGGCAAGAGTCAAAGTGAAACCGGAAAAATCCTTTAACAAATCCTTTAATATAAGGGAGAGGTGATTTCGTGGAAGAGTTATTCAATTTTTTTCAAAAACCGAAAGCTCCAGTAAAATTTGAAAGCGTTAAGATATCTCTGGCATCCCCGGAAAAGATCATGGACTGGTCACACGGGGAAGTCAAAAAGCCTGAGACTATTAATTACAGGACATTTAAGCCAGAAAGAGACGGGTTGTTCTGTGCCAAAATATTTGGTCCGGTAAAGGATTTCGAGTGTAACTGCGGAAAATACAAACGCATGAAACATCGCGGTGTTGTTTGCGAAAAATGCGGTGTTGAGGTTATTCAGTCGAAGGTACGTCGTGAGCGATTAGGCCATATTAAACTGGCCGCCCCAGTTGCCCACATCTGGTTCTTGAAGAGTCTGCCAAGTAAAATTGGTGCGGTTCTTGACATGACCTTGAAGCAGCTCGAAAAAATTCTCTATTTTGAGCAGTACGCCGTTGTTACTTCTGAGGTAGAAGCGTTGCCCGTTGGTTCGCTGCTGACAGAAGAGAAATATCGACAGGCTCGTGATGAATACGCTGCTCAATTCACTGTTGGCATAGGCGCTGAGGCAATTAGAGAGCTTCTCGCGTCGCAGGATCTCGTTGCTTTGTCCGCCCAGTTGCGTGAAGAGATGTTGGCGACAAATTCACAGACCAAGCGTCAGAAGCTCGGCAAGCGACTTTTCGTCATTGAGGCTTTTCGAGATTCCGGCAACAAACCTGAGTGGATGATTCTTGAAGTCATTCCGGTGTTGCCCCCTGATCTGCGACCATTGGTCCCTCTCGAAGGTGGCCGGTTTGCAACATCGGATCTCAACGACTTGTACCGCAGAGTTATTAACAGAAACAACCGGTTAAAACGACTTCTTGAGCTAGACGCTCCTGACATCATTATTCGTAATGAAAAAAGGATGTTGCAGGAAGCTGTCGATGTTCTGTTTGATAATGGTCGACGGGGTAGGGTCATCACGGGCGGCAATAAGCGTCCGCTTAAGTCTCTTAGTGATATGCTCAAAGGTAAGCAAGGCCGTTTTCGTCAGAACCTTTTGGGTAAGCGTGTTGATTATTCAGGCCGTTCAGTCATTGTCGTGGGCCCGCATCTTCGTTTGCATCAGTGTGGTATTCCAAAGAAGATGGCACTGGAACTTTTCAAACCCTTTATCTATAACAAGCTTGAGAGAAAAGGTTTTGTTACGACCATCAAAAGTGCCAGAAAGATGGTGGAAAAAGAGGTGAAAGAGGTTTGGGATGTACTCGATGAGGTTGTAACCGAGTATCCGGTTATTCTTAACCGTGCTCCTACCTTGCATAGACTGGGTATGCAGGCATTTGAAGCTGTCCTTATCGAAGGAAAAGCGATTCAGCTGCATCCACTGGTCTGCATGGCCTTTAACGCTGACTTTGATGGTGATCAGATGGCGGTCCATGTACCGCTTTCTGTTGAGGCCCAGGTTGAAGCCAGGGTTCTTATGATGTCCACCAATAATATTCTCTCCCCAGCAAACGGCGAGCCGGTTATTATCCCTTCTCAGGATATTGTACTTGGTCTCTATTATATGAGTCGGGAACGTTTGAATGTTCCTGGTGAGGGCAAAGTCTTTAGTAATGTAGAAGAAGCCATTATAGCCTATGACTATGGAGAAATTCATCTGCAGGCCAAGGTCAAGGTACGTAAGAGTGGTGAGCTTGTTGATACCACTATGGGTCGCATTCTGCTTGGTGAACTTTTGCCGGCTTCGGTTAAATTCGAAGAGGTGAACAAGGTTCTCACTAAAAAAGCGCTGGCTAAACTTATCGATCACACCTATCGCCATGCTGGTACGAAAGATACGGTTATCCTGGCCGACAGGTTAAAAGATACCGGTTACGAATATGCGACTCGTGCGGGGATTTCTATCTGTATCAATGATATGAAGATTCCGCTTGAGAAGGAAAACTTCGTTGAGAAGGCAGAAAAAGATGTTCTCGATGTTGATCAACAATATTCTGATGGTCTGATTACCTCAGGTGAAAAATATAACAAGGTGGTCGATATTTGGTCGAAGGTGACGGAAGATGTTGCCAACGCCATGATGGACGAGATTAAAGTAGAGTACGTTCTTGATAAAGATGGAAAACGGGTCGAGTTTCCAAGTTTTAACTCAATTTTTATTATGGCTGACTCGGGAGCTCGTGGTTCAAGAGATCAGATTCGCCAGCTGGCCGGTATGCGTGGTTTGATGGCCAAACCAAGTGGTGCAATCATCGAGACACCCATTAAGGCAAACTTTCGAGAAGGCCTTGGTGTGCTTGAGTATTTTATATCGACCCATGGTGCCCGTAAGGGACTTGCTGATACAGCCTTGAAGACGGCCAACTCAGGATATCTCACCAGGCGACTGGTTGATGTCGCTCAAGAGGCTACCATTGTTGAACTTGACTGTCAAACCCTTGACGGAATCATAGCTGAACCACTTATGGATGGTGGTGAAATTATCGTTCCTCTTTGTGACAGGATACTTGGCCGGGTTGCCCTGGAGGATGTTGAGGATCCTTTCACGGAAGATATTATTGTTGAAGCCGGAGAGGAGATTACCGAAGAAATTGTTGAACGAATAACTGCTTCTGGTATCGACAGGGTCCCTATCAGATCCGTGCTGAGCTGCCGTTCTAAGAGAGGCGTTTGCGCGGCATGTTACGGGCGTGATCTTGGGCGTGGCCATATGGTCAACAGAGGGGAAGCTATCGGGGTTATTGCTGCACAGTCTATTGGTGAGCCTGGTACCCAGTTGACTATGCGTACCTTCCATGTTGGTGGTACGGCGAGTAGATCTGTCGAGCAGGCAGAGTTGAAAACAAATATCGGTGGTACTGTCTCGTTCACAAATCTTCACTCTGTAACAAATGCAGAGGGGATCGAGATTGTCATGAACAGGAATGCTGTCATTTCTATTAAGGACGAACTTGGCCGTGAACGTGAGAAGTTTAAGGTCAACTACGGCGCTCAACTTTTGGTTAAAGAAGGGTCGGTGGTTGAGCGAGATACTATTCTGGCTGACTGGGACGCATATACGATACCGATTGTGGCCGAGGTGGGTGGTTCAATTAAGTATGGTGATGTCATAGAAGGTATTACCATGCAGGAGAAGGTTGATCCGGTGACCGGACGATCTTCTTTCGTGATCATTCATACAGCGGGGGGCGCTCAGTTGAGCCCACGGATTACAGTAAAAAATGATCGTGGTAAAACTGTTAAATTGGATGATACTGAAAGTTATGCCCGATATAGTTTGCCAGTGGGGTCCATTATTTCTGTAAATGAGGGAGACGTTATCCAGCCTGGTACGATTGTTGGAAAAATTCCTCGGGAAACGACAAAAACAAAGGATATTACTGGTGGTCTGCCAAGGGTCGCCGAATTGTTTGAAGTGCGCAAACCGAAAGATCCGGCGATTATTGCCAGGATTGATGGAAAGGTGAGCTTTGGTAAGGAGTTGAAAGGTAAACGAAGGGTAGTGGTTACTCCAGAATATGGTGACCCTCAGGAATACCTGGTGCCAAAAGCAAAGCATATTATTGTTCATGAGGGTGATTATGTACAGGCAGGCGAGCCTCTTATGGAAGGAACTATTATTCCAAATGATATCCTCGCTGTACTGGGTGTAAAAGAACTTGCCAAGTTTTTGGTGAACGAAATCCAGGAAGTCTACCGACTGCAAGGTGTTAAGATCAACGATAAACATATCGAGGTCATCGTTCGGCAAATGCTTAAACGGGTCATGATTACCTCTTCAGGTGATTCCTGTTTTATGATTGGTCAGCAGGTGGAGTGGTGGATGTTTGAAGAGGAAAGAGACAAGCTCATAGCTGAAGGGAAGACCCCTGCTGTGGCTGAACCTTTACTTCTTGGTGTGACGAAAGCTTCACTCTCTACAGAAAGTTTTATTTCTGCGGCGTCGTTCCAGGAAACCACAAAAGTTCTCACCAATGCCGCTGTAGCTGGAAAGATCGATGAACTTGCTGGGCTTAAAGAGAACGTTATTATGGGTCGATTGATTTCAGCAGGTACAGGATTGTCGAAAAGTGAATAGACAGAGAAAGTGGATCAGAATGGATTTTTTACTTGACACTGTAGTGCCGTTAGGGTAAATATCACCACTTTCGTGTTTAGAAATGAGTGTCCGGTTCGGGAAATATGAACCTGGAATTCTAAAAATGGTATGTAAACAGGAGCAGTTAACGTAATGCCAACTATTAACCAACTGGTAAGATTGGGTCGTAAAAAGTCAGTTAAGAAGACCAATACCCCAGCTTTGAAAGGATCACCCCAGAAACGTGGTGTCTGTGTGAGGGTGTATACAACAACACCGAAGAAACCAAACTCTGCTCTTCGAAAAGTCGCCAGGGTACGGTTAACAAATGGTATTGAGGTTACATCATATATTCCTGGCATTGGTCATAATCTTCAAGAGCACTCCGTGGTAATGATTCGAGGTGGTAGGGTGAAGGATCTTCCAGGTGTGCGGTATCACATTATTCGTGGTACGCTGGATACGTTAGGTGTTACTAACCGGCGTAAGGGTCGTTCGAAATATGGTGCAAAAAAACCATCTTGATTGGTTGCTGCTTGATACGAGGTTAATGAAATGTCACGAAGAAGAACTATAGAGAAGCGCTCCATCGATGCAGATATGCGTTTTAATAGTGTACTGGTATCTAAGTTCACTAATGGGTTGATGGAGAGAGGGAAAAAGAGTCTCGCGCAAAGAATATTTTACGGAGCGATGGATATCGTCGAAGAGCGGGTGAAAGACACCGATCCGTTGACTGTCTTTGAAGAGGCTATGGAAAAAGTACGACCACGGGTTGAGGTTAAGTCCCGTCGAGTCGGTGGCGCAACGTATCAGGTGCCTATGGAAGTACGCCAGACCCGAAGAAACGCCTTGGCGATCAGGTGGATCATTAACTTTTCAAAAGCCAGATCAGGAAAGTCGATGGCTGAAAAACTCGCAGCTGAGTTGATGGATGCCTACAACAATCGTGGCGCTGCGGTCAAGAAAAGAGACGACACACATCGTATGGCCGAAGCCAATAAGGCGTTTGCTCACTATCGGTGGTAACTGAGTCTCAGTTTTTTTGACGGGTTGCTGCAACAAGAGGCTGGCGAAAATATTATTATAAGAGCTTAGCAATTGTCATGGTAGCCCTGAAAGATTTATGTGATGTGCGTAATATTGGCATTATGGCCCATATTGACGCAGGAAAAACGACAACAACAGAGAGAATTCTTTTTTATACCGGGCGTTCTTATAAGCTTGGTGAGGTTCATGACGGTACAGCTGTTATGGACTGGATGGAACAGGAGCAGGAAAGAGGGATTACAATAACCTCTGCTGCGACGACATGTTTCTGGAATGATAAAAAGATAAATATTATAGACACGCCGGGACATGTTGATTTCACTGTAGAGGTCGAGCGGTCACTGCGGGTTTTGGACGGGGCTGTAGCTGTATTCTGCGCTGTTGGTGGAGTTGAGCCACAGTCTGAGACGGTCTGGAGACAAGCTGATAAATATGGCATACCGCGTATAGCGTTTGTCAACAAGATGGATAGGATTGGAGCCAACTTTGAACGTTGCGTTTCGATGATATCCGATAGGCTTGGCGCAAATCCTGTACCGATTCAGTTGCCTGTTGGTAAAGAAACTGAGTTTGAAGGGATTTTAGATCTCATAGAAGAGAGGATGCTGGTTTTTGACGAGCAGACTCTTGGACAGGAAGTAATTGTAAAAGAAGTTCCTGCCGATTATAAAGAAAAATTCACGGCCGCACGTATGGTGCTCCTCGAGAAGTTGGCCGACTTCGATGAGGGCATCATGGAAAAATACTTGGATGATGCAGCAGTATCTGTACCTGATGTATATCGAGCAATAAGGAAGGCCACTTTATCCCTGGATATAGTGCCTGTGCTTTGCGGGAGCGCTTTTAAGAATAAAGGTGTTCAACCGCTGCTTGATGGTGTAATTAACTTTCTTCCTTCTCCTCTTGATGTCAAAAGCATTGAAGGTGAAGGTCCTGATGGTGAAATTATCAGCCGGAAATCTGATCCTGGCGAAAAATTCGCAGGCTTGGTTTTCAAACTGATGAGTGATTCTTTTGTCGAGAATCTTGCTTTTATCAGAGTGTATTCCGGGATAATCTCCGTTGGCGATAAGGTTTATAATCCTGTAAAGAAAAAGCAGGAAAAAATAGCCAAGTTGATGAAGTTACATGCCAATAAGCGGGAAGAGGTGCATGAAATATCGGCTGGAGACATAGGGGCGGTGGTTGGACTCAAGTTCACAACGACCGGGGACACCCTGTGTGAGAAGGGCGATGTCATTATTCTCGAAAGTATGGATTTTCCAGATCCCGTTATTGGAGTCGCGATTGAGCCAAAAAGTAAGGCAGAGGAAAAAAAACTCGCTGAAACTTTAGCAAAAATAGCCATGGAGGACCCGTCTTTCACAGTATCGAAAGATGTGGATTCGGGGCAAACAATTATTTCAGGTATGGGAGAATTACACCTGGAAATAATCGTAGATAGGTTGCTCAATGAATTCAAGGTCTCGGCTAAGGTCGGAAAACCACAAGTTGCTTATAAAGAAACGATAGAAGTTGCTCACAAAGCTGAAGCAAAATTTGATCAGTTGACAGGTGCCAAAGGCCAGTATGGCCATGTCATCATTAAGATTGAACCGCTTAAGAGAAGTAGCGGAATTGATTTTGTGAGCAGTGTTGACAACGATTTGATTCCAGATCAATTTTTGGGATCAATTAAAAAAGGGATCGTTGATAGTCTCGACTCCGGACCATTGATTGGCTATCCGCTGACGGACATCAGGGTGACCTTGGTAGGCGGTTCTTATCACGAAGAAGAGTCGACTGAGATGGCATTTGGGATTGCCGCAGCGATGGCGATCCGAAGGGCTACATCCGAGGCAGAACCAAAGCTACTTGAACCGATTATGAAACTGGAAGTAATTACCCCGGAAGAATATCTCGGGGATGTTATCGCCGATCTTAATAGTAAACGGGGTAAAATTGTTGGTGTTTCTGCGGAAGGTAACTTGCAGATCATCAATGGTCATGTGCCGTTGGCCGAAATGTTCGGCTATTCTACGTCACTCAGGTCTGCCACTCAAGGTAGAGCCAGTTTTACCATGCAATTTTTGGAATATGATGTGGTACCTGCTCAGAAGGCAGAGATAATTATTAAAAAAATTAGAGGGATCTAAGTCCAAGCATATTGAGGAACCATTATGTCAAAGAAAAAATTTGAAAGGACTAAGCCGCACGTCAATGTTGGTACCGTTGGACATATTGATCATGGTAAAACCACACTGACTGCTGCAATTACACGTGTCTTATCAACCAAAGGCCAGGCAACTTTTACTGACTTTAGTGATATCGACAAGGCACCGGAAGAAAAAGAGCGCGGTATTACCATCGCTACTGCACATGTGGAGTATGAGACAGCAAAACGTCACTACGCCCACGTGGATTGTCCTGGCCATGCTGATTATATCAAGAATATGATCACTGGTGCAGCTCAGATGGATGGAGCGATTTTGGTTGTTGCTGCAACAGACGGTGCAATGCCCCAGACCAGAGAGCACATCCTTCTTGCACGTCAGGTTGGTGTCCCGTCGATTGTCGTATTTCTCAATAAATGCGATATGGTAGACGACGAAGAACTCATCGAACTGGTTGAGATGGAACTGCGTGAGTTACTTGATAAATATGATTTCCCTGGCGATGACGTACCTTTTATCCAAGGTTCTGCTCTGCAGGCTCTTGAGAACCCAGAGGACGAGGTTAAAGCCAAATGTATCTGGGATCTTATGGATGCTATCGATGCCTATATCCCAGAGCCAAAGCGTGATATCGATCAACCTTTCCTTATGCCTGTAGAAGATGTTTTCTCTATTTCAGGGCGTGGAACGGTTGCCACTGGCCGTATTGAGCGTGGTGTGGTTCACGTTGGTGACGAGATCGAGATCGTTGGTGTTCGTGATACGCAAAAAACCACCTGTACCGGCGTTGAAATGTTCCGTAAGCTGCTTGATGAAGGACAGGCCGGAGATAATATCGGTGCCCTTCTTCGTGGCATTAAGCGAGAGGAAATTGAGCGTGGACAGGTGCTTGCAGCTCCGAAATCGATCAAACCCCATACCAATTTCAGTGCTGAGTGCTATATCCTCGGCAAGGACGAAGGTGGTCGTCATACACCTTTCTTTAACGGCTATCGGCCCCAGTTCTATTTTCGAACAACTGACGTCACAGGAATCATGACTCTCGCAGAGGGAGTTGAGATGGTTATGCCCGGCGACAATATCAGCGCAAAAGTTGAGTTGATCACGCCGATCGCCATGGATGTTGGTCTGCGTTTTGCTATCCGCGAAGGTGGGCGAACCGTTGGTGCTGGTGTCATCAGTGAAATATTTGCTTAAAGGTGTGAAATGATACCAACAGAAAAAATACGTATCCGGCTGAAAGCATACGATCATAAGCTACTTGATCAGTCTACCACCGAGATAGTTGAAACAGCGAGACGAACGGGATCTGCTGTGGCAGGGCCAATACCTTTGCCTACCACGATTAATAAATATTGTGTTCTTCGTTCACCTCATGTGGATAAAAAATCTCGTGAACACTTTGAGATGAGAACCCATCGCCGTTTATTGGATATTCTTGAGCCGACTCAGCAGACGATCGATCTGCTTATGAAGCTGGAATTGTCCGCAGGTGTCGATGTCGAAATTAAGTTGCCGTAAAAGGCTCGACGTAAAGGTAAATTGGAGCATCGGGTAATATTATGCCAAAGTCAATGGGTATATTAGGTAAAAAAGTTGGAATGACTCGCGTTTATAGTGAGCTGGGTCAAGCAATTCCAGTGACTGTTATAGAAGCTGGACCATGTAAAGTGCTTCAAGTTAAGACTGAAGCTACTGATGGATACAGTGCTATTCAAGTAGGGTTTGGTGATAAAAAAGCCAGCAGGGTCAATAAGGCCATTGCCGGGCATTTAAAAAAATCAAATTCCGATGGTTACTACTTCATTCGTGAATTTAGGGTTCAAGATAACACCACTTACGAAGTTGGGCAGGAGATCACCCTTGATACAGTAATGAAAGTTGGTGATAAGGTAGACGTCCAAGGGACCAGTAAAGGTCGAGGTTTCCAGGGTGTAATCAAGCGTCATGGATTTAGTGGTGGTGGTTCCGGTCATGGTTCCATGTTCCACAGAGCTCCAGGTTCCATTGGTTGCAGTGCGTATCCTGCCAGGGTTGTCAAAGGTAAAAAAATGCCTGGCCGAATGGGTAACGATACAGTATTGCGAAAGAATGTGATCGTCATTGACGTTCGGACTGAGGAAAATGTCATACTTTTGAAAGGACCGCTTCCTGGAGCAAAAAACGGCCTGTTGAAGATTTTTCAGAAATAATAGAAATTTGATTTGACAGGTTCGAGGAGATTAATATGTCTACTGTAAATATAGTTAACACCAAGAATGAAAGTGTTGGCGAGATAGAGCTGAACGATGATGTGTTCAACCGTGAAGTGAAGGAGCACATCCTCCACGAGGTTGTTCGGATGCAACGCGCAGCTAAACGTTCAGGCAATGCCTGCACGAAAACGAGAGTTGAAGTTAGTGGCGGCGGAAGGAAACCCTGGAAGCAGAAAGGGACCGGTCGGGCAAGGGCGGGTACCAACAGATCGCCTCTGTGGCGTGGTGGTGGTGTCGCTTTTGGTCCCAAACCTCGTGATTACAGCTTTAAGCTGAATCGTAAGGTTCGGCAGCAGGCCGTTGCGATGGCTCTGAGTGCCCGGTTTCAGGAAGGGAATCTTGTCGTGCTGGATGACTTTTCCATGGACCAGATCAAGACAAAGGATTTCGTCAATATCATGAATGTACTTGACGTGAGTAACGGAATCATAGTAACAGACGATGCTCCAGAAACTTTGGCTAAATCTTCCCGCAATGTAAACGGTTACAAAGTGATTTCATCAGAAGGCCTTAATGTTTATGACTTACTGTTACATAAAAAGGTGATTCTGCTGCAACCAGTAATCGAAAGCCTTGAGAAGAGGTTAATGGCATGAAAAACATCTATAGCGTATTAAAGGGGCCCCGGCTCACAGAAAAGGCTGCCTTGATGCAGGAAGAAGACGGTAAGATAGTTTTCAAAATCCATCCTAAGGCGAACAAGATAGAAGTTAAAAATGCAGTTGAGCTGATGTTTAATGTGAAGGTTAGAGACGTCAGAACTGTTTCTGTCCGCGGTAAAAAGAAACGGGTCGGAAAGACCGTTGGCTTTACCAATGATTGGAAAAAGGCCTATGTAACCTTGTCGGAAGGAACTATTAACTTTGCGGATGAACTGTAGACATAACGATCTTCAATTCATTTGATTATCTACCTTCTACATTGAAAGATTCTATCTAATCTCATAATGATGGAGCGATTGGGAAATCATGGCTATTAAAGTATACAAACCAACATCACCTGGTAAGCGACAGCACGTGTCGTCCAGAAATCCGGATTTATCAAAAAATCGTCCGGAAAAGAGTCTCGTTTGCAGCCTCAGTAAATCTGGTGGTAGGAATAATTATGGTCGAATTACATCAAGACATATTGGTGGCGGACATAAGAGAAAATACCGGATTATTGATTTCAAACGAAATAAGATTGATATTGATGCAGAAGTCGTATCAATCGAGTATGATCCGAACCGCTCGGCTAATATTGCATTGCTGAGCTATACTGATGGTGAAAAAAGATATATTCTTTCACCTGACGGGATTTCTGTAGGTGACACAGTTGTTGCCGGGGAAGCCGTCGATATTCAACCAGGAAATTGTTTACCTCTGGTTAATATTCCACTGGGTACAATAATTCACAACATCGAAATGAAAATTGGTAAAGGTGCTCAGATGGTAAGGAGTGCCGGTACTGCAGCTCAATTGATGGCAAAGGAAGGCGGATATGTATTGGTTCGATTGCCTTCTGGTGAAGTAAGAAAGTTCAACAATAATTGTCGTGCCTGTATAGGTCAAGTTGGCAACCGTGAGCACGAAAGCCAAAAGCTTGGCAAAGCTGGACGTACCAGATGGATGGGTGTTCGTCCCAGCGTTCGTGGTGTGGCAATGAACCCAGTAGATCATCCAATGGGTGGTGGTGAAGGGAAAAGTTCGGGTGGTAGACATCCATGTAGTCCTTGGGGTGTTCCGTCTAAAGGTTTCAAGACCAGGAAAAAGAAGGCTTCTGACAGAATGATTGTCAAGAAGAGATCTTAAGTTACGAGGAGTTAAGTATGTCACGCTCAATCAAAAAAGGTCCTTTCATCGATGATCATCTTCAAAAGAAAGTGACGGAAGCATTTGAAAGCGGATCAAGAAAGGTCATTAAGACATGGTCGAGGCGATCCGATATAAGTCCCGAGATGGTTGGACTTACATTCGCTGTGCATAATGGGAAAAAGTTTATTCCGGTTTTTGTTACAGAGAACATGGTAGGTCACAAGTTGGGTGAGTTTTCACCGACGAGAACATATCATGGTCATGCCTCGGACAAAAAGGGTAAAAGATAGTTAGAAATATTTAGTTTCTGGCAGGAATCATCAGGAGCATTAACTATGGAAGCAAAAGCCGTAGGAAAATATATCAGAATCTCACCGCAGAAAGCACGATTGGTTGCTGATGTGGTAAGGGGGATGGGCGTTGATCAGGCGATTACTACCCTTCGTTTTATGCCCAAAAAAGGCGCTGGTATTATACAAAAAGTAATTGAGTCTGCAGTCGCCAACGCAACTCAGGATGACCAGGCAGATGTAGATAATCTGTTTGTTAAAAAAATAGTAATTGACGGTGGACCTTCCCTTAAAAGGATTCGTCCCAGAGCACAAGGTAGAGCTACAGGTATCATTAAAAGATCAAGCCACATCACAGTCGTTTTGGATGAGAACTAATCTTATCAAATTAATTTTGATACTTTGTAAATTCTAAACTTTTAATAGAACAAGGATTTGTTGGAGGACTGTTTTGGGGCAGAAGGTTAATCCACTCGGACTAAGACTGAATATTACCCGGACTTGGGATTCAATCTGGTATGCTGATAAGGAATATTCCACTTATCTGATTGAAGACCAAAAAATTAAAAAGTTTCTCAAAAAGCGACTCCAGCATGCTGGGCTGTCCAAGGTCAAGATTGAACGGACAGGCGAGCAGGTAAGGATCAAGCTTTTCACAGCCAGACCAGGAATTGTCATCGGCAAGAAAGGCGCAGAAATCGAGATTCTTAAAAAAGAGCTTGAAAAACTCATTACCCGTAAAGTAACACTCGATATTCAGGAAGTTAGACGCCCTGAAGCGGATGCTCAACTTGTTGCGGAAAATATTGCACAGCAACTCATTCGACGTATTGCTTTTCGTCGAGCTATGAAGAAAGCTGTAAGCTCTGCACTTCGTTTCGGTGTGCAAGGCATTAAAATATCCTGTTCTGGCCGATTAGGCGGGGCGGAGATGTCAAGATGTGAATGGGTTCGTGAAGGAAGAGTACCTCTTCATACCCTGCGCGCAGATGTTGACTACGCTCTGGCAGAAGCCAATACCACCTATGGAATTATAGGGGTAAAGGTGTGGATATTCAATGGCGAAGTCCTGAGCGACACCGATAAAGGGACTGTGCAGTAAGCACGCTGTTCAAGGGATTCCATAAAATATTTGGAGTAAAAGATGTTAAGTCCTAAGAAGGTAAAACATAGAAAAGTATTTAAAGGAAGATCTAGAGGAGTTGCTCTTCGCGGTTCTTCGATCTCCTTTGGTGATTATGCCCTCAAGGCGACCATTTGTGGTTTCATGTCGGCACAGCAGATTGAAGCTGCTCGTATCACCATCAACAGAACAATGAAACGTGGGGGAAAGGTTTGGATTCGTGTTTTCCCTGACAAACCACTCACCTCTAAGCCTGCTGAAGTTCGTATGGGTAAAGGCAAGGGCGCTCCTGATTCTTGGGTCGCTAAAGTAAAGCCTGGGACAATCCTGTATGAAATCACCGGGGTAAGCGAGGAAGTTGCCATAAAAGCACTTACACTCGCCGGTAATAAATTGCCATTTTCAACACGAGTAGTAACGAAGAGAGGTACCTTATGAAATTGGAAGAAATCCGTCAGATGTCCGCAGTAGATCAAGACAAAAAATTAAAGGATCTACGCGAAGAATTGGGGAATCTCTCTTTTCAGCATCGCATAAGGCCACTCGAAGATACGTCTCGACTGAAGAAAATTAGAAAAGAAATTGCTAGAATCGAAACCATAAAAATACAAGCAGTCAACTGACAAATTGTAAAGAAATTTAGTGCGTATGGTAGGTTCTAAAAAACATCACTAATTGACTAAATTATGAGTGAAATAAATAAATCGAGAAAGACAAGAACCGGTTCTGTTGTGAGCAACAGAATGGAAAAGACTGTTGTCGTTCGGGTAGAGCGCAAGGTTCGCCATAAGCTTTATGGCAAATTCATGAAAACAAGTGTCAAATACTTGGCAGACGATCCTGAAAACTCTTGCAATATCGGAGACACCGTTCTTATTGAAGAATGTCGACCGCTTAGTAAACGAAAAAGATGGCGCGTCAAGACAATACTGGAACAGGCGGTTTAATACCGACCTCAAATGGTAAGTCGGTAGAATCGACTTGTTTCGGATGAGATATCAGGTGAAATTATGATACAAACAGAAACAGTACTGAACGTTGCTGATAATTCCGGTGCCAAAAAAGTTCTCTGCATAAGGGTGCTTGGTGGTTCAGGGAAACGTTACGCAACAATCGGCGATGTAATCGTTGTGGCAGTGAAAGAAGCTATTCCCAACGCCAAAGTTAAAAAGGGCGATGTTATGAAAGCCGTTATCGTTCGAACTGCAAAAGAAATGAAGCGGATGGACGATACCTGGGTCAAGTTTGATGATAACGCGGCAGTTATGCTGGCGGCCTCGGGTGAACCAGTTGGTACTCGCATATTTGGACCGGTCGCTCGAGAATTAAGAAACCAAGGGTTCATGAAAATTATATCTTTGGCCCCAGAGGCATTATAATTTCCTGTTTATGTAGGGAAAAAAGATACATTGATTGAATAAAGGTATAGCAATGAGACAGGGTAGAACATACCTGAAGAAAAATGATCAGGTTGAAGTAATTGCCGGTAAAGATAAAGGCAGAGTTGGAAAAGTTCTTCGGGTCCTTCGCGAGAAAGATAAGGTAGTGGTAGAGCGCATTAATATGATTAAGCGTCATACCAAGCCTCAAGAGATGAATCAACAGGGCCAAATTGTGGAAAAAGAAGCCCCAGTTCATGTTTCGAATCTCCAACTAATCTGTCCTGAGTGCACCAAAACCGGTCGCATAGGAAAGAAGGTCCTCGATGATGGTACTAAGGTACGCTATTGCAAGAGTTGTGGCGAATCCATCGAGAGTAAATCATAGATTCATCCAATACGGTACGCTAGGAGTTATACATGGGTGCGCTTAAAGATATGTATCTGAATGAGTGTGTTCCAGCACTTAAAGAGGAATTTGGCTACAGTAATGCGATGCAAATTCCTCAGATTAAAAAAATAGTTCTCAATATGGGATTAGGCGAAGCTGTCCAGAATCCTAAAATTGTAGAAGGTGCTGCTGAAGAGCTTGGCAGAATTGCCGGACAGAAGGCGGTTATCACCAAGGCGAAGAAGTCAATCGCAACCTTTAAATTGCGCGAAGGAATGCCGATTGGTTGTTGTGTCACTCTTCGTGGTGATAAGATGTACGATTTCTTCAGCAAGCTGGTAAATATTGCCTTACCTCGAGTTCGCGATTTTCGAGGGCTGTCTCCCAAAGGCTTCGACAGACGAGGCAATTATTCTATGGGTGTTCAGGAACAGATAATATTTCCCGAAATTGATTATGATAAAATCGATAAAATTAAGGGCTTGAATATTACTATAGTTACAAGTGCCAATACAGACAAAGAAGGTTTGTCTCTTCTTAAGATGCTTGGAATGCCTTTTAAAAAATAATCGTTTTTAATTTCAGAAAATAATTTTAATAGAGATAATTTGGAGGTCGGTTTGGCTAAGAAATCCATAATCGCAAAATCACAACGCAAGCCTAAATTTGGTGTGCGAAAGTATAATAGATGTCCTCTTTGTGGACGTCCAAGAGCATTCATCAGAAAATTTGGTGTTTGTCGAATCTGCTTCCGTAAACTGGCTCTCGGTGGTGAAATAACTGGCGTCACCAAATCCAGTTGGTAGATATTATTTCTATCGCTGTTTGAATCCAGTTACAATTTTGAATAATAAGGAGTGTTCGCTATGTCAATGAGCGATCCCCTGGCAGATATGCTGACCAGGATAAGAAATGCAGTAATGGCCAAGTTTGATACGGTTGAGATGCCAACCTCCACAGTCAAAGTTGATGTTGCGAAGGTGCTCAAGGCTGAAGGTTTTATTGGTAATTTCAAGGTTGTTCCTGGAGAAATTCAGGATTATTTGAAGATCGACTTGAAATACGGACCGGCCAATGAGTCTGTCATTACAGGAATAAAAAGAGTTAGTAAGCCTGGATTACGTAAATACGCCAAGGCTGATGCTATTCCTAAAGTGTTAAACGGACTTGGGATTGCTATTATATCCACTTCGAAAGGTGTTGTGGCTGATAAAACAGCCAGGGCGCTCAATGCTGGTGGAGAGATAATTTGTGAGGTCTGGTAGACCCGCGGATAACGGAGGAATATATGTCTCGTATTGGTAAACAACCAATTCCGGTACCCGCAGGGGTTAAGATTGATCTTCAGGGTCAACATCTTACGGTAACCGGAGCAAAGGGTACTTTAAAGCGTGAAATTATCCAGGATATTGAAGTTAAGATTGAGGATAATATTATTCAGGTAAGCAATCGTGTTGAAAACCAAAAGGTAAATGCTTTTCGTGGGCTTACCAGGACCTTAATCAGTAATATGATTGTAGGGGTTGCAGACGGTTTTAAGAAAGTCCTTATTATCGAAGGTGTAGGTTATAAGGCAAATGTTAGCGGTGCCACTCTGACTCTGAATGTCGGATATTCCAATCCTGTCAATTTTCAGTTGCCAAAAGAAGTGACGGCCACTGTCGAGGGTAATACCAAGATTGTTGTGGAATGTATTGATAAAGAGCTGCTTGGTCTGGTTGCCTCAAGAATACGTCAGGTGCGAAAGCCTGAGCCTTACAAAGGGAAGGGTATTCGATATGAAGGCGAACATATCGTAAGAAAAGTTGGCAAATCTGGCGCCAAATAATTTGTGCGGTCGAATTGGCAAATAATAAACTGAATGGTAAATTGCAATGGCTAAGACAAACCCCAAGACCATAGCTAGGGCCAAGCGTGTCAGCAGGATTAGGAAGAAGATCTCCGGCACCGTTGAGCGGCCTAGGTTGAGAGTCTTTAAGAGTAATAAACACATGTATGCTCAAATCATCGATGATGTGGCAGGACACACCCTGGTATCAATGTCTACCGTCGATAAAGAGTTTGAGCGCGGTGATGAAAAAGGAAAGGTCGGCGTAGCGAAAAAGGTTGGCGTTATGCTTGCTACTCGTGCAAAAGCTGCAGGGATAAGCAAAGTAACCTTTGATCGCGGTGGATCAGTTTATCACGGCCGAGTAAAATCCCTTTCCGAGGGCGCTCGGGAAGGTGGTCTTGAATTTTAATGATTTCTATTATAACGGGGGTGTCCCTTGTCTGATTTCAAGCGTTCCAAAAGTGTTGCTGCTGAGGAACTGATCGAAAAGATTGTTTTTATCAATCGGGTAGCAAAAGTTGTAAAAGGTGGTCGTCGATTCAGCTTTAGTGCCATCGTTGTTGTTGGTGACGGAAATGGTAAGGTCGGTTACGGCCTTGGCAAAGCAAACCAGGTTCCAGATGCTATCCGTAAAGGTGTTGAGAAAGCACGAAAGAGCATGTTTGCAGTGTCTCTTACGGAGAATTCTATTCCTCACCAGGTTGTCGGTAAATTTGGCGCAGGTAAAGTTTTACTCAAACCTGCATCTGCTGGTACTGGCCTCATCGCTGGTGGTCCTGTAAGAGCAGTGCTTGAAGCTGCCGGTGTGTCAAATATACTTACTAAGTGTCTGGGATCACACAATCCTCATAATATGGTAAAGGCAACTTTAGATGGATTGGGTGCATTGCGCACAGCTAAAAGTATCGCCGATTTGCGTGGTAAAACCGTAGACGAAATAACTGCTTAATTATAATCTGAGCGGTATGTATATGAGTTACAAACTGACCGCTTTGGTTATGTAATATTTGATTAAAAGAAGGTAGTCAAATGGCCGAGACAATTACTTTTACTCTGGTTAAAAGTGGTATTGGGAGTACCAAAAAGATCAATGCCACTCTAACAGGGCTGGGGCTCACCAAAATGTATAAAACTGTAACAAGAAAAGATACTCCCGAAATGCGGGGCATGCTTAATAAGGTATTGCATCTTGTTCGTATGGAGGAGATATAGTTATGTTGACTCTAGCGAATCTTTCTCCTCAAGCAGGATCTACTAAACAAGTCAAACGTTTAGGTAGAGGTCCAGGCAGTGGACATGGCAAAACTGCAGGACGCGGTCACAAAGGTTTTAAGTCTCGTTCAGGATCTGGTGTTAAACCAGGATTTGAGGGTGGACAGATGCCTTTGCAGCGTCGTATACCAAAGCGTGGCTTTACTAATATTTTTAAGAAAGAATATGCTTTAGTTTCACTTACTCAACTCAATGAAATGGGTGGTGAGGAAGTGATTACTGCTGAGAAACTTGTTGCAGCTGGAATAATTAAAAATGGCATGTTGGTCAAGGTTCTTGCTAATGGTGAGATTACTTGCGCTGTAAAAATTCAAGTTGATAAAATAAGTAAGGCGGCACAAAGCAAAATAGAAGCTGCTGGTGGATCTGTTCTTCCTGCAGACACGAAAGAAGCTTAATGCACTTGTATCTCTTGCCTCCCGATATTTCTTAGAAAAATCGGGATAAGTAATCGCACAATATCTCTACGAACATACAGAAAGTATTTGTTGCGGTGCTTTGGAGATCTGAGAAACATATATAAAGTTGCATTGTAAATGGGTATTGATAATGAGTGGACTGCAGAGTGCTGCAAATATACCAGAGTTACGTAGGCGTGTATTGTTCACGCTTATTATGCTTGCTGTCTACAGGATGGGGGTGCAGATCCCCACACCTGGAATAAATGGTGAGGCACTAGCTGCATTTTTTAACCAGAATGCTGGTACTTTGTTTGGCATGTTTAACATGTTTTCCGGTGGTGCTTTATCTAATTTTTCCATTTTTGCACTGGGAATCATGCCGTATATCAGTGCGTCGATTATCATTCAGTTACTGACTGTAGTGATACCACGACTTGAGGCACTGAAAAAGGAGGGTGAGGCTGGAAATCGCAAAATCACCCAGTACACCAGATATGGAACAGTATTCCTGAGCATTATCCAGGGTACATTTATCGCCGTAGGTTTAGAGGGAATGACTGGGCCTGGAGGGCAAGCGATTGTCCTGGCGCCTGGTTTAGAATTCAAGCTTATGACGATGCTGACGCTCACGTCGGGAACTGCTTTCATAATGTGGCTTGGTGAGCAGATGACGGAAAGAGGGATTGGCAACGGCATTTCGTTGATAATCTTTGCTGGAATCGTGGCCCGAGGCCCTGCTGCCATTGTCAATTCTATACAGTTGGTGCAGGCTGGTGAAATTTCACTGTTTTTTGTTCCTTTTCTGTTGTTGTTCATGTTTGCTGTGGTAGCGACCATTGTCTTCTTTGAGACTTCTCAGCGGAGAATCCCGATACAGTATGCAAAGAGAGTTGTGGGCAGAAAGGTATATGGCGGACAAAGTTCCCATCTACCTCTGAAAATCAATATCTCAGGTGTTATACCTCCGATATTTGCTTCCTCGATCATGATGTTTCCTGCAACTATAGGTAGTTTTATCCAGATTGATTGGGTACAGCGTGTTTCAGCAGCCATGTCGCCAGGTACAGTCTATTACTATATTTGCTACGTTGGAATGATTGTCTTTTTCTGTTTCTTTTATACAGCGGTGACTTTCAAACCAGATGATGTTGCGGAAAATTTGAAAAAGAATGGTGGGTTTATACCCGGTATTCGACCTGGAAAAAAGACAGCGGAGTTTATCGACAAGGTTTTGACCAGGTTAACTGTTGTTGGTGCTATATATCTTAGTGTGGTTTGTGTTCTGCCTTCAATTCTTATATCGAAGTTTAATATTCCCTTTTATTTTGGGGGAACTGCACTGCTGATTGTGGTTGGTGTAGGTATTGATACTATCTCTCAGATTGAGTCTCACCTGCATATGCGCAATTATGAAGGTTTTATGAAGCAGGGAAAAATTAAGGGACGCAGGTAGAAGAGGTGGTGGCATCGGATCAGAATAGTCGGAGAAGAAATATAGTCATTAAGTCCTCCGATGAAATCCAGCTGATGCGGGAAGCGAATCAGATTGTTGCTGCAACTCTTATGATGCTTCGTGATGTTGTTGATGTCGGTATAAGCACGTGGGAGCTCGATAAACTTGCCGAGGAACTTTGTCTAACACTAAAGGCTAAACCTGCATTTAAAGGCTATAGAGGTTTTCCAGGTAGTTTGTGCGTCTCGGTCAATGAAGAAGTTGTCCATGGGATCCCTTCCAGAAAGAAGAAATTAAGGAAGGGTGATATAGTCTCTATCGATTTTGGTGCGCTGTTTAGAGGTTTTTATGGTGATTCGGCCATAACTCTTCCCGTTGGGAAGATTTCCGAAGAGGTTCATAAACTATTAGACACCACAGAGCAATGTCTGGAAAAGGGCATCGAGCAGGCTGTCGTAGGGAATAGAATTGGTGATATCTCTAAGGCCATTCAAGATCATGTTGAAGGTAATGGATTCTCCGTTGTTAGACAATTTGTAGGTCATGGTATTGGCAGCGAGCTCCATGAAGCTCCTGAAATACCAAATTTTTATCAGGGAGATCGGACGATAAGATTACTGCCTGGTATGGTATTGGCCATCGAACCAATGGTCAATATGGGTACACATAAAGTTAAGGTGTTGAGAGATGGCTGGACCGTCATTACCAATGACCAAAAACCATCTGCTCATTTTGAACACTCCATCGCCGTGACTGAAAATGGTCCACTCATTCTGAGTTCTCGGGAAAAATAGTGGTTTTGTGAAATATTTCTTCTCTTTTAATGGAAGTTGTATTATACTGCTCCGTTTTTAACTGAAGTTAGAATTTTCAGGATATTACATGTCAAAAGAAGAAGCGATTGAAGTAGAGGGTACTATTATTGAGCCGTTACCCAATGCGATGTTTCGTGTTGAGTTAGACAATGGGCATAAGGTACTCGCTCATATTTCCGGAAAAATGCGAATGCATTTTATCAAAATTTTGCCCGGAGATCGGGTTACAATAGAACTCTCTCCTTACGATTTAAGTAGGGGGCGGGTCACGTTTCGGGCAAAAAATGCCAAAAAGAAAAAATAGAGAGTTTGTTTATCATGAAAGTACGCGCGTCTGTAAAAAAAATGTGCAGTGATTGTAAGATCTTCAAGCGCAACGGTATCGTTCGCGTTTCCTGTAAGATAAAAAAACATAAACAGAGGCAGGGATAAACAAGTGTTGTCGCTTTTAATTACCTACTTCTTTTAAGGAGATGTACTTTGGCACGTATAGCAGGAATTGACCTTCCAAAAAATAAACATATGGATCGGGCGTTAACTTACATACATGGTATTGGGTTAACCTCTGCTCGCAAGATACTCGAAAAAGTTGATCTGCCATTCACTATGAATAGCGATGATCTCGATGGTGAAGATGTTAACCGGATTCGAAAAGTACTTGAAGAAGAGTATGTTGTTGAGGGTGATCGTAGAAGAGAAGTTTCTATGGATATCAAACGGTTGACCGATCTTGGATGTTATAGAGGCCGTCGTCATCGGATGGGTTTACCTTGTCGTGGGCAGAAGACTAAAACCAATGCTCGTACCCGGAAAGGACCGCGCCGAAATGCGGGCCGTCGGAAATAATTGAACTTAATTCAGGTGTAAGTTATGGCTGTAGCAAAAAAAAGAAAAGTAAAAAAGAACATACCTGAAGGTGTTGTTTTTATTTATTCTACTTTCAACAATACTATCGTTACTATTTCCGATAAACAGGGGAACGTTGTCTCCTGGTGCAGTGCTGGCGTTCTTGGCTTTAAGGGTTCGCGTAAAAGCACTCCCTTTGCAGCGCAGAATGCACTAACAGATGCAGCTAAAAAGGCTGCTGATGTTGGTATGCGCAAAGTTGAAGTCAAGGTTAAAGGTCCTGGTCCTGGGCGGGAAGCAGCTTTACGTGCTCTCATCAATACTGGATTTGAGGTAAGTCGCATTTTCGATGTTACCCCTATCCCCCACAATGGATGTAAACCTCCAAAGCGCCGTAGAGTTTAACGGCAGTAAAAAATGATACAGAATCTAATGAAAATGGAGGCCTAAGTTGGCTAGAAATATTGGTGCTGCATGCCGTCGATGCAGAAGAGAAAATTTGAAATTGTATCTCAAGGGTGACCGTTGTTATTCTGATAAATGTTCCTTTGAGAGAAGGGCTTTTGGTCCAGGTCAACACGGGCAGGCGAGATTTAAAAAGCTTTCCGATTATGCCATTCAGTTGAGAGAAAAGCAGAAAGTTAAGAGTATGTACGGCATACTTGAAGGCCAGTTCCGACTGAATTTCCATAAAGCTGACAGTCAGAAGGGCGTTACTGGCGAAAACTTACTTGTCTTGATTGAACGTCGTTTAGATAATACAATCTTTCGTATTGGTTTTGCTTCTTCGAGAAAGCAGGCGAGACAGCTCGTACGGCATAATCACATCCAGATCAACGGTAAAAAGGTGAATATTCCATCTTTCTTGGTGTCTCCTGGGGATGTAATTACTCTGAAAGAAAAAAGCCGGGCGAATACGACTATCACTGAAAATATCGAGGCTGTAATAAGACGTGGCATCCCGAGTTGGCTCGAATTAGAAAAAGATAAGTTTAAGGCTACGGTTAAGGCTCTTCCAAATAGAGAAGAACTGACCCTGCCAATTCAGGAACAGCTGATCGTAGAACTTTACTCCAAATAATAGATATTATGGGTCAGGTTCAAGAGTATTATTACTTTCGAACCTGCTTCTACGATGGATACTCTTTGATATACAGAAGAGTCTAAATAGGCACTAACTATAAAGTTAGTAGAAACGCAGAGAAGGAAATTTATGACTCAAGCTGCCGACGAAAAAATACCGTTTCACCGCAATTGGCATGAGCTGATAAAACCTGAGAAGTTAGAGGTTGACAGAGAAAAGCATACCGATATTTACGGCAAATTCATATGTCAGCCCCTTGAAAGAGGATTCGCTACCACTATCGGAAACTCGCTGAGACGTATCCTTTTGTCTTCTATTCAGGGCGCTGCAATCACCTCGGTTAAGATTGAAGGTGCATTGCATGAATTTACTTCCATGAAGGATATCATGGAAGATGTCAGCGAGATTATTCTGAATTTGAAGCAGGTACGAATTAAACTTCATTCACCTGATTCACAGAAAGTGACCATTGAGAAGCGCGGTCCTGGAGTCGTTACTGCAGGTGACATCCGAGAATCCGGTTATGTGGAAGTTATGAATAAGGATCAGGTCATTTGCACATTGACTGGTACAACATCCTTTCATGCCGAGATGACTGTTGAATGGGGCAAGGGATATCAACCTGCTGAAAAAATGGATAAAGAAAATCTCTCTATTGGTCAGATACCAATAGATGCGATTTTTACGCCTGTTAAGAAAATCCAGTACAGTACCTCCCAGGCTCGCGTAGGACAACAGACAGATTATGATAAATTGATCATTGAGATTGAAACTGATGGCAGTCTCAGGCCGGAAAATGCCCTTGCATATGCCGCCAAGATTTTAAAAGATCAGTTAACTATCTTTATTAATTTTGATGAAGAAGATGCTGAACCCGAAGTATTAGAGGATAGTAACAGAGATTCTGAGCCCTTGAATCCGTTCCTCGATAAACCGGTAGAAGATCTTGAGCTTTCTGTACGCTCGGCAAATTGCCTGAAAAACGCGGATATCAACTATATCGGTGATCTGGCACAGAAGACGGATCAGGAGATGCTTAAGACCAAGAACTTTGGTCGCAAGTCACTCAATGAGATCAAGGCTCTGCTTTCTGAAATGGATCTGACGCTTGGAATGAAATTTGAAAGTTGGGTTCCGCCGCATCAGAGGGCAGAGAAAGAAGAAGCGTAGCGAGAAACTATCCGTTGCTCTTTACAATCAATAGAAAGTTACCATATCAGGTTTTAGGCAGTAGCTGAGGATATAGAGATGAGACATAAAATTACAGGTAGAAGGCTAGGACGTACTACTTCACATAGGATGGCGATGTTTAGAAATATGGTCACCTCTCTTTTTGAGCATGAACGTATCGTTACTACTGCTGAAAAAGCCAAAGAACTTCGACCAATCGCTGAGAAAATGATCACTTTGGGCAAACGTGGAGATCTGCATGCAAGAAGACAGGCTCTATCGTTTATCCGAAGCAAGGATGTTGTTGAAAAACTTTTTACGGATATTAAAGATAAGTTTGCTGACCGTAAGGGTGGCTATACCAGGATCCTCAAAACTGGGGTCAGAAAAGGCGATGCTGCAGGCATGGCCATCATTGAGCTCGTTGGTTATGAAGAGGTCATTGAGGCTCCAGTAGCTGATAAGTGATCTAGCGAGTTGTTGTACAAGAAAAGTGTAGCTGACTGGGGCAATTTGTTCCAGTCAGCTTTTTTTTTTTGCTAATTGCATGGAGTCCGATGGAGGTTTTCGTTGGAGCATATTAAAAAAGAATTTCCTGAAGGGATGGTTCCTCTTGGCAATTCCGAGTTTCAATTTGCCTGCCACTCAGGAGTTGAGTGTTTTACATTTTGTTGCCGAAATGTTGATATGATTCTCTATCCTTATGATATTATACGTCTTAAGCAGGCTGTCGGTTTAGATTCTGAGACATTTTTGCGCACGCACACTATTCTTCAGAAAGGTGATAATCCGTTCTTTCCAACAGTAAAGCTTAAGTTGGCTGAGGATGTTGATAAGAGTTGTTCTTTTTTAAATGTTTCTGGTTGCACCGTCTATAACGATCGACCCTCGGCGTGCAGGACATATCCTCTTGAAAGGGCAGTTGATAGATCCAGTCTTGGTGGTGCAGGTGATGATTATTATTTTTTAACCCACCATCCCTATTGTCTTGGTCATAATGAAGACAATCAACTCACCGTGAAAACCTGGATTAGAAATCAGAGACTTATCGATTATAACTGCATGAATGAATTGTGGGCTGAAATAGATACCGTTTTCAGGCTGAATCCATGGAAAGGTGAAGGTGCTGGCGGTGAAAAACAGCAACTCGCATTTATGGTTTGTTATAACATTGATGGGTTTCGACGATTTGCCCAGGCGCATATGTTGCTCAAACAATTTAAGCTTGATAAAGACTTTAGGAAACGGATCGGCAAAGAAGACGGAGAATTGCTAAAGTTTGGTTTTCAATGGCTGAAGCTTATCCTGACAGGTAAAAGTTCTTTGGTCAAAATTTAAGATTTATGGTTGTCGTATAACCAATAGTTGCAAAACAACGATGTACATGTTACAAAGTTGGGTTGTTGTTTTTACATAGCGGGTCAAGGTGGTCTGCTAACCAATACACACATCTTCGCTCACAACTGGTGTCGGAGAACATTAATACGATGTTCACGATTACAGAAGGTGGAGGAATAACCAGAAACGGAGAAAGTTATGGCGAGTGCTACAGTAAAAGACATGTTGACGGCCGGTGTTCACTTCGGTCATCAAACCAGGCGCTGGAACCCCAAAATGAAACCCTATATCTATGGGCCTCGTAATGGGATTTATATTATCAATCTTGATCTGACCAAACGACTTTTTGATAAAGCCTGTGATTTTATTACAGAAGAAGTTAAAAAGGGTGGTTCAGTTTTGTTTGTCGGTACCAAACGGCAGGCTCAGGCTATTATAAGTGAAGAAGCCAAACGTGCTGGCATGTACTATGTTGATCATCGTTGGCTCGGTGGGATGCTGACCAACTTTCAGACCATCAAAAACAGCATTGACAGACTTAAATCCATTGAATCTATGCAGGCTGATGGCTCCATTAATCGTTTTCCCAAAAAAGAGATTCTTCTCATGGAAAAAGAGAGAATCAAACTTGAAAGAAACGTCGGTGGTATCAAAAATATGCGTTCTTTGCCTTCGGTACTGTTTGTCGTTGATCCGCGCAAAGAAACAATTGCCGTCAGTGAGGCAGTAAAGCTTGGTATACCAGTAGTTGCAATGGCCGATACAAACTGCGATCCCGATCATATCGATTTTGTTATCCCTGGCAATGATGATGCTATAAGGTCTATTCGACTTATTAGCCTTCATATTGCAGAGGCGATACTTACTGGTACCGCGCTTCGTGATGGTGAAAATGCTTCTGAAGAGGCTATTGCCGCATCCATGGGGCAAATTGACGGTGTAGTTGAAAGCGAAATCGAAACCGACAGTGGTGCTGCGCCCGAGGCTACAGCATAATTTTTCCTGAGCTCGTCTTGTTAGGCTCCGGGATCGGCAAGTATTGATGAAAAAGGGGCTGTCTTATGACCGCCCCTTTTTTATATGTAAAGGTCCTACATTAATTTTCAGTGCAACTCTTTGGGTTGTGACGAAATCACATAATATTACTTAAAGAATGACAAAGGAGATTTACCATGGCAATAACAAGTAAGATGGTAAAAGATCTAAGGGATAAAACTCAAGCTGGTATGATGGATTGTAAAAAAGCTCTTGAGAAAACCGAAGGCGATATGGAAAAAGCAGTTGATTTGCTCCGTCAGAAGGGCTTGGCTGTTGCTGCCAAAAGAGCTGGACGTGCTACGAGTGAGGGCGTTATTGAGACCTATATCCACGCCGGTGGCAAACTTGGTGTAATGGTCGAACTGGGATGTGAGACTGATTTTGTGGCTAAAAATGATGATTTCAGAGAATTTGCCCGTGACATCGCCATGCATATTGCTGCGGCAAACCCTGTTTCTATTTCCAGAGAAGAGGTTCCGGCAGAGGTGATCGCTCGGGAAAAGGAAATCTATGTGCAGCAGGCTCTTGATTCTGGCAAACCGGAAGCAATTGTCGAGAAGATGGTATCTGGTAAAATTGAAAAGTTCCTTGCTGAAATAGTTCTTCTGGAACAGAAATTTGTTAAGAATCCCGATCTTTCCATCCAGGATATCCTCAACGAACTTGTTGGCCGGATTGGTGAAAATATTTCGGTCAAGAAATTCGCCCGTTTTCAGATTGGTGTTGAATAATTTGTCCCCAGCAGGTGGTTGGTCTATAGCCACCTGCTTTTTACCGTACCCAGCCTTTGTCTCTATAAATTTCTTTCTAAGGAAAATACTATGCCGGAAAAGTTACAGTACAAGAGAATACTGCTTAAACTTAGTGGTGAGGCTCTCATGGGGAATGATAGCTATGGTATTAATACCAAAGTACTCGAATTTGTCGCAGCAGAGGTGAAAGAAGTCGTGGCGATGGGTGTTGAGCTCGGTCTGGTTATCGGTGCCGGTAATATCTTCAGAGGGGTGGCCGGCGCGAGTAAAGGAATGGATCGCACCACTGCCGACAGTATGGGAATGCTTGCCACAGTTATGAACAGCCTGGCAATGCAGGACGCCCTGGAACGAGCAGGGATTATTACTCGTGTCATGTCTGCCATACCCATGCAATCTGTGTCCGAGCCATATATTCGCCGCCGGGCTACCAGGCATCTTGAAAAGGGAAGAGTGGTGATTTTTGCCGCAGGAACAGGAAACCCCTATTTTACAACAGATTCGGCAGGTGTACTTAGAGCTCTTGAAATCGATGCTGATGTGGTAATTAAAGCGACTAAGGTTGATGGGGTGTATGATATGGATCCTGTACTCCATTCGGAGGCAGTTAAATTCGATCGATTGAGTTATGATGATGTTTTGCAGAAAGGCTTGCGGGTGATGGACGCTGCCGGTATATCTCTTGCTAAAGAAGATAATTTGCCTATTATGGTCTTGGACATGTCCGTTGCCGGAAACATCAGGCGTGCTGCAATGGGTGAAAACGTTGGCACGCTGATAACATCATAAATTCTGATCGAGCAATAGAACTGAAGCAGAGGATGAAATTATGAACGAAGTTATATTAGAGTCATCTGATAAGATGGAGAAAAGTGTTGACGCATTCAAAAATGAATTGGCCAAGATCCGTACCGGAAGGGCCTCTTTGTCCATTTTGGATGGTGTTTTTGTTGATGCTTATGGCAGTTCAATGCCTCTCAATCAAATTGGTACAATAACTATTCCCGAGAGCAGGATGATTGTCATCCAGCCATGGGATCCGCAGATGCTTCCGGCCATTGAGAAAGCTATCCTAAAATCCTCACTGGGGCTTAATCCCATTGGTGATGGAAAAGTCATTCGTTTGAACATTCCGCAGCTGACTGAAGAGCGTCGTAAGGAATTGGTGAAATCGGTCAAGAAGATTGCTGAGGAGTTTCGTGTGGCTATCCGCAATATCCGCAGAGAAGCCATCGAAGTTTTAAAGAAACAGAAAAAAGATAAAGAAATTTCCGAAGACGAACTGTTTAAGCTCCAGGACGAAGCACAGACTGAAACAGATATGTTTGTTAAACAAATCGATGAAATTACGGCCCATAAAGAAAAAGAGGTTATGGAGGTCTGATTTCCTGCTTCTTCACTTCGATATTATTTTAAATCACATTATCACGGATCTGGTATGTCTGGCACCTCATCGATCGATTTGACTCGTCTGCCCCGTCACGTTGCCATCATCATGGACGGAAATGGTCGATGGGCTCAAAAAAGAAGACAACCCAGATTATTTGGTCACAAAGCTGGTGCCGAATCTGTTCAAAATATAGTAACAGCATGCCGGGAAATAGGCATAGAGTACCTCACCCTGTATGCGTTTTCGTCTGAGAATTGGCGCCGCCCTGCGCAGGAAGTGACCGGTCTCATGACCATTTTGAAAAAATATCTCCAATCGGAACTGCCAAAGATGCAGAAGAACGAGATTCGTCTTCTGTCCATAGGTGACAGGCACAGGTTACCTGATCCGGTCCGGGAGATGTTGGAAAATGCGATTAAGGCCACAGCAGACAATTCCAAACTAACTTTGAATCTTGCCCTTAGTTATGGCAGCCGTGACGAAATTGTGCGGGCGGTGAAAAAGATAACGACACTCTGCATGCAGGGCGACATCGCTTCTGATGAGGTAACTGATCAGACAATAGCCGAAAATCTTGACACCTGTGGCATGCCGGATCCGGATCTTTTAATACGTACTGGGGGCGAAGCAAGGTTGTCCAATTTTCTTCTTTGGCAATTGTCTTACGCTGAAATCTATTTTACCGATACCATGTGGCCCGATTTTCGAAAAGAGAGCTTTCTTCAAGCCCTCTCGGAATATCAATCTCGAGAGAGGCGTTTTGGGCGGACAGGTGATCAGCTGCATTCTGAGTAGACTATGGAACGTATCGTACCGGGGCTGTTAATTGCTGGTTTATGGCTCCTTTTGCTGTTCAAAGGATCGACTCAGCTGTTTTGTCTTGTCATTATTCCGATAGTGCTCGTGGCCGCCAACGAGTATGTGAAAATGGCCGATAGCCGAACGACGCCTCTAACCGAACGATGGTTGCTCAATGTTTTCTTAGTTGCACCGGTTATCGCTGCATGTCTCAGCCCCAAAGGCAGCCTTTTACTTCCCACTCTGCTCGGATCTTTTTTCGCCCTTACCTGTTATTTCCTGTATCGATACAAAAACATTACCGACAGTTATAATTTATTCTGTCGTCTGGTTTTCGGCGAGGTTTATCTTGGACTCCTTGGGGCGCATGTCGTCCTTCTTCGATTTCTTCCAGACGGTGGCAGTTGGTTGATAATAGCATCTGCAATAACAGCCTGTTCCGATACGGGAGCGTACTTCGTCGGCAAGGCGATCGGTAACAGGAAGCTTTGCCCCAATATTAGTCCCAATAAAACCATCGAGGGGGCGGCTGGCGGGGTTCTCTGTGGTCTTTTGGGAGCAGTGGCTTTTGCGGTACTGCTTTTACCTTCATTTAGCTGGGTATTTCTCATTGGAGCTGCAATCTTCTTAGCAGGTGTTGGCATAGTCGGCGATCTTACCGAATCCATAATCAAACGAGGTACAGATACCAAGGATTCCGGGAGTTGTCTTGCCGGCCATGGGGGGATTCTGGATCGTGTTGATTCTCTTCTTTTTGTCTGCCCGATACTCTATTATCTTCTTGTTTACCTGGTGATCTGATGAGGTGTATTTCTTTGTTGGGCTCGACCGGCTCGATCGGTGTAAATGTGCTCGACGTAATCAGACAGTTCCCTGAGCTGTACAAAGTTGTCGCTTTAGCTGCTGGGTCCAATGTCAATAAACTCGCCGAACAGGTGCGGGAATTTAATCCTGAATTAATTTCTGTGGGTGATGAGCAGAAAGCACTTGCGCTGCGAACTCTGTTGCCGAGCGTCTACCATGATAGAATAGTCCACGGTGGCGAGGGTAATATCCTTGTGGCGACCTTTCCTGCTGCAGACTTCACTCTTTCTGCAATTGTCGGTTCAGCAGGACTGTTGCCGACCATTGCCGCCATTGAAGCTGGCAAAGATATTGGTCTTGCCAATAAAGAAACTCTTGTTATGGCGGGTAGGATCGTCATGACGGCGGTTGCAAAAAATGGGGTGAAGCTACTTCCGGTTGATTCTGAACATTCGGCTATTTTCCAGGCCCTGGAGGCTGGTCGGAGAGAGGATTTACGAAAAATCATTCTCACCGCCTCGGGTGGACCTTGCCGCGGGATGAATCAGCAGCAGTTGCTGCTTGTTACCAAAGATCAGGCTCTCAATCATCCTAACTGGAGTATGGGCAGGAAAATTTCCATTGATTCGGCCACGATGATGAACAAGGGACTGGAAGTTATCGAGGCAAAATGGCTTTTTGAGGTGGAAAATAAGGCCATAGAGGTACTGGTCCACCCGCAATCTATCGTTCATTCTTTGGTAGAGTATAAAGACGGTTCAGTTTTGGCGCAGCTTGGGATTCCCGATATGCGTATTCCAATATCGTATGCCCTCTCTTATCCAGCCCGGCTTCCTCTCCAGCTACCAGCACTTAACCTGACCGAATGTGGCAAACTGGAATTCATTCAACCTGATTATGAGAGTTTTCCTGCCTTAAAACTGGCTTTTGCAGCTCTTGAAAGCGGTGGTGTTTTGCCGGCAGTGCTCAATAGCGCCAATGAAGTCGCGGTGGAGGCATTTCTGCAATCGAGGATTACTTTTTCACAAATAGCGGAGACAGTTGCCCGAACAATGGATATTGTCTATCAAGGCAGTGAGGATATTCTTGACGATGTTCTTGGTGCGGATGATGCTGCCAGGCGTGAGGCTCACCGGTTGATTGGCTGATCGGTCGTATAAACTGAGCCAGGCAGGCGAACACAATGGGCTGTGCTTCATAATTTCTGGACCAGCCATTGAAAAAATCTACGTTTCTGGATACCAGCGGCGAATACCTTTTATCTAATTCTTATTATGACTACTGTTTTTTCTTTTATACTGGTTCTTGGCTTGCTTATTTTTGTTCACGAACTCGGCCATTTTCTTTTTGCTAAGTTATTTGGCGTTCGTGTATTGAAGTTTTCGCTTGGTTTTGGGCCGAGAGTTGTCGGTAAGGTCATCGGCGAAACTGAATACGTCATTTCTGCCTTTCCGCTCGGTGGATTTGTTAAGATGTTCGGCGAAAACGCGGATGAGCAAGAGATCGCAAGTGAGGACAAAAAACGATCCTTTGCTCATAAACCTGTGTGGCAGCGATTTTTTGTGGTTTTGGCCGGTCCGCTCTTCAATCTTCTTTTTGCTCTGATATTGTTTTTTCTGGTGTTCAGTTTCGTTGGGATTCCAACAGCTGTGGATAATACCAGAGTCGGTAAGGTGAACGAGAACTCTCCGGCGGCCCTTGCCGGGATGCAGGTTGATGATACCATTCTGTCCATCGGCAGTAAAAAGACCATAAGCTGGCTGGATGTATTGGAGTCGGTGAAAGACAGCAAAGGCCAACCGATCACCGTGGTTGTCCAGCGGGGAAATAAACGTTTGAGCTTAGATATAGTGCCGGCAATTGATACGGTGAAGAATGTTTTCGGCGAAGAAGTTGAGCAACGGTTTATGATTGGTATCATGAAGGCCGACGAACTCACCTATGAAAAAAGTAATATAGTGACTGCATTTCAGAGTGCCTGCCGTCAAACCTGGATGTACATTTCCCTTACAGTTATGGGCTTTGTGAAAATTATTCAGCAAGTGGTTCCTGCTTCTGAAATCGGTGGTCCTATTTTGATCGCTCAGATTGCCGGAGAGCAGATGAAGGCTGGTTGGTTGAATCTCATCTATTTTATCAGTCTGCTCAGCGTAAACCTGGGCATTTTAAATCTTTTGCCGGTCCCTGTTCTGGATGGTGGCCACCTCGTTTTTCTGACCATTGAGGGCCTGCGGCGAAAACCGATGAATGAACGGGCGCAGATAATTGCCCAGCAGATAGGTATCGGTCTTCTCGGGACCCTTATGATCTTTGTCTTCTACAACGACATTGTCAGGCTGTTTCATTGATGGAGTGCCAGCAACCGCTTATACTGTCGATGGATACAGCAACTCCATGTAGTGCTGTTGCCCTTACCTATGGGACGAGAAAAGCCGGAAGAGTTTTGGCCTCTCTCAGTCTGACCGGCAATGTGACCCATTCAAGGCGCTTATTTGCGGCAATTGACTATCTTATGAAGGAAGCCGATATTGAATGGCCGGCAATTGCAGGAATAGGCGTGAGTCTAGGGCCTGGGAGTTTTACCGGCCTTAGGATCGGTATGGCCACCGCCAAGGGGCTGGCGGCTGCCGCAGGAAAAACCTTGCTTGGTGTCTCCACTCTTGATTCTCTGGCCGCAAAATGTTTCACTGATCGTCTTATCTGCACTGTTCTTGACGCCCGTAAAAAGGAGGTCTATGCCGCCTTTTATCGCTGTGATGAAAAAGGATTGTCTTACCAGATCAGTGATATGACGGTGTTACCGCCTGAAAAACTGGCTGCTGTAATTAACGAATCGGTTGTCATGATAGGTGATGGGGCTATGATCTATAGCGAGCTGTTTCAACGCTTGCTGGGGGATAAGGTTGCTTTTGCACCTGCGCCGTTGCATGAACCGTCAGCGGCTTCTCTTGGCATGCTTGCCGCTGAGATGTTTGAGTCAGGAGAACAACTCGATGTGGGAGCTGCCGTGCCTGTCTATATCCGAAGTTCGGATGCGGAACTCAATCTTTTGCAAAAAAAGCTTCAAGTTGCTGGTAAAAATAGTTCAAACCAATGATTATCAGAAGAAAAACACGAAAAATCCAGGTCGGTAAACTTGCCGTAGGCGGGGACAGTCTTATTAGTGTCCAGTCGATGACCAACACCGACACCAAGGATGTGGATCAGACCATCGCTCAAATCTGTCGTTTACAGGCCGCCGGCTGTGATCTGGCCCGTGTGGCGGTTTTAGACCATGATGCGGCTGTGGCGATTCGGCACATTCAGGATAAAATCGTTATTCCCTTGGTGGCGGATATCCACTTTGATTACCGACTTGCCGTTGCAGCTATGGAAAATGGTGCCGACGGTATCCGGATCAATCCAGGTAACCTTGGTGGGGAAGATAAAATCGCCTTAGTAGTCGATGCGGCCAAACAGCATGGGGTGCCGATTCGGGTTGGTGTAAACAGTGGCTCCATTGAAAAGGATCTGCTTAAAAAATACGGCTACCCCACTCCAGACAATTGCGAGGCCCTGATTGAAAGCGCCATGCGTAATGTCAGATTACTTGAAAAACATGGTTTTCATGAGATTAAGATCTCTATCAAATCGGCTGATGTGCTGACCACGATCAACAGTTACCAAAAGCTTTCAAAAAGCACCGACTATCCGCTGCACCTTGGGGTTACCGAGGCAGGTGGACTTATTGCCGGGACGGTTAAGTCCAGTGTCGCCTTGGGCATACTGCTCAGTCAAGGTATTGGTGATACGTTCCGTATTTCGCTCACCCGTGATCCGGTGGAAGAGGTGCGGGTGGGGTTTGAGCTCCTGCGATCCCTGAAGATCCGTGAGCGTGGGCCGGAACTCATTTCCTGTCCGACCTGTGGCCGCACCCGGATAGATCTTTTTGGCCTGGCGGAAGAGGTGGAGCGATTTGTTCAGACCATGGAGAGTCCCCTGAAAATCGCGGTTATGGGCTGTATCGTCAATGGGCCTGGTGAGGCCAGACAGGCGGATATAGGCGTGGCAGGCGGCAATGGGGTGGGTATAATTTTTAAGAAAGGCGAAATTTGGAAAAAGGTGCATGAAGATGAGCTGATGGATATTTTCATGGCCGAGTTGAAAAAGATGGAAGAAGAAGGGCAAAAAGAGCGTAAATCTGCTAAAAGTTAGGTTGTATTCTTCGTATTTTCCCGTTACCAGGTTCATGATTGGCCATAATTGGTGGCCATCATTTTCGTAAGATTAATCCTGAATAAAAAACATAAAATATGCGCTATTCACAGACATTGTTGCCGACCCTTAAGGAAACACCGGCTGAAGCCGATGTGGTAAGTCATAAACTTCTTCTGAGGGCGGGATTCATTCGTAAGCTTACTGCCGGCATCTATACCTACCTGCCAATTGGCCTCGCTGCAATTCGGAAAGTTGAGAATATTGTGCGGGAAGAGATGAACCGAGCCGGAGCCCAGGAATTGCTCATGCCGATGGTGCAACCTGCTGACCTGTGGCGGGAGACAGGGCGCTATGAAAAATATGGCCCGGAACTGCTCAGATTCCACGATCGCCATGATAGAGAATCATGCCTGGGACCCACCCATGAAGAAGTGATCACCGATATCGCCCGCAAGGAATTGCATTCCTACAGGAATCTGCCCATTAACCTGTACCAGATCCAGACCAAGTTTCGCGATGAGATTCGGCCGCGGTTTGGGCTTATGAGGGGCCGGGAATTCATAATGAAGGACGCCTATTCCTTTGATGTCAGTGATGAGGCAGCCGGAATTTCCTACCAGAAAATGTATGATGCCTATAAAAGAATATTTACCCGCTGTGGTCTGAGGTTTCGCGCTGTTCAGGCCGACTCCGGAGCAATAGGCGGCAGCTTTTCCCATGAATTTATGGTTCTTGCCGATACCGGAGAAGACACCATCGTCGTCTGCAAGGATTGCGAATTCGCCGCCAATATGGAAAAAGCGGCGGTGAGACTTGTTGCCAGTGGTGAGGAACAGGCTCTGGCTGACTTGGAAAAAGTGGAAACTCCCGGTATACGCAAGATTGATGCGGCCTGTGAATTCTTAGGTATTACGCCACAGCAACTGATAAAAACCCTGGTGTTTAAAGCCGATGGACAACCGGTTGCGGTACTCGTCCGAGGTGACAGGGAAGTCGAGGAGGTCAAACTGAAGAACTTGCTTGGGGCGGTCGATGTGGAGCTTGCCGACGACAAGGAGGTCTTTGACGCAACAGGTGTTCCAACGGGATATTTGGGGCCGGTTGGCATTACTATTCGTATTGTAGCGGATCAGGAAGTAGCCGCTATGCAGAATTTTTATGTCGGTGGGAATGAGAAAAACTTCCATCTGAAAAACGTCAACCTGGGCAGGGATTTTCAGGTGGAAGCCGTGGCAGATCTCCGGCAGATCACGACCTCTGATCCTTGTCCGGAATGCGGTGGTCGGCTAGAGACAACAGAAGGTATTGAGGTGGGGCATGTCTTTAAACTGGGCACCGGCTATTCCGAGTCTATGAACGCAACCTTTCAGGATAAAGATGGGCAGCCAAAACATTTTTTTATGGGATGCTATGGCATTGGTGTCAGCCGTATAGTTGCCGCGGCTATTGAACAAAACCACGACGACAAAGGCATCATCTTTCCAGTGCCTATTGCGCCATATACTGTGATCATTGTAAATCTTGGGGTAAATGACGAAGTTATCAACCCTGTTGCTGAAAAACTCTACGCCGATTTACAGGCTGCTGGATTGGAGGTATTGCTTGATGATCGGGACGAACGCCCGGGATTTAAATTCAAGGATGCCGATCTGTTGGGCATTCCTTATCGCGTTACTGTCGGCAAAAGTTTCTTACAAAATGGTACTTTGGAAATTAAGCATCGCAAAGATGGTACTGTTCAGGAGATGACGCCGGAAGAAACAGTCAAAAGTCTTACGACTGCAATTCTTGCAGAGTTGAGTAAATAGAAAAAGTTTTTATGACAAATCCTGCTACATTAAACCCTAACGGGCTGAAGATTCTAGCGTCGAATTACCTGCACGGTGTGGACCTGTCGCCAATTGATGACGCCTGGGAAATGATTGTTCAGGTGCATCATGGCCAGCGGCATTTCTCCGGTGAGCTGTATATTATTCATCTGTTGGAAGTTGCTTCGACGCTTGCGTCAATGCATCTTGATCTTGATACAATTCTCGCTGGTTTGCTGCATGGAGTACTCAGAGAAGGGGTGCCTTTAGAGGAACTTGTCAAAAAGTTCGGTAAGGATGTCGCAAATATAGTCGAAGGCTCCACCAAGATAACCAAGGTCACCTACAATAGTAAGCTGGCCAGTCAGGCTGATAACCTGCGAAAAATGTTACTGGCCATTGCCACCGACATTCGGGTACTCCTGGTGAAGCTGGTAGATAGATTGCTCGATATGTTCCTCCTTGATATGGTGGACAGGGAACAGCAGTTGGACATAGCCAGGGAAACTATGGATGTCTATGCCCCGCTGGCGAGTCGTCTCGGTATTGACTGGTTGAAGCGTGAGCTTGAGGATCACTCTTTTAAATTTCTACATCCGGAAGATCATTATGAGCTTTCCCATACCCTGGAAAGCTCTCTCGACGAACGGCAACGGTATGTCGACGAGGTGATCAACATCCTGCATGAGAAACTAGCAGAAAGCAGTATTACGCCTCTCAGAATTATTGGTCGCCCCAAGCATCTCTATTCCATCTATAAAAAGTTGATTGCTCAGAATATTCCTGTGGAGCGGGTCTATGACAAGGTTGCCTTTCGGATCATAGTCGATTCCGTCAATGAATGTTATGAGGCGCTTGGTACCATTCATGCCAACTGGGCTCCTGTGCCTGGCCGGATTAAAGATTTTATCTCTGTTCCCAAGGCGAATAACTACCAGTCTCTGCATACCACGGTGGTTGGTCCCCGGGATCATTTTATAGAGATTCAGATCCGTACCGACCAGATGGATAAGGTGGCTCAGGAGGGTGTTGCCGCCCATTGGGCCTATAAAGAAGGGCAAAAGGTCAATCAAAAAGATGTTAAACTGTTCCGTGAACTGAAAAATTTAGTTACCTCACTTCAGGATGTTGAGGATCCAAGGGAATTCCTCGATAGCCTTGTCGGTGAATTGTACGATCCGGAAATTTATGCATTATCTCCGACGGGTGAGGTTAAAGAGCTTCCTATGGGGAGCTGTCCCATCGATTTTGCGTATTCTATTCATACCGAGGTTGGCGACCATTGTGTTTCCGCCAAAGTCAATGGCGCCCAGGTGCCGCTTAAATACCAGCTGCAGACTGGAGATATCGTTGAGATAATTACTTCTCCAACGCAAATTCCCAGAAGGGGCTGGCTCGATCTGGTGAAAACCAGTAGAGCAAGGACCAGGATACGTTCCTGGCTGAGACGTGAGGAAAAAGAGAAGGCACTGAAACTTGGTCGGGAAATCTGCGAAAGAGAGATTCGTAAACATGATACCTCGCTCAAGAAAATCATCAAAAGTGGTCATATTCGTTTAATCCTCAAGCAGTTGCGCTGTAACTCTCTTGATGATCTGCTCGGCAAGGTTGGCAGTGGCACCATCACTGTTCAGAATCTGATTAAAGGACTTCTGCCAGCAGAGTTGCGAAAGGATAATGATCAGCTTAATGTTACGCTGCCACCCGAGGAGCTTGCCAAGCTCATGGTCAGCCAGCACGTTAGTGAGGACGGCAAAAAGGATGTATCCGGGGTCAGAATAGACGGTATCGATGGCATGCTTGTCAAGGTGAGCCAGTGTTGCCGACCGCTGCCGGGGGATCCTATTGTTGGATTTATTACCATGGGCCGGGGCGTTTCTGTGCATAAGGCAAATTGTCCAAATTTACTGAGTTCCGACCCCAAGCGATGGATTGATGTCTCCTGGTCCGGTATTGCTGAAAAAACATTTAAGGCGGGGATACATGTCAGTGCCGAAAACAAGCGGGGAGTTTTCTCGGAAATCAGTGGGGCAATCACTCTTGACAATGCCAATATTGTCGATATTTCTGCCCATACAACAGCGACAGATCAGGCGGATATGACCATTTCTCTTGAAGTGGAGAATCTCAACCATCTCAGCACCTTGATACAGCACCTTAAACAACTTCCTGCCGTCATCAACGTCCGTCGGTTGTAGTGACTCAATAAAGGGGCAGAGGGCAGCAGGATGAAGAGAGTTTGTGATGTTTGCGGTAATGAGAGTGAGATGGCAAGTCTGTTGTGTCCGTTCTGCGGCAGTGCAGTGGAATTGACTGAAATACCCAAACAGAGAGCCTTTGTGCACAAAACGGTCAATTTGGAGGCGGGACGCCCGCTGGCTGATGTTGCTGTTCATCGGATGACGGATATAATTGAGGATTCGGTGAGAAATAACGTTCATATACTCACTCTTATTCATGGTTATGGCTCAAGCGGTAAAGGTGGGGTTATTCGGTTGGAATGCAGAAAAATGCTCGATTTTATGAAGTGTAAAGGGATTATTGGTGATTACATTGCCGGAGAGGATTTTAATAAACGATCCGGTTCGGTGAAATCGTTGCTTCAGCGCTATCCCCAACTGGCGCTTGATAAGCACTTAAATAAGGGTAATCGGGGAATCACCCTGGTGATACTGATGATGGGCTTGTTGGTTTTGCCCAGGCTGGTTTTAACAACAATCTTTAACGCGACTTTTTTGTCGTAACTGCGGTAAATATAAAAACTTCTTAGGAGGAGTTTCTGATGAAAAAATTATTTGTTTCAGCAATGCTTGGACTCTGCATTGCAATCCCTGCCGTGTCCCAGTCTGCACCACCTGCAAGCTTTGAAGAAAAGATCAGCTACAGTATGGGATTTGAGGTGGGGAATTATTTTAAAGGAGCCGGCGGAGACATTCAGCAGGAATTTCTGGTTAAAGGAATTCAAGATGCTTACAAAGGGGCAACACCAGCACTTACTCCTGATGAAATGGTGGCTATCCAGAAAGAGTTCGCCCAAAAGATGCAGGCCCAGCAGCAGGTCAAAATGGAAGAAATGAAGGCCAAGAATAAAGCTGCCGGATTAGCGTATCTCGAAGAGAATAAAAAGAAAGATGGCGTGGTTGTCACTGAAAGTGGCTTGCAATATAAGGTTCTCAAGCAGGGAGAGGGCCCAAAAGCCCAAGCGACCGACAAGGTTAAGGTCGAATATGCCGGAACCTTGATAGACGGAACCGAATTTGACAGCACGGCACAACATGGTGAACCCGCGCAATTTCAGGTTGATCAGGTAATAAAAGGATGGGGTGAGGCACTGCAGTTGATGAATCCAGGCACCAAGTTACATCTGGTTATCCCTTCAGAACTGGCCTACGGAGAAAATGGTGCTGCACCGAAAATCCAACCAAACTCAGTTTTGGTCTTTGACGTTGAGCTGCTCTCTATTGAGAAATAATAGAGTTCGTAGGGTTGTTTGTCGAGAATAAGGTTTGACGAAATAAAAAAGGTCGCTGGGATTCATCATCCCGAGCGACCTTTTTTTCACCCTCATGGCGGACAATCCAGCTCACCGATCGTTTTTTATGAGCAGCGCCAATCCTGCGAGGGAAAAGACCAAATGTATGGTCACTGCGGCGATGACCGGTGAGATATATCCCGCAATAGCGAGAGATTGCAGTGCACCCCATATGCCCCAGGCGATAAACGCCAGGCCGCAACTTACAGGGATTGCAACAGAGAGATCCCGTCCCCATTTCCGGTAGGAATAGAGCAGGATGGGCAAACCAAGTAATAGCAACGGAATACCGAGAAAAATATAGGAAATGCGACCAAGGAAATTGGTTGTGGCTGCCCGTGTTTCGTGCTCTACCTCGGTTCTGCCGATTTCCTGATAAAGGTCGGTGAGCGACAGTTGGGCGGATTTGTTGACCGGGACAAGAAAATCCTCCGGCTTCTCCGGCAATTTCACCTTGGTTTTCTCAAAGTTGGTGATTCGGTAATTGTTGTTATCTTCCTGCTGTTGGATTTGGCCAACATTTAAAATCCAGTTGTTGTCTTCTCCCTGCCAGCTGGCATGGCTGGCCGTGGTTAAGGACTCTATATTATATTTCTTGTCCCAACGGGAATAGGAGAAATCCTTAAACACATATTTTTTGGGATCGGGCCAGCCAAACGAATAAAATCCTTCCTTTCCTTTGTAGTAATATCGATTATTGCGCATAATTCCCAAAGGCACCTTGCCCTTTAGTTGCTCGTACCAGATGTTGTTTGTCCTGGCAATGGTGGCAGGTAACAGCCATTGGGCGGCAATGGCAAACAGCATGGTGAAAAGCACTGAGGAGAGAAGCAGCGGCTTGATAATAAGCCGAAGGGGAATACCTCCGGCTTTCAGCGCAGTAAGTTCATTGGTGTGGTTGAGTATGCCAAGCGTTATCACGCCGGAGAGCAGGATGAAAACAGGCCCTAGCTGGTCAACCACAAAGGGAATGGTCAGTATAAAATATTCAAGAGCGAGAGAAAATGGCTTGCCGGCATTGGTGAAATCGTCAAATTTTTCAAAAAAGTCAACAAGTAGATAGATAGCTACAAAGCCGGCGTTAACAGTGAAAAAATATTTAAGGAACTGACTAAAAAGATAGCGGTTGAGCAAATTCAAGTGACGCCCCCGACTATCGAATAATGCGCTGGCAAAGCAGGAAACCTAAAGCAACCATGGCCATCCCAAGGATATTGCTCACCAGCAAATAGGAAATGGCATGTAATGATTCTCCTGCTTTAAAAAACTGATCTGTTTCTCTTACAAAGGTGGAAAAAGTTGTAAATCCACCGAGAAAACCGGTAAATAGAAAAAGCCGGAATTCATTGCTAATATGAATTCTGTCGAAATAGCACCAGAAAAAACCGATCATCAGGCAACCCAACAGGTTGGCAGTCAAGGTTCCGAGCGGAAAGTTGACAGGGGTTATCTTCGCGGCTATAAAGGCAATAATATATCTGGCGATTGATCCTATCCCGCCGCCGAGGCCCACAGCTAATATTCCTTTCATGTTTTTTGTTCTATGTTAATGAAGTAATTGTTTTAAGAATATGATCGTTTAAGTTTAGGTAACATTATCGTTTCCGCGCGTCAAGAACGGCCTTTGTCGGTGCTTGTGGAAAATATCGGACCCTTGCAATTTTCTTGATCGGTATGGTATAGTTAAAGATCGTGGTGTTGTGTTACGAGGGCCCGGAAGTGCTTTAAATATTAGCGAATTAGGTCAGATTTATTAGGTTTTAGTAGGTATCTCCTTCTGCTAAAGGAGCGTACACCCCTCGGGGGGAAGCACAAAATAGAGTATTCCTTAAGGGGTATTATAACGAATCCCAGTTGTTGGGCTTAGTCATTTGGTTACAATGAATTTGTTTGTTCTTGTAATTTCCGGGTAATTTAATATGAATTTAAAACAGGAGATGGCTGGCTTTTGGGTGTAATCGGTGTTCCATTCTGGCGTCGAGTCACAATCAGTTACGCTTTAGGGAAAACCATTACAGCAAGAACTGCGTTGGGTTAATCGTTTGAAAGCTCTCCTTTCGGGCAGCCTGATCAATTACTCTTGTACCAAATATGCCAATGCTACCGTATATGGCTCGTAAACAAAAGAAAAATGATCCCCTTCTATGCAAACAGAACCACAAGAATACTGCCAAAGATCGTTTGCATGCTTTCTTAAAAGTTTTTGAAAAAGAAGATGAAGTCCTGGTTATTATCAATGCCGACCCGGATGCACTGGCGACTGCTATGGCCGTCAAAAGGCTTCTTCGTTACAAAGTAAAAAGTGTTACCATCACCCATCCGAATGAGATTCGGCGCCTCAATAACCAGGCAATGGTCAAGAGGTTGAGAATCCCGCTGGAACGAATGAAGGATGTTAAGGTTGACCATTACAGCAAGCGGGTAATGGTTGATTCGCAACCCTCGCATTTGCCCTGTTTCGAAAAATTAAAAATCCATGCAATCATAGATCATCATCCTGTTTCAGGTACTTTTGATTGCGAATACATTGATATACGGCCGGAATACGGCGCCACTGCGACAATGGCTGTTGAGTATCTGCGGGCGGCAGGAATGAAGCCCTCAGTTGCTCTGGCTACTGCCCTGTTTTATGGGATTAAAGTTGATACCCAGGATTTTGAACAGAAATCGGTGCTGGCCGACGGGATCTCTTTTCGTTATCTTTTTAATATTGCCAATCGGGATCTGGTCCGCAAGTTCGAGCTGACCGATCTGCGTCAATCGGAGCTTAAATATTTTTCTATTGCCCTGTCAGCCCTAAAATACTCGAAAGGTCGTTATTATAGTCATCTGGGGAGGGTCAGGAGTCCTGATGTTTTGGTTATTGTCGCCGATTTTCTTAACCATGTGGGGGAAATTGATTGGGTCTTTGTTTCCGGTATCCACGGTGAAAAGCTTGTGGTTATCTTTCGTTGTGACGGATATCGTAAAAGTGCGGGAAAACTGGCTGATAAAATATTTGGTGCTCTTGGGTCCGCTGGCGGACACAAAGGCGCTGCAAGGGCCGAAGTACCGCTGAAAAATCTCCAGCTGGGTGACAAGGAGTTTTCCTCTGATACTTTGAAACGTTTCATTATGCGGCATATTACTTGAAAATCGGCAGGATTTTTCTCTACGGGCTTGCGCACGGGGCTTCTATAAATTACCATGAGAGAGTAATCGGGCGAAAATGTTAAGAATTTATTAAAATTCCATCGCATTTTTACATTGGTTGTCTTTTTTTGAGGTGCCTCCATGCTGCAACCTTCTACGTTGGCAATGATCCTGGCTGGCAGTCGCGTCGATGAATTAAATGTCCTGACTTATTATCGACCCAAATCCGCAGTCCCGTTCGGCGGTGTTGGCCGGGTTATTGATTTTTCTCTCAGCAATCTCTTGAATTCCGGAATCGAGCAGGTTGCTCTCCTCAGTCAGTATCACAGTTACTCACTTATTAACCACATTGGCACCGGTGCCGCCTGGGATATGATCGGGCGATATCGTCATGTCTCAATCCTTCCTCCTTTTCTTGGCTCTGATGCCTCTGAATGGTACAGGGGGCCGGCTGATGCCATCTATAAGAATCTCGACTACATCAAATACCATTCTCCTGAAGAGATCCTGATTCTTTCCGGTGACCATATCTATAAAATGGATTATCAGGACCTGATCGCCTACCACATTGAAAAAGACGCAGATCTGACTGTGGCCTTCACCAGGGTTCCAAAGGCTGAAGCACAACGGTTCGGCGTAGCGCGGCTGGACAATGAGGATGGCTCGCGCGGCGGCAGGGTTGTTCAGTATTGGGAGAAACCTGCAAATCCAGAGTCGGAATGGGCCTCCATGACGGTACTCTGTTTCAAGCCGGAGGTATTGTATCGGGCTCTGGAACAAAATCAGGCGAGTGAGTCCTATCATTTCGGTAAAGATATTATTCCTTCGCTGGTCGAGCAAAACTTTAAAGTATATGGCTTTAAATTTTCTGGTTACTGGGGTTATACCCGAACAATCAATGAATATTGGCAGTCGAATATGGATATGCTTGGCGATAAGCCCCTTATTGATTTGGAAAAATGGGATTTTCGAACGAACCTTGAACATCGGCACATACGGGATAATGAACCGGCTTTGATGGGGCCCAATGCCGTTGTCCACAACAGTATGATTTATAATGGCTGTAAGATAGGCGGTACGGTTAAAAATTCGATCCTCTTCCCTGGTGTTCACGTTAAAAAAGGTGCAGTGGTCGAAAATTCGGTGATCTTTTTCAGCAATATCATTGGTGAAAACTGTCGATTGAATAAGGTTGTCTCTGATGTGAATAATAATTTTGGTCGGAATGTTGCTGTTGGACCGGAGGTATGTGATGACAAGACACCGGTTACGATGGTCGGTTGGAATAACACTGTTCCTGACCAGACCAACATTGGTGAAGGAGCCACGATCTATCCTCAGATTCCTTTCAGAAACTGGCCTCTTTGTCTGAAACCAGGGGAGGTGCTGCGATGAAAAGAGCAAAAGAAGCACTGGTCCTTATACTTGCTGGTGGCGTTGGCAGTCGTTTGAACATCCTTGTGCAAAAACGTGCTAAACCTGCCGTGCCTTTTGGGGGGATTTATCGCATTATTGATTTTAGTCTCAGTAACGTTATGAACTCCGGGCTAAAAAAGGTAGGGATACTGACTCAATACAAACCCCTCTCTCTCATGCATCATATTGGCACGGGAGAGGCCTGGGATTTTACCGGGAGAAGCAGAGGAGTGACGATTTTACCCCCTCGCACCGGTGAGAGAGAGTCAGACTGGTATCAGGGAACTGCCGATGCGGTTCGCAGGAATATTGACTTTTTGCAGGCTAACCCGGCTGAAGAGGTGGTGATTCTTTCCGGCGATCATATTTATTATATGGATTTTGATGCGATGATCGAATATCACCGCTCCAAAATGGCCGATGTTACAGTTGGCATGATGGTGGTGCCGAAGAGTGAAATTCATCAGTTTGGTACAGGGATTGTCGACAAGCACGACAGAATCATTGAGTGGGAGGAGAAACCGAAGAACCCCCGAACCAATCTCGCCTCAATGGGAATCTATGTCTTTGATTACCAGTATCTTCTCGACACACTTATTCGTGATAAAGCAGAGATTGATTTTGGTATGCATGTTCTGCCCCGGGCAATAGCCGAGGATAATGTCTTTGCCTATCCCTTTTATGGCTATTGGCGTGATGTTGGAACGATTCAGGCCTATTGGGAAGCCAATATGGATGTTTTAAAGAAAGAGAGTGGTATTTCTCCGCAACAGTGGCAAATCAGGACGAATATTGAAACGAAAGGACGGATTGCTGATCGTGCTCCGGCACGTTTTGGTGCAGCTTGTCATCTGGAAAACTGCATGGTTTCCGCCGGCAGCAATATTCAGGGCTCGGTGATAAACTCGGTGCTGGCACCGGGGGTAGTGATCGAAGAGGGTGCTGTTGTAAAAAACTCTATCCTTTTTGAGGATTGTGTTATCAAAAAAGGAGCGATTATTGATCTTGCCATTCTTGACAAACGCGTTCAGGTGGGAGCAAATGCAATTGTTGGTTATGGTGAAAATTTCTCGACAGCTAACAGGCTTCAACCAAGCCATCTTTATACGGGGATAACCCTGGTCGGTAAGGGAGCGTCGGTGCCAGCAAATCAGAAGATCGGCAGAAACTGCGTGATCAATACTAATATTTTAGAAGCCGCCTATCCAGGACAAACAATTGAGGATGGTGAGTCGTTGTTTGCCGATGGTGAGATCTCTTGAATGGGCTGAAAAACTTAACAAAACCGAACCACCATATTTGTTCGGCAGGTACTAAAAAAGATTGCGCTTTGGCAAAACTTGAGTATTATTCCGCCTGATTTAAAATGTTCCAACAGCCCTCGTAGCTCAGGGGATAGAGCACAGGATTCCTAATCCTGGTGTCGCGCGTTCGATTCGCGCCGAGGGCACCAATGCCAAGGGGGGTTACGAGTAATCGTAACCCCTTTTTTTGTTTACACAAATGGCGATATCGGCTGGCTTCTTTTTTGTTGATAATTAATCACCGCCAGTCAGCTTTTGTTTTACTACATTTTACTACATCGTTTATGCATGAAGATAGAATCCAGAATCCGATTGGCGGATCAAGACATCTGCAACGTAGAACTAGTGTTGAACATTGGTGAAAAGATCGCCAATATTCAAAAGATTGAAAAGTGACCATTGGCGGTTGATTTACTTTGGAGAGAGGTCGAAGGTGAGAATAAAAGGAAAGCTTGTTACGTTAGTGAGTGTCTTGGTCTTTTTTGCAATGGTCACTTCCTGTGTGTCTATGTACCTATTGTTGCAATGGCAACAGGAGAATCTTGTCCATTCAGGATTTAACAATACCGCCAATATCATTCGTGACGATTTAGCCCAACGGATAGCTAAACAACAGCTTGATATCGGAAATCTTGCGAATACAGCGAAATTTGGTGATAAGATAAAGTTCATACAGGGATTCTCTCAGACCGGTCAATTTAGTGTTACCAAAGACACCTATAACCGCATGACCGAGGATCTGGTCAACGGCATCATAACCGGAGGATTAAGTCAGGCTGCAGTCTACGGTGAACAGGGCCAAATATTGACTTATGGGACTTCATCCATGGGTAAAGAAATAATAGCGGGTTATCGGTACAAGGACCCTCAAGACAAGTTCACCGCCGCCGTAATCGGAAATGCAGGAGAGATAAACGCGGTAGAGTTTAAGTCATCTGCCGATATGCCGATTGGAGGCATTCAGAGCGCGCGGACGCAGAAGTTACCGGCCCAGATGGAGACTTTTTTTACAATTGTGGAGCGGAGCCTCTGCATTGAAACTCAAATACCTCTTATGGCAAACCGTTTTAACCCTGACACGGAACAAACCGAATCGTTTACGATCGGTATATTGCTGACTCGCAGCAAGGTCGGTGATACTTTTGTCAGACGCATTGAAAAGCTGACACAAACTCCTGTCAATTTGTTCTTTGCGGATCGCGAGGTAAGTGCGGCTACTCTTGAAAAATATTCACGGCTTCAAGTCAGTGAAAAGATTGCGTCCACCTCGTTTACCGATTTATTCAGTCAGCCACCTGTTTACTATGATATGCAGCTTGGAGACAGCAATTTCTTTCAAGGTTTACTGCCGATTGTCAGTGGTGAAAGTGGTGATAAACTGATCGCTTGGATCAGTATGGTGCAAGATCGCCAGTTGGCACATGCTTCCGTCATGAAGATGGTGAAAATGCTTGCCCTTGTGTTTCTGGTTTGCATGATCGTCATTGTGCCCATCACCTATTTTGTTGCCACTATGTTCAGTCGACAGCTCGGGCGAGTTGTTGCCGGTTTGCGTGATATTGCTGAGGGAGAAGGAGACCTAACCCATCAATTAAAGATTTCAAGCCGTGATGAACTTGGTGAACTTGGCCACTGGTTTAATATCATTATCAAAAATCTTCATACCATCATCTCGCAAATTACCGCAGATGCAGGTCAACTGGCACAATCCTCAGGAGGTCTCTCCGGTCTTGCTGGAGAAATGAAAAACAGCGCTCAAGAGGTTGTCACAGAATCGGAAAAGAGCCGGGGCTTTGCAGATTCCGTGAATGCCAATATCATCTCAATTGCAGCGGCAATGGAGCAATCCAGCGTCAATTTGAGCACTGTGGCTTCTGCGGCAGAAGAGATGACATCCACAATTACAGATATCGTCCGCAATACAGACAACGCCAATAATGTTACTGGTGAAGCGGTAAAAATGGTTGAAAGCGCAACTGTCAAGGTCACACTGCTTGAAAAATCTGCACAGGAGATCAGTAAGGTCACTGAGGTGATCACTGAGATATCTGAGCAAACTAATCTGTTGGCATTAAATGCCACTATTGAAGCAGCAAGAGCTGGAGAGGCTGGAAAAGGTTTTGCAGTTGTGGCAAATGAAATCAAAGAACTGGCTCGGCAAACCGCCACGGCCACCATGGATATCAAGCAGAAGATTGCCAGTATCCAGGAGTCCACTCAAGGGACTACCAGTGAAATCAATAGCATTTCAAGCATAATTCGTGACGTGAATGAGATAGTGGCCACAATTGCCACCGCTGTTGAAGAACAGTCTTCCGTTACGGGAGAAATTGCACAAAATGTCAGCCAGGCGTCATTCGGCATTAAGGAAGTGAATATAAAAGTTGCAGACAGTAGTCGAGCTATGGAACTTGTCGCACAGAATCTTGTTACCCTGAATGAAGTAGCAATGGGTATGTCCAGCAAAAGTGTCAATGTTAATGATGAAACGCAGGCGTTATCAAGTCTTGCAGGTCAGTTGCGGCAACTTGTAGGTCGATTTAAATTGTCGGAAAATTAGTTCAGAAATGGCTCTGCTTTTTGAACTAATCCATTTGTAGTATCATCACCGGGCTAACTCGAATAACTACCTTCCTTCGTCACGGTTTTCTATATTATGGGAACCACGCGGAAATCGATGTTACGATTACCCCTCTCATGATTGATCTTTGAAGATTCTTCCCAACCTATTATTGGGGGTAATCGCCAATGGTATAAACCACGCCTTTAAAGAAGGTCTTCTTGATAGTTAACAAGGCAATGTAAACTCCAATATAGACAGTCTGTATTGACCATATTTCTGACAGGGTTTTAGCCGAAAATACTACGGATAAAAAGATCACAGAGTGATGTGGCGCAGGTTTGAGCGAACAGTAGATATATTAAATCAAGAGTATAATTAAATTCGCAGGCCTTACACTTAATCTTCGACTCATGTACTCAGTGTTTTCCAAGAAATTAGGTTTTAAAGTTTCATGTCCACCTTAACCTACCTCACTATGGTTCAAGTTTTTTCTGATGTTCTTGGCTATCATTGAGCAGGATTCCGCCAGCTTTTCTGAGCTCTTGCGCAATTGGTCCATATTGACGGCAAATTCACTGCTGGTACTTTGCAGCTTATTGAAATTTCTGGATTGCAGCCTAAAAGCCGATTCTATATCTTGCATTTGCTCAGGTATCAGATTATAGTTTTCTTTGATTCTGTCCAGAGAACGTATTGCATCCATTTTATTTTTTTGTATTTCTTTCTGGCGGGTGAGCGTTTCCTCAACAAAGCCGTCCCCTATAATTTCTCTGAACATTTCAATATTTTCTATATTCGCAATTATGGGTGCATTCATGTCGGTTTTATCTCCTTGTAGTAGTTGGGTTGTCGAATTCCAGTGTGATCGTAATGTATTTAAAATCAGACTGTAGAAACCCTAGCAGCATAGGATTAGCTAACTGTTAGATAACTAAAATAAAACAGTTAATCTCGGGAAGTTCTCTTGGATAGAATTGGACTATGATTTAGACCAGACCGAGGGGGAGGGCGGCAACGTAAAGTCGGTATTTTCAAATCGCCGATTCACAGCACCATGATCGACATATTAATAGCATGATCAGTGAGTTAAAAATAGACGCGCAAATTAAATTTCTACCTGATGCTCATTAGTCCCTCCTGTCACCAACAGTGCCCTTGATATATCATTCCAAAACAAAAAACCGCTACTCTTTGACATGGTCCCCAAAAATTGAACACACTGCAAGGTGGAAAAATTGTTACGAGTAGAGGTTAATAAAGTCTTTAGAAAAGAGCAGAAAGTGGCAAAATGAGGTCGGTTATCAATTTTCGTACCAGCCAAGCCCCGCCAAAAGGTATGTCTCTTGACAATCTTAATAATTTAAGACCAATTGCAAATGATCTTATTTCTGCCCCCATGGACAGACAAAATAGACGGTCCTTTTGTCTGCCATTGACGTCATCATTACTGTCATGGACTCTGCCTTTCCATAGCCACAGCACAAGATATTTTTGGGTACACCACTTCGGCAGATCCGCACCTCGATGAAAGATCTTTGTCCCCATCCTGTTCTTCCTGAAGGGCAAACTTTGCGGCCAGATCGAACCGGGAACAGACAGCCAAAAGCTGATGAATCACAGCCTCGATTTCATCCTGATCGGCCTTGACCTTTCTTGTGTCAGAATGCAGGAAACCCGGTCTTTAAAATTTTGCAGCTTCTTTCTGGCTTCAGCAACCCGTAAGGGATGATTGCCGACATACTTCTTTCTTCTCGCCCCATTCTTCATCTTATAGAGCAGGCAGAGATACTTGCCATCCTTCCAGTGTTCTTTGGCATCAATGCAGCCATTGGCTGTGAGCTGGGCGATGGTGGTGCCGAGGGCATGGTATCTCTGCAGCAGCGTGTCGTGATAGCTGGCGGTGATCTGCAGTTTGCTGTCAATATTCATCTGACTTAACCTTTGGGTGCAAAGTTACAACCTGGTTGTCCGCATTTGTCCCCATTGTTTTTGTCCATATTGCTCTTTTAAACCACAGCCCAATCCATCCAATTGCATACATCGTGGCGGTAAAAAACCACCCGGTGGCAACAAGCATTAATAAATGAAAGGCAACCAGCACCCTTTTCCAAGGTTGGCGTCTTGCTAGTTTTCCACTTTTAAAATAATCCTTTGAAGGAAGACAGGTTGCAACGAGCGCGGCTATGGTATTTACCAGGTAAGCCAGACAGAAATTATTAGAATCTCTGTCTGGCCGTACCAGTTACCAGCTACCATCCCGCCAGTCATGACAACATACATCAGTAATCAGTAGGGAGAACACGTTATCTTTCATAAGATATCCTCTTTTACACTGCATTTTTTAAAACAATCCGCCTGTTTTAATTTGGTTCCACATTTGGTTACAAAACAACAAGCTGGTTGGCTGGATTTGTTCCCATATTTTTCGACTGTTTGCTTTCCTGTTAAAGTGAATAGGTATTATCGCCTTCGATCAACCGTTCATTCTCGGCGATCCTGATGCCTTCATTGCAACCCGCGCAACAAGCGAATGTCTTCGACTTCAACGCCGATAACCTCACTCACCACTGATCACCCCTTCGGCGAACTTCCAGGCGAGCTCCTGCAGCCGGACAATATCCAGGCTTTTCCCGGCCATAATCTCCAGCTGCTGGATACGGATAGCGTGCAAGATCCTGCTCCGCGCCTATATTTGTCTTGATCCTCAAGAGGAATCAGAAAGGAATGATTGGTAGAGTGAATAGACTGGAGCCAATCATTGGGATAATAGCTTTTTGATTAATCTAGCGAAGGGGTCATTACTTTCTCCTTTTCTTATGAAAGAACAGGATGTTGTTGACCTCATTATAATACAAAATGGGTCGCTAATTTTATTACGCATATACAGTAGATTTTTTAATAATGAGTGGAAAGCGAGAATCAAAAGCTTCATTCGGGCAATATTAAACTAGGGCGCACCAGAAACTGACTCAAAAGCATCAATTTTTGAGATTTGAAGAAATGGAGTAGGGAAAAATGCATTTCTCAGGGGTGCGAGTTTTTTTGGCATCCCTCTCAAGCAAATTGTTTCGCTTTCCTTGTGCCAATGATCATGGGCTGGAAAAATCTATCATTAAATCTGCGTACGTCATCGAAGCCCACTTGCTGCATTAGTTCCACTAGCAACGGAATGCTTACGGCATAATACGTAGACCTCAGCGCATAAGTCTGGCACGTGGCCTCGCCACGATCCTCGACAAAATACATTGTAAGATCGTACGTTGGTAAATGTGGGTCCCAAACCTGCCAGAGCAACCAACGAATACCATTGTCTTCCCGAATACCATAGGGCTTGATTTGTTGCTCCGTCAGGTCTTCTTTCTCGTAGTCTCGAACAGTGATTATACAGCCGCCCCCTGGTCGGGTGCAGTTATAAAACTGTTGCATAGCAGCGAGTATATCCTATTTGAAAGAAGGTGTGGAACTGAATTGTCGCATGAAATCACGACATCGAATTGTCGCTGGTGATGGTCGAAGGCCCGACGCATATCCGCAACTGAGAAAGCAATTGAGATCTGTCGATCGTTGGCCTCCTGCTTAGCCCGCTCGACCTCCTCAGGTGACAGGTCAGATGCAGTGATATCATAACCGAGGCTAGCGAGGCCAAGTGTTTGCGTACCGATACCGCAAGAAACGTCGAGAATCTCTGATGAAGCTCCCCACATTTCACGAATAACGGAATCGAGCATGTCTCCTTGACGCTTTATGCTCTTGCCCCAGTCCGTATAGATCAAGTGGTATAGCGGTGTAAGCCCTGCATAGAATTCATTCGTATTTATTTTTGTATTTGTCATCGTAAAGAGCTCAACGAACAATTATGTAGAATACGCCTATTTGTAATATTGTACATAGAAAAAGCATGTTGGGCAATATGGAAAGTGTCACGAATATGCTAGGCACTTTGTGAGATAATAACTGAATCTTAACCAAGCTCATTTGAATTAAAACATATGAGAGGGCATAAATGGCTTCAAAACCGTATTTAACAGAAACTGGCGAGTTGATCATATCGAGTGACACACCTGCTGAATATAAGTGGTGGGTTGGTGGTCAATCTGTAAAGGAAACGCTAGAGGAATTAAACGCCTCTGAAGAAGTGGTACGTAGGTACGTCGACCAGAAAAAGGGGCTTAAGTCCTGAATCAAGATAGCAGAATTATCATGGAGCGCTTGACACAGATCCGCGTGGAGGCTTCCGTCTAATTAATCAAAAAAGATGACAAAAAATCGCCAGATCAGAAAGTAGTATCTTGCATACGGCCTGACTGAAGTGAAGTAACTCCTTCCGAAATAATATTGGATATTTTTCTATTTGTTACCGGTTGTTTTGGTTATGATTTACTGGATAAAATTTGACTCAAGAATGTTTGCCTGATTTTACCGGAATTATCATATCATCAGGGCAAATACACCTATTAATCAATGGCTTGTGCAGCTCCGCTGCACAAATGGCTGCGTTGCCGAATGTCAAACGCTCGGTTTGCTTAGCTGCGCTGTGCAAATCATTTCGAGAATTGAGAATGGGTATCATCATAATTCCACTGATGTTTCTTATCTTCTGTGCTTGGCTGTTCATCACACTTTTTATTGCATTTCTAATACAAAAGCTGGTACGGGATAGAATTCCGCATGGGAGGAAGATATCGTTTCTATCATATCCTATTTGTCTTTTTCTTTGTTGGTTAATTCCAAACCTGCCAGGTCTTTTTGATCAACTTCGTATAGGCAGTGTTGCAAAGCAATGTGGTTGGAGTTTTGACAAACAGGTACATGATGTTAGTGGGATTTTTATTGAAGCTAAAAATACAAGACCAAGTATCAGTGCTTTCTCCGAAATTTATGGGACTGTAGAATTAACCGAAGGAAATCGGATTGCTCATTGGGAAAACAATGTCGTAAAATATCTGCCCAAACGTACATTTCGTTATGGCATCAGGGAGTCAGTAAGCTCTGCAGCTGACAATATCTATCGAGAAGAAATTCTATTTCTAGATTTTGACACCCAGGAAGTGCTTGGTAAACGAATTGAATTCAATTTTGAGAAGAAACGCTGGTATGATTCTTCTTCTTTATTTAAGATTGCCTTATACGGCTTGATGTATAAACCGAAGCCCTGCGGTTTTACTAATCCTGCGAGAACTGATATCAGAACTGAGGCCGTCAAAATTTTGGTTCCGAAAAAAGATATAGAAGCTGAGGAAAAAATCATTGAAGCTGAAATCAATGCCTCGGTACTGGTTCCACAAGTCTTACACTTTTCTGGCTCACCCCGAACCATTTCTCCCAATGAATTTCAGGTGGCAAAGGGTACCTGGACAGGCTCCGGCTATCTCAGCAGCAGTTGTAAAGGAATAGTCGAAAGCATCGGTAGCCTTCGCCAATATCAAGATGACGGATCATGGCATGCGAACGGATGCACGCTTATGTTAGTTAATGGAATTCGGGTTCCGTTAAAAAATCCAGGCACCAAATTGGCACAAGCTCTGGTTTCGATGGATACAGTGACTTGTAGTGAGAACTATATCCTTGCGATAAAACGGCATGGCAAAGAGCAGTTAATCGTCCATCTCTTTTCGCGAGCAGGAATGCTGATCGACGCATTGCGAGTAAACCTTTCCGATATTTCTCAGTACTTTCCAGAGGGAAAATGGCCAATGGTTTGGGAGGTTCAAGCTACGGGAAAAATCCTCAATATCACACTTGGAAACTACTCCTACACAAGGACAGCCGATCAGGGAGGAGTGCTAGAGCAAAATGTTACCTACACAGTGCAATTGCCTATGTGACAAGACTAGATCTACCTGTTTTTATATTTTTTTATTGTGCCAACAACCGGCCTCACATGGACCCCTCAAAAAAATGCGGTTCCAGTGAGCCGGAACGCGTTATTTTACTGGTCTCATCGAGATGACTGTTAGGGCTCCTGCAAGATAGTAACTGATTCTCGTTCAAGCTCTGGTTAACGATTTGTACTGCCAACGTAAAGGAAATCGTAGATTCCTCTTATTGAGGCGTTTCCTGAGTATACGTTACGAGAGGTCAGTCGAAAAAACACCGGCTGAGTGGCACACCTATGATTTGGGCGAACAGGAGAAAGCTGTCTTTGGGATTTCCGCGCTTGATAATTTCCTCATCATCGTGCAGGAACGGTTGCCGTCTTTCTCCTATGAGATTTTTTATAGGGTGCGACTCCCCTGAGCTGACACCAGGAAATCGAGAAAGCGTCTGGAGTTGCTATTCTCAGAAATATTGGTCGGCCACACGGCAAACAGGAGAATAGATTCAACCTGCCAACCCGGGAGGATTTCCACTAGGTCCCCCTTTTTCAGGGCTTCCCTCACGAGATAGTCCGGTGGGGTGGCCAGGCCCAGTCCATGCAGACAAAATTGCGTCATTGCCTCGACACTGTCCACAGAGACATAGCTGTTATATGTAACATGAAAAACCTTGTTGTCGTCCTTTTTCAACGAGCGGGTATTAGGCAGCATTTCAAGCTTGACCCACTTCCACGTAGCAAGTTCCGCAGGGTGTTTCGGTTTTTCATGACTAGCGGAATATTCGGGTGAGCAGACAAGCTTGCGGTCTATCCTTCCCACACGCTTTGTCATTAACGTGCTATTCTCCATATTCCCAACGCGGATGGCCAGGTCGATCCCATCCGCTATCAGATCCTGCCTGAGATCGGTGTAATTAAAATGGTAATCGATGTTGGGGTATCGTTGGCAAAATCTTGCAATATTTCGATTTATGGGCGCTCGCGTTATGACCGACGGCAGCGCCACCGTCAGCTTGCCAGTGGGCTCTGAAGAAACTGAGGAAATTTTATTCAGTCCCTGTTGTGCGCAAGACAGCATGTCTACGGCATGTTGATAAAGGATCTCCCCTTCATGGGTCAAGGATATTTTCCTGGTTGAGCGATATAAGAGAGACGTGCCGATCCGCTTTTCAAGCTGGGTGACATGATAGCTGACTACAGAAGGTGACAGTTGCAGCAGCTTTGCAGCTCCCCTGAAGGACTTCTGCCTCACTATCTCGGCAAAGATGGCTAATGCTCGCAAATCATCAATCATTGTTCTATTCATTAAAACAGTCTGTTTTATTTGTCGCGTCTTATCGTACAAACAAGAAGTCGTTATATTACACCTTAAGAACAAATCAGACAAACAACTTAAGGAGTTATGATGACCACTATTATTGCTATGTGCCTGTTCTCGCTTTCCATGTCCATCTCACCCGGCCCTGTAAATATGATTACCCTGTCTACAGGAATTAACCATGGATTTAGAAGTGCAATGCCTTTTGTCTCAGGCGCAACTATCGGTTTCACTTTGTTGCTGATCTTGATCGGGCTGGGCATGGGAAGTATTCTTTCGGCTAATGATATTTTCCCAACGATCCTTGCCGTAGGCGGGACCATTTTTATTTCCTATATCGGATATAAGATTGCGGTTTCAAAGCCAGAGGTTAAAACCGATTCAAATGAAATCCCCAGTTTTTACCAGGGAGTTCTTTTGCAGTGGCTCAATCCTAAAGCCTGGAGTGCTTGCCTTGCTGGCGTATCCGCTTTCAATCTAGCCAAATCCAATACAATGCTGGTCGTATTTATCACTCTTTATTTTATTATCTGTTACCTGTCCATCGCATCTTGGGCGCTAATGGGCGAAAAGGTCAAAACACTCTTTGAGACACCACGAAGTTCCCGAATATTTAATCTAGTCATGGGCGGCAGTCTGATCATGGTGGCATTGTATTTATTGTTAATGCAAATCTCTTCTCTTTAAAAAAGTATGAAGTTGCGGATAACCCCAAACAAATAAAGTCTTATTGCAGAAACCATAAATCTTTTAATATAACCAGAGACAGCAAGCGGAATTGGACCGCTGGCCTGCGCTTTCAACAAGAGAGTCAAACAAATACCTGTTCCCATCCCTGATTTCCTTTTCTTCCTTCTGTTCTTTTAACCATCATATAATTAGCTGAAATTATAAACTAAAATATTAATATTCGCAAGGCACTGTAACTTTATCGTTCGTAAACCGTTCTTATAGATACGGACAATTATGCCATGGTTCAGGGATAACAGGAATTATCCATCACGGATGAAGCACTACTCTTCCAACACAAGGGGGTCACATGAAAATATTATGTATAGTATTCTTTCTCTGCATGTTGAGTAACAATATCGTCTGTGCTACTAATCGATCTGGACATTCTGAAGCAGGTGCTATGGGAGTAGACGGTTTTCAGAATATTACTTCCTCAGAAGAGGATAACAATAATGGCAATGGTAATGCCAACGACAATAATAATAGAATAATCGGAGCACATGCCACCATCACAGAATATGTGGGCCCTGCCACCTGCATTTCCTGCCACGATAAGGAAGCACATGAAGCACTCAACTCGGTCCATATGCAATGGAAAGGTCCAACTCCAGAACTCACCAATACTGACGGAGAATGGCTCGGCAAGGCTTTTCAAGGTATTAACACATTCTGCACCTATGCAATGACTTCCCAGGGGGCCTGTTTCTCCTGTCATGTGAGAGCCGATGGTAACGCACCACATCCTCCCGAGGTACTTGATGTAGACTGCCTGATGTGTCATAGCGATATCTACCAACGAAAATTCGTTCCTGATCCTGAAAATACGGTAACTGTGGAAAATGTTCTTGGTAACACCATGACTTATGTTATGGAGCAACTTGATGCAAATGGTAATTTCACTACTGTTCCAGACTTTGACAAGATGCCTGAAGGGACAGATATGGTTGATGTTGCCAGAAATGTTCATCTACCGACGCGATATACCTGCCTGCGCTGCCACGCCTCTGCTGGTGGTGGCGATTGGACAAAGAGAGGGGACATGGGTCGGAGTACAGCGAATGCGCCTGTTGAGGAGGACGTGCATCTCTCGCCGGATGGAGCGAACTTGCACTGTATTAACTGTCACTCCGCCTTAGATCATAAGATAGGTGGACGTGGAATTGATCTGCGTCAGACGGAGGCAGCAGACCCTACCTGCCAGGAGTGTCATTCGAGTACTCCCCATTCCAGCAGTGTTCTCAACAGACACGCAAAAGGACAGGTGGGCTGCCAGGTGTGCCATATCCGCACGTTCGCCAAAGGAGGCAGCACTGAGATGTCGCGGGACTGGCAGATACCGGTCTGGAATCCAGCCTTTTGCTCAGGACAGGGCGGTTTTGTCGGAGAAGAAGTTCGAGCTTCGTTTGTCACCCCTGAATACGTCTGGTTTGATGGAACATCTTATGTTTACAATATAGGCGAGGTTATAGAGCCAGATGAACATGGCGTGTACCATATGGCCAAAGCTAACGGCGCAGCTTTTGACGGCAAGTCCTCCATCGTGCCGATAAAACGACATCGGACCGTCATGCCGTTACACGACGAGAGCAGCCAGATTGTGCCACCTGCCATAATGTGGATGTTTATGACTGGTAGATTTGAAGACGCCGTTACGAAAGGAATGGCCGCTGAAGGGATGACTGGAAGTTATTCGATCATTGAGGCAGATGCGGAAATGTTGATAACCCATGGCGTTGACCCAAAAGAGAAGGCCCCAAAATGCAATGAGTGTCACGATAATTCAGGCCATACTCCTGACGGTTCCGCTATATTGCCATTTACCGCCCTCGGGTTTCACAATCTCCCTGACTCAGTGAAAAACTGCACTCTCTGTCATGAGAAGAAACGGTTATCTTGGGAAGCTACACATAAGGTGCATAGAGAAGAGAGAATCGCCTGTACAAGTTGTCATACCTCCGAGCCGACCGGCTTGATCAGTAAGATGGGGATACTTTGCTCAAGCTGTCATGAGACGAAATCGTGGGAAGATGAATCTCACAAGAAGCATCTCGAAAAGGGACTTGTATGTATAGATTGTCATACTTTTTGAGAGGAATAGATAATAAAAAACGCCAGATTTCTTTATTAAACCCAGCGTTTGTATTAGCTCTTATCGGGACTATTGTCGCTTTGTAATAAAGGACCAGGTGGCAAGCTTAACTTCTTGAAATTATAAAGCAGTTAAGCTTGCTACAAAACAACAAAATGCACCAGATGAACGGGAATCTCTGCGAGCATGGGTTCTTAATGTGAGATAAATACTTGACGTTGAACTTTTCTGTCCTGCATATTCGGATGATCATCCGATAGAATTATTCCTCCAGGGTGATGTGCTCCAAATCCCATTATGTACGTTGAATCAACACTATGCCCATCACCCTTTAATCCAGAAAAAATAACGGAAGAGATAAATCCATATGCTAATCCTAATACAAACAAAAGCAACACGTTTAGAGTTACCAATATGTAATTCGATGAAGTGCTGTAATAAAACATAAACGGAGCCATAAACAATCCTGGCATACCTCCAATCCATGGTTTTTTAAAACCAATACAAGCTCCCAGCAAACAGACAATGAAGATTAAAAGGAACATGTTCATAAGATTTCTCATTTTGTGTGGTGCGAAGAAAAGATAAACATCTACAACACCTCCCTTGCTAAACGGAAGTTTGTTGTATTATCAACAATACTGCTATAGTCCACATGGTTATGCACACCCCACTGTCGAGAATTTGCCAGGAAATCTGTTTTTTAAATAGAGGAGCAAGAATCTGACCCCCAAGACTCAGGCTGATAAACCACAGGGTAGAGGCGGAAACAGCTCCACCCCAGAAATATAGTCTGTTGTCTCCGTTAAACTGGCTGCTTACGCTACCTATAAGGACAATCGTATCCAAATAAAAATGCGGATTGAGCAGAGTGACAACCAGAGTAGTGACGATTGCAGCCCTCAATGTCAGTACCGGCTGGTCGTTTGTATCCATGCTACCTCCCTGCAGTGCAGAACGAAGAGCTCTCAACCCATAGAAAAACAGGAACCCAGCGCCACCCCATACTACGAATTGGGATAGGGTGGAATTGGCGGATACAGTCGTTCCAAGACCAGCCACCCCTGCCGTGATAAAGGTGGCATCGCAAATAATACAAATCAATGCGATGGCTAAATGGTGGTTCCTCCGAACTCCCTGAGATAGAACAAAGGCGTTCTGAGCCCCAATGGCCACAATCAACCCTCCACTGATGCAGAATCCTTGAATATATGATGCAATCATGTCTTCACCTTTATGAGTTATGTTACGTAAAGGAGAAAATAGTCCAAGAATTATTAATAGTAAAATTAATTGTTTTAATGATCTATTAATAATGGTAATATTTAAGTCATGCTTGATTATAAACTCATTGAAGCTTTGGCGCTGGTCGTCCAAGAAGGCGGTTTCGATAAAGCTGCCAAAGCCTTGTACATCACACAGTCTGCGGTTTCCCAGCGGGTGAAGTTGCTGGAAGAACTCACAGGGCAGATATTGCTAGCGCGTACCACGCCACCTCAGGTGACACTCGTCGGTCGTAAACTTCTGAAGCACTATCGCCAGGTAAAGCAACTTGAGGATGACCTGGTGGGAGAGATGGGCGAGCCAAGTAACAAAGGGTTTGCGTCCATAACGCTGGGCATCAACGCCGACAGTCTTGCGACATGGTTTCTGGAGGCAATTCACCCTTTTTTAGTGAAGGAAAGAGTACTACTCGACATACGGGTAGACGACCAAGAACAGACTCACCGAATGCTGAAAGATGGCGAGGTTATGGGTTGTATCAGCACCCAGGAGCAGCCTATGCAAGGGTGTCGAATCGAATTTATCAGGTGCATGAATTATCGCCTGATGGCTACTCCAGAATTTGCGACCAGATGGTTCCCTAATGGCCTTACTCTCGAAGATGTCAGCCGGGCTCCTGCCCTTATCTTTGATCGACACGATGAACTGCTTCACAAACTCCTCTACAAAACCTTTGAGAATGTGCCGAGCTCCATCCCTGCTCACTATGTACCATCTGTTGAAGAATATGAGAAATTCATCGCCCTAGGCCATGCCTATGGCACGCTGCCGGATGAGCAAAGCATAGCCTTGATCCGCAGTGGCGAAATGGTTGATCTATCGCCTGATTGTCATGTACAGGTGAAATTGTTTTGGCATTGCTGGAATCTAAAATCAGATTTATTAGAGAAGCTAACGCAGCATCTCACTGCTTGCAAAACAAAAATACTCTTTGAGGGCTGAAGCTTGCCGGAACGGAAAGTATCGTTAAGGAAATTAGATCATCAGAAAGCAGGTAATTCCAAGAGTTGCCGGCGAGTACATTGACTCAGAGGGTAGTCAATTTTTTTTTCATTCTTCTGATCTTCCTCTTGGCCATTCCATCCATATCCTCAGCCATCGATAAGCCGGACAACTATTGCGACGACCAGGCAAGTTGGCAGCAGTGGAATAAACTCCTCACCGACAACCCTAATAACGACGGAATTGCCTCCTTGTATGCCTTTCGTGTTGGCCTGTGTTCGATGGTCAAATCCAGCCAAATAGAAACTCAACGGGCCACAAAACTGTTCGAAGGGTTGCGTGATACCGTTATTCGGAGCGCTGAAGAAGCCCAGAAGCAACCCATGAAAGAAACAGGGATATAGCCTGGAAAAATTCCACCAAAATGAAAATTATCATAGCAACCGACATTTTCGGCCATGGTGATTATCTAAGAGAACTGAGCAGTCAATTGAAAGCTCTTTGTTCTTCTGTAGCTATCGTGAGCCCGTATTTGGATCAGCAGGTTTCTATTAATGATGAAACCGAGGCTTATGAAAAGTTTTGTAAAGAGTGTGGACACGATAAATTTAGTGCTCTCGTAAAGAGTGAAATTATAAGTGATCCACAGCAAGTCTCACTCATTGGCTTCAGTGCTGGCGCTTCCGCTATCTGGCATGCTCTTGGCAATTACTCTTTTGACAACGTAGTCCGCTTCGTCGGCTTCTATCCCAGTCAGATTAGGCACCATTTGCATTTAGTGCCTTCGTGCCCCACAAGTATCGTATTTCCACGCCTTGAGGAAAGCTTTGATGTTATGGAGGCTGCTCAGGCCCTTTCTGCAAAATCCGCTGTTGAGTGTCAGCTCACTGATTTGTATCATGGTTTTATGAATCCGCAGTCGAAGAATTACAACACAGTAGCGGCAAAAGCCTTTAGTCTGTGGTTGCACGGGATCGTGAAAGATGGACAACTCATTTTCAATCACGTATATTCACGCTATACTCGAAAGGATTAACAACACCGAGGAAATGAGTGATGGCAACAGAAACCATGGAACTAGAATGGTCTTGGGATCAACCAATAATCCAGGATATTCTTTTAAAGTATTTCCGCGACTGGCTTTTCAGTACTCCTGAAACCGCCGCGAGCGTGGTGGAAAGGATTCTATCGATTTCCAACATTCAGCCGCCCGGACAGGTGTTGGATATTGGATGTGGATTGGGCTACCATGCAACAGCTTTTGCGCAAAATGGTTTTCAGGTATCCGCCTTTGATCCAGGCCGCAAGTATCTTGAAATAGCACGGAGTCATGTAGAGAAGGAAGGGGTTGATGTTACCCTCCAGCAGATGAAATGTGCAGAATTAAACGAATCCGAGCGGTTTGTCCTGGCTTGGGCTGGATCGTATTGCCCTGGGCAACTTTCGCCTGCAGAAATCACGCAAGATTTTAGGCGTATTTTTCGTTCCATTAGGCCGGGCGGATGGTTTATATCTAATGTCGCCGGAAAGCCCAAGGTTCCTCCTTCGGATAAGGTGCGACATTGGCGGCAGTTATCGGACTGTTTTGCGCTTTTCGAGAAGTGGGCAGATGAAACCTATTTTCATGAGCATTGCTGGTTTGTTTATCCCGATACCAACAAGGTAATAAAATTTGCCGAAATTGAGCGTATGTATGGAGTGAAAGAGATTCCACCACTTTTGGAGGAGGCCGGATTTATTGATATCTCAACAGCTGGCAGCCTCAAAGGAGATACACCGGCACAAGCAGGCAAGCATTTTGCTTTTTGGTGTCGAAAGCTGAATGCATAATCAGGTTAATTCAGCCGACACAAAAAGGTCCACGGCCAATTAGCAACGTTAGCAACCCTTCCATATTTTGACTCTTATAAAAGGAGGGAATGTTTATGGATGCTAGGAAGATCATATTTGTACTCTTTCTTCTCAGCGTATGGAATGGAGTGGCATGTGCCGCAGCTCCTATAAAAATGGGGTATTTTTTGCTACCCCCATATCAATATCTCGGGAAACAGGAGGGTACGACTCAGCCGCAAGGTTCAACAATTGAGTATTTTGGACTTGCAGCGGCCCTCATGGAGGAAGAGGTTGAATGGGTGGGGCCGTTTCCGCTTCTTCGTCTTGTGGAGCTTTTGAAATCAGGGCAGCTTGATGGGACCGTTGCATTCTATCGTTCTCCCGAGTTTGAAACCTTTTTGTATTATGCCTCGTCTCCGCTGTTACTTGCTCAGCCCATCCTTTTGGTGCGGCAGGACAACCCGATCACTGCAATTGAATCAATTGAAGATATTCGGGGATATCGCATTGGCCACATTGTTACCGGAGGAGGGCGCTATACGCCGATGCTCGATAAGTATCGTGATGCGATCACCTTAGATGGAATTGGGAGTGACCAGTGGGCGGAACAGAATATCGGGAAATTATTGGCTGGCCGTCTTGATGCAGTGTTTGATCGGCAACCGTATACGCTTCCATTTGTGGCGGCCAGGATGCAGCAATATGACCAGGTTAAAGTGATACCGATTCCAGATCCTCCGACCCCGGTATACATAGTGTTCTCGAAAATGTCCCCACGGGGGAAGGCATTGGTTGATCAGTATAATGCGATACTACCGAAGTTAATGGTAGACTATATAGAGTTAACACAGCAAGAAGTTAATAGAGCCCTAAAGAGCGGATCTCATCGTCGAAAACGATAGTGCTCCCAGACACTGTGAACAAGTTAAAGTTGCAGATTCTTCGTGCCTTCCCGCCTTGAATACATAATAGCTCGTTGACTTTGCCTTCATTGTCTCTTAATCTTTTGGGAATTTATATCAAATCAATTTCAAAAGGCATTTGTTATGCAGATAACAGGAACGAGTAATTCAGCATTACCAGCCGATCTATCCATTCTCAAATCAGCCAACAAACAACCGGAGTTGGCAGGCGACTTGATTGCTAAAGCAGTTGCGGGTATTTCACAAATGCAAATTTCACAATCGCCAGCGCTATCTATTGATATATCGAAAATTACTGGGACTGGAAAGATTATAAACATAACAGCGTGACGGTAGCCAAGAGAAAAGAACATTCACTTGTCGGTTTCAACATAGATCAGAACCGATGTCATGAAGTTGCGGAGCTTAATCTTGCTGTGTTGTTAGGGGAATTGCGGCAATTTGAGTTCCATGAAGTAACTGTTTGCATCAAGCTCATAATCGCCAAATGGGCCACAAAGCTGAAAACCAAAATTCTTATACAAGGCATGCGCTGGTTTAAAGAAATCCATCGCGCCTGTTTCAAGACTCAGCTTCTCATAACCTTGCCGCTTTGCTTCGGTTAGCAAATGCTGTAAAAGTGCAGTACCGACACCTTTGCCGCGACTACTTGCTGTAGTACGCATTGACTTGATTTCAGCTTCTTTTGAATTCAGTTGTTTCAGTGCGATGCAACCTAAGGCTTTACCGTTCTCTCTTGCACACCAGAAAGTAATATTTGGTGACTTTAGTGCTTTGATATCTAAAGCATGAACACTTTCCGGGGGCGAATTGGCATACATATCTGCAAGATGTTCTTCAAGTAATTTAATAACACCTTCATTTTCAAGGTTATCTATTGAAATTTCCATATTTTTTATTGTTCTTACCTAACGAATAAAGATATATCGTGGATCGCTACGCTCTCACAATTTTCTTATTCGTTAGGTGATATTTAATTGTAATTCCATTTCTATTAGTTGGTGCTCGCCGACGACTTCAACGTTTTTGATAAAACAAAATCCAAATTTTTCATAATATTTTTTCAAATATTCATGCGCATGAATTTCTATAGTAGAAAAACCAGAATTTTTAGCATGAGAAATTAAGGAATTTATTATTTTTGTTGCGGTTCCTTTTCCCCTATACTCTTCGAATACAGCCACCCTTGCCATTACTGAATGCTTTCCGTTTGATGAATATAGGCGCGCAGTTGCTATTAATGAACCATTATCTGTTGCGAGGGCGTGACTCGATCGTTCGTCAAGTCCATCAAGATCCAATTCAAGGGGAATCCCTTGTTCGTCTACGAAAACTTTGCGACGAATGATCTGTGAATTTTTAATTATATCAGCACTATTTCCTATCGTTACTTCCATTTATTCTTAGTCTCCTGTTAAATATAACAAGTTATTCTGCGGGTTACAGACATTCCGTAACAATGACTAATCCTCGCAACTCAGACAGCTTTTTATCACCATTCATTTTGATAAAAATATTTTTTAATACAACATCCTTCCTCAATCTGGCAAATGTTTCCTTATCTCACCGACAATCTAACTGAAAATGATACAAAAAATATTCTGAGAAAACCCCTGTCAAACATTCCACAACACAATTGTTACCGTCTGCCGACGGCAACAATATTACTCTTCAGTCGACCATATTTTTTGCTTTCTCTGGTGGCCAGGAAAGCGATCAATGGCATCATTGGTGGAAAACAGGTTGTCTCTGCTCAAAAAAAAGGCATGGAGATTGTTTGGACGAAACCTCTCTGGATGTTGTAATAATGAGCAGCTATAACAATTAGAGCTGTGAGAACAAAGCCTCCCCAATAAGTCCACTCCAAGTTCCAGGTTTTTCACGCACAATCTCCTTAATTTCCAATTTGTTCAAAGTGCACTCCTGGGTAAAAATTGATAGACAAAAGCTGGTACTGCGGCATAATAATGCAATTCCGAGCGGTAAAATCGAATTTTTCTAGCAATATGATGAGGAATAGCTGACTCTGCGAGATTATGGCTGTCTGTAGGATAGGTTGTAATCTTTTGCTTCATCACGAGGAAATAGCAGGAGGAAAAATGTCGGTTCGACCACATCCCACAAAGGGGGAAGGGTGGTGGGTAATAGATTATTACCCCGCAGGCCGAAAGGGGAAAGAGGATGATGTTTCCATTTCAGGGGAGAAGAGGCGAAGCGCTGGCTTTGGAGCAGGAGCAGCGCCGATCACCGGGGGAGATAAGTACAGTCGTTTCGCCCCTGGTCAAGGACCTGATCCCGGCAAGGCTCGAGTACTAACATAATGAGGTTGCCCCAAGTACCTATGCAGATGCAAGAGTCTGCCTTAACCACTGGCTGCCGCATTTTGGCAATTTCCGTCCGGCCAATGTGTCGAAGGCTGCCATTAACAACTATAAAACTGTTCGCCTCCAGGAAGTGACTAATGCTAAGGCGGTTAGTCGTGGGGAAGAACCAAGGTATACCAGTAAGTGGACAATCAACAAGGAACTTTCCTACCTCTCGTCATGCCTGAAATGGGCGGCGGCTGAGGGACATTGCATCGATTTAACCTTCCAGATAAAAGGATTTCCCGCAAAACAGACCAGGGCCAAAGTACCAACTGTGCTGACTCCAAGGCAGGTTTCCAAGATGTTTGAAGTCATCGAACCCGAATACAAACTGCTCTTTCTGCTCATGGCCGACATGGGGCTAAGAAGAGAGGAGGCGCTGAGCGCGAAGGCCGAGGACGTAGACGAATACCATGAAACCTTGTCGGTGGTTGGTAAGGGAAATAAAGAGCGTATTCTCCCCTGGGCTTCGGATCGGTTTGTTGATGAGTTGAAGAGGGTCCTGGATAAAAGGCCAGCGGGATATCTGGCAATAAACCCCAGAACAGGGGAGAGATTCGTGCAGATCCGCAAGGCCATGAACCGGGCCGTGCGAAATGCAGGACTTGACCGGGATGTTAACCCGCACTTGCTTCGTCATAGTTGCCTTACCAATCTTGCCAAGAAAGGCATGTCACCCCACGCTTTGCAGCAGTTTGCCGGGCATAGTTCGATTGAGACCACGAATAAGATTTATGTGCATATCCGGAGCGATTTTGTCGGGGATGAGATGCGGCGGATCCGGAAGGGGGAGTGACGCTTCCCGTTATTTTAGGTCATTGGATATAATCTTGGAAACCACCGTTCAACAGCGTCTATTGGAAAAGAGAGCATGAGCGGAGTGCGGGTGGTTTTAGATTTCAGGTAGCCTTTTTTAAGAAGTTCAGATACGACCATTGGGGCCATCCTTTCACCATAACCGGTGATTTCTCCGGCACGACCTCGCTGAACTTCGCCAGCTAGAAGCGCTTCGCGCAGGATAGGGAAAGATCCCTTAAGCAGGGGGCCTGATTGTACCTCGTCTTCGATATGAAGTTGCATACGGCGAAGGAGATCCTGCGGCTCAAGAAGAGAAGACATATATTCGACCTGATCAATACAGACGGACAGGAAAAATTCACAGAATTCTGTTAAGGCCTGTGACGACAAGGAGCCACGTCCATCCAAGTCACCGCGCCGGGGGCCGTCTGCTGCCATCAAAAGAGCCTTATACTCTCCGACATGACGCGATAAGCCGCGCGCCACCGACCATAGGCTATTGCCTATTCCGAATCGTAATAGTGAGGCGTGCGACATGAGACGAGTGAGGCGGCCATTGCAATCATAGAAAGGTGTATCCAAAGTAATCGATGATGCATTGCTCCAAGGGCAATCACTTGACGAACCCGCGATAATTTCTTGGCGTCATATGCCTCATTGAACCTTTTTAGAAAGGTACGCAGGGATGCCGCTTTTGGTGGGATATGTCTTCCAACCTGGACATCGCTTGTTCGTAATTCACCCGGAACAATACGCAAAGCTTCGCCAGTATCTGGATTTGGCACAAAAAGTAATTCTTCAGGAAGCCTTTGACAGAATTCACGATGCAACCAGGTTATGTATTCAAGGCTTGTCGGTTCGACCGGCAAATCTTCCTGATGATCGATTAAACGCTGAACCTCAATATGAGCAACAGCTTCGTGCTGTAAAGCCCTTTTTTCAGGATCAGTAGAATAGTCGGCATGAACAATTGCACGATCAATGTCTCGAGGGTGGGTGTCGTGCCCCTCGATAAGGTTGGAATAGTAACAGTTCATTGATCGTACAAGATCACCTATCCCCAAATGTACTGATGGTGCCAACTGACTGGCCAATCCACTGGCTTTTGTTGCCAGGTCAATCGCCAGGTCTTCCAGTTTTCGTTCGCCATCAGGTGGCAGCATGGGCTCCATCGAGCTGGTGTTTTCTGGGATTGTCATGGTATTTAATATTGTTTGGAATTCGCCAGAAGTAAAAATATTATTTGTTATATTATATCAATGCATTGTTCAATAAAATAAGTTAAATAATGCCGGTTCTGTTGCCGGTTTGTATACGTTGTACAAGAAAGCGGGAACGGACATGAAAAATCCTGATCTTATCTATGCCACCTTATTTGAACCACTTGGGAAAAATTGTGGGACGTCATCACCAACCGTGTTGGCTTCGAACAATTTGAAATCGAAGGCACCATTGAGAAATTTGGTTTTTTTGATGAATACACTCAGGACTCCCAGGACCTTGATTTTGATGATCAGCTTCAAGAACACATCCATCGTGACATTCTCTTGAGATGACAGAGGATGCCCTTCAGATAGATCCTTTGAATCAAGTCTTCCTCTGAGCTTCATGGTCTTATTTAGACTGTAGCTAAAGTCTTATCACAGTCTCTTTATCTCATATAAACTTTTTAATTAAAGCCTATGAGTGGCCAAGTAAAAATACGGGAGTAATGGTAACGCTCAAGGACTCCAGGTTAGTCACTGCTAACGAACTGCCTCAATGTTTTTCCTTTTCCTTTTGGGGGGACAACATGTAATCTATAACTATAGATGGTTTTCGTGCTCACCTTGATCAGGTGAGTATGGTTGCAATCTACCTGAAATGTCTCTACGGAGGACGTAGTTCTAATGGTCCACCCACATATAAAACCTGTAGGCAATGGTACACTCTTGCCGTTGCTCTTGATGATCCTGCCAGTATTATTACGTCAGAAGCGTCTTGCCGGAAGGTCCGGGCAGATCCTCTTCTTGATCCTCTTACTCCTTGTTGTTACGACTTCCTCCCCATGCATGGCAAGTCATGCCGATACTGGAAAACTACAACAGACCACCGATGTGTTAATCTTCAACTCCTACCACCAGGGATTTCAATGGACCGATGAAATCGTTGCTGCGGTTACAGCTACCATGTCGGCAAAGCTGAACAATATAGACTTCCATGTAGAATATATGGACAGCAAACGCCATAACGACAAGCTTCTTGATGAAGCGCTCTATAAAAATCTGGCCCTGAAATTCGAGAGCTCCCATCCAGATATTGTCATTACTTCCGACGATAATGCCCTTGACTTCATTAAACGTCATCATCAACAGCTTTTTCCTGATATTCCTGTAGTTTTCTGCGGGGTAAACAATGTCAAAAATGGTCTTTCGGTTGATCGTCGGTACTTCACCGGTCTTATTGAGACGTTGGATATGTCCGCCAACATCGACTTGGCTCGGCGTCTTCTGCCAGGACTGAACAAGGTCGTCATCGTCAGCGATGGTACTACAACCGGAATTGGCACCAGAAAAATGGCAATGGATGCTGAGCCGGAATATCCAGACATAGAATTCACTTACCTGAACGGTGAGGATTTGAACACAGATGAAATGCTTAACAAACTTCATCAAATCAAGATGGGCAGCGCTGTAATAGCCCCAGCCTGGTATCGTGATAAAGATGGAAAGACCTTTGACAACAAGGAGATCTATCCACGCATTGCAGAGGCTTCGTCTGTACCGGTTTTCGGCACATCAAGTGCTAATCTGGGTTTTGGTATTATTGGTGGAAAACTCAACAGTGGAACCATCCAGGGCGAATATGCAGCAAAACAGGCTTTGCGTATCCTCTCCGGAGAAGTAGCAACCAAAGATCTACCTGTCGAAACGGCCAGCCAGAATCGGTACATGTTTGACTACCTGCAACTTATCCGTTTCGGCCTCGCCAAACAAGACCTTCCTCCCGGCGCAACAATTCTGAACCGTCCTGTTCCTTTATATGAACTCTACAAAACCGAAACGGCTATTGCTGTAATGGTTTTCCTATCGTTTGTGATCATTATAACATCTCTCCTGTGGAACATCCGGCGTCGCAAAAAGGTTGAACAATCTCTTATCATCCAGAAACATTTGGCCGAGCAATATCTAGATATTGCTGGAGTTATCTTAGTGGCCATTGATGATCAGGCTAAGGTCACTCTCATTAACCGTAAGGGCCAGGAGGTACTTGGTTACGAGAAAAATGAACTCCTTGGCAAAGACTGGTTTAAGGTCTGTTTGCCATCAGAAGAGAATAATGAGGTGTATAAGGTCTACAGGGGGTTGATGGCTGGTAAAATTGAGGCCTTTAAATATAATGAAAATCGAATTTGTACAAAAAACGGTGAAGAGCGTCTTGTCGCTTGGAGTAATGTTTTATTGAAAGATGAATATGGCAACATTATTGGGCTATTAAGTTCCGGCGAGGACATCACCGAACGTAAACAGGCTGAAGAGGCCCTTCGGAGGTCGGAATTTTTTCTCAAACGTTCCCAGGAAATAGGACGGATCGGATCCTTTGTCCTTAATAACCCAAGAGATCAGCTAGCGGACCAGACTTGGCAATGCACACCGACGATGGATGAAATTTTTGGTATTGGCGCAGGTTTTTCAAAGACAGGCGAAAACTGGCTGAAACTTATCATTCAGCGTGACGAGGTGAGTGAGTATTTCTCAAGGCAGATTGCCAAAAGTCAGCATTTCTTTGAAAAAGAGTATCAAATTTTAAGACCTTTGGATGGTGAAATACGATGGATCAAAGAGCGAGGTGATTTTGAATTTGATGATCAGGGCAGATGTATGCGCCTGATCGGCACGGTCTTGGACATTACCGAGCAAAAGCAGATTGAGCAAGATCGATTAGCCCATCTACAGTTCTTTGAAGGTCTGGACAGGATCAATCGAGCCATTCAGGCAGTGAGTGACGTCGAGCAGATGATGAGCGATGTTCTTGACGTTGTCATTTCAGTATTCAATTGCGATAGGGCAAATCTGTTATACCCGTGCGATCCCGAAGCGAAGACGTGTACAGTACCTATGGCACGTGGCAGGTCTGAATACCCCATAGGTAATGAACTGGGACTTGTGGTACCCGTAGAACGTGAGATGGCTCAGGCATTTCGTATTCTGCTATATTCCGACAGCCCTGTGACATTCGGTCCAGATTCCAAACATCCGGTACCGCAGTCTGTATCCCAGAATTTTGAAATAAAGAGTACTTTGAATATGGCTCTTTATCCCAAAACGGGGAAGCCATGGCAATTTTCGGTGCATCAATGTTCTTACGCGAGAGTTTGGACTGTGGAGGAAGAAAAGTTATTCAAGGAAATCGGTCGGCGGTTCACTGATGCCTTGACTAGCTTGTTGATGTATCGTGATCTTCGAAAGAGCGAGGCGTTCCTGAACAGTCTCGTGGACAATATTCCCAATATGATATTTGTCAAAGACGCGGAAACATTGAAATTTGTAATGTTCAATAAGGCGGGTGAGCAACTCTTGGGGTATTCGCGGGAAGAAATGATCGGTAAGAGCGATTATGACTTTTTCCCCTCGGATGAAGCTGACTTTTTCACCAGCAAAGATCGTGAAGTGTTTACCAGAAAAATATCTGTCGACGTCTCTGAGGAGACGATCATGACTGGCAACAACGAGCAACGGATTTTACACACCAAGAAGATACCTCTGCTGGATGAAGAAGGAAAACCACAATACTTGCTGGGCATATCCGAGGACATTACAGATCACAGAAAACTGGAAGAACAGTTAAGACAAGCCCAAAAGATGGAGGCGGTTGGGCAGCTGGCAGGGGGCATCGCCCATGATTTCAACAATATGTTGGGAGTGATCATTGGCAATGCAGAGATAGCAATGATGGAAATGGATACGGATAGCCCTTTCTTTAACCGCATGCAGGGAATTCTTAAGGCTGCAGAACGTTCTGCCGACATGACTAGACAACTGCTGGCCTTCGCGCGCAAGCAGAGCATCACACCCAGAGTACTCGATCTGAATTCAACTATCGAAGGTATGCTAAAGATGCTGCGGCATTTGATTGGCGAAAATATCGATCTTGCCTGGCTGCCGAGGAGGAGTGTCTGTCCGGTCAAGATGGATCCCTCTCAGATCGACCAGATCCTGGCTAATCTGTGCGTCAATGCCCGAGATGCCATTGCAGGTGTCGGTAAAGTCCACATTGCAACCGACATGGTGATTTTTGATGAAACCAATTGCATCCAACAAGAAGGAATTGTGCCTGGTGATTTCGTTATGCTGATGGTCAGTGATAACGGACAAGGCATGGATAAAAAAACCTTAGAGAGGGTCTTCGAGCCCTTCTTCACCACCAAAGAAATAGGCAAGGGCACAGGTCTTGGGCTAGCCACGGTATACGGTATCGTTAAGCAGAACAATGGCTTCATTAATATCTACAGCGAGATAGGGATTGGCACGACATTCAAGGTCTATCTGCCCAGGTACATAGATGAAATTGAACCGATGCAGATGGAGAGCCTATCACCTTCATTGGCACAGGGGGACGAGACTGTGCTGGTTGTAGAAGATGAACCAGCAATGTTGGGTATGGTAAGCCTGATGCTGGAGAATTGTGGGTATCAAGTGTTGACTGCGTCCAGGCCAAGCGAGGCTATTCAGATAGCGAAAACTCACTCTGATAAAATCGATCTGCTCATTACCGACCTTGTTATGCCTGAGATGTACGGACACAATTTGGCCAAAGAGATACACTCTCTTTGGCCGAGAATAAAGTGTCTGTTCATGTCAGGCTACTCAGGCAATATCACCGGAGAGCATGGCCCGTTTGATAAAGATACAACTTTTATTCAAAAGCCTTTTAATCTGCACAGCTTTGCCGTCAAAGTGCGAGAAACGCTGGATCAGAAATTGACCGAACGATTACCTGAAGGAGATTCCGAATAACGGTGCGTGGGCCAAAAATGGTGCACTACATAAATATATTTGATTATTAATAATGTTAATATAATCGAATTGATATGAAATCGGATGCAAACTTCCTAATCCTGGTGTCGCGCGTTCGATTCGCGCCGAGGGCACCAATGCCAAGTAAAGGACTAATGAGTTATTTCAGCTTGTTAGTCCTTTTTTAAATTTCTATTAACCGCCTGATTTGCTTATGTGATTTTTCGTTGATCCTTTTTTGATACACTAATTTCATTAAATTGCTTGAAATAATCTATGTCCATAATGACGAGTGACAAAGGAGCGCCAGAACGCTTTAGTCTACAGAGTTCTTTGCTGATTGCATCATCAAAATATCGACGATTTGTAAGCCCTGTCAGACTGTCTGTGAGCGCATTGATCTGTGCAGCATTTCTTTCTATCTCAAGTTACGGTGAACGTTCGCGAGTTCGGCGATATTAATTCATTAAATACCGTAATCACGCTCGACCTTCGAAATTCTTGTTTTGAAAGATGAATACCACTTCTCATGGCCAAGTTTTTGTGCTTCTTTATGTTCAATATTGGCTTTCCAGTTTTTGATTGACTCTAAATCAGACCAATACGAAACCGTGATACCAACCTCTTCTCTGGCAGACTCTACTCCGAGAAATCCAGGCTGTTTCGAAGCAAGAGCAACCATTCTTTCAGCCATTTCATCGTAACAGTTATCACCTTCTGTTCGATGTGAAGTAAAGATCACCGCGTAATACGGAGGTTTTGGTGTATTTGCGATTAACGACACATGAGCTCCTTTAGGCATAGAACAAGTCATTCTGCTGGTTACGGACTTTCCATCACAATGATTAATCTCCGTAAGTCAGACGGCTTTTTATCACTACACATTTTGCTAAAAATATTTTTAAATACAACATCTTTCCTCAATCTGGCAAATGGTTTCCTTATCTCACCAACAATCTAACTGAAAATGACAAAAAAAATATTCTGGGAAAACCCCTATCAAACATTCCATAACACAATTGTTACCTCTGTCGACGGCAACGATATTACTCTTCATTCGACCATCTTTTTTGCTTTTTCCGGTGGCCAGGAGAGCGACAATGGCACCATTGGTGGAAAACAGGTTATCTCTGCTCAGAAAAAAGGGCTGGAGATTGTTTACACCCTTGCTGATAACCATGGGTTAACAGTTGGGAAAACTGTAGAAATATGTATTGACTGGAACAGACGATACCGACTCATGCGATTGCACTTTGCCGCGGAGTTGATCCTTGAACTTTTTTACAAATCCCTTGATGGGGTTGACAAAATTGGTGCCCATATTGGCGAAACAAAAGCTCGAATAGATTTTTCATGGCCTGAGAGTATTGCACCGATGCTCCCAGAATTCGCGTTGAAGGCGAATGAAATAATTGAGGCCGATTTGGAGATCAAATGTGCTTTTGATGATGTGGTGACCGAGCGCCGCTACTGGGAGATTGATGGATTCTCGCGGGTACTCTGCGGAGGGACCCACGTCAAACGAACCGGTGAAATAGGTCAGATCAGGTTGAAACGAAACAACATCGGTCGAGGCAAGGAGCGAGTTGAGATTTTTCTTGCCTCTTGAATGGAACAGGACTAATGATTTTAACTAAATTAACATGGCTTTATTTGATCTGGGCAGAGATGAAAATCCAGGATTGTGCCGCAGGATGACAGGGAGAAATCAATTGAGGATAGACCAAAATTTTATCTATGTTCAATAAAATTATGCGCCGGATGAACCGGCGATTGTCGCGTTAGGCCGCGACTGAACCTATTCACACTCGTGAGGAAAATTTCTACAATGGACATCCCACGTATATTTAACATCACTGAAAGTGCTCACCGCATCCACAATCCGTTTACTTCAGAAAAGTTCGCCACTCTCGGCGCGGCGCTGCGTCTGGAATCCGGGGCCCGAGTCCTCGACCTCGGCAGCGGTTCCGGGGAGATGCTGTGTACCTGGGCTCGCGATCACGGCGTCATCGGCACCGGCATCGACATGAGCCAGTTGTTCACCGAACAAGCGAAACTCCGTGCTGAAGAACTCGGTGTCGCCGATCAAGTCAAGTTCATCCATGGCGATGCGGCCGGTTATGTCTCTGATGAGAAGGCCCAGGTGGCTGCCTGTGTCGGAGCCACCTGGATTGCCGGTGGAGTCGCAGGCACTATCGAGCTTCTGGCACGGAGCCTGCGCACCGGAGGGATAATTCTCATCGGCGAGCCATATTGGCGGCGGTTGCCGCCGACGGAAGATGTTGCCAAGGGATGTCTTGCCAACTCAGGCTCCGACTTTCTCTTGCTTCCAGAATTTATCGCGTCTTTCGGCCACCTTGGCTACGACGTTGTTGAAATGGTTCTGGCTGACCAAGACGGCTGGGACAGATACGAGGCGGCCAAATGGCTTACCATGCGGCGATGGCTTGAAGCCAATCCAGACGACGAGTTCGCGAAAGATGTTCGAGCCCAACTGACCTTGGAACCCAAGCGTTACGCCGCTTACACGCGTGAATACTTGGGCTGGGGTGTGTTTGCGCTGATGCCGCGGTGATGCGTTGGCACAAAGGCCTAACCCATCATTCCGTGAATTCAACGTTGTATCTAAAAAGGAGGAATATGTTTATAATATCATTACATTATAAAAGCGATCTTAAAGAGGTTGACAAACACATAGAAGCCCACGTTGAATATTTGAAGCAGGAATACGCCAATGGGCACTTTATTGCGTCAGGGAGAAAAATTCCAAGAACAGGTGGAATTATTTTATCTTGTGTTAAAGACAAAAATGAATTGGAGTTGATTTTGGCAAAAGACCCTTTCAGTAAAGCAGAAATTGCAGAATACGAGATTACGGAGTTCATTCCAAGCATGGTGGCAAAAGGTTACGAAATATTGCAAAAATAGTAATATACAATCAGGGCATTACGGGCGACGGTAAAAAGCCGCACCTTATCCCGTTTTACTACGGTTATCGAAAGTCAAAATCTCTCTTCTCTATCTGGAAAAAAGCAAGACGCTGCTCAGATCCTTTCTGCGAGAGCCGCTGTCGAAGAATTACAACGCAGAAGCGGCAAAAGCCTTTAGTCTCTTGTTGCACGGGATCGTGAACGATGGACAGCTCAATTTCAATCGTTTTTTTCTTAAGGAGATTCGGCCATGACTATTAAAAAAAATCCTTCAAGATATTTAGCTAGTATTGGGCTGCTAGTGATGCTGGTGGCAAGTTCAACCATCACTTTTGCAGATTGCTTAAAAGACCGATATGGTGATGTTTTCTGTGGTGCCGGTCGATGCCAGTCCGACAGCAATGGCATAGTTTTGTGCTCTCGGTACTATGATGGTGATGCCGCGCGTACTTCGGACGGTCAAGTGGTTTGTGGCAAGGGCCAATGCACGAAACGCAGTGATGGCTCAGTGTTCTGTTCGACTGAGATCGGTGGTGCTGTCCTAATCGACAGTAATGGGAACGTGCGTTGTTATGGTCAGTGTGTGCCCGCTACCGTAGAGATGTGTGAAAATACTCGCGCTGGTAGTTCAAACAATTGAGGCTTTCAGAAATCAATTATCGGGCTTGGGTGGGGCTGTGGGACGAATCTTAATCTTTGGAAAATTTTAGAAACTAAAGTGACAACTGGCTTTATACCAGCCAACACATCCTGCAGGTAAGCCGCAGATGCCATCGTTAGCCTCCATAAAAAAACAATGATTATGTCCATCTCAATAGATAAGAATTCATTCCGTAAAGCTTTAGAAGAGTCAGGCGCAAGAAAAGTGGCTTTTGTCTACCACGTGAAAATTAAGGATTCAAATAGCTACGACAAATTATTAAGGGCGAGTAAAAATAGCTTTAGTGGTAAAAGGTTGTTTCGAGTTATGGCTGATCCTGTTGCACGGGAAGGGATGTTGATAGATGAAATTGTGATTGACGAATTTCCATCGATCAAAGAAGCTTTCAACTTTATATCGGTCTTTGATGATACGTTCAAGCAGGCCTGCACCGAATATACCGTTCTTGCAATTATACCCGAGCCGTCGATTACTTTTCATTTGGTTAAAGGTATCTCATGGCTTGTTCGTCTATTCAAAGGTGTCACCGATAGGGGCATACCTACGGCAAATTGGCAAGCCGACAATCTCGCTGTTTGGCCTGACGAAAACCAAATGAGAGTAGCAAGAGCCCAAGATCTTGATGAGCCACTTTTTGTCTACAACCTGAATAAATACAAGCAGATTGCTGAGTATAAGGATTTTGACGAAGACACCAAAAAAATCAGCGGCAAGGAAGCCTACGATCGCTATTCCAAGATTGCTGGATTTGAACTGTTACGCAGAGGTGCATACCCAGTGTATGGTGGAACGCCAATTTGTCTGTTTGGCAGAAACAATGATTGTATGCTAGCAGAAAACTGGGATCATTTTATATTTGTTCGCTACCCTCAGCGACGTAACCTTCTGGCAACGATTGAAAGCGATGAATTTCACCAAGGAGAAGCCCACCGTGACGCCGGGTTGGATCGTGTTGCGATTTTTATGGCAAAAGAGCCTGATAATACAAATTAACTCGGAGGCAACGTTATGCTAAAGAAGAAAATCCAAATGAGATCAGCTGTCTTGGTTATCGATGTGCAACAGGGGTTGTGCGAGGGCTCCGACGCAGCATTTGACAGCCCCGGTACAATTGAGCGAATTAACCGGGTAACATGCCGTGCACGGGAATCTGGCGTCCCTGTGATCTTCATTCAGCACGAGGCTGAATCTGGTTGCCTCATATACGAAACTGAGGGGTGGCATCTAGCCAAGGGGCTTGAAGCCAAATCAAGCGATCTCTACGTGAGAAAAACAACTCCAGATTCTTTTCTTAAAACTGAACTATTAGAGTTGCTTAAAAAACAAGATATCAGTCAACTGGTGATTTGTGGAATGCATAGTGAGTTCTGTGTCGATACAACTACTCGAAAAGCATTAGCTCTTGGTTTTCCAGTTACACTGGTTTCTGATGCACACACATCTGCAGGAAACTCTGTATTATCACCCCAGCAAGTAATTGCTCATCACAATGCCACGCTTACTAATATTTCTAGTTTTGGTCCTGTGGTGACAGCGGTAGCAAGTAAGGACATCCGGTTTTAACTACCCAATAATATTCTGCACCGGGGGGGTAATATACCGGCACAAGGGGGCAAGCATTTTGCCTTTTGGTGTCGAAAATCAGATGCATAATCAGGCTAAATTAGGCGACGTGAAAATAAACAACTTGGCTATCAGGAGACAAGCAGAGAGCCGCTCCTGAATTCAACATTGATTTATATGGCTAAGCAGTTATGAATTTTATGCTGTTCGTCTTTTATGTTTGGACTGCGCTTTACCAAAAGTCCCATCGCTAATAACGCAAACTGTTATGTTCTGAATAAAAAAGGTCATATCTAAAAAAGGAGGTTGTTGTTGATGGATATAAGACAAGTCTCAAATAAAAAAAAATATGACCTTGCTGCTTCCAGTTACAACTTCATTGCTTACATCATGAGCTTAGGTCAAGCGTCGAGGTTATATGAAGAAGTGTCTATAAAACTTAATGTTTCTGAAGGCGCTTCAATTGTAGAGTTAGGGTGTGGCCCTGGATCAGTAATCCCCTGTTTGCTAAATACGTTAGATGAAAAATCGCAAATAACTGGAATAGATTTTTCATCACAGATGATTGCAATAGCAAATAGGAAAAAGGAAGATAATCGCTGGAAAAATGTCCACTTTGAGTGCATGGACATGTACGACTTTTCACCCGATAAAAAAGTTGATACTGTCGTCTTTTGCTTGGCATTGACTGCAATTCCTGATTACAAAAAAGCAATTGATAAAGCTCTTTCAATTTTGAAGCCAGACGGTCAATTATTAATTCTTGATTCATTTCCCCTTAAGGGGAAATGGTATTATTCCGTAGCTAACATGTACATCTATTTTAAATCATTAATCGTTGGAGCAAAACCTTCAAAAGAAATAGTGAACTACATTAGCCAAGTTATGTCAATTGTCGAAAACAAGGTGATGTTAGCCGGTGTCTATACACTGATAGACGCTAGGGTGAAGCCATAAATATTAATAGTTAGTTCAATTTTAGGCGACGTAAAAAAAAGCACGCGGCTGACTGCGTTTTGCGCCGGGATTGGGTCAAATTAAATCAATGGGGGAACGAACAAATGACTGAGAGAACCGGGCACTGCCTTTGTGGCGCGGTGAGTTTCAAGCTTGCCACTGAACCTCTGGCAACAAGAGTTTGCTGGTGCCGCGATTGTCAACATCTCGCAGCAAATGGATCAGTGAACCTGCTTGTTCCCGCTGATAGCCTCACAATTTCTGGAGCGCTATCCGAATACACGAAAACAGCAGATAGTGGCAATGAGATTACTCGTCAGTTTTGCCCCAGTTGCAGCTCGCACCTTTTTGCCAAGTCATCAGCCCGTCCGCAGTTCATGGTTGTCCGCGTTGGCAACTTGGATGACCCGTCATCTGTTCAGCCAAACATGAATATATGGGCGGCAAGTGCACCTACTTGGGCCTGCCTTGATCCCGAGATAGAGCAAGTAGAGCAGCAACCCTTACCTCCTAAGTAATCGCCGCTTACCAGGCAGGCGTGATGGTGCAATTCTTGGAGCGCGTTCTATCATTACAAATGATGTCCCTCCATATTGAGTAGTTGGTGGATCGCCAGCTAAGCTAATTGCAAAAAGGTATGCTCAATCCACTGTTGAGCGGCGGCCGTGGTGGCTCAGCGAAGTGAATATATGATCAGATTGGCAACAATAGCAGATTCTAAAGCACTTACAAGGCTATCTTTAGCCTCTAAAGCCTATTGGAAATACCCGAAAGAATACTTTGAAATCTGGAAGAATGAACTCACAATTAGCCAGGACTATATCCACAGTAATGATGTCTTTGTTTACGAGATTAATAATTCGATAATTGGTTATTATTCAATAGTTAATCTTGAAAAGGATGTCGAGATTTCTGGCATTTCTTTAGGTAAAGGTATTTGGCTGGAGCATATGTTTATTGATCCGCAATATATTGGAAAAGGTATAGGAACAAAGTTGTTTAGCCATCTGCGGGAATGGTGTATTCAAACAAAAATTAATAAGGTAGGAATTCTCGCAGATCCTAATGCCAAAGGGTTCTACAAGAAAATGGGCTGCATTTATATGCGGGAGTACCCGTCTACCATTGAGGGGAGAACTACTCCCTTTTTGAAATTCCATGTCGAATAGGTAACCACAGCTTGCAATGCGACGGCATAAAAACGCCGCGTGTTAAGTTGAATGTTCGGCACAAGAAGGGAGTCATAAATGCTTCTTAAAAATAAAGTTGCTGTAATTACTGGTGGTGGTCGAGGTATAGGGCGTTCAATTGCGTAGCAATTTGCTCGCGAGGGAGCGGATGTGGCGCTCCTCGCCCGGACGACAAAACAGATTCACCAAGTCGCTTTGGATATTCAAAACCTTGGGTGCAACGCTCTTGCCGTCACCACAGACATTTCCAATGAGAGGGAGATTGCCGACTCCTTTGCGCAAATACTTCACCATTTCGGCAAAATAGATATTTTGGTCAATAATGCTGGTGTTGAACTTAAAAATCCTTTTTCCGAAATGTCTATGGATGATTGGGATCAGACGATGAATATTAATGCCCGTGGTACTGTGCTTTGTATCAAGGCTGTTTTGCCGGGAATGCAAAAAGCAAACTCGGGTAGCATTATCAATATCGCTTCAGGAGCTGGCTTGCGCGGATTACCAGGATCTGCAGCATATGGTGCATCGAAGGCTGCCATTATTGCACTTAGTTATGTTTTAGCCGATGAAATTCGAGATCAAGGTATACGAGTTAATGTGATTTGTCCCGGTCTGATAAAAACAGACATGGTGGATAATTCAACGCTGAAGGATAGGGGCTCGAATATTTTGCATCCAGATGATGTTGCTGGCACTACTTTATTTGTCGCTTCAGAGATTTCGGGCAAGATTACAGGACAAGTGTTTAGTGTTCGTAACTCTAACAGATGGTAGTGGTTTCGAACCACTGGCTGAATTTGGATCCAGCAAACAGTGTGGGTGCTGTTAACCCTGGCAGCACGTGAGCTGCAAGCTCCTGTGAAATAATTATGGCCAAAAATAGACACAGTATAGCGATTATAGTAAATACTGTCAGCGGCGATCTGAAAGTGTATTTTCTTCAGCGGTTTAAAAATGTATAATCTTTCTTCTTCCTCTTCTTGCTTTTCTTCCTAAAAATTAATGTAAACCAATATTCTTCCCCTCCTTTTTCTTTCACTTTTTTGTTTGGCGCGCGGTTTTTAATAGAGGACATATATCTGAGGAGGGCTCAGATATATGCAAATTCCACAGAGACGTAAATGCAGGCACTGCCTGAAGTTATTCAAACTGGATCCTCGCAATGCCGCCAAGCAAAAGTACTGCTCAAAGCCGGAATGCCGGCGCGCAAGCAAGATCGCCAGTCAGAAGAAATGGCTCGCCAAACCGGAGAACCAAAACTACTTCCGGGGTTCTGACAATGTTCAGCGGGTCCAGGAGTGGCGAAAGGGTAATCCTGGGTATTGGCGGAAAAGCAGGGCGGACACAGCACCGTTACAAGATGACTTAATCTCGAAAACAATGGAACAACGAGGAGATACAGAGAACTTGGCAGTTCATGCGTTACAAGATCTCTTATCGGCGTATCAGACTGTACTTCTGGGCTTTTTGGCACATTTCACTGGTTTTACGTTACAAGATGATATAGTCAATTTCGGTCGTCGTCTGCAACAATTGGGGCAGAATATTCTCACTGAACCATCAACTTGCAGAGGAGGCCATCATGACAATCAACAAACATCCCATCCTGCCCGACATGGTCCGTCGGGTTCCTGATCAGTTCAGCTGGATTGATCATCGTCTGGTCCGCGAAAACTACATCGATTATCTCAGTCACAGCGCCGCAGCACTGTATCTGTTTCTGGTAACGGTGAGTGATTCTCGCGGTCTCAGTTACTACAGCGACGAGACCTTGAGCAGGCGACTTGGATTGGATCCAACTACTCTGGCTGAAGCCCGAATGACGCTTATCCGGCGGCAATTAGTTGCCTATCACAAACCGCTGTATCAGGTTCTTGCTCTGGATAGCCGGCATCAACCGGTGCGAAGCAGTTCAGAACCCAGCTCTATTGGTCAGGTGCTGCAGCAGATAATGGGAGGGGCTAATGATAGATTATGAACAGTTTTGTCTCATCCGGCAGTATCGACAAGAAGGGTTAAAGGCAGGACAGATCGCGACAAAGCTCAACCTCGATGCACGCACCGTCGGCAAGTGGATGAAAACAGAGTCATTCCAGCCCAGATTGCCGGGGGTGCCGGTCAGTAAACTCGATCCCTACAAGGACGATATCATCCGGATGCTGGAGCGCCATCCCTACAGTGCTCAGCAGTTGTTCCAGAAAATAACGGACCAGGGTTTTACCGGCGGCTATACCATCGTCAAAGATTACGTCCGCAAGATAAGACCGAAACGACAGAAGCCATTTCTGAAGCTCTTCTTTGCTCCCGGAGAATGTGCCCAGGTTGACTGGGGTTCCTATAAATCCATTAATGTTGGCAAAACCAGAAGGCGGTTAAGCTTTTTCATCATGGTGCTTTGTCACTGCCGGATGATGAACGTGGAGTTCACCGTTTCCCAGACCATGGAACACTTTCTGGGATGCCATCAACGGGCCCTGGAGTATTTCGGCGGTGTGCCGGCTAAAATCATGGTCGATAATCTCAAGTCGGCTGTACTGCAAAGAATAACCGGTCAAGATCCGGTTTTTAATCCAAAGTTTTTGGACTTTTCAAACCATTATGGCTTCCGGATCATCCCTTGTGGTGTCGGCAAAGGTAATGAGAAAGGTATCGTCGAAAATGGTGTAGGGTATGTAAAAAAGAATTTCCTCGCCGGTTTGGAACCTGGTGATTTGAAGAACATCAATCCAGCGGTACAACATTGGCTGGACACCATAGCCAATGTCCGTCTTCATGGAGAAACGCGGCAAAAGCCAAAAGATATGTTCGCCGAAGAAGCCGCACATTTATCCCCCTTGCCAACTACCCCCTATGATATCGGGACCATCACCCAGATAAGAGCTTCCAGACAATTTCGCATCACCATGGATGCCAACCGTTATTCGGTTCCGGCGGAATACGCCGGTGTCCGGTTGAGCGTCAAGAGCTACCCCGACAGAATATGCATCTACCATGACAACAAACTCATCGCCAGGCATGCAAGAAGTTATGATCGTTATCAGGACATCGAGGATCCCGATCACCCAAAAGCGTTGTTGCAGCAGCGGAGAAAAGCCAGGGATCAAAAGATCCTCATGCGCTTCCTGGCACTCTCCCGGAACTCCGAGCGTTATTATCAAGGGCTTCTGGAACGTAAAATGAACCTGCTCCATCATATCCGACAAATCGTCGGCTTGAGTGAGATTTACGGCCAGGATCAGGTTGCCCGAACTATAGAGGACGCGCTTGAGTTCAAGGCCTTCTCCTGTGAATATATAGCCAACCTGCTCGAACAGCGACAACGTATTTGCGAGGAACCCGGTGCCCTGCATCTAACCAGAGCTGAAGATCTGCTGGATCTTCAGATTGGGGAGCCGGATATGGATATCTATACAGGGAGGGGAAATAATGAATAAAAGCCCGCAACAGCTCGATGAACAGCTTTGCTACCTCAAGCTGCGTTTTATGGAGCAACACTATCGCGACCTGGCGGCAACAGCGGCAAAGAACAACTGGAGCCCCCATGAGTATTTTGCCCAACTGATCCACGGGGAAGCCATGCTACGCTGGGATAACTCCATCCAGCGCCTGATATCTATGGCGCGTTTTCCTGTTGTCAAAACGCTGGAATAGTTTCAGTGGAACTGGCCGGAGAAGATTAATCAAGCCCAGGTCAAACACCTCTTTCAGCTCGATTTTATTGCCAATAAAGCCAACGCTATACTGCTTGGCGGTGTTGGCCTTGGGAAAACCCACCTTGCCAGTGCCATTGGTTATGAAGCCTGTCTGCGGGGACACTCTGTGCTCTTTGCCACGGCTGTTGATGTCATTAATACCTTATCTGCGGCGCAGACTGCAGGTCAGTTGAAACATGGCTTGAAGAAATATCTCAAACCTTCGTTATTACTACTCGACGAGTTAGGCTACTTGCCCATTGACAAACGTGGTGCTGACCTCTTATTCCAAGTCATCAGTGGTCGTTATGAGAATGGTGCTCTGATTATCACTTCAAATCGGGCGTATAAAGACTGGCCAAAAATCTTCAACAATGATGCGACACTCACCTCTGCCATTCTCGACAGGTTGTTGCATCATGCCGACACCATCGTCATTGAAGGAAAAAGCTATCGTATGAAAGAACAGGTGGAAATCTAACCAAACTCACTCCATCGTCTCAGAAATGTTTTTGAGACGACGGAAAACAACGATCGAAAATCAGCATTTTCAAAACGCCACTTTTATACATTTTCACGCCGCCGCTAACAAATACTGCGCCAATGCGACTGCTGAGGAAAAAAGGGCATACAAAGACACCCCTTTGGATGAGGATTCTGAACGTGGCCGGTAACTGGGAGAATGCCTGGCAAGGGGACAGTGACATCTGGATTGACTGGGCTCTGATCTGTTAAGACAGGGGACAGACCATGCTTTTAACTTTCTCCAACAAAATAGCATGGGATAAACCAGTGGTCATCAGGTGTACTCTTTGAATATCTAACCTGACAATAACTTTTAAATAATAGGATAAATTTTGAGAAGTACACTGATTGACAGATTGGTTGAAGAAAATGAAGGTAAACCAATTATATTGGGACATAGGGGTGTTAGGAGAGAAGACTTACCAGAAAACACCATTGCAGCATTTGAAGAGGCACTCAGGCGTGGAGCTTCGGGAATCGAAATTGATGTAGAGTCTACCTCAGATGGTCAACTCATAGTGGTCAACCGTTGGTTTCTTCAATCCGAGTTTGGTTTTTTTCCTTGGGAAAAATCTCTTAAAACGATCCAGGGGATTGCAAGAGAAAAAAACATCGAGATTCCGACTTTTTCAGAAACTTGTGACTTTATAAGTAAGAAGAAAAATCTAATATTTAACGTCGAAATTAAGTCAAGCCATCCCTTTATCTGTCACACTGCACGAAAGGCTGTAAAGATCGTAAGGCATCACGGCATTGATGAACAGGTGATCATATCTTCCTTTGATCTAAATACACTTCTTACCACACGCTTTTGTCATCGCACCATTGAGACTGCTTATCTCTTTCGAAGTGTTGATCGTGTAGTGAATATTGAGGACAAAAAGAAGTTGCACTACAAAGTTTCTTCGTGGATAAATCGTACGGGGATCAAAGGATTTCTTGTAGGGGCAGACACGTTACATCCAGAGATCTCACTTTTTCCAAATGATTCTACAAAGAGAGAAAAATTATGGCTGAAGGCTGCGAAGCAGATGGATAAACGTGTTAATGCATGGACCGTGGATACTGAAGAAGATCTAACCAAAGCAATATTGGCCGGGGTGAAGATAGTAATCTCCGACAGCGTAAAAAAAATATTTGAATTAAGACCTTCTCTCGTAGTTAAAAATAATATGTATAGACAGGCATTAAACAATGACAGGGAGAACGACTCCGCTACACGTTTACGTGCCCAGAAACATTGAACGGGAAAACTGTATGAAGTAATATACGAGAAGGAGGCAGGTAATTGGCAGTATTACCTCGATCATGAGTAAACAACTAATTTACTGATATATAAAGAGTACTATGAGCAAGGTCTGGGTGTTCTTCTATGGCACTTTTATGAGCGCAGCAATTCTAAAACTGCATGGTATTAGTTGCGATAAGACATACCCTGCAAAAGTGCCTGGATATTCCTTAGTGATTCGACCAAGGGTCAATTTGGTTAAACAATCAGAATCAAATGCATATGGCGGCTTGGCTTTGGTCAAGCACAGTGAACTTGCAAATCTTTATCAAAAAGTACAAGAAAAATATGGTCAAGCCTATTCGCCATATCCAGTATTGGCTGAAATGAACGACGGTTTATTTAGGCCAGCTCTTTGTTTCATTTCTGAAGAATTTGACCTTGGTGAAGCTGATTCTTCATACCTTGATGAAATGCAAAAGTGTGCAAAAGAGATGAATGCGCCGGGAAGTTATATTGCACACATTGAATCATTTAGAAAAAAATAAATAACATGTTGCAAACATTGCAGGATTTCACTGGAGCCTCTAGTCTTGACGATGAATGATATTCTTCCAAATACATGAACATTCGAGCTGTCACAAATACAGACGCTGAGACTATTGCCCGGCTTCACGCCGATAGTTGGCGTAATGCTTATCGAGGGATATTGCGAGACGAGGTTTTGGACGGAGATATAGTTGAAGACAAAAGAAAAATTTGGCAACAGCGTTTACAACAACCAGATATTAATCAAATTGTAGTGGTAGCTGAACAAGAGAAAAAACTCTGTGGTTTTGTCTGCGCATTCGGAAATCACCACCCAAAGTGGGGTACTTTTGTCGATAATCTCCACGTGTCTCAGCAGATGAAAAGAAAGGGGATTGGCAAACAGTTAATGAACTACGTTGCTTTGTGGTCGAAAAACATATATCCAGGCATTGGCTTGTATCTACATATTTTTAAAGGCAATGAGCCTGCACAGAAATTCTATGAAGGCATAGGGGAAACTTACCAGGAATCCAAAACATCGACTCCGCCAGGCGGTGGTGAGGTTACAAACTTAGTATATGCTTGGCAGGAGGGTACGCTTTTAATCAGTAAGATAATGAATAACAGGGCTTTTCAAATGGCAGATTCGAAGGAACTTTGAAACAATGCAGAGAAAAGAAAAAGCAGTAGAATTATTCAGGCAGGGATTCAATTGTGGCCAGGCGGTTTTTACCGCTTATCGGCAAGCTGATGTCTTAGACGAGAAGAGCGCCTTGAAGCTCTCAACTATTTTTGGTGCCGGAGTTGCTGGCACTGGCGATGAATTGTGCGGCGCTGTCAGTGGAGCTCTTTTGGCGATTTCCATGAAATTTGGACGAAGTGATATTCAATCCATCGAAGCCAAAAAGCAGACATATGAATTGGGAAAAAGGCTCATGGCTGACTTCGAGTTATCCATAGGATCATGCAATTGTGAATCGATCCTTGGTCTTAACCTTGGCAGTCCAGAAAACATGCAAAAAGCCCTGGATATGAAACTCTTTGAAACCCGCTGTGTAGATGCGGTTAAAGCAGCCTCCGACATTTTGGAGAAAATGTTGTGATTCCTTTTTAAACCATTGACTGGTCGAAACTTCGCAAAACCGAACACAAGGGGGGGCAGGCGTTGCATATTGGCAGACCCTGTAATTTCATATCGTATCACATGAGTTAATGTAACATGGTATGGTATCATATCATATTAGCTCATGTGGTTTAACCCTATGAACATGGAAATCCTGAAAAGCGTAATTGTCTATCATTCTAGCCTATCCTTTGATATTCTATATTTCACAACATAGTTAGCTTGCTTATGATGCTGTTTTTTTCAGGAACAATTTGCATAGAAGACTTTTTTCTAAACCTCTGAATAACTTACATATGGTTTTCATGCTATTAAACAAACGACTCTCAGCCAACTCCCTGGCAGTATTCTTACTGTTTGTCGTGTCCACTCTGATCTTTGGTTGTTCATCAACGAAAGAAGCGGAGATGCTTCATCAAATCAATAAATTACTGGAGAAAAACAGTCAATTAGAGGCAGAATTAGCCGAAGAGAATGCTGTAACCGGCAACTTGCAGATGAAGTTGGTGGAGAAACAGATGGAAATTGACAGGATCATATTCACGCAGGAACATCTTACACAGGAGATAGCGCAGACCAAGGCAAGAATACCTGCACCAAACAGTAAGGTTGAGGTGGTAACCTATTTAGCTGAGGTTGAGACAGAGGTCAATGAAGCAAAGGAAATTGCCTCTGAAAGGGAGCAAATCATCTTTGCGCGGGTCAATCGTCTCATAGCAGAGAGCAAGGTTGAATTTGAGTTGGGTCATTACGATGCGGCCGTTTCTCTGGCGTCTCAGGCCGTGGAGTTGACACGGGCTATAAAGATTAAACAAGCCTTAGACAGGAGGAAGGCAGAAGGTCGTTATGCAGAATTCTCTCTCCCCCTGTATTTACATTTAGCGAAACGAAGCAATATTCGAAAAAAGCCCAACATTCGAGGGAAAATCTTAGTGACACTGCCCCCGAGAACACCTGTTACTGCCATTGGGTATCAAGGAGACTGGATAAAAGTAAAAATCGAAAATGGCGAGGAGGGCTGGGTTTATTACACCTTACTGGTCGTCCCTGAGACAAGTCTCCGGTTTCACAAACCTGTCAAATGACCGGAATTTATTCGGAGCCATCCTGATTGACATGAGTAGAAACTGATGAGTTGTCCAAGGCCAGGAAAATCCGGTTTCGACCGGCGGCTTTTGCCTCATACAACGCCTTGTCAGCTCTGCTGATCAGGCTGACACTCTTTTTATCTTCGACAACGACTGTCGTCAACCCGATACTGATCGTAATATGCAGAGACAAATCTTCGCAGGTAAAAACATGCTGGTCCACCGCCTGTCGAATTCGCTCAGCGGTTTGCATTCCCTCGTCAATGTCAGTTTGACCCAGAATAACGAGAAATTCCTCTCCCCCATAGCGCCCGGCACTGTCCACGATGCGTAAGCTCTCCTTGAGAATTTGGGCGAGTTGGACAAGAACGGCATCACCTGTCAAATGTCCATAGTTGTCGTTAACTGCTTTGAAATAATCAATATCAATCATCAGGACTGAAAATTCGGATGAATATCTTTGATAGTATTCAAAATTTGTAGCCAGAGCCTCCATGATCCGTTTCCGATTAGCCAGTTTAGTGAGCGAATCGGTTGTCGCCAACTGCTCAAGGCTTGCCTGGTTTTCCTTCAATTGACTGACCATTTGATTGAACATCCCGGTGACAATGCCGAGCTCATCGTTTCTACGGATTTTCACAGAGACATCTATATTCCCACCGACAACCCGTGACACACCATTGGTTAAGGATTTGAGTGGGATGATGATCTGACTGGTGATGATGGTAGCCATACCACCGATGATTAAGGTGAGGCAAAATGTAATTATGGCGATTTGATTCCGCGCCTGGATCAGGCCAGCGAAGACATTGTCATAGTTTTCTGAAACGATGAGTCCCCAGGGAAGATTCTCAAAAGAGATTGCCAGTCCAACAACCCGCACGTTCCGGTCATCAATGAAGCTATGAAGGTGGTGTGGGTTCTTCAACAGATCCAGCACCTGAGTTGAGGCTCTGACCACTTTTTGGTGATTCTCCGGTGAGGCTGTGGACAAAATATAGCGCCCATCCTTTTTAAGCAGACTGATCGTTCCAGAGTTCATTCCTCTCAGGGAAGACTTGAGCAGCGGTAGAAGCCCTTGTAGTCGCGCCTCCATGATAAAAAATCCAAGCGGAGGAGTATCCTGTTCCAAAAGAAGAGGGACACCGATAACGACCAGGGGAGAAAGCTCTTTATCGATAAAATAGACTTCTCCCGTAAAAAAACGCGACCTGGCTATTTGGCTTTTCCAATTATCAGGCAAGCTCACCGGACGATTTTGATAAGAAGAATCTGAGGTGGCAATAATTTTCCCTCCTGAATCGAGCACCAATAATCGTCGGTAATCCGTGAATTGATTATTGATAAGAGTCAGATAATTATTGAGTATGCGCAGATGAGATGATGTTTTTGTTTCCTCTTTCGCCAATTTGTTTTCGTTGGCTGCAAGATATTTTTTCAAATTATCGAGAACGACAAACGAGTCGGCAAAAACGCGCAGATCGTAATTTCGCTCTTTGAACCAGAGGTTGGTTTCATGTTCGGTGATATCGGCAACATTGGTCAAATTGTTTTCAACTTTCTCGGTTGTTGCCTTGTGGGTTAGGTCATACCAGAACCAGCCCATCCCTAATGACGGAATCAAGGTGACCAGAATTGAGAAAAACAAGATCCGATATCGAATTGACCGGAACCACCGGATATTTTGTATATTATTCATAAGCTTAAGGAAGAAAGAGAGTACGCGAATTGAACTGCTTATCAATAATGATACATCATTATTAATTGTAATCACAAGCATCCTGTTTTTCCGACGAGCAGTCTTGCGGGGCCATTCTCAAAACCGGTCTTTGACATAGCAAGCTTCAGTGGTAAAACTTAATAGATCAGCGTTCAATGGCGAAAAGAATAGAAGATTACCGACTAATTAAAAAAAGTCAGTCTTGTCACGTATACGAACAGATTACCAATAAATCGGAATTGTCACGAGGAATATGCTATCAACCTGCCTCAAAGCTTGACCACCACCAAGCAGTATCTAGTGACATTGAATCGTCTGAGCGCCTATGGCGAGGAGCAGGCTTTGCCTCAAATAGGTCTACCGTCATCCCAGCTATATCAAGGCCTCCATAGCAACTCAGGCCGGTCTCTCCATCTTTAACGGAGTGAAAAACATGTGGTTCTGCTACAGTTATTTCGGCTATGGCTTCCACAAATACGCCGTTCGTTAGAGTTGTCAAGTTGTTGCACGTCTTTAAAAATTATCTGATGATTGTGAAAGATGTTGCGGCGATTTTTTTTTTACCCTCTCATTATCTGTCACTGAGCATAACGGTAGTTTTAACTACCGTTATGCTGATGTTTTACTTTCATTGTAAAAGATCTTTACTGCTCTATTCTATTAAACATGCAAGGAGTAGCCAAGTAGATCGAACGTAACAGGGGCTACAATCTTGCAAGAAATTGTATTTAATGAATTCCAGGTTAATCACAAAAATTATTTTATACAAAATAGAGAGGTGGATCATGAGTATGAGAGGCGAAATAATTTCTAAAGAGTATCAGAGCATGGTATGGGTCAAGGATAATAATGGTAAAGAATATGCCTGCTATATAGGAGATCTAAAAGACAAGGAGCATCTGACCGAAGAAGAAAAAGAAAAGTGTTTGGATGTAAGCCAAGTTCTTGGTGACAGCTGGTAGAAAATACTCCCTCGTTAACATAGATTGCATCTGAAATCGTAAAGAAAATGAGTACAGAAAGCAGTCATTCTTACTTTGATTGAATAACTATAAGGGGTTTGAAAAAATTTTCGAACCCCTTATTTCTTGAGATTAAACTAATGTTTTATGCGTAAAAGATTCCGTTTTTTTCTCGTTCTTTCCAAAGAGGATGCCGCTCGGTTTTAAGGAATGAAAAATATGGACTGCTAGGTAATCGTAAATAAATTGTTTAAAACGAACAAAAAACTTGCAGTAATTCCAGACGGTCTATTCGAGGTAGGCTGGAACGTCAATTAATGAGGGATTGCTTCTGCTAAACAAGAAACTGCATGGTTTGAACGTTATAATGGAGCTTTGATAATTCATATGATCGATTCCATTTCATTAACAGATCGGCTTTCAGGCGCGCTTTTCGGTATGTTTATCGGAGACGCCCTGGCCATGCCGGTCCACTGGTATTATAATACCCAGGCCCTTATAGAGGATTACGGCAAGGTTACCGATTACCTGCGTCCCCGCAATCCACATCCCGACTCCATTCTCTGGCGTTCATCCTACACACCACCACCAGGAACTGCTGACATTCTCCACGATCAGGCACAATACTGGGGCAAAAGAGAGATCCATTACCACCAATTCCTTAGGACGGGAGAAAACACCCTCAATCTCCAGCTGGCAAGAGAGCTTCTGCTCCTGCTTGAGGTCGACGGCAACTACTCAGTAACATCCTGGCTCAACAGGCTTATTACCTTCATGATCACTCCAGGCAGTCATCAAGATACCTACGTAGAAGAGTATCTCAGACATTTTTTCATCAATTACGGCAAAGGTAAAGAGCCTTCTCAGTGTGGCCGGATGGACGAAAAACATATTGGCGGATTCAGTCTGATGCTCCCCCTGACTGTTGCTTTTTCCAAGAACCCTGCTTTTGCAAGGGAAATTTCCTTGCAACACCTTGCTTTAACCCATGGTGGCCCTGCCATGAAACAATGGGGTGAGTTGATTTCCGTCACCCTTCTCAATCTTCTGCAAGGAGAATCACTCTCCCAATCCATTACAGCGGGGGTAAGCGAGTCAGAACTGGATATTGACGCGCAGACACTTCAAACCCTTACCGACTACCCGGATTCGATTGTTGTCGGCAAGCATTTCTCATCAGTCTGTTATGTTGAGCAATCCATCCCGGCAACGCTTTATCTTGCCCTCAAATATCAAGATTCTCCAGAGGACGGAATGATTGCAAACACCATGTGCGGTGGCGACAATGCCGGCCGAGGAGCCGTTTTGGGTGCTCTTTTAGGGGCTTTGAATGGCAAACAAGGCTGGCCTGCGAGGTGGATTGAAGGTTTGCTCCATTCTCCACCTATTGTCTTACTTGACTCATGAACAAGCGAGCCGACAATCCGGTCTCATACTACATAGGAGGTTAGCAAGTATGGAGTTTGATGTTGTTATCGTTGGTGCGGGAATTGCGGGATTGAGCTGTGCTCTTACTCTCCAGAAAAAAAATCTCACTTTTGTCATTGTTGAGTCAGGAGATACACCTGGCGGAAGAATCCAAACAGATGTTATCGATGGATTCCGTCTTGACCATGGCTTCCAGGTGTTGCAAACCGGGTATCCCGAAGCTCAGAAAATGCTGGACTTTAAGGATTTGAAACTGCAAAAATTCCCGGCTGGCGTTGCTGTGCGATTCAATGGGAAATTCCATATTATTGCCGATCCTCGACATCATCCCCGATATATTCTGTCAACTCTTGCATCGCCAATAGGCACCCTGAAAGACCGTATCTGCATGTTGCGTCTGGCTCGTTCAGTAGGTCAGGGCAGCTTTGCGCAAATTTTCTCTCAGCCGGAAGAGAAAACCATTGATTTTCTGCATAACCAGGGATTTTCGGAAGGGTTTATCAAGAGATTTTTCGTACCATTTTTTGCCGGAGCCTGCCTTGACCCAGACATTCAGGCTTCAAGTCGTGTCCTGCAATATATTTTTCGCTTGTTTGCCGAAGGAGATGCAGCACTCCCCACCCACGGCATGGGAGATATCCCCAGGCAATTAGCATCGAAGATTCCACAAGCAGCGATTCGTATGAACAGCAAAGTAGCAAGTATAGACGGCACCATTGTCAGCCTCGCCGATGGCAGTGAAATTATCGGACGAAAGGTCGTGATAGCAACATCTCAACCAGCTTTTGAACAACTTCAGGGACTGGCATCTTCCCAAGTTTCCATCGGTGAGAGCTGCCTGTATTTTGCCGGTGATTGGCAGCCGCCGTTCAGAGATCCATTTCTTGTTTTGAATGGTGATGGCAAAGGCCCGATTAACAATATTGCCTTTCCGAGCCTTGTCGCGCCAAGTTATTCTGAATCAGGCAAAACACTTATTGCCGTCGTTGTCTTAGGACCAAAATATCTGGGTAAGGACGATCTGGAAAATCAAGTACGCAGCCAATGCCATGAATGGTTTGGCAATGCAGTCAAAGAGTGGGATCATCTTCATACATACCATATAGAGCATGCTCTGTCGAATCAGGAACCTCCGACACCAGACCCATATGTGCTTCCCGCACCAATTCGCGAAAATGTGCGAGCCTGCGGGGAACATCAGAGCCTGCCGGGAATACAATGGGCACTGCTTTCAGGTCGCAAAACAGCAGAAATTATTGTAAACGAATTATGCTGAAATAATTTCAGGAAGCATTCCTGCCGCATACAAGATCGGTTTTGCCGCGTTTGCCATCCAGTTGAGCGAAAGAGACGGAGAGAAAGGGATGAAAATTGTCGCATTTTGTGGAAGTGCAAGAAAACAAGGGAACACTTATCTGCTTCAGAAAGCCGTGCTCGCAACCCTTGCTGAAGCCGGAGCAGAGACGGAACTTATTGAACTGGCTGGCCATGAAATCAGAGGATGCATGTCCTGCTTTGTTTGTTTTATGGAAAAGAACGGTACCTGTGTTCTCAAAAAAGATATTGCCAATGATTGTATTGCCAAAATGGCTGCTGCCGATGCCATTCTCCTTGGTTCTCCATCATATTTTGGTGATGTAACCAGCGAGATGAAAGCACTTATCGATCGCTGCGGCATGGTCAGCAAGGCGAACGGCAATTTGCTCCAACGTAAAATCGGAGCAGCTGTGGTGGCCGTTCGCAGGTCCGGTGCAGTTCATACCCTGGATACAATGAACCATTTTTTCCTGCTGAGCAAGATGATCGTTGTCGGTTCAGACTCATGGAATGTCGGAATTGGTCCTGAAAAAGGAGAAGTAGTTGACGATGAGGAGGGTATGAAAGATATGCGCCTGCTGGGAGAAAATATGGTCTGGTTGCTGAAGAAGATAAAGGTTTAAGTGTAGTTGGCGAATCATTGTCGTTCAAAAAAAGGAAAATAATCTGTATGTCACAGGACGCGACCCGGGAGAGAGAATGTCTGCTTTAGAAAATGAAATTCAAGAAAAAATATCAAGCCTGCTCGACAGTCAGCAACTGGCAGTATTGTCCACCCAAAGAGACGGGCAACCGTATTCCAGCTTAATGGCCTTTGCCTTTACCGCTGATTTGGCAAACATCGTTGTTGCCACTGGCAAATCGACCCGAAAACACCAAAACATTATCCAAGAATCGAGAGTTTCGCTTCTCATCGATAATCGATCCAATCGCGAGAATGACTTTCACGCCGCCATGGCGGTCACCGTTATAGGAAAAGCGCTACTCATTGAGCAGTCGGAACGAGCGGATTATGAGAAAATATATCTGCTGAAGCACCCCTATCTTGAAAATTTTCTTTCTTCTCCAACGACAGCCTTTGTGAAAATAGCTGTCTCCCGCTATCTATTGGTCTCCAGTTTTCAAGATGTAATGGAATACAGGCTTTGCGATGAATGTGATTTGTTTTCCTGAAGGCCTGCAATCAACAGCAGGTGATCTCAGCGCCGTCCTTGGTGGAAAAAACCCGAGCTCTCTTTAAACGTTATAAGGCCGATTTGTGCCTGTACAAAAAACTGTCTACATCAAGCATCCTGACCTAAAATATTGGCCTTATCATTGTAGTCTTTTGCCATGTTTTATATCGACCACCTTCCAAATTACCAGAGCATCACCGACACGTAAAGCCTCGTTTAGTCGTCTCCCTCGGTTGAGCCCATACCCATGTAACTTTTCTCCATTCAGGATAGCCTGGTTTGTGTTCTCATACCTATGTCGATGCGATATGAAATAACACAACACTCTGTAACTACAGGGTATCAAGTTGCAGTTTGGCATCAGTTATAAAGTGCACCCTCCAAGGGTAGAGATCCTTATAGTCTTCGGGTTTCCGGCTGGCCACCCACAGTAAATCTTTACGGGCGCTTTGGAGGTCTCCTGTTACCTGATGATAATATTTTCCTCTACCCCACCTCGGCAACAGGTAGCCTTTACCCTTGATGATGGATTCTTCCAGATAGGTCTTGCCCAGATTGGTATCTCCGCCGAGGAAAGGCGGCAAGGCCAGGTAACAGATGCTGTAGGCAAATTCAACTGCACCATTGCCATAATCAGGGGCGACCTTTTTGATTTGGTTAAGGAAGGTGATAGCGTGCTGTAACCAGCCGACGTTGATAATTTTTTCTGGCAGTGTCATACCTTCCTTAAATTCGTATTGTAGAGCTATTACCCAGAAAAGCATGGCCGGGGCATCTTCTGCCTGGAGCGTGTGGGCGGCTTGCCAAGGTTTCTGGCCAGCCTTGACTGCCTCTTGGAATTGCGAGTTGACGTACATGGACAATTCGCAATACTTCATTGCCTGGCGGAAATGGGAGTTTTTTTCCTCTCTGTCAACAGTGTACGCAGTCCCGAGAAGTATATGGAGGTTGCCAAGATAGGCAAGAGCTTTTCGATGGGTGGGTTCGGCTGCCAAAACCTGCTGCATCGACTCCATGCTTGCTATAATGCTCTCAAGGTCTGCCGCCTGATCGAGTTTTCCACGGGCCTCGACATAGAGTGGTTCAGCCTGTGTTGATCCTGTTGTCTGCCCCGCGTCCTGCCACGAGGATTGCCAATTTTTTTTTCCACAACCGCAGAGCATAAAAAGCGATAGCAAAACAACGAATGTAGTGTTTTTCATTGGCATAGAATGCTCCTGTGATTGGTTTGTTTTTGATCCTTTTGGATTGAATTGGCGTTGCAGTGATGTGCAGCTCTGATTTATTCCTTGAGAATCACATCCCACTCGAGAAAGCTTAGCCAGAGGCCCTTAAAGGTGTCATAGTCATGTCCACCTTGCCGGATGATAATGTGATCTGCCGGGAGGGCGGTGGCGAAGAGTTTTTGAGACTCGACATAGGTGTCGTCATTGCCGAAGCCGAGATAAATGGGCAGAGTGTTTTGCGCTGCTACCTCAGTTTTTATCCAATCCCAGAGCATTCGCTGCCAATCCTTGTCGGGAGAATAGTCCCCCGGCTGCCAATATTGCAGACCACCCTGCGCTTTGATTTCGTTTATTATTCCGTTATATCCAAGAAAAGGGGAGATCAGATAGATACCATCGATATCATTCGGATGTTCTCGAACATAAAGAAGTGAGCCAAGTCCGCCCATTGAAGGGCCGACCAACCAGATTTTCTTGTATCCTTCCTGCTTAGCTGGGAGGATCACGTCCTGTCTGAGTCGTTTAATGAGAGTACGTTCCGAGTAGTAAGCAAAATGACTATTTGGTGCAACCATATCAAAATCAATGTCTCGTTGCCAGGTTGCTTGAACCATACCTTCTTCGGCGAAAGTACGATTGCTACCTCCAAGTCCTCGAATAAACACAAAAAGGTTGTCATGGGATGTTGAGTTGCCGACATAAGAAAGGACTTCCATTGGTTGGCCTGCAAAATGGGCGCAACCGGAGAACAGCAACAAATGGCCTAATAAGAAAAATTTTAAAAATCTGACAATATAGATTCCTGAGGTGAAATGATTGTCCATACCGATTCCCTTCTGCGGGGTAACAAGCCGTTGTTGGATTACTTCTCAGAATAATTATTCCAGTGGAGCAAGTGAGTGGATGAATTAGCCCAAGCTGGTGTCGTGACTATAACAATATGATACAGTAAACAGTATTATGGAGAAAAAGAAGTATGTAGCGATTGGTACTTTCGTTTTGAGGGAACTATTGCCAAATTTGGGCTGCATAAGATCAGAGACAGTTATTAACCCGGTGGCCTAATAGAATTCATCTGTGATTTTAGCCAGCAGGTATAAATCTTTTAAGCCTCAGTTATACCGTTAGTAACGGTATTGATATCCGTTTTTACAGAAAATCGATTGTTTAAGTTTAAGTGTTAATACCCGTCGGGTTAATATTGAAAATCTGCGGTTGGACGAATATTGTCAACACTGCTTTCGTGGCTTTTAATGCAAATCAGCATTTCTATGATTAAAAAGTATCCATTGGCAAGCCTCGATATAAAAGCACACCCCACGGGCTAACCTTGCAAAACCTCTTTGGTCTTTGCGCAAAGGCGAAACAAGGGTTATAAGACGCTTTGTCTTTGCGAAAAGGATTGTAGCCTTTACTATGCCCTAACTGTTTTAACGAATTCCGGAACAGATCCCTTGAGACCATAATATGCGATATAACTATAACACAATACCGGTAAAACGAATGAATGGTGTATCCCGATCCTATCGGCAAGAGCTCCCTGAAATAAAGGAATGATTGCACCGCCCACAATGGCCATACATAAAATACCAGACCCCTGGCTGGTATGTTTACCCAGACCGCGGAGGGCCAGAGAAAAAATCGTTGGGAACATAATCGAATTAAATAAACCGATAGATAGAATTGACCACATGGCAATTCTTCCGTCGAACAGCATGGTAATAATAACCAGTAGTCCAGCAACAGCGGCATTGAAACTGAGTAATTTTGATGGGTTCAGCTTTCTCATCAACGCAGCACCTATAAAGCGGCCGACCATGGCACCTCCCCAGTACAGTGAGACATAATGGCCTGCTTCAAATGGTGACATCCCGACGATACTTTTTTCACCCAGAAAATTAACCAAAAAACTGCCAATAGCCACTTCTCCGCCTACATACACAAAAATTCCGAAGGCGCCGAGCACCAGGTGTTTGTAGCCCCAGGCGCTTTCGTGCAGTTGATCAAATTCATGAAAATCGCCGGTTTCAGAATTGTCTTCATCATCTTTGATTACCGGAAGTTTGAGCATGGCAGTTATTGCAGCCAAAACAAACAGGGTCGCCGCCAATCCCAGGTAGGGAACCTGAACAGCCGCAGCCTCAGCCAATTGATAAATGTTCAGATCTGAGTTTGAAAGTTGCGCCAATTCCGAAGCGCTCTTTACCGCGACGGATAAAATCAGCAATGATCCCAGGTAGGGTGCAACAGTGGTACCCAAGGCATTAAAGGCCTGGGTAAGGTTAAGACGGCTGGACGCTGTTTCGGGCTTCCCCAAAATAGATACATAAGGATTGGCGGCAACCTGCAGCAGGGTAATTCCGGATGCCAGGATAAAAAAAGACAGCAAAAACAAACTGTAAATGCGAAAACCTGCCGCAGGGTAGAACAATAAACATCCTATCCCGGCTGTTACCAGTCCGACTCTTATCCCTTTTTTGTAGCCTAATTTTTTGACAATATACCCGGAAGGTAAAGAGACGATAAAATATGCTGCAAAAAATACAAATTGGACCAGCATAGCCTGGAAGTAACTAAGCGAAAAAACCGACTTTAAATGGGGAATCAAAATATCATTCAGGCATGTTAAAAAACCCCACATAAAAAACAGTATAGTCAGCGCCGACAAAGCAGGTGTGTAATTTCTATCACCCTTAGATTCCAGGCGATTCGAGTTGTTCTCAGTTGCAGATAGAGTTGCCATTGTCTGATCTCCATATTGGTTAGGTGTGTTGTGCTACAATTTAACAAACTTGGGTCTTGATGAGTTCAACTCCAGCAGCACAACAAATTTATTTGCAGACATCATATTATGATATTTCGAGGCCATAATAGGCAGCCCCTGTAAGGGCCATGTCCTTTTTAAGGATGACATTAACTGGTATATGGGAAAGTATTTTTGATATTCGCCCTTTATGCATAAAATTCTTCAACAGAAGCCCCTCTTTAAGTTGTGCAAGAATCCGGGGTGGAATCCCACCGCCAAAATAGACTCCACCAGTTGGAAGTATTTTTAAAGCCATATTTCCTGCTTCGGCGCCTAGAAGAGCAATAAACATATCCAGTGTCGCCTCACAAATAGGGCAACTGTTACCTTGTTTAAGAGCTGTATTGATAATCAGCGGTGTCGGATCCTGCACATTTTCGAGTTCCCTCGTTAGCCACGCGGGTTCTTCCATCCTGCCGCCGTCTTTGAAAAAATTATAAATATTGGGAATACCTATTCCGGAACAGACCATCTCATAGCTTACATGGTCTTGATTTTTCATTAAATAGCGTAGAAGCTCAATTTGCAGTTCATTCGTTGGTGCAAAATCGGCATGGCCACCTTCAGAGGGCTGGGCAAGGTATTGCGAACCATTCCAAACCAAAAAAGCCTCGCCAAGACCAGTTCCGGGTGCGATAACAGCGATTGTTCCTCCCTTTACAGGTACGCTATTGTCGTTAAGAGCATAAATATCGTTTTCTTTCAGGGAAGAAACTGACCAGGCAATTGCTTCAAGATCGTTGAGGAGCTTGACAGAGGAAATACCGAGGGCATCTTGTAATTGTTCTTCATCAATCGTCCAGGGGAGATTGGTGATTACGGCCTTTCCTCCGGAAACCGGGCCTGCTACTCCGAAAGTAGCTTTTTCGATTTCTAAATCAAACTTCAAGCGAAATTCAGCTACAACATCCTTAAGACAAGTATAATTTGCACTTGCAAATGTTTCTTGAGCCAGAGGTTCGTCTATGCCTTTTTCATGTGAGTATATGCCTAATGCTGTTTTGGTTCCGCCGATGTCACCCGCAAGTATCATTGTGCACCTCTGTTTATGCCAAAGTTAGTTTTTTAGCCCAAATTTCTCAAAAGATGAGCAATTGAATGGGCCTTTTTGACTCTTTATGTCTTTTTGGTTTACCATTACAGGCTGTTATGAGTCTGCTTTCTTCGTGTCGGCATCGCTGGTATGCGAAATAACTACCTTGGTGAATGTATTGTGAGGCGCTGCATTCCACAAAGCGATGACGGGCACTTCGGGATGGTGGGGGTTGAAGCTAAAAATGCTAAGTGTTGCGGTATCGAGCTGAAAATGCTTTGCTTCAACCAATGGCAATCCTATCCACCGTACGGCCAGGACGGCACCGAACTGGCCGTGCGAAAAAAGCGCAACCTTGCCATCCAGCGTGCAAAGGTGAGATATGAGTCGATCGGCCCGCTCGGAAACCTGTGCGACCATTTCACCGTGCGGACAACCATCTCTGAAAACATCCCAGCCAGGCCGTCTTTTACGGATATCCACAGATGGCTTTCCTTCGTAATCGCCATAGTCCCATTCCGCCAGATCCGGTTCGATTGTCGGGATTTTATCCAGCCCAACTAACTCACAAGTTTGCCGGGCGCGCTTCAGTGGACTGGTCAGCACATGAGCAAATTGGATACCCAAAAGGTGCTTGCCAAGCTCACGGGCCTCTTGCTTGCCGATCTCGGTCAATGGAATATCCGTGAGACCGGTATGTTGACCAGTGAGCGCCCACTCGGTTTCCCCGTGCCGAATAAGGTAAAGCTGCAGAAGGGAAGGGCTGCTCGTTTTCATTTTCACAAGGGTGTTTTCGCTCATGCCGGGTCCCACTTCCAGTTCAATATCTCCGGCATGTCCAGGCCGTGTTTGTTGATATACGTTTTATGCTCAATAAGTTTGTCTTCTATGTTTTTTTTCAGGGTGAGGCCAACGCCCTCCTGGGGGAGACGATCCAGTACGTCGAGTACCAGGTGAAATCGATCCAGATCGTTTAAGACAGTCATGTCAAAGGTTGTTGTTATGGTGCCTTCTTCTTTGTAGCCCCGAACATGCAGGTTTTTGTGGTTATTACGGCGGTAGGTTAAGCGGTGTATCAGCCAGGGGTAGCCATGGAAGGCGAAGACGATTGGCTTGTCTTTGGTGAAGAGTGTATCGAAACTCTCGTCGGAGAGCCCGTGTGGATGTTCCAGCTGCGGTTGCAGCTTCATCAGGTCAACGACATTGATTACCCGGATTTTCAGATTGGGTAAGTTTTGGCGGAGAATGGAAACGGCCGCGAGTGTCTCAAGCGTTGGGACGTCGCCGCAGCAGGCCATCACCATATCCGGTTCCCCGTCGTGGTCATTGCTGGCCCACTGCCAGACGCCTATGCCCTGTGCGCAGTGCGCCACCGCCTCATCCATCGTTAACCACTGCGGTGCCTGGTACTTGCCGGCAACCACGACATTGACGTAATCCCGGCTCCTGAGACAATGGTTCCAGACCGACAACAGGCAATTGGCGTCCGGCGGCAGATAAACGCGAACGATGGACGCCTTCTTGTTGACGACATGATCGATAAAACCCGGATCCTGATGGGTGAAACCGTTATGGGCCTGTTGCCAGACGTGGGAAGCAAGCAGATAATTGAGTGAGGCGATTTCTCGCCGCCACGGTAATTGGGCGGTGACCTTTAACCACTTGGCGTGCTGGTTGAACATGGAATCGATGATGTGAACAAAGGCCTCGTAGCTGTTGAACAGGCCGTGTCGACCGGTGAGAAGATACCCTTCGAGCCAGCCTTGGCACTGATGTTCAGAAAGCATCTCCATGACTCGGCCGTCGGTTGCCAGGAATTCATCGTTGTCCTGAATCCCAGCTTCCCACTGGCGATTAGTCACCTCCATAACAGCGTTTAAACGATTGGATAGCGTCTCGTCGGGGCCGAAGATCCGGAAATTTCGCTGCTCTTTATTGAGTTTGATCACATCACGCAGGAATTCTCCCAGCACGTGGGTGTCAGCAGCCTGAACTGCTCCCGGCATCGGCACCTGAACCGCATGTTCCCGAAAGTCGGGCATGATCAGGTCTCGCAGAAGAATGCCGCCGTTGGCGTGGGGATTGGCGCCCATCCGCCGGTCGCTCTTTGGTGCAAGCTCTGCCAGTTCCGGCATCAACCTACCATTGTCGTCAAACAGTTCTTCCGGCCGGTAGCTCTTCATCCAGCTTTCGAGCTGCTTTACATGTTTTGGGTGCGCTGCATCGGCGAGCAGCGGCACCTGGTGCGCCCGAAAGTTACCCTCTATCTCCTGGCCATCGACGACCTTCGGTCCCGTCCAGCCCTTGGGAGACTTAAAAACAATCATCGGCCAGCGCGGCCGGGTGGTATCGTTATTGTTACGGGCATTGCTCTGGATGCGCCGGATCTCGATAATTACCGTCTCCAGCACCGAGGCCATAAGCTGATGCATCTTTTCCGGTTCATCACCTTCCACATAGTACGGCGTCCAGCCGTAGCCGCGCAGCAACTGGTCCAGTTCCTCATGGCTGATGCGGGCTAAAATGGTTGGGTTGGCAATTTTATAGCCATTCAGATGCAGGATGGGCAATACGGTGCCATCGGTGAGTGGATTGAGGAATTTATTAGAATGCCATGCCGTGGCTAAAGGGCCGGTCTCCGCCTCGCCATCGCCGATGACGCAGGTGGCGATCAGCTCGGGATTGTCGAACACGGCCCCGAAGGCATGGCTGAGTGAATATCCCAGCTCGCCTCCCTCGTGAATCGATCCCGGACACTCGGGGGAGACATGGCTGGGAATCCCGCCGGGGAATGAGAACTGGGTAAAGAGCTTTTTCAGTCCGACTGTATCTTGGCTGATATTTGGATAAACTTCGCTGTAGGTGCCTTCAAGATAGGTATTGGCGACCAGCGCCGGGCCACCGTGGCCGGGGCCGGAAATATAAATCATATCCAGGTCATATTTATTGATAACCCGGTTCAGATGGACATAGATAAAATTCTGGCCGGGGGTTGTGCCCCAATGGCCGAGCAGCGTCGGTTTGACATGTTCGAGCTGCAACGGCTCCCGGAGCAACGGATTGTCATAGAGATAAATCTGACCGATAGACAGATAGTTGGCGGCGCGCCAGTAACCATCCATTCGGTCGAGCAGTTCAGGTGTAAGTATTTTATTCTGCATGGTTATTTTTCCTTTTTCTGGCAAAAATTACGGCATTAAAATTCGCGACGCAAAGGTAGTACAACTGCACTGACTTATTTCGCAATCTTTGTGCCAGGTTCCAGGTGTTTGGACCATACGGTCCATCATATTAATATTTATTAATAAAAGACTAAAAACAGAATATCGATCAAGGTCACTAACGATCATGGAACATGGTCATATTTGCCCAATTGGTGATATGTGACCACTTTTGGAAGCGAGATAACACTGCATGGCTGTTTGTCACTTTTACCCCATCGCCCTTAAGATTGGTTAGATGAAGTTAAAGATAGTGATTATCGTATTTGTTGATTTGGCGAGAAACCGGGAAAATCAGCATAACAATGGAGGTAGACGGATGCAAATCGGTATGATTGGGTTAGGGCGCATGGGCGCTGATATGGTGCGCCGATTACTGAAAAGCGGCCATGAATGTGTCGTTTTTGATATGAAAGCCGAAGCTGTGGAAACACTTGAAAACGAAGGGGCGCTGGGGGCCCGGTCACTTGAGGACATTGTCGCAAGACTGGTAAAGCCGCGAGTCGTCTGGTTGATGGTGCCGGCCGCCGTTACGGATTCGATGATTTGCAAACTGACGCCGCTTCTGGAACAGGACGACATTATTATTGACGGCGGCAACTCCTATTATCACGATGATATCCGGCGAGCTGGGCAGCTGCAGGAACGAGGCATTCGCTATCTCGACGTCGGCACAAGCGGCGGAGTCTGGGGGGCGGAAAGAGGTTACTGTCTGATGATTGGTGGAGAAAAATCAGCCGTGGACCACCTGAACCCTGTTTTCGCCGCTCTGGCACCAGGCATTGGCACCATTCCGCCGACACCAGGCAGGAAAAAAGGCGATGGAACGGCCGATCAAGGCTATCTCCACTGCGGCCCCAGTGGCGCAGGCCATTTTGTCAAAATGGTGCACAACGGCATCGAATACGGACTGATGGCGGCCTATGCCGAGGGCCTCAATATCCTCCACCATGCTAATGTCGGTAGCCAGGTACAGGAGGTGGACGCCGAGACCACGCCTCTGCGTCATCCGGAGCGCTATCAGTATGACTTCAATCTTCCCGAAATCACTGAAGTCTGGCGACGGGGAAGCGTGATATCTTCTTGGTTGCTCGACCTTACTGCAGGCGAATTGCTAGCCAATCCCAACTTAGAAACTTTCCAAGGGCGGGTATCCGATTCCGGTGAAGGACGCTGGACGGTTGCCGCTGCCATTGATGAGGGAGTGCCGGCGCACGTACTCACCGCCGCATTGTATGAACGTTTCAGTTCACGGGGTGAGGCCGATTTTGCCAACCGAGTCCTGTCGGCGATGCGCTACGGCTTTGGCGGCCATCTGGAAAAGGCCGCGGCTGAAAAGGGAGGTGTCTGATGACCAGCAGCCAATCTGATGCGCTGGTACTTTTCGGTGTCACCGGCGATCTCGCCCACAAGAAGATCTTCCCGGCGCTCTATGCCATGGCCAAACGAGATGCCTTGAATTTCCCTATCGTCGGCATCGCCCGCCCGGATTTGAATTTCGACCGTTTGCGTAGCAGCGTGTCGGAGAGTATTCAGCAATCCGGCGGAATCGATAATCAGCCGGCTTTTGAACAGCTTATCTCCCAACTCAGATACGTGAGTGGTGATTATAACGATTCCGGAACGTTCGTAAAAATTAAAGCAGCTCTTGGAAATGCCCGGCGACCTACACATTACCTGGCAATCCCCCCATCGCTCTTTGGAACAGTTATAGAAGGCCTCGGTGCCGCAGAATTGGCCGATCAGGCGCGGGTCATTGTTGAAAAGCCGTTCGGTCGTGACCTGGCCTCGGCATGCGAATTGAACCGGGTGGCAAGGTCAGTGTTTCCGGAAGAGTCGATTTTCCGTATCGACCACTTTCTTGGCAAAGAGGCGATCATGAACATCCTCTATTTTCGTTTTGCCAATTCCTTTCTCGAGCCGATCTGGAACCGCAACCATGTGGCCAGCGTCCAGATAACCCTGTCCGAGAATTTCGGCGTCGAGAACCGCGGCGCCTTTTATGAAACCGCTGGCTGTCTGCGTGATGTAATCCAGAACCATATGTTTCAGGTCGTTGCCCTGCTTGCCATGGAGCCTCCGGCCTATCGGGGCTTTGGTGCTGTGCACAGCGAGAAAGCCAAGGTCTTCCAGGCCATGCGTCCCCTGCAGCCAGACGATCTGGTGCGGGGGCAGTATGCCGGCTACCGCACGGAGCCAAATGTGGCAAAAGACTCCGACGTCGAGACTTTCTGTGCGCTGCGGCTTTTTATCGACTCATGGCGCTGGGAGGGGGTGCCATTTTACCTGCGTTCCGGCAAATGTCTGGCCGAAACGGTCCACGAGGTGCTGGTGGAGCTGAAACCGCCGCCGCAGAGGCTGTTCGCCGACTCGGCACCAACCACCGGTCGGGCCAATTACCTGCGCTTCCGGCTCGCCCCTCGCCCGGCCATCGCGCTCGCCGCACGAGTCAAGCATCCAGGAAAGGAGTTTGTCGGCGACCAGCAGGAACTTTACCTGATCGAATGTGAACAGCCGGGAGAGGAAACAGCCTACGAACGGCTTCTTGCAGATGCCATGGCCGGTGACGGAGCCCTCTTCACCAATGTGGATGCGCTTGAGGCTGCCTGGGCGGTGGTCGAGCCAGTTCTTGAAAACCACCAACCCTCTATCATCTACCAACCCGGCAGTTGGGGGCCGGATGAGGCCGATATGCTTATTGGACGGGAGGGCCACAGCTGGCAACAGCCCTCAGTCGATTCTGAAAAGGTGTGCACATGAGTTCTATGGTCACAGTCTACAACGATCTGGAAGCCTTAAGCCAGGCCGCAGCCGAACTCTTTGCCGCCGAGGCCAGGCAGGCAGTACAGGCCAGCGGCAGGTTCACGGTTGCGCTGGCCGGAGGAAGTACACCACGCCGGACCTATGAACTTTTAGGGCAGGAACCTTTACTTTCGCGGGTTCCCTGGCAGCAGACTCATATTTTCTGGGGAGATGAGCGGTGTGTTCCGGGCAACGATCCACGAAATAATGCCCGGATGGCTCGCCAGACATTGCTCGACCATGTCCCCATCCCCGCCGAACAGATCCATCCCATGGTCTGTGACGGCTCCTCGCAGGAGGCCGCGGCGCAGTATGAAGTGCTTCTCCACAGTTTTTTCGCCAGCGGCCGTTCCCGTTTTGATCTGATACTGCTCGGTCTTGGCGAGAACGGCCACACCGCATCCCTCTTCCCGGGAACGTCCGTCGTGGAAGAACAGCAGCGCTGGGTAGGCGAAGTGTATGTGGCAGAAGAAGGGCTGCACCGGCTTACCCTGACGGCTGCGGCCATCAATCAGGCGGCACTGGTTGTTTTCCTGGTCTCGGGCCATGATAAGGGGCCAATTCTGCAGAAAGTACTGGAAGATAGCCAAGATCCGCGCAACATTCCTGCTCAGTTGATCAAACCGGCAAATGGTCGATTGCAATGGCTGGTGAGTCGGGATGCCGCCCGTCTTTTGCAACCCCCCACAGGACATTGACCATGTGGGTAGATGTGATCTGCTTGTAAGGTATGTCGCCGGTGTTATCGAGACGCTTGTCTATGCTTTTTCTTCGGTTTTCTGGGTTTCCCGGATGTGGCCGTAGTTCAACAGGGCAACAAAGATGAATCCGCCGACCACGTTGCCGAGTATGGCGATGACGACAAAACGGAGTACCTGAAAGATGCTGAAAATGTCGCTAATCAGATAAGCGGAGAACATCTCGACGGAACCGGCGATCGAATGATGCAGGCCGCCGATGCCGATGATAAAGGTGACAATATAGATGGAGGCCATCTGGCTGAGGGCCGACGAGGTTGCCTTGATCAGCCAGGCCCCAAGTGCCATAAGCCAGCCCGCCAGCATTGCACTGAAAAATAGTGGTTTCAGGCCAAAGTTGACCAGATGTTTCCCTATTTGGATAAATCCGGGTTTGGCGTTGATAACATCTTCGGCCTGAAGAAGTAATACAGAGCTGATCATCGCTCCAAGGAGATTGCCAGCAATAACAATCAACCATAATCGAAACATTTTTTTAATAGTACTTCGCCGGTCGAGCACAGGATAAACAGCTGTTGCAGTATGTTCAGTAAAAAGTTGGGTGCCGCTCATAATACACAGCACAAAACCAAGAGGATAGACCAGCGCAGTTGCCAGGCGGGCGAAGTAAATCGGATCCAAAAGCAGCATCTGGCTCTCGGCAATGGCTACCGACATGGCGGTAAAACCAAGGATGGTCCCTGCGGCCATGGCAGAGAGAAAGAGGGACAGAAAGCCCCGATCCAGTTGCTCTATGCCGTCTTCTATTGCTTTTACCAGGATATCATGTGGGTGCCTTAAAGCTTCATCGGTACGTTTAACGATTACCGAAACATAATCGTTATCTTCTTCCTGTCGTTCTTTTTCTCGACCGGTCTGCTTCATAATACTCCTCTTTCTTGATAGCTGATACAGGTTGCACAGATCAGGGTGACGATGATCCGCAATACAATAATAAATGTCAGACAGCATACCATAGTACTGTGAAGTGATTTCGTTTTGTATAGACGATGCATGTGTCAACTTCTTTACGCTCTGGCACCCAAGTTAAAAGTCTCTCCATAACTCACCTCAGGATGTTGCTCTTATAATTTGAACCGGACACCATGCCTCATTGGCAGTAATTGTCTCAATTCTTTATATCGCAAGCAGTGTGCCAGTTGTTGATCTCTTAAAAGAGTTGTCCTATCACTCTGATTTCTTATGAAAAAAAAGATAGACTGGCAAAGACTCGATAGGCATTCATGGCCATCCCTCAATGGTCGTATTTGACCATTGAGCAAATATGACCATTTTCAAGAGCCTGATAATTATGATCAAGCGAAGTTAATTGGATAATTATGTAATAATAACGAGCCGATGTGTTGTTATTCCCGATGTCCCTGAGTTTGGCACAATATTTGAAATATAAAAGGTAAAGACAGTGATCTGTTTATTTGTCTAATCGATTTTAAAAACTACATTTGTCCCAATACAAATAAAGGAGTCATACTATGCGGAACAGAGATGCTTATAAAAAGAAAATATTTTCCGAGTTTGAATTAGTACAGGCTAGATTCGCCGAATTCAAAGCCCATGGAAAGAGCTTGGATGCCGATACTCAGGTAAAACACAAACGACATGTTGAAAAAGTTGAACAACATGTCACCGCCACGAAGGCAAAATTACAAGAGCTCAATGCTGCCCATGACGACGTCTGGGAAGAACTTGTCGTCGGCGTGGAGCATTCGTGGACGGTATTGCAATCGACCCTGAAAGATGCAGTCAAAAGCTTTTAAGAGTGAAATTTTCCTGTAAAATGGACTGCCGCTCCTCTCGTCCTATTGCAGTGAGTGTCTCAATGGGAGTCGGCAAGGTTCTGGAAAACCATATGGCACCATTCAGATAAATAGCGTCAATGGAAGGAGAGATGGGGAAGATTGTTCCCCGATGATATCAAACTCATGCCGCAATCTCAAAAATCTTGCCGACTGCCGCAGTTATCCCCATTGCCACCGTGCCCCAGAAACATACCCGTACCGCGCCCCGAAAGAGTGGGGCGCCCCCGGTGGCAGCCGCAAGTGCGCCCAGCGCCCCCAGCGTACCAATTGCCACGGTCGGGACAATCCACAGAAATAAAGAAGCAGGAGCCAGAATTGCTGTTATTAACGGAATTGCGGCACCCACAGAGAATGCCCCGGCTGACCAGAAGGCCGCCTGCATTGGTTGGGCGCTTAATTCGGTGGTGATGCCGATTTCATCTCGTGCATGAGCCCCAAGTGCGTCATGTAACATCAATTGACGTGCAACCTCTCTAGCAAGTGTTTCATCCAAGCCACGTTCCCGGTAAATAGCTGCTAACTCAATCTCTTCGTCCTCCCGGTCATTTTCGAGAGCGTCGGCCTCCATCTTCAGATCAGCGGTTTCCGTATCCTCCTGGGATTTTACAGAAACGTACTCACCGGCAGCCATCGACAGGGCACCGGCGACCAAGCCGGCGGTGCCCGCCAAAAGAATACTCCCTCTGGTTGCATTGGCTGCAGCGACGCCAATAATCAAACTGGCGGTTGAAACGATGCCGTCATTAGCACCCAGGACTGCTGCTCGAAGCCAGCCAGAACGATGAATTCGATGATGTTCAGGTTGTCGCATATTTAAATTCTCAGCCGGTTGGAATTATTGCCAGACTTCAAGAAACCGGATTAAGACATGGGCCGCATTGTCGGCGGCCAGCTTAAAGAAGGTCTTAAGTTCGTTTTTTCCATCCCCGCCACCCGCCAGATCGGACAGGGAGCGGAAGGCGATGAAGGGGATGTGATTCACGTAGGCCACGTGGGCCACTGCTGCGGATTCCATGTCCAGGCATTCGGCCTTGAAGGTGTTGAAGACCCAGGTGCGGTACTCGGCATTATCCACAAAGGTCATGCCTGATACGCCCGTCCCGCCCACAACCAGTTTGGGCTTATGCTTGAGCTGGGCGTTATCCGTTTTGGAAAGCAGTTCAATGGATTGGATCTTTTTGGCGACGGCCAGCAAATCGGGATCTACATCGAACCAGAACATCTCTTCGACCGCATCCGCTTCCTTTAGACGGTCGTGGGTGACATCCACCAACTGGGGAAACATCATGCCGTAGCCGGGATAAATCTTTTTATGCCATCCAAGATCGTAGCCGTCCTCGGTTTTTGTGGCAAAGATCGATTCCTGGTATTCTGCCCATTGGGTCGGCACGACAACATCCCCGATGTCCAGGTTAGGATTTGCGCCGCCAGCAATTCCGCTGAACAGAATGTGTGTGATATTAAAATGATCGATTGCCAACTGCGTCGTCATGGCGGCATTGACCATGCTCACCCCGGAAAGGAACATAACGGCTTTTTTCCCTTTAATCTCACACAACACAAAGGTTCTGCCGTTGAGGATTTCCTCTTTTTCGATTTTGGCCGTGTCCTTCAACTTGACAAGTTCTGCGCCAAAGGCCGAAATAATTGCAATTCTCCCAGGTTCTGCGGCCTTGATCGTGTTTTCCTGAGCGCAGAGCGGCAGGGAACAAAAGAAGACAGCAACGAAAACAAAGCCTAAAATCCTATTTTTCATTTAATCAACTCTCCGAGTTTGAGGTAGTGAACCATCCTTTCCAGCCGACCAATTTATCAAAAATCATGCAAAAAAAACTTTGATATCAGAAATGTCAGAAAGGCCTGGAATAGCCTTGATCATGCTTTAAGCTGTATTGCTTGTATTTTTTCCTGTGGAGCTCATTCGTTTTCTGACGGCTATCAAAAAATTATATTAATAATAGTGCTCCAAAATTGAAAACTTTTAATTATGCGACGAGAGTCACTGTCCGCTGACCAGGCGTTCTCCCAGCTGTCGGGCATGCTCACAATCATCGCCAAAATGCGCGTCTTTGTAGGCCTTTTTCTCTTCAGCGGTCGCATTGGCTTCGTATTTACTATAATCGCTATATTGTGTGGTATTGTTGGCCATGATTATTTCACAGGAGCCAAGTTCTCGTGCCAGGGTGTCTCTGGTGCGACCAAAGGTGACATTGTAGCCGAGGGTGTCAACCAGCTCGGCCGGGACATTCATGGTATAGATTAACCCCGTTGCAATAGGGTGGGGGATGTGACTGCTGGCGTAATCGGCATAGTTTAGATATGGAAAACAGAGCCGCTCGATGAGGGCGCGGGTGGCTGCGGTTTCACTGCCGTAGTAGACGGGGGTGGCTATAATAATTGCATCAGCCTCACGAACCTTTTCCAGAACTGGCTTAAGATCATCGTTGACGGCGCAAATGATCGGCCTTTTTTTATCCAGTTTTTTGCAGGAAAAACAGCTGATACAGCCAGAATACTGCATTTTATACAAATTGAACAACTCTACATTGGCCCCCTTTGCACGTGCGCCCTGGATGGCACTGTCAAGCATGGTTGCGGTATTGCCATTGAGGCGGGGACTGCCGTTGAATGCCAGCACTTTCATATCGTTCTCCTTAATTTTATGCGGTCGAAGACAAAACACCACAGGGCTATTTGTGGTTGAATGAGCCCGTAGATTACGTCATCTGATTGTGATTTATAGACATAGATATCATTTAAAGCTTTTAATGTGAATATGTTTCTCGTCGACTCTACGTTCAGTCAGTTGAGTAACAAAAGCTTCTAGAAAAGCTTTGGGGCCACACACAGAGAATTCGCTATCATGTCCCGGCAGACAATCTTCTATTACTGATGCATCCGCTCAGTTTAATCTGATCGTGTAACAGCTGGGAAACAAGCCCTGCGGTTCTCGTTTGCCACTGATCCGGTATCGATTCTCTCCGGGTGCGTTGGATAATGACTAGGTGCGTTTGACCGATTCGTTTTCATTGATGCGCTGTTCAATTGGTAAGTACTGACCTGATTTGTATACCGGTAAACGGTAAGAAAGCCAGGGTAAGCACCTTGGAGCAACTTTTCCTGATAGAAGATTGTATACATTTGCCGTTGTAGAATTATTCAAAATCTAACAAATAAAAGGTTGATAATATCTACAGCAATGATAATCATTCTCCATGAAGTATGAAAAGGATGCTTCATTTGGATTAAATAGTGATACCACCACCAAGCCTAATCAGAAAAGCAGAACCATTAACCCGAGCAACCGCTATCTCATCAACTCAAGGCATACGAGCCGGCTCCTTGAGGGCGGCCATGAATTAAGAAGAGAGGCTAACGCCTCTTCAAACCTCAAGCTTCAAGGAGGACAAACATGAAAAAATGCAGCACACGAAACATCCACAGATTTCTTGCTGGTCTGTTATTGACCGCTTGCACAATAAGTCCAGCTATCGCCCAGATGAACGAAGGGATACCATTGTCAGTCACCACGCCGGACAAGGTCGAGACCCGCATCGGCACGCTCCACTTCATCGACGGCCAGCCAACCCAGGAAACCCTGCAGAAGGTCTATGACAACATCGATTTTACCCACGCGCTGCGAGCGTTTTCGGACACTCTGCAAGGTGTCAGCATCCATGCCATTCGCAAGGGGATTGCAAGTGTCGGTGCAAAAGACAACGAAATCATCGTCTTTTCCGAGCTGATGGATGCCAAGTCGCTCTTCCTCACGGCGAATGCTGACACCGTCTACATCATTGGAAGTCTCGACCTTTCGAAGGGTCCCATGGTAATTGAGGTTCCGCCGCAGGTTCTCGGCACCGTCCAGGATGCCTGGTTCCGTTGGGTCATCGACATGGGTCTGCCAGGTCCTGATCGCGGTGCAGGAGGTAAATACCTGATCGTGCCGCCGGATTACGAGGGCATCCTTCCCGAGGGCGAGTTCAACGTTGCACACTCGAAAACCATCCATGGCGTCTGGTTCGCCCGCGCGTTTTTGGAGAATGGCAACGACCCCAAGCCGGTGGTCGCGAAGATCAAGGAGTTCACCAAGGTCTATCCCTACAATCCCGGCGGCGTTGGCACCCCGATCGCCGAGTTTCTGGAAGGTAAGGCCAAACTCGGTCCAATCACATCCCCGCCGCCGACCATCTTCCATGAAGGCAGCGGCAAAGTGATGAATACTCTTCCGCCAAACGACTGGACCTATTACGAGATGCTGAATGAGGTCGTACAGAATGAACCGGCCACCGCACTAGATCCCGAGCTGATGGGGCCCATTGCCGCCATCGGCATCGTCAAGGGCAAGCCCTTCGCTCCGGATGCGCGCATGAAGAAAATCCTCACGGAAGCGCTCAAGGTCGCCAACGCGACGTCGCGCAGCCTGTTCATGAACCCCCGCGATCGTTCCTGGTACTACTACGACGATGCCAACTGGCAGAATATGCTTTTCGCCACCGGTTATCAGTTTGAAACGCCAATTCCCATGATCACCAAGGAAGGCGTCAAACCCTTCCCGACCACCGGCTATCGTCAGCTCGACGCACGTACCGCATTCTTCTATGGCGTCACCGGAATCACGCCGGCAATGGCCATGCGATTGCCGGGCATCGGTTCGACGTATTTGTGGACCATGGTGGACTCCGAAAACAACTACTTCGATGGCGCCAAGACCTACAAGGTCACGCTGCCGAAGGGGATTCCTGCCGAGAAATTCTGGTCGTTCACGCTTTACGACACGATGACCCGCTCGATGCTCGATACGCCGCAGCGCTACCCGCGCGCCGGCAGCCAGAGCTATCCCTCGCCTGCCGCCGAGCCTAACGAGGATGGATCGACCACAGTCTATTTCGGACCGGAGCAGCCCGACGGAGTGGCGCGCGGCAACTGGGTCCAGACGCTGCCAGGTAAGGGCTTCATCCCCTGCCTGCGCCTCTACAGCCCGCTGGAACCGTTCTTCGCCAAGACCTGGCGTCCGACCGAGGTGGTGTTGGTAAAATAGCCTCCCCTTGCTACTGAATTACGCGGGCCGCATCGTGAGCGGTTCGGTCCGCGATTTCAGCAACTAAAGTCCAATGACAGTCAATAGCTTTTCCCGCCGATCTTTTTCAAGGTTTTGACTGTCAAAATTTCCACTAGAGATTTGTAAAAATCGCTGTGTGTTATTGACGTTGCGATATTGATGAACATGGGCCGATTTGCGACAGTCTGGTTTTCAAATCAAATACACCGGAATATTTCACATATTCACTGACGATAGAAAAGAGTGTATGGTGGTGGATCTAAAGGGTTGAACCGGATTTTGGCAACCGCTGTCTCCACATATGGAATGGTCATCGCAAATTTCTCCAGTTCACGAGTAAGACGTTTATCGGCGGCGCATCCCTCAATGTAGACAACGCGTCCCTGCACTGTCACCCAGAGTGAAGAGTCGGCGTAAAAACGTTCTCCAGCCAAAGCCTTTTGTAATGCATCACCAATATCCTGATCGTACGCATAGGAATTGGGGCGGTCGCATTTACCTTCCAGCCAACAGGTTGTACCTCTCTCGGCGCGGTGGTGGGCATTGGCAAGGCGCTCCGCCGCTGTGACATAAGGGCCGGCAGGTTGAGGACAATCGGGGAATTTGTCGGAAATCTGAAAGAACGGGTCATGAAACCAATTTTGAAGCTCTTCGGCTCCCAACAGCATTGGATAAGAGAGTACCGCAGCAATGAATAGATAAGGCAAAATCTGATATTTTTTCATTTCCCATCCTATCCTTTTTTTATTTAAATATCCCTGCCGCCATCAAACTGGAATGATTGGCATAGTAAATCGGTAATAGCTGCGCAGCAAAAGCAGTGATGGATACTCCAGCGCCAAGTTGTTGGACCTGCTTGTCTATTCACACTGACTGTTGAAATCTTTGTCCGAAAAGTCTCGACATTATTGTGGTCGTGCAGGTTGTCAAGTAGCTATTTTTTCAGTATAACATTACAAAATTCGATTCAGGTAGAGATTTTTCCTTGAAAGCGGAACCAAATATTTTTATTAGGCTAATTCGATGATATGAATCCTTTTATAAGATTACAAAACATATCTTGTTATCCCGGCATACATTTAATGCATGCCAGGTATGTTGACCATGAATTTACTAAGCACAGCCATGAAGGCTATGCCTTTGGTGTTGTAGAACAGGGTAATCTGGGATTTAGGTATAGAGGCGAATCACTATGTGCCTCTGTGGGTAACTTAAACCTGGTCAACCCGGATGAACCTCATGATGGATACGATTTCGATCGAAAAGGATGGGTTTACAGGATGTTTTATCTTGAGCCTTTTGTTTTCAATGAAATTGTGGAGGAACTCATCAATAATGAAAAGGTACTGCCCTATTTCCAGAATGGTGTAATAGATGACAAGGAGCTTGCATGTGAGCTTTTGCAGTTACATTCGGATATTCTTGACAAGAAACTCTGTACTCTGGAAATTCAGGAGAGATTGTTTGAATTTTTTCTGCAGTTTGTGATGAGGCATGCAGATAATAAATTTCAAGAAAAGAAGTACAGGAAAAGCTTGCCGTCAGTGAGAAAAGCGAAAGAATATCTAATAGATAACTGCTGTCAGGATGTGTCGTTAGATCAAATAGCCAGTATTGCTAATGTTAGTAAATATCATTTCATACGAATCTTCAAAGAGGAGACGGGCCTCACTCCCCATAAATACCTTATACAGTCAAGATTACGAAATATAAGAAAGGAACTTCTCAGAGGCGAAGATCTGGCTGAAGTGGCGTATAAATACAGATTTGCCGATCAGGCGCATATGAGTCGTTGTTTCAGGGATGTGTATGGTATCAGTCCCGGTCATTACCGCAATTTTCTTCAAGAGTAAATAATGGATTGTGGATATCCTCTCTAAAAAACAATGAACACACAGTAAAATTTAGAGAGGTAATCAAATGACTAAATATGTTCACGGCTACTCAAAAACAGAAGCAAAAAGGCTCAATGATCAGGCAGATATTTTGGAAGAGTTGCTTTATTATGATATCAATTTTTCCGAAAAAAGCCATGTTCTCGAAATAGGCTGCGGTGTTGGTGCACAAACAGTCAGGCTTTTAAAAAGGAACAGCTCCATTCGACTAACATCGATAGATATTTCAGAAGAATCACTGGCAATTGCGAAAAGTAAAATTCCTTTGAAAGATAGAGACAGAGTTCATTTTCAGCAACTGGATATTTACAAGGATGATTTAGCAAAAGCTCAATATGATTATGTATTTTGTTGTTTTGTCCTTGAGCATTTAAGTGATCCGCTCAAAGCATTAAGTATTGCAAGAAATTACTTAAAACCAGGTGGAATGATATTTATCATTGAAGGTGATCACGGTTCGTTCTGCTGTTACCCCTGGTGTAACGAAATAGATGAAGTGGTTTCCTGCCTGATAACGCTTCAGCAACAAAAGGGAGGTGACAGTCAAATTGGCCGACGGCTATACCCTCTGGTTATGGAAGCAGGATATGCAAATGTTGTCGTTGAGCCTGTTCCTGTTTATGTGGACAGCTCAATGCCTGACCGTGTTGAGGGTTTTTCCAGAAACACTTTCACTGCAATGGTAGAAGGCATAAAGGAGGAAGCTTTGCTGTCCGGTCTTATAGATTTGGAAAAATGGGAAAAAGGAATACAAGGATTGTATAGGGCAGCCGAAGAGGACGGAACATTTTACTATTCGTTCTTTAAAACAACTGCTATCTCCATATAAATCTGAGGACTGATACTTTCACATTATGACGCCACCATCAGTAAAGTTATCTATTTATTGCGCCAGGCGCCAAAGCGCATGGGCAGTTGAGAGATTTTAAGAATAATCTTATCGAACCAGCGATCCGGAAGCAGTTTCATGAGTAAAGCTGACCCTCTGGAGTCCCAGCCCAAGCGGTACCTGATCTTTGGTCTTCTCGCCTGTAGAGCTTTCATTACGGTTTCGGCTACTTTTTCAGGCCTGAGATTGTGTTGGTGCATTTTGAACGCCCACTGCGAGAAGGCCTCCATGGCCTCTCCATACCGTTCCTGGCCAATTGGTTCAAGACCTGCTAAAAACCTGGTTACACTGTCACGCATCTTAGTATTGGCAGGTGTGGCAATACCGCCAGGTTCGATAATTGATACATTTATGCCAAAGGGGTGTAATTCACGTCTCAGACAGTCATTGACCGCTTCAAAGGCAATTTTTGATGAGGCGATGGCACCATAGAAAGGCAAGGATATACCTCCCCCAACTGCTCCTATGTTAACTATTCTACCGCCTGCTTTGCGAATTAACGGCAACATCGCCTGGGTAAGAGCCATAGGACCGAAAAGATTGACATCGTATTGTTCAAACCATAATTCTCGGGGGAAATATTCCAAGGGTCCGCAATGAAGCATTGCCGCACAGTTCACCAAGCCATACAGGCCTTTTTCTCCTGTTTTGTCTGTTATCTGGCGTACGGAATCTATTATCATGCCTTGATCCCGTAATTCAATAATTACAGGGTGAATATGGTCAGGATTGTGGTTATGCAGAGCAAGCGCATCGGCCTCATTTCGAACCGCAGCCAATACTTCAAAGCCATTGCCAGATAAAAGCAGAGCAGTCGAGCGACCGACACCGCTTGATGTCCCTGTGACCAGCACCCAGCGCCCTGATGCCATGGTTTTTCCTTAGAGTTAAAGATGTTCTTTTTATCGAATTGAATCAACAGTCCGCTGGCACGAAAAGACCCAGCTTTTAAATCCATCTTAATGCTTTTCTGATAATCTCTGTTGCTCCGGTCTTTGCGCATTCTCCGTGTGCAATCAATAGTCGACTGGGATTCCAGTCAAGCACCTTCTGACGAGCAGCGCGAGCGGGCCTGCGATGAAGAAAACTGGCTCGCCACTCTCGAGGTGTGCTGCCTTGTTCGCCAACCAGGCCATCAAGTTGCATAAGTTTGCCTTTCCAACCTAACGTTTTTCTTCGGTCATGTCGCTGAATGAGGTCGCCAATAATCACGGTACGAGAAGCCAGGTGGAAAAACACTACTTCTTCCATTGCCAATGAGCCATGAAAAATCACCTGGTCAATGTCGGACGCCCAAGCTGGATCAGGCTTGTCGGTAAGATCAGCATCAAAGTGAACTCCCGGCTTCTTACGAGCAAGACCCGGCGGCGCATATAAGCGTATACCAGGCCATCGTTTCGCCCACTCGCCCAAGAATAGATGATGTAATTTGTTTGGCGAGACGATGTAGCGTATGGGGCCGATTGCTTCAACTGAGTTGGCCAAATCTTCGGTCAGCGCAATTGGCGACCATACCCATAAGCCACCGTCCGAGAGGCGGACCACGGCCATGCGAGTCGGATATGGAAAGCCGTAAAACGATACGGTCGGGCCCTCGGCTATATAGAGAGAAGGTCCAAATTCTTCAAGCATACGGAGAGACTCCTTGAGTGAGAACGCCGGGAGTTGTTTAATTAAGCTTACGCGGTAAGCGATCCGCTCAATTGGGCCGGGAAGAAGTTTATGAAGTCACCAAAAGCGGTTCAATGAGCAGTCGGGTAAAATATGGGTAAATATACCCGGAAAATGCTCCCCTTGCCAGGCTGGCTCTCAACTACTATTCCTCCATTATGGGAGCGGAGGATTCCAATAACAACCGCAAGCCCCATCCCGCGACCCGGAAATTTACTGGAGAAAAAGGGATCGAAAAGTTTTTCTAAATTGTCTTTCCTGATGCCGCATCCATTATCCTGCACTTCGATGCAAGCATACTCTCCTTCCTCAATCTGCCACTCTATCGGATAGCTGTATTGCTTCCGTATATTGCTAGATTTTTTGGTACTTGTCGCTACTCGGATTTTTCCGAATCCATCTGTTATCGATTCCCAGGCATTGCTAAGCAAATTGGCAATAATTTGCTTGATCTGGTTGGTGTTTGCCTGAATTATTGGGCCAGGATATGGACAATCGATTTCTATATCAATGTTCTCCGGTTTTGCCAGAAGGAGCAACGGGAGGCCATCTTTGCAAACCTGAGATAGATCAACGGATTCTTTCTGTACAATCGTTTGTCCGAGATAGGTCAGCATCAAACGGCTCATCTCCGATGCTCGTTCTGTCGCTTCCAGAGCAGGCTTCAAATTGAGTAATGCTTCCCCTCCCTGGGGTGCATCCATAACAGCCAACTCCAAATTACCCAGAACCACCATAAGCGTATTATTAAAGTAGTGAGCTATTGCCCCAGCCATACGTCCAAGGCTTTCTGCCTTGGCCAGCTGGTTAATTTGGTTCTGGAGTTGTTCTTGCTGTTTTTCCTGATTTTTTCGTTCTGTGACATCTTCAACAAAACAGATTATCTGCTCATCCGAAATCTTTGCCGCCGCAACCGACCACCATCGCTTATCACCTTTGGGATGGCGGTACACCACTTCTCCATAAGATGCACCTGTGTCAAGCAGCATCTGAAAATGAGCAAGAGCTGCATCCCGAGACTCCTCAGGGAGTATGCTGGCAATGCTTTTAGATAACAGCTCTGATTCTGAAAGTCCGGTGATGCGGCAGGCGGCCGGATTGACCTGCTGGTATTCTCCTTTCATATTGGCAACAAAAACACCAACGGGGGCATGGAGGATATATTTTCGCCAGCGGGCTTCGCTTTCCTGAAGAGCCTCTTCAGCTTTGATGCGGTCAGTGATATCGCTGACAATAACAAAAATCTCATCGTCATATTGTCCTCGTGGACTTTCCAAACGCTGAATTGATGTAGCCTCAAGTCTTATCACCAGTCTGGTGGACTCGGAGTTGCCAATTCGCAGTTCCATCCGTTTATCATTTGGATTTTTGAAAAATGACTTCAGACGGGCCAGAAAAATTGACTGATCGGTGGGGATGAGCAAGTCGACAAAGGGTTTGCCATTGAGCTTTTCGAGGCCGTCACTCATTGCAACCATTTGAGTAAAGGTGGCATTTGCCTGTTTGATGAGCCCCACTCTATTCAGCACCACATAGCCGACTGGTGCATTATGATAAAGCTGCATATAACGCGAACGGCTTTTTTCAAGAGCATTTTGCGAATTACGCAACTCCTCGTTCTGCAGCTCTAGTTCGATCTGATGAACTTGCAGCTCATGGAGCAGTTGTCGGTATTCCTCTGGAATATTTGACACAGTGGAATTATTTGCTGTCTGCAACAAATTCTCAGCTCTATCACGCAGATTCTGGCCTTTAGGGGTAAAATCTTCGGTCATTTTCTCCGTCCAGGGTTGTTAAAACAGAAAAAAAATCAATTTCTTTGATCCTCAGCGCTACGGTGCAAATTGTATTTTTCCGTTATATCTTCAAACGTAGTAATTACCTCAAAGGCATATTCTTCATTCTCGCGAAACTGGGGAATGGCATTCACGAGGACCCATCTCATAGCAGTAAAGCTCGGGCTATGCACTCCCATGGTAAACCCTAAAACCGGTTTCCCTGTTTTCAAAGCGACCATGCTGGGATGTGTTTCGGTGGAAAGAGACGAGCCGTCTTCCCGTACAGCGCGCCAGCGAGGATCAGGCGAGGTGACTCCCTGCATCTGATCGAACGTCATCCCAAGGATCTTTTCTGCCGCAGGGTTGGCTGATACAATCTTTCCCTCACTGTCTTGAAAGACCGCCCCCTGGGGCATGGTTTCAAAGAGCGTGCGAAACTTACGCTCACTATCAATCAACCGTTTTTCTTCATTAATGCTTTCAAAACTCACTGCCAAACGCTTTTCTGGCAGACAGAAAGCGTGGATGCGATAGGTTCCGTCTATTTTGTTATCACTATAGGAATAGTCTTCAAGGGACCAGGATTTTCCTGTTTGCAAAACTCTCTTCAATCGTTCTGTGATGCCAGCTTGGTGAGCATTCGGCCAAATCTCACCAAATGTTTTCCCTGCCCATTCTGCTGCATTAATGCCGGTAAGGCGTATGGCTTCAGGATTACAACTGTCAAGAACTAGTTCCCCGTCATTGTTTTCGGAGTAGATGAAAAGCCCGGTTGGTATATTATTACCAATTTCCTGGGTTGTCTGGCGGCTGTTCGCCAAGTGCTTACGATCAAGTTTTGCCTCGGTGATATCGATAAAGGTCAATACCACGCCGGAATATGCCTTGGGGCCGATAACATAAGGAAGAATTCGAACTAAATACCAATGATTGCCTTCTGCCTGAATTTCGCGCTCAACGGGAAGATTGCTGTTTTTAACGGTCTTAATCATTTCAATCGGGTCAAAATCCTGCAAGCGATGGGCAATATGTGTCACTGGTCGGCCAACATCCTTATCCATTATATGAAAAACGTTAGTAATCTCGGGGGAGAATTTGCGGATTTCCAGGTCTTCATCGAGCAGCATGGTGCCAATACCGGAACTTGTCAGCAGATTATCGACATCGTTGTTCAGCTCAGTCAATTCAATGATCTTATTCTGGTGCTCGGCGTTGACTGTATACAGTTCTTCGTTCGTGGACTGTAGTTCCTCGTTGGTACTCTGCAGTTCCTCATTGCTTGCCAGCAGCTCTTCATTGGTGGCCTGCAACTCTTCATTGGAGGTCTCAAGTTCTTCGATGGTTGCCTGCAGGTTTTCTCGGGCAAACTGCAGTTCCTGTTCGAGATCATTGATTCTTTGATGCGTCTCCTCGCCAACATCATAGGTAATGGTCTCACGATTAATGGGTTGCTGTTTGTCGATCTCTTCAAAAAAAACGGCGACCAGCGGGTCGTGCCCTTTGATTTCAGGCAAAGGGACTATGCGGATACGAATCGTCTTGTTTTGTTCGTGGTGTTGAAAAGAAATATTGGTGTAGGATAATTTTTCGCCAGTACGGAAGACTTTCTGGATTCCAGTTGCCAATGGTATTGCCAGGTCTCGGCTAGCCATTTTGGCAATATCATATTCCGCTGGCCCTGAGGGCACCCTGAAATAGCCCTCGGCGTTGCCAACGATATGAAGAATGGCAAGACGTTCATTGACAATGACGGACAATGGCAGATAAAGTTCACTCGCGATTTCTAAATATTGCTTGATGATTCTGTTGCTGTCAAGATCGCCTGCTCTACGATTCCGAGCGCGCGCGGCAAAAGGCTGTGAATGATATTCTCGTTCAGCCCGGGATTTGATTTCCAAATCCCGGCGCATTGGTTGGATCTTGCCCCGCGACCGATAAATCTTGTGCTTTTGATGCAGGTTTTCAAAATAGTCGTTCAAATCGCCGGTCGACTCACTGGTACCGAGAAAGAGAAGTCCCTCAGGATTGAGAGAAAAATTAAACATTTCAAAAGCTTTTTGCTGAAGAATGGGCTGCAGATAGATGAGCAGATTGCGACATGAAATGAGGTCGATATTAGTAAAGGGAGGATCTTTGAGAAGGTTATGTTGTGCAAAGACAACCATTTCTCGGACATGCCTGGCTATCTGTAGTTTTTCTTCCTTGTTATAGAAATACTTGGCCATGATTTTGGGCGGTAGATCTCCGGCAATGCTTTCTGGATATATGCCGGTACCGGCCGTAATAATGGCATCTTTGTCGATATCTGTCGCAAATATTTTCACATCCCGACTGAGTCCGGCTTTCTCCATAACCTCTTTGACGATGATGGCCAAAGTGTACGCCTCTTCTCCGGTGGAGCAACCTGCTACCCAAAATCGAATTTCACGGTTTTTTTGTCGCATCAGCAACTCCGGCAACCACTTTTCTTCAAGTTCTTGCATCGCTTCCGGATCCCTGAAAAAATTGGTTACGCCGATCAGCAGATCACGATAGAGCCCCATGACCTCACCTGGATAGTTTTGTAAATAATTGACATATTCCTCGAAATCGCTGATCTGGTTGACTGACATACGACGTTCGATACGACGAGTAATAGTGCTTGGTTTGTAGTAGGTGAAGTCGACTTTGGTCTTATCTCGAAGTTCTGCAAAGAGACGGGTCAAGGCGTCAGCGTCTTTTAAGAGCAGGTCAGAATGTTTTTTGCCGGAAGTGTAAGGGTGGGCTACATAGGCGAGTAGTTGCTCGGGCATCTTGTCCGGCGGCAGGATATAATCCGCAGTACCTGTTGAGATTGCCGCCCGTGGCATGCCATCAAATTTGGCACTCTCTTCATCCTGAACCATGACCATCCCGTTAAATTCCTTGATGGCCCGGACACCACGAGTACCGTCACTGCCGGTACCGGAAAGGATAATGGCAATCGATCGTTCTGCCTGGTCTTCGGCAAGCGAGCGAAGAAAAATGTCAATAGGAAGATTAATACCCTGACTGATGACTTTGTCATTCAAGACAAGTTTGCCGTGAAAGATTGTAAGATTTTTTTTAGGTGGGATGAGATATACATTTGCAGCGAGAACTTCCATGCCATCTTCCGCCCGATGCACTGGCATTTCGGTTTTTTTCGAAAGGAGTTCGACCATCAGACTTTTGTAGTCAGGGGAAAGGTGCTGAACAACAATGAACGCCAAATTACTTTGAGGTGGCATTTGCTTGAAAAAGGTCTCAATTGCCTCAAGACCACCGGCTGAAGCACCTATGCCTACATAGTGACTTGGACTGAGAGATGTCTCCTTATTTCTCTTGGTCGTCATGGCATTCCTCTGGTGATTTTGACATCTTTATTAAGGTGTTACATGTTATTGTCGATCATAAAAGATAAAAATATTAATCTACCTGATGCACTTGCACTTACTTGTAAAATATAAACAACATGGCAACAATTACTCCATTGCAAAAAAATGCTTCCCCCTGGAATTCTTTTGTTAAAATAATCTATACAGTTATAAAAGTATAAAATAGGACACAAAATCAAAAAGTGAATCAGCTTTTTTATTACATAAATATAGTAAGATACAAGTAGCAAGTGTTCAAAAATGAAGAGGTTGCCTCACAGACCATTTTCATGGGCTTCTATAAAAGGAAGCTCGATGTGCTTTTCTGTAGCCTCCCTGCCGGCGGTGGCCATATCCACGGTGTAAACAGGATCGGCTACACTTTCCCTGCAACTTCATGCCCATCTACTTCGCTCTCATCATCAAATACCTTTACTGCGTATGATGAAACATATTTGCCATCAATGATGGATTGCTTTAGTCTCGTTTACGCAATTTCTTTGATAGGTTTGAAGAACATTTATTCGTTTGCGTTCTGTTCATTTCTGTCTTCCACCTCTGTCTAACTGAATAGTAATTCGTTTTTAACATGATTTGAATTGGACTCTAATTCGATAATTATAAGCTACTGCGCGTCGATGCACGTGTAGATCGGCATAACCAAATCAAAACAAGAGGGGGGGAAAGAAAAATGCAGAACAAAAAGTGGGCTGTTTTTGCTTGCTCGATGATGGCAAGCGCCATGATGTTCCATGGTCTGCCATCGGAAGCAGCGGCCGAAATCACAATCAACAACCCGTACGCAAGCGTAGATTGGGCAACCTATGGCCACTTTAAGGCCGATTTTCATGCGCATTCGGTTGAGAGCGACGGTGGCAACCAACCGGCAGAGATGATTGAAGAACATTATGCCAAAGGATACGAGATTTTTGCACTTACTGACCATAATTTTACCAACACCACGTGGGATAGAACAGATCGACCGAGCAATATAATTTATCTGACATCGGAGCGCCTCGCCGAGATCAATGCCGGATTAAACAGGGATGGCTGGGGAATGATTGGAATCCCGATGACCAATGAACAGTCTGTTTCAGATCATCTCAACACCTTTTGGGCAAATTTCAACAACACGAGCGGCGACACCCTGGAGAGCAAAATCGCGCAGGCCGAATCACTAGGCGGTATTTCCCACATCAACCACCCCGGTCGGTATACTGGTGGAGTGAGCACGGCAAACGACGGAGCGGAAGGTGAATTTGCTTCCAGCATTCCTTCCACCGTTACCTATTACACAGATCTCTTCCTTGCATACCCTTCCTGCGTTGGCATGGAGATAATCAACAAAAAAGATGGCGACTCGTTTAGTGACCGCATACTTTGGGATAATATTCTTAAACAGTCGATGCCTGCCCGTCCTGTGTGGGGATTTTCCAATGATGATGCCCACTCTACGGGTGCGGTTGGCTATAGCTACAATATGATGCTGTTGCCGGAAAACACCTTAGAAAATGTCCGTTTTTCCATGGAAAATGGTACATTTTACGCAGTAGCCAAGGTTTCAAAAAGAGAGCTTGGTACTAATTTCGTTTCCAGTGGTGAGACACCGGTCATTACCAATGTCGTTGTCAATGAAGCGGATGACACTATTACAATAACTGGTGATTATTACAATACTATTGAATGGGTTGCAAATGGCAGAATCATCGCCACTGGTGCTACTCTTGATCTCAATGATCACGAGGCTGAAATAAGCAGCTATGTGCGGGCCCAGTTGAAAGGAACAGGAGGCATCAGCTTTTCCCAGCCATTCGGTGTGAATGGCCTTGAGAAGATGATCGAATTGGCAAGCGTCAACATGACAGCTTCCGCTACCACGATATCAGGGGAAGCACCTGTCAACATTGCATTAACCTTGACCGGAGAAGATAAAACCACTGCAGACGTTGATCTCACCAACGCCACCATCGAATATTATTCCGACCAACCTGCATATCTCGCAATAAAGGCCGATGGAACCGCTACCTTACTCAACGTTCCACCGGCAACGCTCACCGCTAAAGTGTATGCCAAAGTTACCGTAGGAGCCTGCACAGTGTTCAGCAATACGGTTACCTTGACTATTTCGGTGACAAGCCTCGACCCTAGTGGCGACTATTATGTTGCCCCGATTGCAAGCGGTTCGGATGATGTTGAAGAGTTTCAGGATGGCGGCTTGTATACCAATAGTTCGGATCTGGAAATTACCATGGAGGATGGTTCCACCAATCAGCTGATAGGCCTTAGATTTACCAATCTTTCCATCCCCAAAGGCGCCACTATTACCGGAGCGTACATCCAGTTTTCGGTGGACGAGACCAAGACGATCGACCCTTTTGACGTGAACATTTACTCAGAAATGACGCCAAATTCTGTTGCTTTCGATAATGCAAACCGTGTTTCCACCCGCAACCTGTCCACCACAGCCGTCAACTGGAATGGCATTCCCGCATGGAGTACAGTGCATGAGGCAAGCGTAAATCAGCAGACTCCTGATCTGTCTGCCTTGCTGCAGGAAATTGTGGATATGGATGGATGGGTTAAAGGAAATGCTATCAGCTTCGTCCTGAGTGGTACCGGTCAGCGGTGCGCCGAGTCATTCGAGGGAGCTGGCAGCCACCAAGACCAGATACCTACCCTTTATTTCCAATACACTGTAGAACCTGAAGGTATAGAAGTTGTAACAGCGATACAGACTGCCTTGGATGATATGGAGGAACGGCCGGATGGATCATTGGACTGGGATAGCTCTGATCTTGAGATCACCGAGGAAAGCGACAGTAATAATCAGCAGATAGGCCTTCGTTTTTCTGATCTTTCCATTCCAAAAGGTGCAACAATCACCTCCGCCTATGTCCAGTTTTCCGTGGATGAACCGGCTAAGAGTTCAGACAATTTCGATGTCAATATCTATGCCGATGCGAGTTCAAACTCAGCTCCTTTCGAGAATGCACCCTATACGGTTTCCTCCCGCTACAAGACTGCAACGGCAGTAAACTGGAGCGGCATTCCCTTATGGACCGTTGAGCATGAAGCGGGACCACTCCAACAAACACCTGATCTTGCTGAACTGATGCAGGAAATTATCGATATGGATGGTTGGTCTGCAGGAAATGCCATCAGCTTTATTATGACCGGTGAAGGTAGAAGATCAGCGGAGTCTTTCGAAGGTGCAGGCAACCATAAGGATCAGGTGGCTACCCTTCATTGTTGGTACACTGTTTTCGGTGATTTCAATGAAGATGGCATTGTCGACAGAAATGACGCAAATATCATCAAAGCCAACCGCAACCAGCCGGCTTCCGTCTGCCCAGATTGTGATATTGACGGTGACGGAACTATTACAATTCTTGATGCCCGTAAACTCACTACAATGTGCACCTATCCTCGATGTGCAAGTAACTAAGAAACTAAAAGTTCAGGAGAAAAAATCATGAAGAAGCTAAAAATAAATTGTTTGGCCCTTCTCGCCGCCAGTATGCTTGTGACACAGGCAGAGGCTGCATCCGTTTCTATTAATCCTTCGGCATCATTAATTAATGTCGGACAATCGATGAGCGTCGATGTCGTAATATCGAATCTAGGTGGCTCTTATGTAGGGGCTTTTGAGTTTGACTTGAACTACGATACTTCAGTGTTAACGTTCAACTCTTACAACTTGACGGATAACCTTGGCGACATCACTCCCGATGTTGGAAATGCTGAAGATTGGAGTCTTGTCGATAATGGTTTCGGCTTCCCCCATATTGCCGAATTGTCTTATTGGGATGATTTGGATGATTTTAGCTTGCAGGGGGATTCATTTACCCTGGCTACCATCTATTTCACGGGAAGCGGTGTCGGCAGTAGCGGCCTTAGCTTTGATTCAGTTCTCATTTCTGATGAGCTTGGTGACGAGATCGCTACGTCTCTAACTGGAGGGTCTGTTGATGTCTCTCCGGTACCCGAACCGTCAACTCTAATACTTTTTGGCTTCGGTCTGACAGGTCTTATGGCAGTCAGGAAAAAGAAGAAAGCATTGAGCGCTTAATGCAGATCATGTAGATCCGCTTCTTTTAAATAAAAGACGGGGTCGGGAAAATCGGCTCCGTTTTTCTCGTTGGCCAAATGCTTTCCTGTAAAATATAGCTTGCCAAAGAAACACTTCTCAAAAGTGCAAAAGAACACCAATTCCAGATGTCTATTGTGTCGAATCAATCAGTTGTCTTTAAAACATAGCAACGAAAGGAGGTGTTTCCGGACTTTCGAAATCCGAACATTGCTCTGAAATGCCTGGCAGATAAAAGAATGAGCTGAAGCGTTTTTGCGACGCCATCAATAATAAATGATTGCAAAATCAATTATGATGTAGACTATTTACTGGTACATAGTTGATTTTAAATTAAAAGTTGTGGAGAAAGAACAAGTTCAACTTTGCTAGGAGCTTGTCCGAGAATAGGCATTTTGTTCAAAATTGAGGCATTTTTATAAAAATAAGCGGAGCTATATAATTAATATTGCGAGCATTATTATTATAAAAATAACGAAAAGTTTGGGCAGATAGCGTAGACTTCGAAAGGGCATTCTCGGAAATGCTCCCAGGAGGGCTCAGACGTTTCTGAGATTAGTTCCAATGTTGGTGATCGATCCTTTCAGACAAAAGCCTGGTTATTGTGGCCCTGCATCGTTAAAAATAGTGCTGGGTTATCTGGGCGTTAAAGTCACTGAAAAAAAACTGGCGCTGATAGCCGGCTGCAAACCGTCCTACGGGATCGGGGCAGAGGGGTTGGTGGGTGCTGCTCACAAGCTTGGCTTTCGCGCCCAGGTTAAGGATTTCTCAGATCTGGAAGATATCCGTAAGTGGGTCAACCGTAAAAAGATACCAGTTATCGTTGATTGGTTCGCCTTTGAAGGCGGGCATTACTCTGTCGTCAGCGGCATCGACAAGGAAAATATCTACCTTGAAGATCCGAGCCTAGGGCATCGGCGGGCACTGAAGCTGTCGACTTTTATGCGGTTGTGGTTCGACTTCCCCAGCGATTACCTCAAATCGAAAGACGAGTTGATTATCCGGCGAATGATCATCATCGACAGGCGGACCCATGATGAAGAGGTTCGGAAAACCTCCGGCTACTATGCGGAATTGAAGAAGCTGGCGGCCGGTCGACGCGATATCCGGATTGAACACTACCGCCTCAAGCAGCGCAGTTCCGAATACGATTTTTATCGGATCGTCTCGCGTGACACCAAGCCAAATGATCGGTTCATGCTCATCCGGGCCGGGATTCACGGTGACGAAGTGGCCGGTCCGCTGACCATCATTCGTTACTTTAATCGCATCTTCGACTATGCCCACAAACGTGGGGTCAAGCTCATCGTCTATCCGCTCGGCAATCCGGCGGGCTACGATGCCCGGCAGCGCTACAACACCGATGAGGGCGAGGAATCTGACTTTAACAACGATTTCGTACGCTACGAGCTTGAAAATGGCAAACTGGTGGATGATATCCGCCGGGGCGCTAAAATCAAGCGGTGGTACCTGTCATCCGACAGTCGGCTGAATCTGGACCTGCCGGCCGAAACGCGCCTCATGCACCACCTTCTGCGACGCGACCCTCTGGAAAACATCGTCGCGGCCCTCGACCTGCATCAGGACACCATCTCCAGCATCGACCAGGCCGCTGCCTACCACTACGCTTTCGGTGATCTCTCGGTTTACAGCCGGATTGTTGAGGCGATCAATAAAACGGTGCCGGTATTGGCCTACAAGGTGATAAGCGCCGGTCAAAACAGCGGCATGCGCACCGATAGGGATGGCTTCATCGTCCGGCACGACGGAACCTTTGGTGATTTGATGTTCCGTCTCGGGGTGGTATATCCGGTAACGGCTGAGACCACCGGAAAAACGCCGATGGATACGGCCTGTCAGGTCAATTGGCTGTGGATCAAGGGCCTTATCGATCTGGTGGTCAAAAAGCGAGCCACCGTTAAACGCTCGTTTAGCCGCGAGGTCGTCCAGCCGCTTAAAAAATATGCCTCCGGGCATCGCCTGATGAAGGCCGGACTGGTTACGACCGATGCCGGTGCTTGTCCCATCTACGCGGTTCTGACCAGGAATAACCGCGCCGATCTTCCCCGCATCATCCTCTCGGCCGGCATTCATGGCGAAGAGCCGGCCGGGGTTTATGTCCTCCTGGAATTTATGAACCGGGGCATGGCCAGGTATCTGCAACATTTTTCATTTTTGATTTTGCCCTGCCTCAACCCGTACGGTTTCACCCGTAGTGTGCGCTACGGCAGTCACGGAGCCGATCTGAATCGATCCTTCGACGGTGATGCCGGGGTGCCGGAAGTTGACGCCGTCAAAGATGTGCTTCATCAGTTTTCCGGTCCCTACTGCCTGGCGATTGATCTGCATGAAACCGACACCTATATGCCGCGGGGCGAGGCTTTTTCGGTGGAGGATATTCCCGCCGGATTCTATATGTATGAAACCACCCCCGGCAGCCGGCCGGTTCTCGGGCCAGCGATCCTGAAAGCCATTGACACCGCAGGCTATCCTATCACAAAGCGCCAGTTGGTCTACGGCGCCGAATGTTGCAACGGACTGATCGCCGCCGCATCTCCCGACGGTCCCGATGATCCAACGCTGCCGGAATTTAACGGCACATTGGATTGGTATATGCTCAAGAAAAACTACACGCAGCATTCCATCACCATCGAAACACCCACCGCCTGGCCCCTCAAAAGACGGATCGCCGCCCACAAAAAAGCACTGATCTCTGCGATGGACCACCTTAAAAAAATCCTGTAGCGACAGCCTCGACAATCTCAAAATTTACTCCTCGGAATATCATTCGGCCTCTGCGCGACGGCTTGATTACGCGCAGAGGAGGTGCGTAAATGGTTGTGAATAAAAGTGGCGGGATAATCTGAAGCTTTTCCTTAGTATGAGAATATTATTCTCATAATGAATTTAGCTACTACTCAGTGCTAATCTTTGGAAGGATATTCATCTAACATAATAATAACATCATTTTATACTGTTAATGGTAACTGCAATTTCTTTGGAATGAAGAATACCAGCGTAAATAACACAAAGCGTGGATGGGAATATTCTGCCCGCAATATTGTGGTTGTGCTAGCGTTGTGGCACATTTTTCCCAACAGTCCTTTCGCTGCGAATATATCTCATTGATTTTACATAAGTAATTTCAAAAATTTTATAATCGTATATCTCTGCACTGCACTGGGGCTGGTGAAGAATCATTGGCTCTCGTTTGGTCATCATAACCGTGGGTGGAACATCGATTGCAACCGGCTTCATAGTTCGTTCACAGGTACCCTCTATTTATCCGATGTAAGCAGACGGTGGAGTTTGGCTTTTACTTCTTTAGTTACTGTTTATCTCGGTTGAATGAATTTGAGGCCCTGGAAAACAGGTTAGTGAATTGTGATTGAGGTTCGAAATTCAGCGTTTTTCTTCCTTGTAAATCGATATTGAAATTCTGCAAACGCTATAGGTAATGGAACATTATGAGCAAAATGAGGAGTAACCACGTTTTTACATCAGAGTCTGTCAGCGAAGGACATCCCGATAAAATTTGCGATCAGATCTCCGATGCTATTCTTGATGCCTGCCTTTTAAAAGACAGCACAAGTAAGGTCGCATGTGAAACCGCAGTAACCACAGACTTTGTTATGAATCTCGGCGAAATCACCTGTAACAAATGGGCTTCGATTAAACCGGAAGAAATTGCCAGGGAAGTCGTCCGGGATATTGGCTACGATCGACCTGAACTTCTGTTTTCTTCCGACAGTTTTAAATATCTTTGTCACATTCATGAGCAATCAGCAGACATCTCCCAGGGCGTGATGGAAGGTGAGGGGTTGTTTACCGATCAAGGTGCCGGTGACCAGGGGATGATGTTCGGCTATGCCAGCAATGCAACCCCGTCATTCATGCCGGCGCCCATCTATTATAGCCATTTGTTGCTGGAACATTTGCAGAAACTGAGGAAAAATGGCGATATTGCCTACCTGCGACCGGATGCAAAAACCCAGATTTCTGTAGAGCATGTGGATGGCCGTCCCAAAAGAATAACTGGCATAGTTATATCCCACCAGACGGATGATATTGCTTTAGATCAAATTCGTCGGGATCTTGTTGAAGTTGCTCAATCGCTGCTTACGCCTACAGGTCTTATTGATAGCGATACCAAGTTTTTCATTAATCCAACGGGAAAATTTGTCATCGGCGGTCCCCATGGCGATGCCGGCCTGACTGGACGAAAGATAATTGTTGATACCTATGGCGGTGTCGGCTGTCACGGCGGCGGCGCCTTCTCCGGTAAAGACCCTTCCAAGGTTGATCGGTCGGCCGCTTATTATGCAAGGTATGCCGCAAAAAATATCGTAGCCGCAGGGCTGGCGGAGAAGTGTGAAATCCAGGTGGCCTATGCAATCGGGGTCGCTGAGCCACTGAGCATCAACGTCGATACCTTCGGTACAGGAAAAATCGAAGAAAAGCTGATCCAGGATGTTCTTGAAGGGGGAGACGTTTTCGACTTTCGTCCAGCTAGCATTATCCGTGATCTGCAACTGACAACGCCGAAAGGTTGGACATACCGGCAGACCGCAGTTGCCGGCCATTTCGGCAGAGATATCTTCCCCTGGGAGCAGACAGATAAAGTAGAAAGCCTGCAGGAAGCCCTGGGGTGCACCGCACTCGAGGCCGCGTAATATCTCCTGACAAAGAGTCTCAGCTTGCAAGAGAAACGGCTGTCTATAAAACGACAGTTGGAATCTGCCAGCAGAGTCAATGATTGCTGTCTAATGCGCCAACACTGCGCCAAATCAAATCGGAGTATTACATGGCTGTTGAATTATGGTGGGAAAGGAACGGATTGTCGTATAACGACGACCACGAACTTGTCTTTGCCGGCCGAAACGTACAAAGCTTAGCTGAAAAGCTTGGCACGCCGCTCTTTTTATACAGTGCTGATCGCTTCCTGGAAAACATTGACAGGATAGATCGCGCTCTTTTCAATACCGGCATTCCGCACAGGATCTTTTATGCCTTGAAGGCAAACAGATTCGCTCCGCTTTTGACATGTATCAAAGCCTCAACTTCATGTGGCGTTGATGTCTGTTCACCTGCAGAAGTCCGGCATGCCCTGAGCTGTGGTTTTGTTGCATCCGATATATCATACACCGCTACTTCGGTTTCCAACTCCGACCTCGATTTTCTGACGAAGTTTCCCGATTTGCATCTTAATGCAGATAGTCTTAGCATGATCAGGCGTATCGGTGAGCGTACACCGAAACGAGCTATAGGTATCCGTATTAATCCGGCCATGGGGACGGGCTATGGCGAGAACGAAATGCTCCGTTATAGTGGCGAAAAGCCAACAAAATTCGGGATCTATATCTCAGAATTGGACGAAGCAATCAAGCTTGCCGCTCAATTTGACCTCTCTATAGATAAAATCCATTTTCATACCGGTTGTGGGTATTTGAATGATCAGTTGCCGGCATGGGAGAAGATTCTCTCCGAGTGTCTGAGCATGATAGAAGAAATCCCAACTGTAAAAGCGGTAAATTTGGGTGGAGGTTTGGGGATTCCACTGACAAAGGATGATAACTGTCTGGACCTCTCTGAGTGGAGCGCTGCGATAAAGCGGGTGTTTAGCGGCAAATCCTACGAAATCAGTGTTGAGCCGGGAACGTATATCATCAAAGATGCTGGCGTACTGGTGCTGGAAGCAAATACCGTTGAGACCAAAGCCGGTAAGAACTTTATCGGTGTTAACGGTGGCTTTAATCTGACGATGGAGCCCGTACACTACCAGCTCCCCTGCGAACCTGTACCATGTGTGTTGCCAGGGTCCAAAGAAAAGAGCTTTGCTCCAGAGGCCCTCACGCCTGCCACAATCGTCGGCAACATCAATGAAGCACTTGATGTGTTGCATGACGATCTGATGTTTCCTGAAGTTGAGGAGGGTGATCTGCTGACCTTTATTAATGCCGGCGCCTATACTTCTTCAATGAGTTCCAATCACTGCATGCGGGGGGATTTCTCAGAATATCTCCTGCTGGACAATATTTAACGGAAGAATATCAAATTGTTAAAATGAAGATTCTACCAAATTATAAAACAGGAGAAAGATAATGCTGATATACCCTAAAGAATATGGCCTTGACCCCAATGACGGTTACCCAAAACGTGAGGATTTTACTGTATGTACGCGTGAAACCGGAAAGGGCGCTGGTGTGTATACCAAAAAAGATATCAAGCGCGGCGAGATGGTCGCCAGGATCACCGGAAACATTGTGCCGAAGATCACCCAGCACACACTGCAGATAACACCGACTACGCACTTGTATGATCCCTATTTCACCGGATATCTGCTGCATTCATGTTCGCCCAATATTTACCTGGATATGACTGAATTTGAAATATGGGCCCTTCGAAATATTGATGCCGGTCAGCCACTGACCATGGATTATGCATCAACCGAAGACATTCTTTTTGCGCAGTTCCCCTGTCTTTGCGAAACAGCCAACTGCCGTTTCTGGATAACGGGCCGCAAGGAAGAGGTTAATGACGAAGGCCTATGCTACATCGACAAACAGCTGAGAGTTCTTGGCCGTGAAGCCAGCGAGATTGTTACCGTAGCCTGTTAACTGGTGTTCATCCGGAAACGAGAATTTTTCCTCAGGCATAGATTTGATATTCCAAGGATAAAATTCCGATAGCAGCGAAGTGTTAGACAGAAGAGTCGTTTGTGGATGGGCGCTTAATGAGATTGGAGAGAAGAGGATGAAAACGGATATATGAGGACAATTAATAACGGCTCGACCAAAACAATAATAAAAAGCGACAATCGCCATACCCTGCACCCTTGGGCTGACCTTGCTACCGCTGCAAAAAAAGGGGACCTGGTGATAACCAAAGGTTCCGGTTACCATGTGTTCGACAGCGATGGCAACAAGTACATTGACGGTATCTCCGGCATGTGGTGCGTTAATATCGGATACGGTAACCAAGAGATGGCGGAGACAATCGCCAAGCAGGTGGAACAACTTGTTTACTATACGTCCTTTGGGTCAATGACCAATCCACTCTCCGCCGAGCTGGCCAAAGTACTGTCGGAACTCGCTCCGGGGGATTTGAATCGTGTACAATTCACCACCAGTGGTTCAGGTGCGGTGGAGTCGGCAATTCGTTTTGTCCACTTCTATTTTAATGTTCTCGGCAAACCAGAGAAAAAGCATATTATTTCCCGTTCCGAGAGCTACCACGGCAGTTCTTACCTCTCAGCATCCCTCTCCGGCAAAGACGTAGATCGGACCTATTTTCATTATATGTCCGATATCGTTCACCATGTGTCCGGTCCAAATCCTTACCGCAGGGACGAAAACATTACCGAGCAGGAATACTGCGAGCAACTGATAGAAGAATTTGAACAGAAAATTCTCGAGGTCGGTCCTGAACGTATCGCCTGTTTTATTGCCGAACCGATCATGGGCTCCGGCGGCGTGCTGGTTCCACCGCCGGGATATCACAAGGGTATGAAGCTCATCTGTGAAAAATACCACATTCTCTATATTCTCGATGAGGTCGTTACCGGATTTGGCCGACTGGGCCAGTTCTTCTCGGCGGAACCAACGTGGGAGATTATTCCGGATCTGCTCATCTGCGCCAAGGGGATAACCAGCGGTTATCAGCCTCTGGGAGCTGTGATCATCTCAGACACCTTGTTTGGCCGAATATCTGGCGATAATGCCCCGGAAGCGGCGTACTTCACCAACGGTTACACCTATTCCGGCCATCCCGTTGCCTGCGCCGCGGCATTAAAGAATATCGAAATTATGAAGCGTACCAACCTGTGTGAACATGTGCAGGATGTTGGCCCGTACTTTATTGAGCAGCTGAAAACCCTTGAACGCTACGATATTGTCGGTGAGGCCAGGGGCAGTCATTTGATGGCCTGTGTTGAGTGTAATATCAGCGGCAATACAATCGCATCAGAAGAAAAGGATATAGAAGCGGCGCAAATAGTGGACGAATTTGCGGCAAAGGCAGGACTTATCGTCAGACCCTATGAGGCACTGCTGATTCTGTCTCCACCGTTGATAATCGACAGGGCGGGGATTGATGAAATTATCTCGATACTGGATCACAGCATTGAGATGACAACCGTTGTGCTGAAAGCCCGGGGACTGATATAAAATCTCAGGTAATCCAGCGTTCTGCGTTTTTTTAAGGATAGTCTGACAAGATGGAGAAGTACATGCAGCAAAATTTACTCATTAATGGTGCCCTGGTTGAAGGGGCTGGAAATGTTGAAGTTATAGTGAACCCGGAAAACGGGAAAAAAATCACGGAGATTCAGGGCGCAAGCATTGCCCAGGTTGACGAGGCGGTAATGGCGGCGGAAAATGCCTTTCCTGCCTGGGCCTGTGTGACTCCGGCCGAACGAAGTGCACTGCTCTTAAAAGTTGCCGATGCCATCGAGAGCCGGTCAGAGGAGCTTGCCCATCTTGAGTCGCTGAATACCGGAAAGCCCTATGTTCGTATGCTGGAAGATGAAATCCCAGCGATTGTTGACTGCTTTCGCTTCTATGCGTCGGCTTGTCGTTTGCAGTCAGGCTCTGCTGCAGGAGAATATTTTGAAGGAATGACCAGTATGATCCGCCGGGATCCGGTCGGTGTCGTGGCGCAGATTTCTCCCTGGAATTACCCGATGATGATGGCGGGGTGGAAGCTTGCTCCCTCTCTTGCAGCGGGAAACTGTGTCGTCTTCAAGCCGTCTGAGAATACGCCCCTTACCATGCTGCACCTGGCACCGCTTTTTCAAGAACTTTTCCCTGCGGGCGTCATCAACATCGTGGCCGGTAACGGCCCTGAGGTTGGCGCCGCATTGGCCAAGCATCCGAGGGTCAGAATGATCTCGGTTACCGGTTCGGTCAATACCGGCCGGGAGGTCCTCCGCTTGGCTGCGGGTAACCTGAAGCGGACCCATTTTGAGCTGGGCGGCAAGGCACCCGTTATCGTCTTTGATGATGCAGATATTGACAATGTTGTCGAGAACATCCGCAGCTATGGCTATTACAATGCCGGCCAGGATTGTGTCGCGGCCTGCAGAGTCTACGCTGCGGACAGAATCTATGATGAATTTGCCGAAAAACTTGCCAAGGCGGTACGAACCATAAAATATGGTGACATCAACGATCCAGCTGCGGAGATTCCACCGCTGATTACCGAGCAACATCGCCAGCGGGTTGATGGCTTCGTGCAGCGGGCAGTGGCGACTGGACATATTGAAGTCCTGTGCGGCGGCAAGATCGTTGATGGGCCCGGATTTTTCTATGAACCGACGGTTCTCAAAGGGGCATTACAAAAAGATGAGATTGTTCAGCAGGAAGCTTTTGGGCCGGTTGTCTCAATCACCAAATTTGACAATTCCATAGAACAGGCAATCACCTTGGCCAACGATTCCGAATATGGCCTGGCGTCGTCGATCTGGACCCAGGACGTCGGCCGGGCGCATGCGGTTGCCGCGCGTCTGCAGTACGGTGCAACATGGATCAATACGCACTTCATGTTACCCAATGAAATGCCCCATGGCGGTATGAAGCAGACAGGGTACGGGAAAGATATGTCGATGTATGGCCTGGAAGATTACACGGTGGTCAGGCACGTACTGGTTGCCCATTAACAGGTTCAAGTCTTTAGAACTTTTGCATTTTATTGTAGAGGGCCCGGCGGGAGATGCCGAGGATCTCGCTGGCTCTTGTTCGATTGTTGCCGGTATATGCCATGGTTCTGATTATCGCTTCATGTTCCATTTCACTGAGAGTCATGCCAACACGGAGCGGAATAGTCGTGTCGGCATGGCGGCTGTTCATCAGACGTTCGGGAAGGTTGTTTATGTCGAGAATATCGCCTTGGCAGTTGATCACCGCCCGCTGGATGACATTTTTTAATTCCCGGACATTCCCTGGCCATATATACGATTCAAGGCAACTGGAAAAATTTGGACTGGCGCCTCGTATAACCTTTTGGAAATCGTCACAGGACTGTTTGATGAAATGATCAGCAAGCAGATGCAGGTCTCCATGTCGCTCCCGTAGTGGTGGCATGACAATAGAGAGAACTTCAAGCCGGTGATAGAGATCTTCGCGGAACCGGCCAAGCCGGATCTCGTCCATCAGGTCGGCGTTGGATGCTGCGATGATACGGACGTCGGCGTTTATGTCTGTCTCGCTGCCGAGTCGATGAAACGATTTTGTCTCGAGCACTCTGAGGAGGCTGACCTGCATTTTCTGATCGATGGTGGCAATTTCATCAAGAAAAAGGGTGCCGTTTACAGCCAGTTCAAAACATCCTTTTCGGCGGCCATTGGCCCCGGTGAATGATCCTGATTCATGGCCGAAAAGTTCACTGGCAACGAGGTTGGAGGGCAGGCTGCCTATATGAACCGTGACGCAGGGACCATTTGATCTATCGCTGAGTTCGTGGATAGCCTGTGCTGCCAGTTCTTTGCCTGTCCCGGTCTCGCCGGAGATCAATACGGGAATATCTGTGGCTGCCGCTTGTCGAATTTGCCGATAAACCTGATGCATGGATGTGGATCTGCCGATCATTTTTTCAAATGTTGTTTTCTCCACTTCGGATCGAAGCAGCAGGTTCAGGCCAAGTTGGGGTTTTCTCTCAAGGGCGGTTTCGATCAGCAGCTTGAGTTCCTCATCGCTGATCGGCAACAGTGAGTAGTGAAACGCACCTGCCCGCAGGGCCTGATTGGCAAGTTTTAGCCGCCTGGGATGAGTAAAGAACAGAATCTGAGTTGCTGGGCATTTTTTGCTAATAATTTCAAGTATCTCAATCCCGTTTAAGGGGTGGCTCTGGGATGCTGAACTTGAAAAGAGCATGACATCGAAAGATTCCTGCTCAAAACGGTCAACCACTTCCTCTATGCTCCGTTCATAGGCGAGGTGCAAATGTGATTCTTTGTAGATTCGTCGAACCTGTTGAGCGAGATCACGGCCCTCGTCAACACAGATGATTTTTAGTTCCTGGGAAGAAGTTTCCATGATGATATCGGATTGTAGTGGGATGGTATATTTACATAGGGTAAGCGGCCATAGATGATACCATATCGAGCAATTAATTCACGCCATTACTTTGGTGTCTTCGGGCTAGTGTACGTGGAATGACTGCTTGGACAAGCTGAACATCTCGCAGCTATTATAAAGAGCTTGGGAAAAATATTCTCATTTATTTTTCTGTGGCCTGACTCATATTCTTATAAAATTTTACAACTGTAACAAACATATGACAGAGGACTCCAGCAAACGGCGGTTCCTGTTGGATTGCAACATTGTCGCTTATTTTTATAGGGCGGCAGTGGTGTGGAAAAACTCAATTTATAAAAGGAAATTTAATGTCTTTAGATGCTGATGGACCAACGATAGCTGATCAAAAAAACATGAATTATTTCGATTCAATCATGAAGCGGGCGATCGGTGACAATACCAGCGATTACCGCATTGCCGATATAAATCTGGCGGACTGGGGCCGAAGGGAGATTGAGATCGCCGAGCAGGAGATGCCGGGCCTGATGATCACCCGTGAAAAATATCGCTCCGAGAAGCCACTGGCGGGAGTGCGGATCATGGGCAGCCTGCACATGACAATTCAGACGGCTGTTCTTATCGAGACGCTGGTCGATTTGGGCGCGGATGTGCGATGGGCGAGCTGCAATATTTTTTCAACACAGGATCATGCCGCGGCGGCGATAGCGGCTGCGGGAGTGCCGGTGTTTGCCTGGAAGGGAGAAACCCTTGAAGAATATTGGTGGTGCGCTTTCAGGGCAATGACCTGGCCGGACGGAAAAGCTCCGCAGCTTATTGTCGATGATGGTGGGGATGCCAGCATGTTGATCCACAAAGGGGTAGAGATTGAGAAGAATCCTGAGATTCTGAAAAAAGATACCGGCAACAGGGAATCAAATATTGTCATGCAGTTACTGGAAGCCATCTATAACAGCGATCAAAGTTTCTGGCAGCGGGCAGCCGAACAGTGGCAGGGCGTATCGGAGGAGACGACCACTGGCGTTCATCGCTTGTACCAGATGCAAAAAGCCGGAACTCTGCTTGTCCCTGCGATAAATGTTAATGATTCTGTTACAAAATCAAAATTTGACAATGTCTATGGCTGTCGTCATTCCCTGGTGGATGGTATTTGCCGGGCTATGGATGTCATGCTTGCCGGCAAGCTGGCAATGGTCTGCGGTTTTGGTGATGTCGGCAAAGGTTCAGCGGAGTCCCTCGCCGGTCAGAAATGTCGTATTCTTGTCTCTGAAGTCGATCCTATTTGTGCCTTGCAGGCCTGCATGGCAGGATACACCGTCTGCAGCATTGAACAGGCTCTGGCGACAGCGGATATTTATGTTACCACCACCGGCAACTGTGATATCATCACCGCCGAGCACATGAGCAAGATGAAGGATCAGGCGATTGTCTGTAATATTGGACACTTTGATAATGAAATTCAGGTCGACGCACTGAACGAATGGCCAGGCATAACCCGGACGACCATCAAGCCACAGGTTGATAAATATACTTTTGCTGATGGCCATTCCATCTATCTGTTGGCAGAGGGCAGACTGGTCAATCTCGGCTGTGCAACCGGCCATCCTAGTTTTGTTATGTCAAATAGTTTTACCAATCAGGTCCTGGCCCAGATCGATCTCTGGCGCAACAGGGAAGATAAAGTAGTCGGTGTCCATATTCTGGCGAAGGAGCTTGATGAGGAGGTTGCCCGATTGCATCTCGAGAAGATGGGAGCAACGCTTACCAAGATGACTCCGGAGCAGGCCGCGTATATCGGAGTCTCGGTGGATGGTCCGTATAAACCTGATCATTATCGATATTAACCCCGGTAAACCGTAAGAAAGCCGGGATAAGTACCTTGGAGACAGATTGATTTCTTGCAAAAAAAAAACAAGAAATCAATCTGTAAGGTACTAATCTCTTTACTATCGCTTGGGCGTTAATAAAGCTTGATGTATCCGCCGACCATAGTTGTAAATAAGATGGTCGGCGGGTATGGTTCTCGATTGTTTTAGTCGGTCAGTCGTAATTTGCCTTCTTTAACTTTATCATGTGGCCAACCACCATTTTCCATTTGTATGCCTTTCCCTTATTCTTGGAGAAATTCTGTTACGTTCGCAAAGCACGTTCGAGAGCCGCGTCAGCGTGGATGATGGCAGTATCTAATAAAGGAACAGAAGAATTCTGTTGTTTTATTAATAACGGTATTTCGGTACAGCCAAGTATAATTCCTTCAGCCCCTTGACTGGTTAATTCGTTAATAATTCGAATATATTCAGCTCTTGAATCTTCCAGCAATTTCCCTTGGACCAGTTCTTCAACTATAATTTTATGGATTATCTGCTGATCTATGGAATTCGGAACAATAATATCAAGCCCGAACGTTGAAATTTTGTCGTGATAAAAGCCATCACTCATCGTGTATTGAGTTCCGAGAAGGCCAAGTTTTTTGAGGCCTATTTTTTTAGCCTTCAGGGCCGTGACGTCGATAAGGTGGATCAAAGGGAGTTTGACTGCATTTTGTACAACATCAAAGACCTTGTGCATGGTGTTCGTTGCAATCAAACCAAAATCTGCCCCCGCTTTTTGGAGGCTATTTGCTGCAACGATAAGGTTCTCAGCAACTAAATCCCACCGGTTTTCACTCCGCCAGGTATGATAGTTTTCTAAATTAACGCTATAAATCAATATTTCAGGATATCCGTAATCACCATAGCGTTCGACATAGGACCTCGTTATATGGAGATAATAACTCACTGTCGATTCCGGACTAAGACCTCCGATGATGCCAATTTTCTTGTGCATTTTTCTGCCTTTACAGGTTGTTTTGTGATTTTGATACTCGTTTCTTAGCTTTTTTCGGTTTGGGCGTTGGTAGTTCTTGTTCGGTGAGTTCAATGAGCTTGCTGATCCAATCTCGGTCTTCAATTTGATCTTCAATTAGAAACGATGGTTTAGCGCCAGGGTATGCCGGTGCTTCGATGACGTTGCCGATAAAAGACCTGCCGGCGGATGTTGGTTTTACAAACAACTGATTATCGCAGATTAACGCTACGACTTTGCCATTAGCATAAAGTGCATATTCTCCAAACATCTTCCTGTATGAAATAGTATTTGCAGTCTTTATTTGATCAACTACAAATTCGACAAAGTTTAAATCAGAAGCCATTGCGAATAGACCTTATTGGGATTTTCATTACCTTCTCCGCCTATGTTCTCCATAGGGTGCTGCACAACGTGTAAATTCACCGGACTGCTCGGCTGTTTGCGGAGGTCCGGTGGAATGATCGGTTGGAATATGTGGCTACTGAGCCACCCGTGTTGCCAGGAATTCTCCGTTGCCAATAGGCACAGTGCAAGTGGTGAAGCTGGGATCTGCGGCAACTAGTGCAACAAAAGGTGCCATTTCGGCAGAATGGGATGTGGCATTATCTACGACAAGGAGTCCACCTTTACGGAGAACTCGCTTGATATCGGGCCACCACCCCGGATACTCAGAGCGCTCGGAATCGAGAAAGATAAGATCGAAGCTTGATTCGGGGCTGTCCCGGAGCAGTGCGCCGGCCTCACCGTGAACCTGCGTAATGACAGGGGCAAGGTTCGATCGCTCAAAGTTTTTTGCGGCCAGGGCAAGTTTAAAATCGGAGAGTTCAACGGTGGTAACGTGCCCTTTGACTGCCTTTACTGCTAAGGCAAGCCAGAGAGTCGAGTAGCCATTGGAGGTTCCTATTTCAAGCACACGTTGAGCATTCATTGCCCGGACGAGTACCGAAAGAAATTCTCCTGTGTCACGGGTAATGTTCAGCATGCGCCGAGGCCGATCAGTGATGGAGCCGTCGTTGCTCAAACCGAACTGCTCTAGTTCAAGTAGCAGTTCCTGTATCGGATCTTTCATGTTAGTACCATCCTCCAAAGTGTATTTTTGTTGGGTGTGCACGATTTTTTGTCTGTCTTTATCAGCCGATGGTTAAATGTATCGACCGCCTCAATTGAGAAGGAAATGCCACGTTTCAGGATAAAAACGAGTTATTCGGTTTCCTTGAACTTCATATTCCCATTTTCTGCAAATTCAAACATTGGTCCCCAGGCGACCTCCCAATAGTAACCGTCAAGGTCACTGAAATAGCCACTAAACCCTCCCCAAAATGTGTCTTGAGGCTTTTTTACTATTTTTGCGCCAAAAGATTTTGCCCGATCCATTATGGCAATGACTTCGTCTTTGCTGCGAGCATTGTGAGCAAATGTTACCCCACTGAAACCATTACGATGGGTCGGGATATCTGGAGAACTGTCTTCAGCTAATTTCGCAAGGGGATACAGGGTAAGCCATGCGCCGGGAAGTTCAATAAAGGTGATGGCATCCGAAGATGTGTTTGGAGCAGTGCCTAAAACATGGCCGTAAAACTCGGTTGCCTTCGGCAGGTCTTCGACGCCAAGGGATATCATTGTAATTCTAGGTATTTTCATTTTATATCACTTTTGATCGGCACAACTCGCATCGACGATTAAGAGTTGTTTATTAATTTTTCATAACAAAAAAAATCACCCATACGGAATTGTACAGTCCCTCTCTCAATATATCCTAGATCTTTGTAAATCTTATTGGATAGAGGATTTTTTGTAAAAGTATCTAGTCGAATTGTTTTTAGAAGGTGTTTTTTGGCAAATTCCTCAGTAAATGATAGGAGCTTCTTGGCAATGCCTTTGTTTTGATAAGCTGGATCGACACAAAGTCTATGTATCACTAAGGCATTGTCGTCAGAATATTGCCAACGAATTTCCTTATATTCTTCTGCACTGCTGTCTTACAGTTAACTCCACAGTAAAAGTTGTGGAGATACAATAGGTTGTGTTTTATTGGGAGGCTTAAGCAAATCTACCAGCTGTCGCCTTTCAAACAAATTAAGCTGTAATAAACGAAGTATAGTTGTCAGCGATATGCCGAGCCTGGCTTTAAATTTAAGGAATGACAGCAAGAGGTAGACACACAAGGCAACCCACAATTGCGTAAGGACTGCGTTTTTTGAGGTACCGAGGAAGGTCTTTACCTTCAGATTCTGTTTGATCCATTTAAAGAACAGCTCTATCTGCCAACGTTCTTTGTAAAGGTCGGCTACAGTAGACGCATTAAGTTCAAACGAGTTGGTAAGGAAATGATATTCTTTGTCGGTTTCAGGATCATGGTAACTAACCAGGCGCAGATCTGTTTTCATTCCATTGAGCCGAATTGTCTGATCGGCCTGAACGTTAGCCGGTTTCCGACCACGCCGTTTGCCGAGATACTCGACAACAGCATTACGTTTTAACCGGGTGGCAAAGGTGATGTTTCTCTTTGTCAACGAATCATACCATGTATAATCGTTATAGCCTCTGTCGAAGACAACGCACGATCCGGGCTGCAGGGTAAGGGCTTTGGCCCATTGCATTTCATGGCATTTGCCGTTGCTCATATTCATGAAGGTAGGAAGATAACCGTCAGCATCAAGACCAAAATGGAGTTTGATCGCCCCTTTTCTCTTTCTGAACTTTGCCCAAGGGAAGATAGCAAGACACAGGTCTATAGTGGTGGCGTCAAGCAAATAGATCTTACCCTCGAATTTGAAGCGATGTTTCGGCGCATACGATTTACATCTCAGGAACAACTGGGAAAAGAGTCTTCTATAAAGTTGGTAGGGCTGTTGCTCATTTATGCGTGCCAGTGTTGCTCTGGAAGTCGGTTTCATTCCTAAATGATAGATGCGGCGCCCTTGGGCACTGATATTGGTGACCAGATCACGGAGACTTTTCCGACCTGATAATTGAGCAATGGTCATAGCAAGAAACTGACTCCACCTATTAAAGGAGCGGAACTTTTGCCCCGTGTGATGGCTTTTGGCCAATTGTTCAAATTCATGTCTCGGAAAAAGTGAAGTGATTTGGTTGAGAATTGTGTTACAATAACTCATGGCTCGGATCTCCTTGTATTTAAATGTTATTTCGCAATTCCATTATAACACGAGAAGCTCTCCGGGCCTTCATTTATCTGATATGTTTTACATATTTATGAGACAGCAGTGATTCTTCTGGTTGAAAGTTATCAATGGTTTGAGTTCCACAGAGATGCTCATTTATGAAAAAGCCATATAATGTACCATTGTTGATATCGTGCTCTATTGTTGAAATATCTGGATATTTATCATCCCATTGAAAAATTTGCATTTCCTCCATTTTCTTAATTGCAGCTTTATAAATGCTCATTACCTGATCTGTTCTACTCAACGTAACTAATTCAATATTCTCTGTATTTTTGTAGATATTCATCTTTTTATAAACGTATTGTCTCTGTCTGATTACATTGACTTATATAAGGTAAGTAATCACATAGAGCATAAAAACGATATCGCAGGCTCCACCGAAATCACTTTATCATAACAAGGACTTCATTGTGTTTTAGAAAAGGAATTGTCCAGGGCGGGTCATATCCTGCGGAAAATGGCTCGCCTATTGGTTGCAGTCCTTTCGCCCTGACGATATCCATAAGCTCTTTGACTTTGGCATTGTACTTTTTTTCCCGTAAGTTACCACTATAACTGAGTGCCGCAGCTCTATACCCAGGGTATTTGACAAGTTTCACCTCGGGCGCGAGCGGTTCCGGCGGCTGTCCCATATTATATTTTGATGGGAGGACAAACCCCATCATCCAGCCTGTTTCCTTCTTTTGCTGCATTACAGGTCCGGTCATTGCAATTTTTTCACCCTTCTCCTGTTGAATGACAGGGCCAGTCATAGCAATTTTTTCCTGCTGTTTATTGTTTCCGGAAATGTAATTAAACAGCAACCGAAAGCCTTTGCTGGTGCTTTCCTGATAATCCCCTTCAATTTCCGTTTGGACTGCCCAGTACTCTTCATATTGACGAATGTCGAAAGAGCCCTCTTTGTCGAGAACCTGATAGTCCAGCATCTCTACGGTGCGGATACCGAATACAGAACAACCCTGAAGGAAAAGTGTTGTCACTAAAAGAAACAATGTTTTCATACGTGTGCACCTCCAGTCTGGAATGTCAGATAAATAGTAAAGATCTTAATGTAGAATGCTATGCATTTTTTCTTCTTTTACCGCCTTAACCCCCGTAAACGGGAAATAAGCTGGGATAAGTACCTTCACGAAATTCATTCATAAAAAACAAGAAGTGAATTTCTAAGGTTCTAAATTGCCTTTCCATTGAAAAACCTCATTCCAATGTTCCTTTTCTGAGAAACGGAACCTGGACAGCGCATCCGAGCCTAAGCCATTATGGATTCCTTGAGTCATTTATTGACATTGTCGATTGCTCGTCATTGTAACTCTTCGTTATAGAGAGTTTGTATTGGTTAGAATTGTAAGAATCGTTGTTTCAAAAGAATATTCTGTTAAATTTCAAATCGATAAAAATGAACCTTGCTTCGAGCAAACTGCTGGGCTGCCCCTGGCCTCGTTGAGAAATCCTCTTCTTCTCAGAGGTTGGCCAGTTTAATAGATAGTTTTGGGGCATAATTGAGGTGGGTTGGCGGTATTCGTCGTATTCTGCGAAGGCCGTAAGATTATAAATAATTGATATTATGCTTTTAAATAGATGTCTGCATGAACAGGTTTTTGATCATTATTTAAAAGAGGAATCTCTCGTTAATCAGATGGAACAACTGGAATCATCTGGACAACCTGATGATTCTGATGAAATTTATTGGCTTGCTATGGCCAGAGTAATGGAACTTGCTTTGCTCTGTGCCGGTAATTATGCTGACCTTGGGCTGGTTCGTGAAGCTGGTGATTTACTGGTAAATCCAAGACATATCGAGGTTCATATCGATGGTATCTGGGAGCCGGTTAGAGTCAAAAGATATGAAAGGATGACAGAACAATTTGCAGATTATGCTCCTGCAGGAACAAATGTAGGAGAATGGCTTCGTGATAATACTCATCTTGTACATGTTAAAGGTCCTTTGATACCAGATTTGTATGAGATGTTGAAGGGGGCAGATACGCTGTCAGAATCTTATCTTTCGTCTGTTTATTTAAGGATGCAAAAGATTTCACAAACGATGACGTTTATTATGCAAGGTCAAATGATGGATATTAATTATCCACTCAGTGGAGTGATTCCAGAAGAGAGAGAATTTGTTGAGGCCAATCTGTGTCGATACAATAGAAAAATTTATCACCAGATAGGCAAGGATATTGATGAGTTGTTAAAAGATGAGAATTATTGCAGTAGTTTTTTAAAGGATGAGGTGAGGTCAAAAATCATCGCTTTTTCTGACGATCTTTAAAAAACGGTTTTTGATTGAATCAGGATTTGTATCCTTTTTGTAGTGATCCTGAAAGGTTTTGCCATTCTACTCCGATTCTGCCATTAACAAAAAAATCACACCGGCTTCTCCCGGCGGTCTCATTGTCATAAACCCAAAATGCGGGAAAGCAAAATAGCTATCACGGTTCCGAGATAATTGTATTTAAGACATTGTCGACAACAACAGGAGTTTCAAGATACGTCAAGGTCGGATCGGAACCATATTTACCACGAACGAAGGCTTTCCATTCATCCGTGTACATACTATCTGCATCTTCACGAGACTTCCAAAGATAGATGCCTCCTGCTTTGCTCCCGTCCGGAGTAAGAAAGTAGTATTTTCTAATCAAACCCGGCATTCCTTGGTATTTAGGAGCTGTACCCAAGAAGATTTCCTGTGCTGTATGGTTTGAGATTGGTTGGGGGAGTTTAAATTCAGCAATTACGGTGATCATTGATCTCTCCGGGTGAATTGGTTGTGAAAAATTTGATGCCTGTCAGGTTTGTTGGGTACAGAAATAGTATTTTTTTTACTCAGTAAGGGCTCTTCTTTTTTTTCCTTTTATGGTCAGAATCAGTGTGGTCGGTCTTTCCAGGTATATAGGAGCTATCTTGACTTTGGCATAATTGACATCTCAGAACATTTCACATATGAGATGAGTCAAGCAAAGATCCGACCTCTTTTCTATTCGGGATAAGGCGAAGCCGCACCAAGCTGTCCGTTGCAGCGATTGTTATGTGTACGGCTTTAATGTTTGAAATCTGATTCGATAAACTGTAATTTGTATTCATTCTCATCAGGAACTGCTTGAAATAATTTCAGATGTTTCAGTGAATCCTCTTTTGCAATAAGGGTGATAAATTCATTTATTTTTTGGTCACTCATTTTGCAGCCAAGGTATATATTTTTTATCGCATCCAAAGGCAAGGTGAATAATAAATGAATATTGCTTTCGCCATTAGTTATTGTTTTTTCACAACGATTTTGCGTTAAAAGAATCCGCCATTCTTCTTCATAAGCCCAGTGTTCGCTTTTCACCCAAATCAGATTATCTATCCAGTTTTGTGTTACCTGATCCTTTGGTAACTCGTCGTCAAAAAAAACAAAATCTGGCCTTTCCAAAGTATAGCGAACTTTTCTTAAATGACCTGCTATTGTGGGCTCATCGTTCTGATTGAAAAAGGAATGATTGGGAAAAAATTCAAGAACAAAACCCTTATGGCTATTAGCATAATGGGACCACATAAGAAGATTGTCTTTTTTTTCGGTAAAACATAAAATTGCAAAAGATTTATTAATAGCATTTAGCATTGTTTCTACCATTAAAGCTTTCGATTTACCTTGAAATTTCATTGCAGATGAAGCAAACTTTTTGATCTGCTTTGACATTTCAGGACGAGTTAATTCTAAATTTTTTTTAGCAAGGTCAGCTATAAGATTTTTATATGGCTCCGGAAGCAGTTTAAATCTGCAGTCATTCTTCAAACAATCTTCAACAGTCATTCTTCAAACAATCTTCAAGTATTTTTTCGTGATAACCTGGTTCTGAATCAAAATTTTCAATAATTTCGTCTATAGCCTCGTGAGGAGCCATTGATTTAAAGATTGGATAGGCCTCAAAAGGATCATTGAACTCCTTAGGTGGGCTAAACTTGAATAGACCGTTTTGCAAAAGGTCTATTCGATCTTCAGTAAAGTATTTAAATATGGATTCTGGTTTAATCATTTTGTGTACACATAACGTAAAAGTAAGGGGCTGCGCGATTTTGCGCAGTCCCGCTTGACTGACGAGTTAGACCATCTCTTTTTTTGGGGGACTGTGTATAGCTTCAAGTTCTCTATATTTCTTCTTTAGCTGTTTTTGATTCATTCCTTCCTCTCTAAGACCTAAGGAAGAAAAAAAATCCAAACCCGCAAGCAAAACCATTCTTGAAATATCGCTCGCTTTATGCGCATATGAAGCGCATGATTTATCGAAAGGCGAAAGGGAACCATGGACTAAATTAGACCGGCATTCGTAAATCTCGGAAACCTTTTGAACTGAATCAGTAAGCGGCTCGCCCGTAGCTATTGAATAAAAAATGGCAGAACGATTAGTTACTATTTCTGTAACTCCTCGCTCTCTTCCGTCCGCATCTTTTTCTATACCAGTTCCTGTTATTCTTTCAATAGACGATACAAATTTTACAATTTTTGCTGCGGGGGACTGTTCGGAAACAGCGTCGCCATACCATGAAAGTGCGTCGATAAATCGAATACATAATGGCGGTGGATCACTAAACCCAACCGATGAATACAGGATTGTCTTGGCTAACTCAAAGTGAGAGGCCGCGTTGTTTTGTAAAATGTTTAACCATTCATCTCCGACAACATTGCCATCTGCCGCACTAGACAGAGATATTTCAAAGTTTTGATTTTGTTTCTTGAACAATTTGGCTGATTTTAAAATTCTCCCATGATCCGTTCCGGTTCTTACTCTATAGGTATATTCGCTGCCAAGAAGAAGCTTAAGGATATTCAACGCCATCTTGGTTACTGCAATAGCTCTGTTGTAAGAAACTTTTTGGTCACATTCGGATATTTCCAAAACAGCAATCCATTCGTAATTTTCAAATGCTGAAAGTAGGCCGTCGACCAAATGGTTAGCTAATTGATCTGATTGCTTTTCTGATGCAACTCTGTTTGTTGGGAATCCATTTTCAATTGCCGAGGCACAGTGTTCTTGGTGCTTCTCTTTAATCGATATTCGTAACTGATCTATTTCGTCTCCATAAGTTGAGTTGAATTTTGTTTTATGGAGAAAATGGACTGGTCCGATTTCAAAGCATTCTATGGTTCTTGAATAGAATATTGAACACGGAATGTAGTGTGTTAGTGACACAAATTCCCGCGATAAGGCCCGATATGCTGTTGAAATCATCCTATCGATATTTTTTTCAGTTAATTCCTCACCGCTATGCAAAAATCTTCTGGAAAATTCCTCTTTAAGCTTTTTGACAAACTGATCCAAATTGGTCTTGTTTTTTCCTTCTTTCCGAGAGCGAAGGTATCGCTGAGCTACGCTGTAAAATTTTTCAGATGCGTCACGGCCACAAATAATCATCCCTCGTTTTTTATCTGGGATGGAATAGAGGGCATCCATACGATGATTTTTGAAATACGCCATCAACTCCTTGGGGTTCTGTCGAAGATACCAGACAACCCTTTCGCAGATGAAACGTAGGTCTTCAAGATTTTGCTCTTTATAATTCATTGCCTTGGTCTAACAAGTTATTATCTAATTTTCTAGATATCTCCAGCCACCCTTACACCGTGATAAGCCAGAATCGCCAGTGATAGACGATTTCTAACTGGTTATCCTGAATATTTGAGTGATATCTTGAAGCTTTCTATCTTTCCAAAATAAAGTACTTCCAATCCCTGTGCTGTACCATCTCCTGTCCAGAAATGGTGCGGAGAAAAGTCCATATATGTCCAACTTATCCTGACCATAGCGAGAATCACATATTCAAAAAATCATGCAGTCTCTAGGCGACAGATCCGACATTCTAATTACCCCAACGTATCATCGAAAAATAACAGGACTTTTATATCCATAGAACTGTACCAACAAGTTGTTATGATAACAAATGATTTGTATTGAAAAAGGTGATGCTCAGGAGTGGGATTTGCCAGACTGAATAGGACGAGAGAGAACGTGGCCATGACAAGCGCTAATATTATATGGTGGTTTGGCGCCAAGAGTATGCCATTATTGTAACTATCTCCACAACAACGAGCAAAGAGACATCATTGTACGCCATTCTGGCAATCGGCAAAAGCGGCTTCATAAAAACGCCACTTTTGCCGATTTTTAATGCGGTAGAGGTCCTAGAATATTGACCCAAAATTACTACAAGGAACTACCGATAAGTGGCAATTCCTTCTCAATAGTGAAATAGACCAAAAAAGTCGGTTCTTCATTATCGTCAGTATATTTGCGGCGTTTGATCTTGTTGATCAATACCGAGTCGTTTTCTTCACGAACTTTTTTCAGAAAAAGCCGCTTGCCTTTGTAGGCCGCTCCTTCTTCGATGAAGAGAAAGGTCGCGGAGGAATTGGATTTCAGGTTGTGATGGGTCAAGCGGTCGCGCATAATAAAGGCCAATGTTCCCTCCTCGAGGAAATGAGGAGATGAATAGATTGCTGCATCGACTTTGCCATCGCTATCGGCAGTCGCTAAAACGCCGATCCCTTTAACGCTTTCGAAATATTTGTTTAGTTTTTCCATGGGTTTCCTTTTGTCTAGTGTACTTATTGTGTTTGGTACGAGAAAAGAAGAGCATTTCCGCAATAGGAGCAATCAACCCTTGCCAAAGAAGACCGTTATCAAGAGTAGAACCGAAATGCTCTTTAAAACATAAGGCATCGTTAGGAATAAAAAAGCCCCCTTCTTGAGGACCATAGGAAATCATGTCTTGCTTTTACATATAAGTCAGACAATCAAGTCTCAAAAATGACTCAAAGGAGATGCAGCTTCTTGGAGCATTGCTCCTGATACCAAGAAACCAAATGTACAGATTTGAAGCGTAATCGCTGGAAGTCATCGGCCCAGTAAGCCTTCGGACGGAATCGAATTCCAGAGCATCTAGCATCTATCGCACAAATCTATAGGGCAAAGAATGATTAATCCCGGCAAACTGGAAATAAGCCGGGATTAAAGAAATGAATTTTAAGGTATGATAAAATCGTAAAAAGTCCTGATTCGAGATGGTTAAGTAAAAAACTTCAGATGCGAGGCGTAAGGTTTTTCTAACGTTTCGGCGTACTAGAGTACGTCGTAATGATAGAAAAACCGCAACAACGAAGCAGGTGAAGAGTTTTTACGACGCCATCAAGGTACTAGCCCCGGTAAACGTTAAGAAAGCCGGGATAAGTACTTTGACGAAATTCATTCATAAAAAACAAGAAATGAATTTCTAAGGTACTAATTGGTGGTATACCGACGGTTGAAAGTAATCGACAGGCTACCGAACCAGCCGCCACCCATCTGCACAGACTGCATACCATTCAGCATGTGGGTGTCGTGGAGGTTTTGATAGACAGGAAGCCCCGCGGTCAAACGCAGATTAAAATTGCCACCCAAAGCCGTTAGAAACCGCCATGAAGCTACACCGGTAAGCATACTTCTGGTACCACCGGTGTTCCCGACGTTATCGCCTTTATACTCGTTATAATCATAATACGTGGTGTCGGATTCCACTCCGACCATCCAATCGTAGTTCGGGGTGTAATGCAAGGCCAATCCAAACTGTGTCTGGTCGCCAAACTGATAATCGTCGCTGTTTTCAAGCATGTAGGTATAGCTGGCCATGGTATGAAGCCAGATATCATCGTATCGGTAACTATACAGCAAGCCACCGCCGAAGGTAAAATCCCCGGTTCCGTTTTGTAGTCCCGGTTGTTGTATGTATTCCTTATCAAAATCACCTGTGGGCAGGCTTGCTTGTGCGAGCAGGGCGATAAAATGATTGTAATAGGTGCTTTTGTAGAGAGAGTAGCGATAGGACAGGTGGATGTCACTGATGCCGTCATTTTTGGTGGTTACTGTATCCTTACCCCCCATGGTATACATCTCCATCTTCTTGTCCAGATAAGATGCCTTGACATCCACCGCCATGCTATCGGTGAGTCCGTAACTGGCCATTAAGGTCGTCGCCTGGGTTGTCATCTTTTTTGGACCCTTCATCTGGCCGGGCCGCTTAATGAAATTAGAGGGATCAACTGAATCAGTGCCGATGACAACCTTGTCCATCGTCATGGTCATAAAACCGAGGCCGACGCCGGACGCTCCTTTTGCCGGCAGCACTGCTGTTTTGATACGAGCCGGCATGGTCATGGCCGAAGGTGATATGACCATGAGCGCCTGGGAAAAACTTATCAGCTCGCCGCCATTTTCTTCCTTGAAATGTTCTGCTTCCTCTCGTTCTTTAAAGGCTATGATACTGGGGAGCATATCTGGAATAACTGTACTGGAAAGGACATAGGTTGCCTCTTCTGCCGGCAAAGGAATGCCGAGCACCCAATCTTTAACAAGAAGAGCCGTAAACGCGTCCGGTCCACCCGCATCCTGGACCAGGCGAAGCATACAGGCCAGGCCGCAGGACTGGACAACCTCGCCTGTCTTATACTCGAGTTTTCCGGCGGTTTTCTGATATTGATCAATGTACATACCACAGACATGGCAGGACTCCCGATCGGTCCCTTCGGCAATTGCCGAAGACATTGTTAAAAGAATACCTATCAAAAAGGGGAAAACAGCGAAGATGTTTTTCATGGATCACCTCTCAGTTGGACTGATATTAAATTCCTCAATCATTGCCAATAATACCCTGACTAACTATGGCCACCTATTCAACAATAAAATTACTATCTATGCTACTGTAATGTGTCATGGAAAACTCGAAAAAATCAATAATTATAAACAGTACCGGTATCTAGGCCAGAAAGAGTTTGAAAAAATAAAGGGAATGGGCAAAGGGGGAGAGGCAACTGTGTTTCGATGATTATTTTCGTGTATTTTATGCAGGAAAAAGATAAACCTGCACTGCTCTTGCCGAAAGAGTAGCTTATTTCGGGATGAAAACTCAGTAGCTTTCATATGCACTATCTTTCGTGTCCCACGCCGGATACTCAAGACAACCATGTTTCCGCCGCAATGAATCGAGACAATCAGATAACCCTGATACACAACGAAAAAGATTATTTTTCCTCGCTCGAAGCGGCCCTGGACCGGGCAAAACATCGAATATACCTGGAAACCTATATTTTTGAAAATGATCAGACTGGACGGCGTATTGCCGAAGCGCTCCGGCGAGCCGCCCTGCGTGGGGTGAAAACCCATGTCCTGATCGATGGCTTCGGCTCGAACGGTCTGCCAAAAAGCATGATCGAATATCTTCAAGGGGCCGGCGTCTTGGTTATGAAATTCCGGCCCAAGATATCTCCCTGGACGTTCCGGCGCCGGAGATTGCGCCGTCTGCACCGGAAAATTGTCGTCATCGACCGGCAACTGGCATTTGTTGGTGGGATAAATATTATCGGTGATAAAGGTATCTCCGCCGGAAAACCGCCAAGACTTGATTATGCGGTAAGCGTCGAAGGGCCGCTGGTACAGACAATCTATGGTTCCTGCCGTCGGCTGTGGCTGCGGGTAGCCTGGTCCCACCACCTGCATTTTGTTCGGGACCGGAACCACGCAAGAGACATTCCTAGGTCGAAGGCGGCGGGGCAGATGCGCTCTACCTTTCTGGTTCGCGATAATTTCCGCCATCGTCGGGATATTGAAGTTGCCTATCTGAAGGCGATTGACCAGGCGACAAGCGAAATTATTCTGTCAAATGCCTATTTTTTGCCCGGCATGAATTTTCGCCATGCCCTTTTGGCCGCAGCCCGCCGCGGAGTCCGGGTGGTTTTGCTGCTGCAGGGGACAATCGATCATCGGTTGGCCTATTATGCAACACGGGCCCTCTTTGGCAGTTTTCTTGATGCGGGCATAGAAATCTATGAATATCACAAAAGCATGTTGCATGCCAAAGTCGCGGTGATAGATAATCATTGGGCGACGGTGGGATCTTCCAATCTCGACCCTTTCAGCCTGCTGCTGGCTCTTGAGGCCAATGTGGTGGTTGACGACCAGAGCTTTGCGGCAGAGTTAAAGGACAGTCTTCTGCAGGCAATTGCGATGGGGGCGAGGCGGATTTCCGAGGATCACTGGCGATCACAACCGCTCATGCTGCGACTGATGAGCTGGATAAGTTACGGGGTGACTCGGATTCTGACAGGGATAGCCGACTTTGCTCCGAAAGACCTGCCGAAGAGGCGGAAAACTCGGTAGTGTTGTCACAGTAATGTCGGGCCATCATGGCGGTGGATTGAAGCCGTTTAAAACTGTCAATTCGGTTTTGGATGAATAATGTTTTTCACTTTGGCGGCAAGGTCATTCATTGCAAACGGTTTTTGGATGAAGCTCACCCCTTCTTCCAGCACACCGTGATGGGCTATGACATCGGATGTGTAACCAGACATAAACAAGCACTTGAGGCCAGGATAGAGGGATAATAGATTTTGGGCCAGCTCCCGGCCATTCATCTCAGGCATGACCACATCGGTCACCAACAGGTCAATTTCACCAGCATGTTTCTGGGCTAAACTGATTGCCTCCCCCGGTGTTGATGCCGACAGGATTTGATAGCCCAGGTGTTCAAGCATTTTCGTTGTTATCTCTAAAATCAGCGGTTCATCCTCCACCAGCAGGATGGTTTCGTGGCCAGGCTCGGCGGATTTCACCGTAACTTGCTGTGGCTTGTCGATACCCTTGGCTTTATAACAGGGCAGGTAGATTTTAAACGTTGATCCATGGCCTGGTTTACTGTCAACAATGATGAAACCGTTATTCTGTTTGACAACACCATAGGTCATAGCCAGTCCCAGACCCGTGCCAAGACCCTCTTTTTTCGTGGTAAAAAACGGTTCAAACATCAGTAGAAGGGTTTCTTCGTCCATGCCGCAACCGGTATCACTGACGGTGAGCAACACGTATTTACCGGGGACAAAAAATGGGTGAACAACAAGATCAGTTTCTGTAATAATTGTGTTGTTTGTCTTGATAGTGATCTTGCCCGTATCCTGGATCGCATGTCGTGCATTTACGCAAAGATTTGTAAGAACTTGGCTGAGTTGTGATGGATCCATTTTGATTGTCTCCAGGTCATCTTCCGGTAGCCAGACAAGATCGATATTTTCACCAATGAGCCGTTTGAGCATTGTCAGTATGCTTTCTACCGTGAAGTTAAGGTCAATAACTTTTGGCGAGACGGGTTGTTTCCGGGCAAACGCCAGGAGTTGGCTGGTCAGATCGGCAGAGCGTTGTGCTGCCTGCTGAATCCCGCACAAAGCAGAATGCATAGGTTGGCCTTCTTCTGTGTCCATCAGGGCCATTTCCGCATAGCCGAGAATTACTCCTAACATATTGTTGAAATCGTGGGCGACTCCTCCTGCCAAGCGGCCAACCGACTCTATTTTCTGGGACTGGGCCAACTCTTCATGCAGTTTTGCGGTTTCTTCTTCCTTTCGCTTTCGTTCGGTTATGTCGCGAATGCTGGCGATGATCCCTTTGACGGCCGGATCATGGATGAAACTCTGGCCGATTGCTTCGGCAAACACCCAGCTCTTGTTTTTGTGAGCATGTCGATATTCAACAGTGACAGTTTTCTCGGGATGATCGGCAGCATCCTGAATAGCATCTGTGACACGCTGCAAATCGTCTGGATGAACGACCTCGGCGACGGTTTTATTTTCCAATTCTTGCCTTGAAAAACCAAAGATCTTCTGGGCACCGGGACTGACATATCTTTGGCCTCCTTCTGCTTGAATGATAACCAGGGTATCGGAAGAATTTTTTACGACAAACTGCAGTAATTCTTGATTTTTACGCAGAGTAGCTGTCGAAAGTGTGATATTTTTGCTCAGGCGAATAATCAAAAAAGACAGGAGAATTGAGGTGACAACAATGAACAGTGAGCCTTTAATTAGGGAAATTTTGGCCATGACGTTCTGATCCTCAACAAACCAGTTCAATATTGTATCGGATAGAAAAATCCATGCAAAACCAAAGGCGGCATAGATGAGGACAACCTTATGTATTTCCTTGTATTTATTCCACCAGGAAGTGTTTTCTGACTGAGGTAATACGCTTGTCATGTTTATTAAAACTCCATTCAGCTGTTTAAATACGCCCCGGGCATCAATGATGTTTTTTCATTTACCGCGAGACAATCAAGAGACAGCGCACAACTAAAAAAGTTCAGCAAGGATAACCACTACAAACATCTTATCACTTAATGTGGATTCCCGTGGAAATTTTTGCGGATCAAGGTCAGCAAGTCGAGAAAAGGGTGATCAAAGAATATCGAGAAGAGGGGAAAAGGAAAAAGAGAAACACCACTGTTGTGTGAGATTTTTGATGCCTTTAAATCTTTGGCATCCTGAGCTCCAGTGGTGTTACTTGATTGAGATGTCAACATAACTGACAATTATATCAGTATGTTGATCAAAAACATGAGGCTTAATCTGTGCGTGCTACAATGTTTGCGATCCCCCGGGATCAGAAAGAGAGATATTCAGTTCGAGGACCTCGCAGTCACCTTTTCGGTCCACTGACAGCTTGATCTGTTCTTCGTTAATCTGAATGTATTTTCTCACAACTTCAAGAATATCTTGCTGGAGCCGTGGCAAAAAGTCGGGAGTAGACGACCGCCTGCGCTCGTGGGAGACGATGATTTGCAGGCGCTCTTTTGCAAGTGAAGCTGAACTTGGTCGTTTAGATCGGAAAAAATCAAAAAATTTCATATTATTGAGCCCTAAATAAGCGGGAGAAAAGACTTCTTTTGGGGGCATCCATAAAACGGAATGGACGATCCAGTCCAAGAAAACGATCTACCATATCGAAATAGGCCTCACCGGCATCATTTTCATCGGACAGGGTAACTGGAATTCCCGAGTTGGATGCAGCAAGTACCGCCTTGGATTCAGGGACGACACCGAGAAAAGAGATCGCCAGAATCTCATGAATATCCTCGGCACTGAGCATATCGCCTTTGTTGACTCGTAACGGATCATAACGGGTAATCACCAGATGCTCTTTTACCGGTGTATGTTCCTGCTCTGCCCGACGGGTTTTGCTCGCCAACATGCCAATTATCCGGTCTGAATCCCGCACCGATGATATCTCAGGATTGGTTACCACCAGAGCCTCATCGGCAAAATACATAGCGGTCATCGCCCCCTTTTCAATACCTGCCGGAGAATCGCAGATGATGTAGTCGAAGGTCTGCTGCAAGGTTTCAATGACCTTGCCAACGCCTTCCATGGACAGTGCATCCTTGTCGCGGGTCTGAGAGGCCGGAAGGATAAAAAGGTTGCTCACCCGTTTGTCCTTGATCAGCGCCTGATTGAGAGAGCCTTCCCCATGAATGACGTTGAGGAGATCGTAGACCACCCTTCGCTCACAGCCCATGATCAGGTCGAGGTTCCGTAATCCGACATCGAAATCAATAACAACTGTTTTAAATCCGCGGACCGCGAGACCTGCAGCGAATGCGGCGCTGGTGGTCGTTTTGCCAACGCCACCTTTGCCGGACGTGACGACTATTACCTTGGCCAGTTTCTGTGCCGATTTTTCTGAAAATATCTGTTTAGTCATATTTTATAATTGATGACATCCGTTTGAACTATTTTTAAAGCTCGTTCATCAAGAAGGTTTGAACGAACCGACAACTGCAAACTTTAAACGCCCATCAGCAAGAGAGATCGTCACACTGTGATTAAGAAGGGTCTCGTCAAGCGACTCGTTCACCACATATTCCCCCGCCACTGCAACCAGTTCCGGGTTACACTGCAAACTGAAGATGCGGGCCGTTGTATCGCCATGTATACCGGCCATAGCCCGGCCCCGCAGAGCCCCGTAAATATGGATATTCCCTGCGGCTAAAACCTCAGCTCCGGCGTTGACCGAAGAGAGGATAATCAGATCGCCATCCGGGGCAAAAATCTGTTGTCCAGAGCGAACAGGGAGTGTGATCACCTTCGTCGAAGCTCCATTTGTTGCCTGGCCGGGCGCATCGACAGGTGATTCCGTCTGGGTTTTTACTTCAACCGTCACTTGCTCGGAAGATTCTTCTTCAGTGGATGCTAAAACGGTTTTTTCAGTCTTGATGTTTGGCAGCAGGCCGAGTCCCGCCTGAAGCACCTGTTCGTTCTGACCTTCCACCCCACGGACACCCACCGGGACCAGGCCAAGTTTTCGCAGTGTCTCGGCAAGCAGCGTGAAATCCAGAATGGCCTGTCCTTCTGCGTCCACAGCACTTACGTCGATCAACAAAGGGGCACTTTTAAAAAAGGGACGTGCTTTGCCCATTTTTTTTTCGAGTTGCGGGTAGAGGCGATCAGCATTGGTTTCATTGATGTGCAGCACTAATATAGTTAATACGCTGCCTTTCAATTCAAAAACCGGTGTTTCGGTGGCTGTATCTATAGGATCCATGGAACAGAGTGGTCGATAAGAAAATTTAAAAGTACAATCACTACCAATTCATTCAGTATATTACAAGGGCAAACTCTTCATTGCCGATACGGCGCCATTTTTCTCAGTTACAGGGGGCGGGTGGCCGACTTCCATTTGAAAAAACTGGAAAAGGCCACCAGCAGACCGGCCACCACCAGCAAGCAACCGATCCATTGTATGGCCGACAGTCGTTCACCCAGCACTATGCAGGCCGTGAGTAATCCCGCCACCGGCACCAGGAGAGACCAGGGAGCAACTCGATTTGCCGGATGCCTGGAAAGCAGGTAGCTCCATGCACCGTAGCCAAAGATTGTGGCGCCGAAGGCAAGATATGCCACTGAAAACAGAGAAATACCATTCAGGTGAGTGATCGCGCCGAGAATCCGCTCCGGGGATTCCAGCAGGTAGGAAAGCAGGAGCAGGGGAGCGGGCGGTATCAGCGCCGACCACACCACCAGGCTTAACATATCGAGTTTTTCGCCTTTTGCGGAGGCGGATGCTGTTGCCTTCCTGATAACTATGTTTGACATGCCCCAGAATGCAGCACCGGCGAGAGTCAGCAGGAGTGCGCCTGGCGTTATTTTGTGCGCCATGTCGGAGACACCGCCCACCAGATACAAGCCTACTGCGGCCAGCGCAAGGCCAGCCAGTTGCCGAGGTGTAACGGACTCGTTAAGTAAGGTCACGGCAAAGAGAAGGGTGAAAAAGGCCTGCGCCTGGAGCACAACCGAGGCTACTCCTGCAGGCATACCAATGTGCATCGAGTAAAAAAGACAGCCGAACTGACCAACCCCGACGGTGAGACCGTAGGCTAACCAGTAGCGAAAGCTTACCGCTGGTCTTTTTACGAAAAGAATGGCCGGAAATGCGGCGAGAATAAAACGGAGGGAAACCAGGAGTAACGGCGGGATGCCGTCGAGACCAAGCCTGATGACCGTGAAGTTTGCTCCCCAGATTGTTACCACGAGGAGGGCAATAATAACATCTTTCCGACTCATTGTTTTTACACGTATATTGCTGATTTTATTAGTAGCATCGAGCTATTGCTCTCCTAGTGCAAATTTTAGACTGTAGTTAGCGGTCTGCGGCATTTTTATATAGTATTCTCTCTATCGCATTGCAAGAAATGTTTGTTTGCTTCAATGAGAAGGATATGTGTGTCTTTTTGAACATAATCCTGGCCTTTTCTACTCTTTTGTCATGTTTGTATTATTTGGGTAGAAACAGACAAAGTTGTCGGTTATTTCTCGTTTTGCATTTCATCTGTCGGCGTGTGTCATCCTTTGGAGGTTGCACTGTCGGCTTCAATTGAGCTATATATTCATAACTGGTACGAAATTTGAATTGCATATTTTGTCAATTATTAATCATGTCTATCGTTATGTCAAATTAGCATAGCGTAAAATTTGGAGGGGAACATGCAACCGGAATCAACGACGAACAACAGCACCATAGAGGGCAGTCCAAAGAGTGGATTTTACCTGAGCGGCAGGGTGGAAAAGATCAGTACCGTCACTGTCGAGGATTTGCTGTCTATGGATATGGTGGAAGAGAAGGACCTTCTCCTGGCCTGTGGTAGCGGTGAACCGAAGGGGCGTATAAAACAATTCCGGGGAGTTCTTCTTGCCGATATCGTCAACAACGCGAGCGTGATCGTAAAAGAGCACAACGACACCAAAAGAATGTACATCATAGCTTCTTCTGACGATGGGTATGCCACGGTTTTCTCATGGCAGGAATTATTTAACACTTCGGTTGGTGAGGGCGTCATAGTTGTGCTGGAAAAGGATGGCAAACCGGTCAATGACGGCGATGGCTCCGTTGATATTTTTTCAGCCAGAGATTTTTTGTCCGGCCCTCGCTACGTCAAGCGACTCGCCAATATTGAGATAAAGATGTTGGAGTATTAGTGCAACTGAAAAAGGAGGCGTGCATATGAAAAACAATAAACAATTCATGCAGCTGCTGGATAAGGCAACCAATTTTCACGGCCATCTGTGCGCCGGTCAGATTGTTGGCGTGCGGATCGCTATGCTTGGCCTTCGGCAGCTTGGTCTTTTTGATCCTTTGGGTGCTGATCGAAAAAAGATCGTCGTCTTTGTGGAAGTTGCCCGTTGCGCCGCCGATGCGATCATGACTGTCACCGGTTGTCGGGTTGGCAAGCGGAGTTTTAAAATCATCGACAACGGCAAGATGGCGGCGACGTTTTTTGATATGACAACAGGCCGGGCCGTTCGTGTTGCCTTGCAGCCGGACATAGCGGCAACAATAGTGAAAAAATACCCCGCCCAGGATGAAAAAACAGCGGAAAAAAATGCCTATATGGAAATGATGGATGATGATCTTTTTGTTACGCAGGATGTCGAGATTTCCTTGAAAGATGAGGATACGCCAGGCACACCGGTGAGCAAAGTTCGCTGCACTAGCTGTGGCGAGACTATCCTTGATAAACGTGAGGTTTTGCAGGACGGGAATATTTTTTGTCGCCCCTGTGCCACCGGCCAATTCTATTACACCCAGGATTTGCCCGTCTTTGAACCACTTGAAGAGGAGCTTGTCTTATGATGACTACATCAGCCGTGTCACTGCATCATGTAAATTGGAACCAGATTTGGCGAGAGTCGAGGCAGAGGAAAAGGAGTGGGCGAAAGAAAAGAACAGACTGGAATTGCCGGGCGTCTTCTTTTGCGAGACACACCAGGACCAGCGTCTACGCCGGAAATTTTATCAGCTATATGAATCTGCCACCGCAGTGGAGTGTTCTTGACGTGGGCTGTGGTGCAGGAACCCTGGCCGTTCCGCTTGCCGGAAAGGTCCATTCGGTGACGGCAATCGATTCTTCAAAAAACATGATTGCCATTCTCAGGGATACCTGCACCACCAAGGGACTGACAAATGTCGAGGCCCGGCAAGTGAGTTGGGAGGATGACTGGGACGAAGTGGGGATTGGCGCTCACGATGTGGCGATTGCCTCCCGTTCTCTGGTGGTGGATGACCTTGAGACAGCCATCTTGAAACTGGCAGAGAAGGCCAGGCATAAAGTGTTTATTTCGTCTCTTGTTGGTGATGGCCCCTATGATCGCCGAATATTTGAGGCAATTGGCCGAGACCTTGATCGGGGGGCTGATTATCTCTGTGTCTATAATCTGCTGAATCAAATGGGAATTTTGGCCGATGTCTCGTTTCTTTCGAGTGATACCGGTTACAAAGTTTATAGCGATCTTGATGAGGCGGTACAGGGTTTTGACTGGATGCTCGCTGATATGACAGTTGAGGAAGAAAATTTATTGCGGAAGTATTTAGAGCAGCATCTGATCAGAAAGGATCACGGTTGGTCGCTGGATTATCAACATACAGCTCAGTGGGCGGTCCTGTCATGGCGCAAATAGACTCAGCCGATCACCTGCAGTCGAGATGTCTCTTCGGCAAGAAAAATGTCAAGACGACCAAGAAGTGCAGCGAATTCTTTGATCGCCAGCTCTCCTGCGTCTGTCAGACGGGCGCCACCGCCGCCTTTGCCTCCCTTGCTGGTGAAAACCAGTGGCTCTTTGGCATGGCGGTTCATGGCATCAACCAGATCCCAGGCGTGCTTGTAGGACATCTCCATCGATTTGGCCGCGCCGGAGATGGAGCCGCAGTCTCTGATTCTCTCCAGCAAAACTATGCGGCCAAAGCCGAGAAAGGTCTCGCCATCTTTTTGGATCCAGACTCTTCCCCGGCAGCAAAGTCCCTGGGAGACCTTTGGCTGTTTATTTCCGCTACGATGTCTTTTCATGCGAGAAATTTACATATAAACGGTTAACAGTGTCAAGCAATTCCCGGATTACTCTGCGCTTGTTCCGCACCGGCTGTTATTTTGGGCGAGAACGGTTGGTTGTGGAATCATGGTAATCTGGAAGCGACAATTTTTGCCTTGCATTTCGTTATGTCTTTATGTACATAACGGTAATGGGTGCATGAGTTAAGTGTATCCAATGTCAATAGAAAATTAGATGGTTAGTCAATTGGCCAGCATCAAACAGGAAGAAAAATGAACTCTTTTAAATGTTAGGTTTAGTGTCAATACAAAGCGGGAATCGGAAGAAGTAAAAGCACTACAGCTCTATCAGCTGTTTTTATTTTGCTTTGCGATGTATTTTTAAAAATATAACGAAACAGGAGAAAGGTGGATGAAGCACGTGGGTATTGAAAAAACTGTGTTGTTTTCAGCAGTAACATTGGCATCAATGATAAATATGCCGTGTATTGCCTGGGCGGCAGATTCGGCAGGTGTTTTCACTCTTGGTGAAATTGAGGTGACTGCCAAAGGTGAGGAGGAAGTCAAAGTCCCCACCGTCGATCGTATCTATGCCGATGAATTACGAGAATTTAACCGAGACACCATTGCCGATGCCGTAACCCTCTTGCCGGGTGTGACAGCCTCGGTGACGGGCGCGCGCAGCGAGCAGACCCTTTACGTCAGAGGGTTTGACATCAAACATGTTCCGCTCTTTCTTGATGGTATTCCGATTTATGTTCCCTATGACGGCTATCCCGATCTCGGTCGCTTCACCACCTTCGATCTTTCAGAAGTTGTTGTTTCCAAGGGTTTCACCTCGGTTTTGTACGGTCCCAATACTATGGGCGGGGCCATTAATATGGTATCCCGCCGCCCCGAAGCACTCTTTGAGGGCGAGCTCGGGGCAGGTTACAGTTCGGGACATACCTACAATGCTTACATGAATTTGGGGACCAATCAGGGGAAATGGTATCTGCAGGCCGGAGCCTCCTATCTGGATAGCGATTATTTTCTGCTTTCCGACGACTTTTCTTCGACTCAAACCGAAAACGGTGGTCATCGAAACAATTCATACCACAAGGATGAAAAGGTAAACGTCAAGATTGGCTATACGCCAAACGAAGAGGACGAATATGCCCTTAGTTTTATCGATCAACACGGTAAGAAAGGCACTCCTCCCTATGCCGGTAGCGATCCGACGGTAAAGGCTCGCTATTGGCAATGGCCTTACTGGGACAAACAGAGCTTTTATTTCACTTCGAAAACAACTCTTAATGGAAAATCATACATCAAATCAAGGCTTTATCACGATATCTTCAAAAATTCCATATACAGTTACGATGATGATACCTATTCGACTATGACCAAAAAATCTGCATTTAAGAGCTGGTATGACGATTACACCAACGGGGCATCGTTAGAACTCGGAACGGCACTTATTCCCAGTAACCTCGTTAAACTCGCTCTCCACTATAAGCGCGATGTGCACCGGGAGCGAGATGATGACGAGCCGCAACTGACCTTCAAGGACCAGATGTTTTCCGTCGGATTAGAGGACACTATCACGTTCAATGAGCAATTCTATGTCATTACCGGAATCAGCTATGATGCCCTGGATACTATACAGGCAGAGGAGTTGGCTTCAGATAACACGACTATTGTTGATTTTCCAAAAGGAAGTACCTCTGGGGTTAACCCGCAGATCGGACTCTTTTATTCACCCGTAGAAGCCGACACCGCCCATATCTCCGTTTCGCGTAAAACCCGCTTGCCAACAATGAAAGACAGATATTCCTACAGAATGGGCACCGCTATTCCTAATCCTGACCTAAATGCAGAAAAATCGATAAATTATGAGGTCGGATACGAAAGCAATCGCTTCGAGACTGTCCATTTGAAAGGAACGATTTTCTACAACGATGTGTCTGATTATATCCAATCGGTGAAAGTTGCCGATCCCGACGATGCAGGAGAGACTGTTAACCAAAATCAGAATGTCGGTAAAGTCGATCTGTCCGGCCTTGAACTGGAGGCGGCCTTGTATTTATCCAGTTCCTTTGAAATTGGCGCCAATTACACCTATACCCATGTCGATAATAAGACCGACGATACGAAGATAACCAATATTCCGAAACACAAGGTGTTCGCCTATCTCAGGTATACCATGTTTGACCGGTTGACTGGTCAGGTGGATACCGAATACGACTCGAAGCGTTATAGCTCCACCGATGGTGTTCAGGTAGCCGACGGATATGTTGTGGCAAATATGAAGCTCGGCTACGACTTCGGCAATGGTTTTGTGGCTGAGGCCGGAGTGGCTAACGTCTTCGATAAAAACTACGAAATCCAGGAAGGCTACCCGGAGGCGGGTAGAACTCTGTTTGCTAACCTCCGCTATTCTTTTTGTATAAATGACTGATTATGGAAAAAATAAACTGTGATTTCTTAACTCTCCTTGGTGAAGCAGAGGCATTTCACGGACATCTCTGTGCCGGGCAGGTTATCGGTGTACGAATGGCCATGCTGGGCTTACGCGAATTGGCAATAACCGATCCTAAGGGGAAAGACCGGAAGAGACTTATTGTTTTTGCCGAGATTGATCGCTGCGCCACCGATGCAATCATGACGGTCACCGGTTGCCGGGTTGGCAGACGTAATATGAAGGTTCTCGATTACGGTAAGATGGCGGCAACCTTTCTCGACATTGAAACCGGTCGGGCGGTGCGCATCGTTTCACTGCCAACAGCGCGTGAAAAAGCCGCAGCCCTGTATCCAGATCTCGATGATGGTGCAGCACAGATGAAGGCCTATCGAGAGTTGGACGATGGCGAACTGTTCCTTGTGCAGGATGTGGCAGTTGCCATTCGACCGGAGGATTTGCCGGGGCGGCCACTTGGCCAGGGGCAATGTGTGGTCTGCGGGGAAACAATTCTTGACTGCCGTGAGGTGCAAAAGGACGATCAGGTGCTTTGTCGGCCCTGTGCAACCAATAGCTGGTATTATGAAGCTATTTTTAAGCCGCGTGCACCTCGTTTCAAGGGGCAATGACTATGACGACTTTATGTGTTGAAAAACAAGAGCATACCGGAGGTAAGTGGGAACAAATCTGGCAACAGGCCTGTCGCCGTCGAAAATCTGACCGCAACGATAAGGCGTTCTGGAACAGGCGGGCACCATCATTTGCTGAACATGCCAAGAATAATTTTTACATCGACGGCTTTTTAAGGCTCATGTCACCTGAGTCCCACTGGAGCGTGCTTGATGTGGGATGTGGTGCCGGGACATTGGCTCTTCCTCTAGCGAGCAGAGTGGAGCGCATAACTGCAATTGATTTTTCTGAAAATATGATAGACATCCTGGCCAAACGATGCCGGGATGAGTCGGTGACCAATGTATTGCCACGTATCCTCGATTGGCAGGACGACTGGGATGCCGCGGGAATTGAAACCCATGACGTGGCCATTGCCTCGCGCAGCCTGGTGGTCGAGGATCTGCGCGGCGCAGTGCTTAAACTTGCCGCCAAAGCCCGCCACAAGGTGATAATTTCATCCCTGGTCGGCGACGGGCCCTTCGACCGTAAAATCTTCAAGGCCATAGGCCGTGAACTCGACCGGGGACCGGACTATATCTGCCTCTACAATCTCCTGCATGAGATGGGGATCTTTGCCGATGTTACCTTCGTTTCAAATCAGGAAGAGGATGAGGTCTGTTCGGATCTCAATAAGGTTTATGTGGATATAGAGGACGCAGTGCAGAGTTATCGCTGGATGATCAACGACATGACCATTGAAGAGGAAGCCAGGCTGCGGGTTTTCTTTGAAAGTCATCTGGTTAAGAAGGCGGGCGGCTATACCCTTTCCTATCACCATCCGGTCCGTTGGGCCATTATCTCATGGAACACATAATGACGGCAATACTGAAGCGTAGATTGTACTTTTCCCTGAACTCAAAACAAGTCTGTCGACTGGTGGCACTGGTCGTTATTTCTGTCATTTGCTCAACTGGCTCAGTTCTTGGTAGGGAGATCGTCGACATGAGTGGCCGGAAGGTGACAATACCGGATACGATCACCAAGGTTGTTGGCATATCGCCGCCGGCTACATATCTGCTTTATGCCATTGATCCAAAGATTATTGCCGGTTTAAATTTCCCCCTGAGAAAAGATGAAAAAAAATACATCATTGAGGGGTATGACAAGCTTCCGGTTATCGGTGGCATGTTCGGCCAGGGACGAACGCTTAATCTAGAGGTGCTGCTCAAGGTTAATCCCGATTTCGTGCTCTATTGGGCCTGGCATAACGATGCGGCAAACAGCAAGATCGACAAGGCAATGGGGCAGTTGACCATTCCCCGGCTTGCTGTTCGCCTTGACAGCATCACGGATTATCCTATTGCTCTGCAACTTTTAGGGGAAGCCCTGCAGAAGGAAGATCGGGCCAAACAATTGCAAAACTATGCGACAGCAGCTCTTTCGGAAGTCAAAGCAGTGGTGACAGAAATCCCCGAGGAGCGCAAGGTCTCGGTATATTACGCCGAGGGGCTTGATGGCCTGAGCACGGAAAAATCCGGTTCAAGCCATGCCGAGCTCATCCCCCTTGCCGGGGGAATCAATGTTCACAAGGGTGAGGAACTCAATACCTTTGGCATGGATAAGATTTCCATGGAACAACTTCTGCTCTATAATCCTGAAGTCATCCTGGTGAAAGAAGAAAGCTTTTTTGCCGAAATCTTTAGTGATCCCCGCTGGAAAAACATTCGGGCCGTGCAGAGCGGTCGCGTTTATCTCATCCCCCATCAACCGTTTAACTGGTTCGACCGGCCTCCTTCTTTTATGCGGTTGTTGGGCATGAAATGGCTGCTCAGTGTCCTCCATCCAAACGACTACCAAATCGACATGGTGGTGGAGACAAGGGCATTTTATCAGCTTTTCCTTGGGGTCAAACTGAGCGAAAAAGATGCAGAGGAGATTTTAGGGCGATGAAACGATCGGTTCTCTTTTTGCTTGCCCTATTGCTTGTTGTCACGGCCTTGTTTTCACTTTCTTTAGGACAATATCACGTGCCCATCAAGGATTTTATTGCCTTCGTTGGTTGGCGGTTTTTTGGAACTGAAGGCTTCTCGCAGGAAAAAGCGGTCATTGTTGAAAACATCCTCTTTAACATCAGGTTACCACGTATTATCGCAGCGATGCTGATTGGGGCCTCGCTGTCGGTTTCCGGTGGTGCCTTTCAGGCACTTTTTATCAATCCCCTGGTTTCACCTGGATTGCTTGGAGTATTGGCGGGGGCCTCCTTCGGGGCGGCTTTGGCAATGGTTTTATCCCAGAGCTGGGCATTGGTGCAGCTCTCCACCCTGTTGTTCGGTTTCGTAGCCGTCGCTTTTGCCGTGGGTATTGCCAAGGTCTATCGAATACATTCCATCATTATGCTGGTGCTTGGCGGTATAATCAGCGGCGCGTTTTTCACGGCGCTGCTGTCCATCATTAAATACACCGCCGATCCCTACAACCAATTGCCGGCAATCGTCTATTGGCTGATGGGAAGCTTGTCAGCAGTTGATCGCGGCACGATCGGCATTATCAGCGTCCCTATGCTGATCGGTATTCTGGTGGTTATTTTCCATGCCCGACAGTTGAATATTTTGAGCATGGGCGAAGAAGAGGCGCAGTCGCTAGGAGTCAACGTTCGACGAGTGAGGTTGACGGTGATCTTTTTTGCCACGCTTATCAGTGGCCTGACAGTGATGATCGGAGGGATGATTGGCTGGGTGGGGTTGATCATTCCACATATCTGCCGAATGATCGTTGGTCCGAATAACCAAATCCTTTTACCGGCCACCGCGTTCATGGGGGCACTCTATCTGCTGGTGATCGACGATATTTCCCGGCTGCTTTTTACCTTTGAAATTCCGATAGGTATTGTCACCTCGATTATCGGCATTCCCTTTTTCGCCCTGGTTTTAAAAAATGCCCAGCGAGGATGGCGATGAGTACATTGATCACAGTAAAAGACGTTTGCTTTAGCTATCGAAAAAGGCTGGTCTTGGACCAGGTTAATGTGAGTTTTGAGAGCGGGGAGGTGGTCTCACTGCTTGGGCCGAACGGCAGTGGTAAAACAACGCTGCTAAAAATCATCCTTGGTTTTCTGCAACCGGCCAGCGGAGAGGTGTTCTTTGCCGGTCAGTCACTTAAAACCGTTTCGCCTAAGATCCTCGCTCGACGGATTGCCTACGTCCCGCAGGTGCACAGGGAGGCCTTTGCCTATACGGTGGAGGATGTCGTCTTGATGGGCAGAATGCCTTACCATAGCTTTTTTTCAAGCTACTCTGCCGCTGACCGGGAGATAGCCACAGCGGCCATGGAAAAACTCGAAATTGCCCAACTGAGTGACAGACCATACACGGAGGTCAGCGGCGGCGAACGGCAGCTTGCCCTCATTGCCCGATCCCTGACCCAGGGTGCCGATATTTTTATTATGGATGAACCGGTGAACGGCCTGGATTACGGCAACCAAATGCGGCTTCTCAGTGGTATCAGAAAGCTGGCAGAAGAGGGACTGACCTTTATTATGACCACCCATTTTCCTGACCATGCACTGATGACTGCCGACCGCGTCATTCTCATGCAACAGGGCTCTATTCTGGCTGATGGATTGCCTGAGGAAACTATCACGCGGGAAACAATTTTTGCCCTTTATCGCATTGATGTTGATGTCGTGGCTGTCAATGGTTGTGGCAGTGTTTGTATGCCGGTATGGTCGAATTATGGCAGGGCAAAAAACTGAGCGTTTGGCGAAAAGTGCGATGAAATTTAATTTTGGGGCTTCCGCATATTCTTTTTTTCTGCACGCCATGGTTGTTGTCGGCGCACTTCTTTATTGTCACCCCAGCGAATCACAGAAAATAACTTCTGCTGAATACCTCACTGTAAGCATAGTAAATCTGGTATCTGATAGCTCTGCAACTCAAAATAGTTCAGCTTCTGCCGACCCTCTCGGCAAACCGATCCCTAAAAAACTTGTAAAGCCTCAGAAAACGTCACCAGTCAAGCTCGTCGCCGGGGAACAGAAAATCGAACACCAAACAGAACCAAGTAAGTCCCTGAAACAGCAAAAGAGCGAGTTTGTTGCTGCCTTCGCAGTGGGCAAGAAAATCCCGCAATCGTTAAATCCGGCAAAAAAGGCAGAGCTTTCATCTACGCAGATAAACGATGGTGCGACAGAGACAAAGGTGGTGGGCGTGGTCGGCGGCAGTGGCGAATCTACTGATCTGGAAAAGCATAAAACAGTCTCAGGTCGCAATAGCCAGGCGGTCACCGGCGATCCTGACAACAGCCCCCAAAATAGATATGTTCGGATGAATTACGACTATATCCGCCAGATCGTTGCCCGTAATCTTTCTTTTCCGGACTCGGCGAGGAAAAGGCGACTTTGCGGTAAAATAGAAGTATCGTTTCTTATTGGCGCGGAGGGCAGGGTGGAGGATATCCGCATTACTTCAAGTTCAGGGCATACCTTGCTTGATAGAAGTGTTATTGCGGCAGTTCGTCGAAGTGCTCCTTTTCCCAAATCGCCAGCCGTGGCCCGAATAGTCCTGCCCATTGTCTTTAGATTGAAATGAATACTGTGGCAGTATTACCAGCAGTAACTTTGCCATATCCTATAAGTAAATCGATTCAGGCTGGGTTGATTTGCTGTGTATTATAAATCAGTCGTGGAGAGAGAAAATGAATATTGCTGAAAACCTCATCGAAATTGCCAAGCCGCTCTGTGCAACCAGCACTATAGCCGATGTGCGGCTCGGACTGGGGTATACCATTATTGAGCTGAACGACGGCAGTGCGGGCTTGGCTTGGACTCCGGACAAAAAACAGTCCGGTTCCTGCACCCACCTTCGCAAGGCTGGAGACCTGGTGGGCATGAATGCGGAGGAACTGCTGAGCTGGCTGACGAGTGTAAATTACCTCGAAAGGGCGATTGGTCTTGCCACCTTTAATGCCATAAACAGCAGAGTTGATCGAACTCTGCTGGAGGAAGAATCAATTTCTTTGCTGAAGTTGCAAGCCAGCGATCATGTTGTTATGGTTGGCTATTTTGCTCCGCTCATCCCCAAAATAAAAGCTACTGGTTGTCAATTGACAATTATTGAGCTGGATGGCGATAAGCCAGGAGTCATCGCCGTAGGTCCTGGTATGGCCGCCCTTGGTGAATGCGATGTGGCGATCATCACCTCCACCAGCATAATCAACAATACCATTGATGGCCTGCTTGCCGCCCTGACTGGAAACCGGGCTGCGGTGATGCTCGGCCCCTCGACGCCGGTATGTCCAGAGGCCTTTGCCGGTACCGGAATAACGCAAGTGAGTGGGGCCTATGTCCTTGATGTGGAAAGGGCCAAGACAATTATTTCTCAGGGTGGGGGAACTATGTTGCTGAAAAAATCATTGAACTTTGTTTCGGCCCAAATTTAAGGAAAGTTTGATGCCAGGCGATCACGTTAATTTCGTTATTATCTATAACTCCCTCAGGAAAATAGCGTTTATTTCAGTATTTTTCAAAAAAGTGTACGACCTGATCTTGGCCCCAATACCCTATGATGGTAATGGGGCTAAGATTCAACCTTTCACTCAATTATGATTCTAGACAAGACAGCCCCGGCATAGCTGCTGCCCATCAACTTGCTGAAGTTTGGTGCTCATGGTCGGTTCTCCGCAGCGATCGCAATTGACCGACGGTTCGATCCGGGCCTTTTCCGGTAAGGGCACGGTGATTTCCGTGATGGAGAACAACTCTTCCGGTTGTTTGTCGAGAACACGTTTCGAGGCTGCGATATGCAGCTGCTGAAAACGCTCGCGTTCTTCGGCTGTTGCAGTGCCCTGCTTGATTTTGGCCATCAATTGGTGGTGCTCAGAATTGATCGTATCTTGTTTTTCAGCCTTTCGGGCGATGCGTACCCCCTTGCCGGTCTGACGGCTGAAAAAACTGAAGGCAAATTTGCCGTAGTCCCGGTAAATGAAGTTTCCTTTGCCGAAGGTGCAGCCGGTAATAACCTGGATTGCATCTGCCCCGCAGGCATCTGTTTCAACGATGGCCACAACCTCTTCATCCTCCGCCCGTCTTGCCGACAACCATTCCATCCCTGCCATGGCGGCCAGATAGCCCATGGATAGTCCTGGACAGAGATGGCCGTGAAAATCGAGACATTTCTTAAAAAGATCACTCTGTAAAATCGTTTCTGCTGACATGATTCAAGCTCCTTTAATTGATCTGAGATAATGTGGTTGGCCATCCCGCTGTGGGCTGGCAAAGGGGGAATTAATTTTTTGATGTCGTCATCAATAACTCCTGTGAATTTCTATGAGGTTGGTCGCTGAACACTTCAAAGGCCGCGCCTTCCTCGACCATAAAACCCTGGTCCAGCACATAGACCCGGTCGGCGATCTTTCGGGCAATATGGATATTGTGAGTGATAAACAGCATGGAAAAACCCCGCTGGTGCTGCTGACCTTTGAGTTCTCGTAAGATGACCGCCTGGGTGGATGGATCGAGCATTGCGGTAATCTCGTCTGCCACCAGCAGCGACGGCTCGGTGGCGAGAGACCGGGCAATGGCCACCCGCTGCTGCTGCCCGCCACTCAGAGAGTGACAGGTGCGCTGCAGAAACTCCACGGACGTCGGCAGATGCATGGCAGTCAAAACTTCCACCACTCTTGCGTGGCGACTGTCATTATCGCGCCAAGCCATGATATCCAGAGGTTCCCGGACGGCATCAAAGACAGAAAGACGGTGGCTGATTGCCTCTCCGGGGTCCTGGAAAACCATTTGGATTCCACCGATCATGGCCGTGGCCTCCCGGTTTTTCACCAACCGATTGCAGAATCGTACCTGCCCTTCATCTGCCTGCAAAACATTAACCAGCACATGGGCAAGTGTCGATTTTCCCGAACCGGATTTTCCCACCAGGGCGACTACTTCGCCCCGGCGAACAAGCAGGTTGACGTTATGCAAAGCCTTGATGATTTTTTTGCCTATAGTATAGGTCTTTTTGATGCCGGTTGCTTCCAGTAGGGTTTCAATACCGCCTTTATGGCAGGCGACCCGGCGCCCGTGACCGAGATCCTGGAGGTCCGGGCGGCTTTTGGTGCACTGGTCTGAAACCTGGCAGCATCGTTCTGCAAAACCACAGCCACTTATTTCATCAAGTCCTGGTGGCATCCCTCGTATGCCCCAGAGATCCTTGTAGGGGAAAAAATCCGGCGCCGAGTTTATCAGACCCCGGGTATAGGGATGCCGGGGATTACTGAGAATATCAGTGGTGGCGCCCTCTTCAATGACCCGACCGGCGTACATGGTCAAAAGTCGCGAAGTCAGTCGCTGGATGGCCGGCAGGTTATGGGAAATGAGGATCATGGCAAAGCCCAGCCGCTGTTGCAGACTTTCGAGCAGGTCGAGAATAGCAAGTCGGCTTTCGGGGTCAAGGGAGGTGGTCGGTTCGTCGACAATGAGGATGTCCGGTTCGCAGGCAAGGGCCATGGCGATCAAGGCGCGTTGACGCATGCCGCCGGAGAGCTGATGGGCAAACGCCTTCTGCCAATGTGGATCAAGCCCGGTCAAGGCCAGCATCTCCGAGACTTTGTCCTGGGCGGCTTTCATAGAGAGCCCAAGATGGGTTGTCAGGGCTTCGGTCAGTTGTTCGCCAAGGGTGGTCACCGGGTTGAAGACCTCAAGACTGTTTTGGAAAACCATGGCAATATGACGCCAGCGAAAATGACGGCGCTGACTATTTTTCATGGCATTGAGGTCTTGTCCCTGGAACAGCACCTGGCCATCAACGGATGTGCCGCGCACCAGACCCATAATGCCCAGGGCGAGTGTGGTCTTGCCGCACCCCGATTCGCCGATGATACCGAGGCTTTCGCCGGCTGCAAGCGAGAAACTGACATCCATGGTCGCCGGGATTTGGCGTTTGCCCTGTTGGTAGATAACAGAGAGGTTTTGTACGTTCAGCATCCGCCCCTCCTTGATCCGGGGTTGGCGATGGATTCCAGATCTTTGCCCAGAAGAGCCAGCGACGTGACCACCAGCGTCAGGGCCAGCCAGGGGAACAGCAACCACCACTTCCAGAATTCAGTATAATAAATACCAGGGAAGCTCAGGGCATTATGGATGATGAGGCCCCAGGACCGAGAAGTTGGGTCACCGAGGCCGAGAAAGGAGAGGCCCGCTTCGGCGACTATCGCCCGGCCGGCCAGGCGAATCATGCCCACCGCCGCCAGAGGAAAAACCTCCGGCAGGAAATGATGACGCAGCAAGTAGATAACTCCTGCGCCGTAGCTTTCGGCGGCTTTGATATAACGGCGCTCTTTAAGACTGAGCACACGACTGCGGACGATACGGGCGTTAATGACCCAGGAAAAAGCCGACAACACGACAATGATGGTCCAGACGCTCGGTCCAAAGAAGGCGGCCAGAACAATCATCACCGGCAGGTCCGGTAAAACGAGCAGCACATCAATCAGCCGCATCAGTAGCTGATCGGTCAGACCGCCACGGTAGCCGGCAACGATACCCACTGCCGCGCCACCCAGTCCTGCAAGGAGGGCGGTACCCACACCGACGACGAGACTGATCCGCGCCCCGAATGCCACCTGGGCCCAGATATCGACGCCCAGCTCGTCGGTGCCCATCCAATGCTCACTATTGGGAGCAGCAAGTGCGGGGCCAGAGGGCGTCTGGTGGGAATGACTACAGATCAGTGGTGCCATCATGGCAATGATCACAACGGCTGCCAGTACCAGCAAGGCAGTTCTGCCGACTCCCGACAGGTAGCTCCAGAAACCAGTATTCGTCTGAACATCGGCAAATTGCACATCGAGAGCATTCATCGTACCACCACAGCCTTTTCGACAATGCGCGGATCAAGCCGCCGGTAGACTAGATCGGCCAGAAAGTTGGCCGACAGGACACTGATGGTGACCAGCAGGAAAATTCCCTGGATCATCGGATAATCATGGACCATGACCGACTCGCGCATGAGGCGGCCGAGACCGGGATAGGCAAAGACATTTTCCACTAGGATGGCACCACCCACCAGGCCGCCAAGGCTTAAAAACGTCCGGGTGACGATGGGCAGCATGGCGTTGCGCAGGGAGTGACGGACAAGAATACGCAAGGGTCTCAGTCCTTTAGCCTGGGCGGTGCGCATATAATCTTTCGTCAACACCGTGGTCATACTGTTACGTGCCAGCAGGTACATGGAGCCGGTACGGACAATTGACAGCGTTAATACCGGTAGGACCGCATGGAGCGCAATATCACCAACCCGCTGCCAAATTGAATTCGAACCGTAGCTGGCAAAGTGGGTCATGGCCCCGGACAGCGGGAAGAGCTGTAGGCCTGCTGCCAGGGTAAAGAGCAACACCAGGCCCAGCAGGAAGGCGGGAATCTCCGAGATGGCAATCATCAATGGATAGAGCCAACGGTCAAGCCTTGGTCCGCGAAAGATAGCACTGAGGCTGCCCAGCAGACAACCGGCCAGGGTGCTGAGAATAATGGCGGCGGTGACCAGCAGCAGGGTCCAGGGCAGTCGGTGGAGAAGGATGGTGGAAACGCCTTGGTTGTAGTAAATGGAATAGCCCAGATCGCCTTGGGCCAGCTCCAGCAGATAGTGGGCGTATTGTACCATTACCGGGCGGTCCAGATGGTATTGCTGGCGATAGTAGTCCTCCTGGCTGCGGCTGAAGGCGGCAATCTCTTCACCCTGGTCGGTTGACAGGTAAAGAAAAGGATCACCCGGCATTATCCGTGGCAGGGCAAAGTTCAGCGAAACGACGATTAAGACTGTGAGCAGATATTCAAAAAAACGCTTGGAGTGTCGTTGCATATTTTTGCCCTTTTTTCCTTCTTGCTACTGGCGTATTGCGGCTGGCCCTTGGCGCTCCAGATACGACAGCTTACTGTGTTGCAGGCTGTGATGGTCGTACATGTTCATCCAGCCGTCGTATTTGGCCGGATGGTACATCGTGTATCCGGTGGTATAGAACAGCGGAATCTCCGGCACCAGTTCAGCCGCCATTTTCTGGATCTTGACGATCAATTGCCGCCGCTTGTCCGCATCAATTTCGAGCGCCTGTCGCTGCAAAAGATCTATCAGCTCTGGGTCATCTAAACCCGGCTGGCCGGATTGCGACGGTGACATGCTCTGAGCAAAAACATCCCCGGCCAAATGGGCTACCAGATAGTTGGGATCGCCGCCCCAACCGCCATGACCGATGATCGCCAGCTGGTAGTCGTTTGCCCGTACCCGCGAATCCCTGGTCTTACCGTCGACACTGCGAATCTTTAGCTCGATACCTGATTCGTTGAAGTGCTGGCGGATCAGTTCGGCCATCCGTACCTCCTGACTGCTGCACAACAGTTCCAGGACAAAGGGTTGACCATCGGCCAAAAGCCGTGTGCCTTGGTCATTTTTGCGCACGTATCCAAGCTGATCGAGCAGTGCGTTGGCCTGTTGCAGGTCGAAGGGATATTGTCTGATAGCCGTTGTCGCCATGACATGGTTGGGCGGCAGGATACCGAGACTCCCCGGCACAGCAGCCCCGCGGGCGATCTTGTCGACCAGTTCACGCCGGTCGATGGCGTGGGCCATGGCCTGTCTCACTTCGACATGTTGCAGGCAATCGACTTTGCCCATATTCATAAGCAAGCGATAGCCCCAGAAGGCCGGATTCTGGATAATCTTATTGGCGGGATCCTTATCGAATTTGGTCAGGACATCCGGTGTTACCCCAATCAGGTCGAGTTCTCCTTTTTCATATGCCAGGAGCGGTTCGCTGACAGGAACAAACTCAATGGCCTTCACCCGTTGCCTCGGGCCCCAGAAATTATCAAAAGCCTCAAAGCGATAGGTTCCGTGTTCTTTGCTATAGCTGGTCAGGCGATACGGACCCGAGCCGATCACCGCTTCGGGCGCAAGGAACTCTTTCGGCCTCTCCACCTTTTCCCAGATATGTTGGGGAATAATGCGGGTTCGGCCGAGACTGTCAAGCATGGCGGCATTAGGCTTTTTCAACCGGACCACTACGCTTTGTTCTGGTCCTGCTGTCACAGAATCAATGGCCTCAAAGATGTAGGACCAGGTGGCGGCGTGGCGGTTGGCATAATTCATTGAAAAGACCACATCGCCCGGGGTGAGCGGTTGTCCATCCTGCCAGCAGACGCCTTGCCGAATGGTAAAGTGATACGTCAGTCCATCGCTATCGATAGAATATTTTTCCGCCAGCCAGGGGATCAACCCCTTTTCGTCGCGTTCGAGCAGGCTGTCAAAGATCAGTGCCATTTTGAACCCTCCCGGCCCTCTAGGATAGTGGGCAAATGGTGACGGATAGCCCCAGTCACCACCCGCCAAGCGAATGACCTCAACCATAGAATTGCTGTCCGCTGTACCAATTTTCTCCTGCTCCTGCCGGGGGTTTTGATCACTGGAATCGCATCCGGCCAGCAGCAGAAGGCAAATAAAGAACAGCGAAAGAGAGGCGGTCTTTATCTTATTTTTCATGATGTTTTTAATATCCGTTTATTGATATTCCAGACCATCATTCCCCGGCAGCCGCTGCGGGTCTGAGAAAAGGTGCCTTCCTGGGAATGGTCGTCGACATAGCGGGCAACCATCTCTGTGACTTCCTCGGTGAGTTCGGTATACATCTCCAGATGGTTGCAAAAATCTTCAATGGCCTTTTGCCGTGGCCATGTGATGGCATGATCCCAGAAGTCGAACCTCAGCTCGGGGCGATAGCCCATGGCGTAGACAAGGTTGAAGGGATTGATTATATCATTGCCATTACCGTCCAGACTTTCATTAAAGACGATGCGCCACAAATTGCCGTACCACTGTTGCCAGTTTCGGCCGGAAAAGGCGCTCAGGTAGCAGAACTCCCTGGATGCAGCTATCATCTTGCTCAAACTTTCCGGCCCGTCAATCCCTGGGGTCATGGAGGCAAAGACCAGATCAAAGGCCCCCGCCCATTGCTCTTCGGCCAAATTGATTTCCTGCCAGGTACGCCGGTCGATGGTAATATTGTTGATTCCTTCCGCCTCGATTCGGCTTTGCAGGATGTCGGCCATGCCGTCGGCCGGCTCCAGCGCGGTGACATGGGCACCGTTTTGGGCGAGGAGCAGAGACCAGTTGCCCGGCCCGGCGCCGATATCCAGCACTCTCGATGTGCTGGTCAAGCCGCCCATTTCCTGTAGCCATTCCACAGTTTTTTCCCGTTTTTCGTCATTTTCCTTGTTCGATGTCCGTTTGGTAAAATCCTCGGCCATCTTATTCCAGCGCTGCATGGAGGTGTCCTGTTGCCGGCGACGACGGCGCATCGGTGAACCATCGATTGCGGCTTGCCACCGTTCTTCCCAGACTCTCTGTTGTTCTTCAATCACGTTTCTACCTCTCTTGGTTGTTAAAAACTGAAGCTCATGGTTGTGCCGATAGTACGGTCGGTAGCCGGAAAGCCGGATGTGTTGTAATATTTCTCATTAAATGCATTTTTCACATAGACAGTGACCATGGCGTTTCTCAGCCATCCTGTGCTGGTAAAGAGTTTCTGTTGAACGGAAAAATCAAAGGTATAGTAGGCATCATTTTGCACCTGCCGAAAGTCCCAGACATCCGGGCTCACCTCTTCCGAAATTTCGATAGTTTCCTTGCTCTGGTAATTAATGTCAGTCAGCAGGGCGGTATTGGCAAAGAGGTTATAGCATAGCCCCGCACTAACACGATTTTTGGCCCGTTGATCGAGTTCAGTCTCGCCGGCTGGTTCATCACCCTGATTTTCAAATTCCTGCCATGAGTAGGACAGGTAAAAGGAGAGATCGTCGATGATATGACCGCCCAGCTCAATGTCAAATCCGTAGCGATAGACTTCTTCCAGATTAATCTTGTAGTCGCTGTAACGCATAATCCCGGCACTGCTGCCCGAGTATTGGGCATACGTCTGGTTGGACGCGATATAATCTTTTATATCGTAGAAAGAGTAATCGAGTTTGATGGAGATATCGTTCCATAATCTGCGGTTGAGTATGAGGTCGTAGCCAATGCCGTGTTCCGGATCAAGGTAGACCCCGGCCGGTTTACCCTGCGGGTTGTAGTCACCATGAAAGTCCGGGGCTCGCCATATTTTGCTGATGCCGACCGAAAGGGAGGTATCACGTAAAGAGGGTGCCAGCTCATCCATCTTCCAGGTAAAGAATGATTTCGGCATGGCCTGGTTCCAATGCCGGTTGACGACATCATCTCTGCCAGGTATCTGGCCATTATTGGTCACCCAGATTTTGACATCCTCATAACGCAAGCCCAATTGAGCCGAAAGCGATGGGACGATGGTCCATTCATGCTGGAGATAGGCTCCCTTCTTGTTAATCCGCTTGTGTTTGTCGTCATCGATGCCATCATCATAGAGGCGGGCTATGTCAACGCCAAGAATGGTCGAATGATTATCCGTCCACTGGTACTCATCCTGAAGTTTTGCCCCCTCCTGCCACCAGTCGGTATCCATCACCGAGAGACTGGTGTCACTGGTACTGGCGTAATAGGCCCGCTTACGATTGCTCTTACCGGTATAACCCTCGAACTGAACCGTGCCGATGGGCGATGGTTGTTCGACGTTCAGTCGATAGTTGTGAGCTTTACTATCCCATGTGGGTTGCATATATGGGTCGAAAACACCGCCTTCGGCATCGGGGTAGTCATCGTCATAATCACCATCTGTTCCTGGATTATTGACCGGGTCATGTCTGTCGGTGTCAGTCTCTGAAGCACTCAACGTTATAAAACCGTCAGCGGGCAACAAGTAACCCAGGCGACCATAATACGTGTTGATACTGGTCTCGCTGTTGCGCAGATAACCGTCACTCGAAAGATACTGGTAGGCAAGATCGTAGGTGAAATTTTGCACCGCCCCCTCGGCAGTGGTCGTGCTGGTCCAGGTATCGTAAGAGCCGTAACCACCACTGATTGTGACGTCCGGCTTTAGGCTTTCCCTATGCTGAGGCTTTCGAGTGACCATATTGATAACACCGCCGATACTCTTGCTGTCATACAGCGCTGAGTGCGGCCCTGGTAGGATTTCTATCTCCTTGAGAAGAAAGGTGGGCAGTTGGGAATAGTCGACGATATTGGAGGATTTTCGACCACCGGTTTTCTGGATGGTGAGACCATCAATTGCTGTGACAAACCGTGTGGCATCAAAGCCGCGCAGGAAGATAGAGTCTACTCCAGGGTCAAAGTCATTACTGCCGCGAAAGTCGATAACAGACTGTGTCTTCAGGATATCAAGCACGCTTGTCTGGGGGCCGATGGTGCGAAAAGTATCCACATCGATGACCGTCTCCGTCGGGGTTTGTCTTAGTCCTGGGGCACCGCCTGTCTCCTTGACTTCTATATCTTCCAGCTGTTGCACCTGCTCCGATTGTGACTCGTCCACCTGCTGCTCCTTTTCAGATGCTGCAAGGCATGGCAGGGCCATCATGGCCAATATCGCAGCCACCGGAATAATAATCTTGCACCTCATTTTACGTATCTCCTCCTCGGTTTGACGTGTTGCAATCAATGCTTAACAACTCTGTGATTGGGTTTTCTGGTCGGTATTCATTGATTGACACCGGAGATACTTCGGGAGTAAAATTACTGGCGAAGATCCTTTTACCAGGACTTCATTGTAAAGGCAGTCGCGACGTCCTTGCCGGGATTGCGACTGCCTTTTTTGTTGCTTCTTCATTATGAAATGACCAAAATGCGGCAAAAGGTCAAAATGTCATTACCTGTTCTGACTGATGCCGATTGGTCTCCGCATAACTTGCCTGGAGCATGGCGTACTTGGCCATCTGCAGGGCACGATCTTTCTGCCGACTGCCTTTTTCAGCCGTTTGTCGGTAGAGTTCCGCCGCTGCTTGATATTTTCCCAGTTCATACAAGACATCGGCTTTCTGCATGAGTAGTTCCGGGACCTTGCTGGTCGGAGCAAATTTATCCAGGATGGCCAGTGCTTCTTCAGGTTTGCCCAATTGGCGAAGGGACAGGATCAGCCTTTCGACCAGCCGGGGAGTGTTTTTCTCGGAAAGAAGAGCCTGGTAGAGACCCGCGGCCTTGTCCGGGACTCCCAGTTGTAAATAGAGATCCGCCACCAGTTTGGCTTCCTGGTCGGAGAGCGGTTCAAGATAGCTGTCAATAACCATAGCAGTAAGAGCAGGCTGGTATTTGCCATTCTGTAAATAGATGGATGCCAATGCCTTCCACCATTTTGGCTGGGTAGGGGCCTGTTCCGTCAGGGCAAGAGCATAGGCCAGAGCCTTTTTGCGCATTTCGAGTTCCATGTATTGCTGCAACAGGATTTCCTGCCACTGGATTTGTTTTTTGCCGCTATACTGTTCTGCAAGGGTTTGGATATGCGGCAGCGCCCGTCGGACGTGGTTGGCACTGAGCAGGGCGTGCACCAGATTTTCCCGCCAGGCGGGTTCGATTTTCTTCGGATGATCGGCAAGAAGCCGGTCAAATGCAGCGATACTCGGTTCGTATTGCTGGGCCAGCAGAAAAGCGACCGCACTGTAATAGATGTAGTCGGGGTTTTTCTCTGGGCTGAGGTCATAAACTTTGGCAAAGCACTTTGCTGCCTGAGAATATTTGCTCAGTTCATAATGGGATTTAGCTAAATTCAGCCAGGCGGAAAGGTGCTGTGGATCATGCTGCACCGCCTGTTCAAGAGTTTTGGCTGCCTGACGATAGTCGTTTTGCATCAGATAACAGGTACCAAGGGCATAATAGATTTCTGCACGCTGATAGTCATGGCAATCTGATGCATCAGTTGCTGTAGGAGCGGAGTCAGCAGCCTGAAATTCTCGTAGCGTGGCAATAGCCTGGTCGTACTTCTTGCTCTCCATCAGCTTGCTCGCCTTGGCAAGAACTATCTTTGCGCCAAAGGATAGATCTCTTTTTTCAACTCCGGCCATTCCCTGCTGCGGCAAAACAATGGTGCCCAGGCCAAGCATAAGAACACAGGCGAGAATGTGCATAATTCCGGGTGCTTTGCTCATGGTGTACCTCTCTGATTGTTGTTTTTGCAAAAACTGTTTTTCTTCATAGTCTCTTGCGCAAATTGTCAGTCCAGCTTGAATCGTACGGTGGTCTCGGCCCAGGCCTTGACGGCATGGCCGGCGATTGTTCCTGCTTTGAACCGCCAACCGGAGATTGAACGGATGACGCTGGCGTCGAAAATGTCCGGTGGCTCACTGTCTTCCACCGTGACATTGCCCACATGACCGTCTTCGTAGACGATAAAGCGGACACGAACCCAGCCCTCCTTGCCCCGGTGTTTGGCACTGAGGGGATAGATTGGCGGAATGCGGGTGAGCACCATTAATGGGGAATCGAGATCACCGAGGGAAAAAATATCCTTAAGGCCGACAGTGTTGATTGTCGCCGCTGGCAGGACTGGCAGTGACAGGGTATTAGGGCCAGCCGGCAGTCGCGGATTGATGGAAAACGGCAACGTTAATTTTGTCGGGGCTGGTTTGGCTGATGGAGGTTTCGGTGCTTTTGGTTGGGGGGGCGGCTCGGGAGGTTTTTCTGGTGTTCGTTTGACCTCGCTTTCCGGCTGTTTGAGCCGGATGACATTGATCTTGGCAATGACTTGGTTCATGGACGGTTTATCTGCGGTTCCATGCAGCAGATATGGCATAAGATTGAACAGGGCGAGGTTAATTGCCAGCGCAATAATCACCGTCAAAATCCGCGGAATCCACCTACTGCGAAGCAAATTTACCTGAAATGGTGATATGTCAAGGAAGCCGTTCATAACACTCTTATTCGCTCTGGGGCAGATTGGCTGCGAGGGATACGTTCTGCGCCCCAGCCATCCGGCAACCGTCCATAACCTGAATAGCCGTGCCGGTGCTGCTGGCTCTGTCGGCAACCACCACCACAGCTCCTTCTGGATTTTCAGCCAGGGTGCGCTCAACATTGGCGCGTACCGCTCTGACATCAACCTCTCTGTGATCGATAAAAATCTGATTTTTGGCGTTGATACCGATAAGGATTGTCGCTTTTTCCTGGCTCACCGCCGTAGCTGCAGTGGGCCGACTGACGTCGATGCCGGTCTCCTTGACAAAGCTGGTGGTGACCAGAAAGAAGATGAGCAAGATAAAAACCATATCGATGAGTGGCGCCATATTCAGCTCCACTGCGGAGCGATTGTTGCGCCGGGTGGCGGATATATTCAGCATAGGTCGTTTCGCTTTCTCCTAGAGCGTGTTGGTGGTATTAGAAGTCATAACTGCCGCCGTAAATACAGTCCGGCGGCGGAAACTCTTTTGGTCAGGTTGCTGGCGCGGCGATCGAGAAATCCCTTCATATACAGACCTGGAATGGCAATCATCAAACCGGTCTGGGTGGTGATTAAGGCCTCGGAAATACCACCGGCCATGGCCTTGGCATTGCCCGTGCCGAAAACTGCCAACACATCGAAGGTGGTGATCATGCCCGTCACGGTGCCAAGCAGTCCCAGTAATGGAGCAATGGCAGCCAGTACGCCGATGATCGTCAAGCGGTCGACCAAAGAACGGTTGAAGCGCATGACCGTCTCGTCGAGGATAAATCGGTCCAGCTGACCATCGCCACTCCGTGCCTGGATGAATTTGGTGATCAGTAGGGCGAGGGCGCCATCGTATTGTTTTGGTTCTGGAAATCTGCCATCCTTGACATGTTCCCAGGCCGTCTGAAAACTCATGGTCTTGCGGTGCAGACGCCGGATAAACAGTACCCGGTCAACGATCAGCAGCCACATGACCAGGCTGACCGCGGCAAGCGGCCACATGACAATTCCGCCGGTTTGCATATACTCCGAAAATTGCTGGAAAATATCATGAAGACTATCAATCAATTGCATTGCGGTTCTTTTGAACGATATTGAGAATTGCCACGGCTTTTTCTTCCATTTGGGCGATACGGTTATCCACAGCGCGGCTGATCAGGGTGTGGCCAAGCATGATGGGGATGGCCACCGATAGTCCGAGCATGGTGGTTACCAGGGCCACGGAAATTCCGCCGGACATCATTCGCGGGTCGCCAGTGCCGTGTTGGGTAATGACCTGAAAGGTATCGATCATTCCGGTGACCGTCCCTAAGAGCCCAAGCAGCGGCGCGATTGCAGCCAGCATGCCGAGTGTTGACAGAAAACGTTCCATGGGCGGGACTTCCCGGAGAATTGCCTCCTGGAGGGCGTTTTCCATAACTTCACGCTGCAGCTGGTAGCAGGCTAAACCGGCAGAGACCACCCGGGCCACCGGTTTGCCGATGAGCCTGGCGCATTCCTCTTTGCAGGCCTGCCAGTTTTGTTCAGCTGCCAGTGTTTCAATTTTATGGGTAAAACCATCGGCATCAATACGGTTGATAAAGAGATAAATCATCCGTTCGATTATTATGAGGATTCCCAGGACCAGAACGATGAGGATCGGCCAGGCCAGCGGGCCGCCTTTTGTTATCTGTTGCCAGAGGTTTAAGCTATGGGCCAGTTGGCTGAGTGCGCCACCGCGGGAGATATCCATGGGGACCGCATCGTCCTCTCCTTCCATATATTGGCGAAGTTGTTTTTGCTGGTGGCCGGAGGGCAGGTGGGATAAAGCAAAGAGTTTGCGGCCGGCAGGGGAATAATTTAAATAGCCGACTTCGTCCCCCAGCCGGTAGGCAGCGGTGAAATTGCCGAGAACCAGGATATCGGCCTCGGTGGTATTACCGCTACGGTCAATAATTGAACCGCGAGTCATGTGTACGCTACCGGCATCGCGGATCTGTTGGCGGATAGCCTCGGTCATTTTGATGATATCCGCCATGCCCGGAAACTGACCCTGACTGGCAATAGCCTGCAAAAAATCGGTGTTGGTGTTGGTTAAAGCTGTTTGCAGGTTTGCCGATATGGAGCTTTCCATATCCTTGGCATTGACCCGAATGACACCAATCAACTCACGAACAACGCTTTCTGCCGCAGATACTTCTTCGATAAGCTCTGTTTCCTGTTCGGCGAGGGCTTTCTCCTCTGTTTCAAGAGAAACAACGGCGTTGTCGAGTATCCCAACCTCGTTCTCAAGCTTTTGGATAGCCTGGAGCAGGGTGGCGCGGTCACTGCTGATACGATTTCTGCTGCGCTCGGCGTCCTGGCGAGCCGTCTCTTTCTCGGCCGCTGCTTTCTGCTGTAAGTTTTGCAGGGCCTGACGGGCTTCCACCTGGAGCTCCCGCATATCCTGGCTGCCTTCAGCAGGTGCAACAACCAGTAACAATAATAAAAGTAAGGGGATAGGTCTGAAGATAAATAATGAGTTCATTACAACCGAATCCTTCCGAGCGGTAGAGTTAACAGCTCCACCGGTCGCTGTTTAGCACCGATCTCCATGGCAGATAATATGGTCCGGTTATATGAGGTCGGCAACGACTGCCAGGTCGAGTCTGCAACGTTGTAAAAACCACATTCTTTTTGATCAAGGCTTTGAAAGAAAAGGGCGAGTCTGCCGAGGCGAAAGATGTCGACCAATGTTTGACGTCCGCCGGTCTCAATGGTTTCCTGATACACTTCAATGGTGTTGCCGTATTCCACCTCGATCAGCATGGCTTCCATAACTTTGCGAAACTTTTCACTGACGGTCACTTCCGGATCATCTCGTAAGGCCACTAGGCGGCGTATTCGTTCGCGACGTTCCTCGGTCAAAAAGGGCAGGTCGCTGGTGACGAATTGTTGCAGTTCCTCTATCAGACCGGCAATCAAGGGCGTGATGCTTGTCTGGATCTGTTCGATATCGTCCAGCTGTTTCTGTCTAGTGGCAATGCGGGTTTTTGCACTCGCCACTTGCTCTTCAAGCGCTTGTTTCCTGGCCGTCAGTTGCGTCTTTTCCTGTTCCAATTGATCGTAATGGGCAAGCAGCTTTTGCTTGTCATTTCGCCACTGCTCTTCCTGGTGTTGGGTGTCCTGGCGGATGTCGATTGATTCAGCGACAGGTTTTTGGATCTGGTCAGTTTGTTTGGTTGCCTGTACCGGGATTACTTGTCCGGACAGCATGATCAGAGTGACCAGAAAAAGAGAAATTTTACTGCTTGCCCACATGTATCTGACTCCTTGAATAAATGAGTGAACAACTCTGCATTTGCCATTTGTAAATCGCGTAAATCGTGCCTGGAATACGAGGGTGTTTACAATGTAGCACCTCTGTAAGCCCTGTTATTACTAACAACTAAAGGTAACACGAATCAAAAATATGTGTTATATTTCCTGTTTAGTCGACAAATGTCAAGGAAAAAAGGTGGCGTTCAGATTTGGCTTCTTTCGGTTATTGACATGGCGCTATTAATAGGAATAACCTATTTGCAATATAGCAAATATTGATTTAATAATGCGGTGCGTTAGTAGGGAGTGAAGAAAGGATTGTCTTTCAGGTTTCAGCCCTGCTTAGAAGTCTGTCCTCAAGGTTATACGGAAAAAAATCCGACAAACGGGTACTCGGTCTGCACCATTTTCTGAAGGAGAGAGCATGAGTAAGACACTGCATATCAAATCGGCTCAAAAAAGAAAATTTCTGGATAAGGTTCAAGAGGCAATACCAAAAGGAGGCAATCTCAATCTTTGTCTTACCTGTGGCGCGTGTGCGGCCGGTTGTCCGGCAACAGGTCTTCTCGATATGGACCCGAGAAAATTCCTGCGCATGGCGGCCATGGGCATGGACGATGAACTGGCTGTCCATAAATGGGTGTGGATGTGCTCCATGTGCATGCGCTGCACCTACGTCTGTCCGATGGAAATAAATATTGCCGGCTTGATCATGGAGGGACGAAAACTCCTCTGGCCGCGCGAAGACCGGCCAATCGGTATCCTGAAATCCTGCGATATGGCTCTCAGAAATCCGAGCACCAGCGCGACCGGAACGCCTCCTGATGATTTTCGCTTTGTCGTGGAAGATGTTCTGGAAGAAGTGCGCGAAACCCAACCTGGCTGGGAAAATCTCCAGGCACCTATCGATAAGGAGGGAGCCACCTTTTTCCTCAGCCAGAATTCCCGTGAGCCGGTTTCGCTCCCCGACGAAATGGTTCCTCTCTGGAAAATTCTCCATCTGGCCGGTGCTGATTGGACTTATGGCAGCACTGCCTGGGCCGGTGAAAACTACTGCATGTTTCTGGCCGATGATTCCGGCTGGGAACAAATTACCACGGCAACGGTGAGAAAAGCCGAAGAACTTGGCTGCAAGGTTTACTTAAACACCGAATGTGGCCATTCGACATTTTCAGTCAATCAGGGCATCCGGCGATTTGGCATCCAGACCGATCTGGTTGTAAAAATAGTTGTCCATTATTACGCACAATGGATACGGGAAGGCCGACTCAAGCCAAGCAGTGACTGGAACAAAGATCTGAAAATGCGCTTCACCGTTCAGGACCCTTGTAATCAGGTTCGCAAGGAATATGGCGATGTCTATGCCGACGACCTGCGTTTTGTCGTCAAAGCCTGTGTTGGCGAAGAAAACTTCATCGACATGACACCGAATAAATCGAATAATTTCTGCTGCGGTGGTGGTGGTGGCTATCTGCAATCCGGTTTTAATGAGGAACGGCACAAATACGGGAAAATAAAATTCGATCAAATAATGGAAACCGGCGCCAGGTACTGTATTACTCCCTGCCACAATTGCCATGCCCAGATACACGATCTTTCACACCATTTCAATGGTGGTTTTTATGTCAGCAACCTCTGGACCTTTCTCGCCCTTTCTTTAGGGGTGCTTGGAGAAAATGAACGGGAGGATTTTTGCGACATCCTGAGGGGTGTATGGCTGCCGGGCGAACCGGGTACGCCGAACCCATTTGCGGATAAATAGTTATCCTGCTTTTCATCCTGAAAACGGTCAAAAACAGATGGAGAAGATACATCTTTCATGATGTTTGAATTCAAGGTCAGCCAGCTTGCAGAAGAATTCGGGGTCCATCGGAACACTATAAGGAACTGGATTAAATCTGGTTTCCTGGTCGCTTCCGAGGGCCCGGGGCGAAAGCGCGTCATGCGGTTTGACGACTATCAAAAACTCTGTGAAAAATTTGGCAGGGAGCCGCAGGACCGACGAGGAGAAAAGACCAAGAAAAACGATACTCTAAGGAAAGTAAGGAAAGCCGATCTTCCGACTCTTTTGGTGAGCGGCAATAAAAGCGCCTTTGCTCTGGATCCACTCTGGGCTGATTCATGCCTCACCTGCGGCTCCTGTGCCGGGCTCTGTCCTATCTCGGGAGTCGATGGCCTGGATCCGCGCAAGATTGTCCGGATGACGGTCTTCGGTCTGGATGAGCAACTGGTGCAGTCCGATTGGCTCTGGAAGTGCACCATGTGTGGCAAATGTGAGGAGGCATGCCCGGCGAATATCGAGATCGTTGCCCTCATCAGAAAGATCCGTGGTGCCAGGAAACGTCCTGAACTACCTGGGCCGATCCATAGAGGTGTCACCATGAGCCTTGAGTGCGGCAATAACCTCGGTATTCCCAAGGATGACTTCGTTTATCTCTGTGAGACGCTGGGTGAAGAGCTGAGTGAGGAAGGTTGCCCTGGATTTAAAACCCCCATTGATATCCATGGTGCGCGGGTACTGGTGACAGTGAACTCCAAGCTTCCTTTCGGTGAACCGGATAATCTCAAATGGTGGTGGAAGATCTTTCACACCGCCGGTGAATCCTGGACCATTCCTTCAGAGAACTGGGATGGTGTGAACTGGGGGCTGTTTTCCGGTGATGATGAAGCCCTGAAAACAGTGGTGGGCAGGATTGTCGACAATATGCGGCGGCTCAATTGTAAAGTGTTGCTCCTGCCCGAGTGTGGTCATGCCTATTTTGCCACCAGATTTGGGTTAAATAAATGGTATCCCGAGGCGCTAAAAGAGTTCCGTGTCGTCACTATCTTCGATTTGTTGCTGGAATACATCAAGGATGGCAGAATTCGGCTGGATCCCACCAAACATTCTATGCCGGTCAGCTACCATGATTCCTGTAACTACGGTCGAAAATCATTGAAAGCCTTTGGCCAGGCATATTTTGAAGAGCCGCGGCAGATAATCGATGCCTGCTGTAACGATTCTCGTGAGTTGCATCCTAACCGGAACAGTTCTTATTGCTGCGGGGCCGGAGGAGGTGCCTGGTCAATGCCGTTCTCTCCCGAGCGGGTATATCATGGTCGATTGAAGGCCAGACAAATCGCCGAGTCGGGTGGGCGCCTGGTCATTGTTGCTTGTCATAGCTGCCGGGACCAGATCTTGAAATCACTCAACAAGGAATTCGACCTGAATATCAAGGTCAAATACATCTGGCAACTGGTGGCGGATTCCTTGGTCAAGGCGAGTAAATGAAGAATAACGGTATGATGGTCTGATATTGAAGGTGGGAAAAAGGAAAGCAAATTTAACATGTCGGATGTAGAAAAAATCGGCTCGGTGATGATTGTCGGCGGCGGGATCGCTGGGATGCAGGCGGCGCTGGACCTTGCCGATTCCGGGTTCTACGTATACCTGGTTGAAAAGTCCGGTGCCATCGGTGGCAGCATGGTCCAATTGGACCAGACTTTCCCGACAAATGATTGTTCGATGTGTACCATCGCTCCCAGGTTGGTTGAATGCGGTCGGCAGCCGAACATTCAAATCCTTACCCAGAGTGAAATTACCGATATCTCCGGTGTCGCCGGAAACTTTGCGATCACCTTGCGGGTGACACCGCGCTATGTGGATATGTCCAAGTGCGTCGCCTGCGGTCTCTGCGCTGAAATATGTCCCCAAAAGGTTGAAAGCGAATACGATGCGGGAATCGGTAAGCGGCAGGCAATTTACCTCAAGTTTCCCCAGGCGGTGCCGTTAAAATACCAGATCGATCCGCTTAACTGCATTCGTCTGCAAAAGTCAGCGGGCTGCGGCCTCTGTGAGGAGGTTTGTCCTGCCGGGGCGATAAATTTCAATGATAGTGAAGAGACTCTTCATATCGATGTCGGAGCTATCATTCTGGCTACCGGCTTTGAAGTTTTTGACCCGAGACCTTCAGGGATGTGGGGCTATGGGACGAATGCCAATGTTCTCACCTCTCTGCAATTTGAACGGTATCTTTCCGCATCCAGCTCCACCATGGGATACTTCAAGCGCCCCTTGGATGGCAAGCGGGTGCGAAAGATAGCGTTTTTGCAATGTGTTGGTTCAAGAGACGAGAGTCCATGGAGCAATAGCTACTGTTCATCGGTCTGCTGCATGACGGCAATTAAGCAGGCGGTGACGGCAATGGACCTTAACGCAAGCCTGCAGGCCTCAATCTTTTATATGGATATGCGCACCCACGGCAAGGGCTTTGAGCAATTCATGGAGCAGGCAAAAGATGAGGCTGGGGTGCTTTTTGTTCGCTGTCGCATGGGGGAAGTGACTACGGATGGCAAAAGTGGCGACCTCAGGCTGCGCTACGTCAATGAGGAGGGTCGGCAAATCGAGGAGATTTTCGATATGGTGGTTCTCGCTGTTGGGTTGCAGACACCGAAAAACGTTCTTGACCTGGTCCAAGTAGCCGATATCAGACTTACCGTTGGTAACTTTGTGGCAACTTCCGATTTTTCCCCGGTGGGGACATCCCGGCAAGGGGTCTTCACCTGCGGCGTCCTTGCCGGACCAAAGGATATCTCCCGATCGGTGGTTGAGGGGTCGGCCTCGGCCGCCGCAGCAGCGGAGCTGCTTGCTTGTGCCAGAAATCAGATGGTTGTCGTGCCGAAATACCCGAAAGAGAGGGACCTCACCAATGAAGAGACTCGCACAGGCATCTTTATCTGTCATTGCGGCACCAATATTGCTGGTGTGGTGGACGTCAAGGCCCTGGCGGAATATGCCAGCACTCTTCCAGATGTGGTCTATGTAGATCGCAAAATGTTCGCCTGTTCCCAGGATAGTCAGGAATCTATCATTCGTTTGATACAGCAGTACCGGCTTAACCGGATTGTTATTGCTGCCTGTTCTCCTAAAACCCACGAGACGCTCTTTGGCAAGATGCTTAAAGTCGCCGGTCTGAATGAATGCCTGTTGGAGATGGCCAATATCCGTAATCAAGACTCCTGGGTCCATGGTAACAATCCGGTGGGTGCGACCAGTAAGGCTAAGGATCTGGTACGGATGGCGGTGGCCAAAGCCTCATTTTACGAGGATCTGCAAAGCGCCGCCATGCCCATTATTCAGAAGTGTCTGGTCGTCGGCGGTGGGGTTGCCGGGATGACTGCTGCCCTCAATCTGGCAGAGCAAGGCTTCACCGTTCATCTGGTGGAAAGGACCGACACCTTGGGTGGCAACGGTCTCAACCTCAAGTATACATGGACCGGAGAACATGTTCGGACACAGGTGGCAAAGCTGATCGACCAGGTCATCTGCCACGAGCGGATTATCATCCATAAGGAAAGAACGGTGGGCCAGGTCACGGGTGTTGTCGGTAATTTCCATTCGACCCTCACTGGTAAGAACGGCAAGACCATATCTATCGAACACGGCGCGGGGATAGTCGCTACCGGCGGGGTGGCTGCCATCCCAAAAGAATACAACTACGGGTCGATAACGGGGGTGGTCACCTCGGTCCATTTTGATAAGCTCTTCGAACAAAAGGAAAAGCACGTAAAGCAGGCGAGGCGATTTGTCTTCATCCAATGCGTAGGCTCGCGGGAGGAGGATCACATGTACTGCTCGAAGGTTTGCTGCACCCATTCGGTGCAGTCGGCCATCTCCTTAAAAAAGGAGAACCCTGAGCGTAGCGTGTATATCCTCTATCGTGATATGCGAACGTATGGCCTGCGCGAGTCCTTGTATAAAGAGGCCCGAAAACTCGGGGTCATTTTCATTAATTATGAATTGCACGGCAAACCAACAGTGACGGCCAGGGGGGCGGAGATTGATGTGGAGGTCTGGGACCACATTCTCCATCAACAGCTTTCAATTGTCGCCGATATTGTGATTCTCGCCGTCGCCATCCGACCACAGGAGGACGCGGGGGCGCTGGGAACAGTCTGCCATATTCCCGTCGATGATCAGGGTTTCTTCCAGGAGGCCCATGCTAAGCTGCGGCCTGTGGATTGTATAACCGATGGAATGTTCGTTGCGGGGCTTGCCCATTATCCAAAACCGATGGAGGAGAGTATTGCCCAGGCCCTGGTCGCGGCGGCGCGAGCTGCCACAATATTATCTAAACGCGAGATGCGGTTGGATACGGTGAAGGCCGTGGTCGATGTTGCCGCCTGTGACGGCTGTGCTTTGTGTATTGATGTCTGTCCTTATCATGCCATCACCCTCGTTGAAGAAGGTGGGGGAGAAGGGGACGTGATTCAGAAAACCGTCATAGTCAATGAAGTTCAGTGTAAAGGCTGCGGCATCTGTCAGGGAACCTGTCCGAAGCGAGGGATTTCAGTATCCGGTTTTACCGTCAAACAGCTTTTTGCCCAAATGCAGGCCGCACTGGGGGCATGATCTCAGGTATTACGGCATTGCTTACAAGGTGGGATAAGGGAAAACAGCCATGAATCTTCAACCGAAAATTATTGCCTTCTGCTGTAACTGGTGTTCTTACGCCGCCGCCGATCTTGCCGGCATCGCCAGGATGGAATACCCGGCGAGTGTGCGGATTATTCGAGTGATGTGCTCTGGCATGGTCCACCCTGAATTTGTCATCGAGGCGTTGTCTATGGGCGCTGACGCTGTCATGATCCTCGGCTGCCGCCTAAACGAATGCCATTATATTGACGGTAACCATAAAGCGCTCGTCCGTTCCGAGTTGATTTTCGAGCTTATGGAAGATCTCGGATATGAGAAAGAACGATTTGGGCTGCACTGGCTCTCTTCCAGCGAACCGGACAAATTTGTTGCCGCCGTAACAGAGATGGACGAGAAAATCAGAAAACTCGCGGCCATGTAAGAGTCATCCAGTGTGGCGGGCGGGGTGGTAATTGGTTTCATTTTTTGCTTATCGAAAATTGATTTAGGGTGAGGTGTTGAACGACTTATTTGTTGGTAGAAAGATGATTAACAGGAGAGGAAGAACGATGAAAGAACAGCTACAGCTCATGATCAGCGGACACCAGATTGCTTTCGACAAAGGAGAAACTATTCTTGATGTGTGCCGAAAGGCGAATATCCCGATCCCGACTCTTTGTCATGACGAAAGATTGAAGCCCTACGGCGGATGCAGACTGTGCCTTGTAGAATTAGAAGGGGTGAAACGACCTCTCGCTTCCTGTACCACTCCTGCCGAAAAAGGGATGGTGATTACCACGGAAAGCGCTCAGTTATTCAGGTTGCGCAAGACTGCCATCGAACTCCTGCTTTCCAATCATCCTGACGATTGTATGTGTTGCGAGGCCACCGGCGCCTGTACGCTTCAGGATCTTGCCTATCATTATGGGGCCAAAACAGACAGGTTTAACGGCGAAAGATGGCAGTTGCCTCTCCGTCAGGACAACCCCTTTATTTCTTTTGAACCGAATAAATGCATCGTCTGTGGCCGATGTACGAGGATCTGCAACGAGGTGGTGATGGCTGGAACGATTTCCATTGTCAGTCGCGGTTTTACGGCCATGCCGGATACTGCCTTTGCCAAGCCCCGCAGCCTTGAAAACTGTGAATTCTGCGGCCAATGCGTCTCCACCTGCCCCACCGGAGCTTTGTCCGACCGCAAGAGCCGTGGCCTTGGCCGTTCCACCGACATCAAGAAGGTTAAAACCACCTGTACCTACTGCGGGACTGGCTGTAATTTCTTTCTCAATGTTAAAAATGACCGGGTGGTTCGAGTCACCTCCGATTTCAGCGCTCCGGTGAATAAAGGGAATCTCTGCATCAAAGGCCGATACGGTTATGATTTTATCCATCATGAAGATCGAATAAAAACTCCCCTGATAAAAGATGGTGACGGCTTTCGGGAGGCTTCTTGGGATGAGGCGTTAAAACTGGTGGCCAGTCGATTTAAGGAAATCATTAATGAGCATGGTGCCGATAAAGTTGGTGGCTTCTCGTCGTCGAGATATTCCAATGAAGAAAACTATCTTTTGGCCAAATGGGTACGGTGTGCGGTTGGCTCAAACAATGTCGATAATTGTGCAAGGGTTTGTCACGCGCCGACGGTGGCAGGTCTGGCCACAAGTTTCGGGGCAGGGGCCGCCACCAATTCTCTTGATCAGATGCCGGATATCGACACCATTTTTGTCATTGGCTCCAACACCACGGAAGCCCATCCCATCGTTTCTCTCTATCTGAAAGAGGCCATCAGCAAAGGTGCCAAGGTTGTCGTTGCCGATCCGAGAAAAATCTGGTTGGCCAAACGGGCCGATGTTTGGCTCAACTTGAAACCGGGCAGCAATATAGCCCTGCTCAACGGACTTATCCGGGTAATTTTGGAAAACGGTTGGGAAAACAAGGAATTTATCGGAGCCCGCACTGAAGGTTTTGCTGAATTGAAGGCTAAAGTAGAAGAGTATGATCTAGCCAGGGTCGAACAACTGACCGGAGTGGCGGGGGAGAAGATCGTCGAGGCCGCCCGCCTTTACGCCCTGGCAGAAAAGTCGATGGTCGTCTATGGCCTTGGCATCACCGAGCATCTGACCGGTACTGAAAATGCCATGGCGATTGCCAATCTCGCTCTGGTCTGTGGCCAGATCGGTCGACCTTCCACCGGTATCATGGCCTTGCGCGGGCAAAATAATGTGCAGGGAGCATCGGATCTCGGGCCGCTTCCCGGTACGCTTCCCGGCTACCAATCGGTCACCGATCCGGTTCTTCGGGAGAAATTCGAAAAGGCCTGGGATGTGAAAATCAAAGATAAACCAGGTCTCAAGTCGGTGGAGATGCTCGACGAGTGCGTTAAAGGAAATTTTAAGGCCCTTTATATTTTGGGCGAAGATCCGGCTCAAACTGATCCAGATCTCAGTCATGTTCGCAAGGCCCTTGAGAAGGTTGATTTTCTGGTTGTTCAGGATATTTTCCCGACGGAAACCACCAAGTATGCCGATGTTATTTTGCCGGGTGCCTCATTTGCCGAAAAAGATGGCACGTTCACCAATGGCGAGCGCCGGGTTCAGCGTATTCGCAAAGCGGTGAAACTGGTTGCTGGCCTGGCGGACTGGGAGGTGATCTGTCAAATATCGAATCACATGGGCTATCCTATGCCATATTCACACCCTTCGGAAATCTTGGACGAGATTGCCAGCCTGGTTCCGTCCTACGGCGGGATCAGTTATGGCCGGATTGAGGAGAAGGGTATTCAATGGCCCTGTCCGACCAAGGATCATCCCGGTACTACAACCCTCTATACCGATTTTTTTGCCAGGGCCAACGGCCTGGCCCAATTTATGGTCCTTGATCATATCGGCTCTGGTGAAGTACCGGATAAAGATTTTCCGCTGGTTCTCATCACCGGCCGGGTTCGTGAGCACTATAATAATGGTTCACAGACCAGACACGCTCAGGGTATCGTCGATCTTGTCCCGGAGGAACTGGTGGAGATCAGTCTGGAAGATGCTGATGCCAGACAGATTAAGCACCGCGACTGGGTTAAGGTCTCTTCACGACGGGGGACAGTCAAGGTTCGGGCGAAGGTTACTGACCGCTCTCAGCCGGGCAACCTCTTTATGACCTTTCATCATCAAGATGCCTTGACCAATATTTTAACCTCAGACCATCGATGCCGTATTGCCGGAACTCCCGAATATAAATCTTGTGCAGTAACTATTGAACCCCTGACGTAACAGCTTCGAAAACCAAAAAGGCCCTTCCGAGTGAATCGGAAGGGCCTTGAAAGTTCTGGTGGACCGCGTTGGGTTCGAACCAACGACCTGACGATTAAGAGTCGCCTGCTCTACCAGCTGAGCTAGCGGTCCGAATTGATGCATTGAAGCGCTCAGTGTTTATACCCTATGTTAATGAAAATTCCAATGTAAAATATAATTATTTCCTATATCGATTGTGAAAAATTGGGCCTGAGGTCGGCTGCAAACTGATAATTGCGCAAATACAGCCCACTGCATAAAAAAACGATTATTAACGAGTCTATGCCTGCATCAAAATGTCTTTGCCGAAAATAGAAATTCACTATCATTTTTCTATCATTCATAGGAATAAATAATTTTACACGATTCTTTATGTTGCCTACCTTTACTTCTTAGTTGTCTTTTGTAGTAATCATCATACACTCACATAGGAAAGGAGGAGTAAATGAAAAGGATTGTAATGCTTTTAGCGGCGACCCTGTTGCTGATTATGCCATTTCTGGTCTTGTCGTCAATGTCAGTATTGGCAGCTTCCGAAGCATCTGGAAAAATTACCATGGAATTTGATCTCTCTGGTCATCCCGCCGACCAGGAGGCAAAACTATGGATTCCTTATCCTCTTTCAGATCGGGATCAATTGGTAACAAATATCGCAATTTCCGGTGATTATGCTGAATCGGCAGTTTATTCCGACCAAAAATATTCGACACCAATGCTTTATGCCCGTTGGAATAAAGGTTCAAACAGTCGAAAACTCGTGTTCAGCTTTGCTGTCACTCGCCAGGAAGTCGTCAGAAAGGATTTTCCGAAAACTGAAGCAGCCTGGGATCCTGCAGATTATGCCTTGTATTTGTCACCAACCAGCCTGGGGCCAATCGATGGGGTGGTAAAAGAGCTGGCAGATAAAATTGTCGGTGACAAGACCACTGTCTATGACAAGGCCAAGGCTATCTATGACTGGACCTGTGAAAATATGTACCGCGACCCGAATACTAAAGGTTGCGGCCCCGGCGACGTTTGCTCCCTGTTGCAAACACCTGGTGGCAAATGTACAGACATTCATTCCGTCTTCGTATCTCTCTGCCGTGCGGTAGGCGTTCCGGCTCGGGAAGTCTTTGGTATCCGTCTGGGCAAAGAGAAAGTTGTCGACATAACAAAGTGGCAACATTGTTGGGCGGAATTCTTCCTGCCGGGCTACGGTTGGGTTCCTGTTGATCCTGCCGATGTTCGCAAAATGATGCTGAAAGAAAATCTTAAGCTAGACGACCAGAAAACGAAAGATTACCGCAAGTATTTCTGGGGTGCATGGGATGCCTATCGGGTCAAGCTGGCGACTGGTCGCGATTTGGTGCTTAATCCGCCGCAAGCAGGAAAACCGCTCAATACCTTCGGTTATCCATATGCCGAGATTGGCGGCAAGCCATTGGATTGGCTGGAGCCTGAAACCTTTAAGTATACCATCACGTATCATCAGTGATGGTGTGGTAAAAACTCTTCACCTGCTTCGAATGATAGCCGTCCCTGCCGGGTGACGGCTATTTGTTTGACATAGAATCAGGCAGTTAAGAACATGTGATATCATATCCTTCAGTATGGTATGATCTGCGATAATATAAAATAGTATGGAATGACAGCGTAAGTGCAGATTTTATTGGTGGTGAGAAAAGAGAAACCTATAGTGGACCCCAGTTTTAAGACAGTAGTTTAAGCTGTGCACAACTAAAAGGAACGAGAACCAATGAGCGAAGTTAAGAAGAGAAATTTCCACACCCCCGAGTTTAAGGCAAAGGTCGGTTTGGAAGCATTGCGGGGGCAAAAGACAATCAATGAGATTGGCCAGGAGTATGGTGTTCATCCGGTTATGGTCGGTCAGTGGAAGAAAGAAATTCAGGATCAAGCCAAAACACTCTTTGTTGGAAAGCGAGGCCCCAAACCGATTGCCGCACACCAGGAACCTGAACTTCTGTATAGTGAAATAGGTAAGCTGAAGGTAGAGCTTGACTGGCTAAAAAAAAAGTCAGGGATCAGCCGCTGATGATACGAGAAAGCTGGATTAGTAAGGAAGATGAAATTCCGATGGTCAGGCAATGCATATTGGCGGGAGTGTGTCGTTCCACGATTTATGAGCGGCAAAAAACCAGGAAAGTTGGTGAAAGCGATTTACTGCTGAGTCAGTTGATAGATAAAGAATACACTTTGCATCCATTCTACGGCAGTCGCAGAATGGCGGTTGTACTCAAAACGGCAGGACACAAAGTCAACCGCAAACGGGTTCAACGTCTTATGCGAATGATGGGACTGGTTAGTATGGCGCCAGGTCCTAATACTAGCCGTCCACACCCTGCGCACAAAGTGTATCCATATCTGCTACGAGGTCTTCCCGTGGATAGACCAAACCATGTTTGGAGCACAGATATCACCTACATTCGGCTGGCTCGTGGCTTCGTCTACCTGATGGCGATCATCGATTGGTACTCTCGCCGGGTGTTGAGTTGGCGGATCAGCAATAGCCTGGAAGCGACATTTTGTGTCGATTGCCTGGAGGAAGCCTTGCGCACCCATGGTAAGCCGGAAATTTTCAACAGTGATCAGGGATCGCAGTTCACCAGTGATGCCTTCACCGGCGTGCTTAAACGAGAAGGTATTGATATCAGCATGGATGGGCGGGGTCGGGCATTCGACAACATTTTTGTCGAGCGACTTTGGCGTAATGTCAAATACGAGGATGTGTATCTGAAGGGTTATGGGACAATAAGCGAGTTGACGACAGGTTTGGAAAAGTATTTCGTTTTTTATAACGGTGAGCGTCCGCACCAATCACTGGGAAATAGAACGCCAGATGTCGTATATCGAACCGCACTAGGTGGAGGAGCTGTGATTGTTAATAAGTACCCTCGCGCGGTGGATGATACCCCTGTTCCGCTACGCTCCACAGGGGTATCATCCACCGCGGGGGTAGAGTCGGAAGTAATAGGTGAAGCTACAGTTGGGTACTACGCAGCTGTCATTGAAGTTAAATGTGCAGCTTAAACTCAGTGGATTTTTGTCTTGACTCGGGGGTCCACTTTAACCAGCAAGATTAAAACCCACTGATTTCTAATTGGGCGGATTTTAATTTTCCCCCTTATGGCAAAATGGCGAGAATATGATATCATATCATCTAGCATGGAATGATTTGTAATAATATAACTCAATATGGAATGACAGCATGAGCATCGTTTTAATTGGTGGAGAAAAGGGCGGAACCGGCAAGACAACCCTGGCAACGAATATTGCTGTCATGTTGGCTATGGCGGGCAAGGATGTCTTGCTTCTTGATACAGATCGTCAGGGAACAGCCTCCTTTTGGGCCACGGTTCGCGAAGAAACAGAAATTGAGCCAAGAATTGCCTGTGTGCAGAAATTCGGCAAGGGGCTGGCCTCACAGGTTCGTGATCTGGCCGACCGGTATGATGAAATTGTTATTGACGCCGGGGGGCGGGATTCTATGGAACTGCGCTATTCTCTCGGCGTTTGTGACCGGGCTTATATTCCTGTGCAACCCTTTCAGTTTGATATCTGGACCCTTCGGCAGATGGACGAGCTGGTCGAAATGGCCCAGGGATTAAATGAAAACCTCCAGGCCTTTATTGTTTTGAACAGGGTGTCAACAAATCCGGTTGTTCGTGAGGATATTGAGACCCTGGCGTTTTTCAAAGAAGAAGAATTCCAACATCTGGGCTTGGTAAATTCGGTATTGCGGGACCGTATCGCGTTTCGCAAGTCAGCCCGGGATGGATTGTCTGTGGTCGAATTGAAGCAGGATAAAAAGTCGATTACAGAAATGAACGATTTTTTTAGAGAGGTTTATGGTGGTTGATAAAAAAAGAACTCCCCTGCGGGCAACGCCGGCATTAAGAAAAGATGTCGATCTTGATAAGTTTGCCGCCGGTGCCGGTAAGTCCAGCTTTAAAAAAGAAGAAGTCTATCCTTGGGAAGAACCTCAGGTCCGGGAAGATGTATTGAAAAGCCTACCCCTCAGGCTCTCAGAACCACTCTATCTAAAGTTAAAATACATCGCATCCCACACTCCTTACAGCATGAATTCCTTTATCCTGGAGCGAATGACCGAGGAGATAGAAGAGGAAATTGCAAGATTGATTGGCTGACAATATGCAAGATTGCAGAAGGAAACTCCTGCGCCTTCTTGTATCGTCCATATAACTCCTGATGTTTTTTGGCTTTGCTCTGTTGCGCCAAGAGCTATGCAGCATTATCGTAGCATTTCTCTTGATAATTGCAACTCGTCGGGGTACAGCAATTCCTTCATCAACAGGAAGAAAAGAGGGAAAATAGCATGGCAACGCTCAAAGAACAAATTCGGGAAGCCGCTCGGGTGGCAGAAGAAACGTGCAGGACCGGTGATTTCAATGCAATGTCCTGGCTTGACCTTATGCTTGAAGATAATCCGCAATGTTTTGATTGTTTTTTTGCCACAACCTGGGATGAATTGTCAGAAGATCAACGAATGGAAAGAATGGGTATCATAAGAGAAGTCCTCTAAATGACATTCTGCCAACTGTTTTACGCAACTTTTAAAGGAAAATATGAAAAAAACATATACATTAACTCATCCAAAGATCAAATACGCCAGACTTATAGAGGCTGCAAGGCACGACGTCAAAAAGTATATAAAAAGAGAGCGCAACAAAACTTTGCCAGATAATTTCGATTACTGGGATTTTGACTGCAAATTTGGCAATACTTCTGAAGAATCTAAAGAAATTCATTTGGCTGAAATTAATAAATGTATCGATAAAGTGGAAGAGCAGCAGTTGGAATCGTTTTATCTGGAAATTCTCGCCAAACCAGCGTGCAGAACAAAAAAGCCGCAGTGAGTACCATGACTATCCAGGGTATACGGGGTACATCAAGGGAGTATTGATCATACTCCCGGTTTTCTCCCCGACTCTCTGAGTCGGTTCTGCTGCTATTTGCTGAGATCTTTTATATACATCACTGAATTATTCATACGCATCTCAATCTTAAAGAGATCGCTCACCCGTATAATATCACTCAGTTTTTTATAGCCATAATTGATTGGCGAAAAAGATGTATTGTTGGATATATACTGACCGACCCGCCCAAGGTGGGCCCAGCCGTCTTCCTCTACGGTTTGTTCCACCGCATTTCTCAGCAGTTTAACGAGGGACGTATTACCTTTGAGTTCATTGCGGGAGGCCTTGGTGGCCCTTGCTGAGTCTTGGTCTGTTTCTTCATTTTCAGCGGATATTTCCTCAAGATTTTCTGTGAAAATAAATTGAGAACAGGCATTGACAAAGGGTGCCGGTGTTTTCTTCTCGCCAAATCCGTACACCGTCAGGCCGCTGGAAAGTATTCGCATGACCAGCGGTGTGAAATCACTGTCGCTGGTCATGAGCGCAAAGGCATCTATCTGCTTTTCATAGAGCAGGTCCATGGCATCGATGATCATCGCCGCATCTGTGGCATTTTTTCCCTGTGTATATGGAAATTGCTGAATTGGTTTTATTGCAAAAGGATGTAATTTTTCTTCCCAGCCATTGAGTTGTTTGCTTTTCCAATTGCCGTAGGCTCGGCGGATATTGATAATCCCGTATTTTGCCAACTCGGACAGGACGCCGCTGATGCCATTGTGGCTGACATTATCGCAGTCGATGAGAAGAGCAATCTTTTGATCAGTTTCCATAGTGTTCCATCCCCTGGCAATATTTAGGTTTTCTTTTTACAATTTTAACAGGCCTTCTTGAAGAGGACAAGTTCCATTAAGTTGGCCTTGTATCTTTCTTTTTTGATCTTAACATTTGAATGAGAGGAAGTTAGGACTTCCTAATCCTGGTGGAGTAATAAAGAAGAGCCAGGATTCTTTTCAGTACCCCCTTGGGGGATAAATACCTTGAAGTTAAATGTTTATTGAAAAAAATAATAAACATTAAGGTAAAGAAAGGTCTGCCATGCCGAAAATTAAAGAGGTAAGGAAGACTCAATTCATTGTTATTTCTAATAAATATATGAGGTGAAAAAATGGAAGGCGATTATGGATCCATGTCTTGGGTAAATGATGAAGCGGGGAAAGAGTATGTCTGTACCGTTGATAGAAATCACTCACAAGAAAAAAAATATGAAAATCTATCCGAGAAAGAGCGGAAGACCTGTCAAGATGTCAACCAATTTGTCGGAACAGAACGCTGGTAGTTCATAAATCTGTGGGGCAGTCTTTGCTCAGAAGAGATTGCCCCACATCCTGCACTCACTCTTCTTCAGACTTGCTACCTTAATACATATTGCTCCAATGAATTATCTGCTTATTATGAAATATCAGTACGTTTCAGGATGAAAACCAGATAGACGGTTCTTCGCCTCCACATTTGAAATGTGGGAAAATTCTTGGTTCTCTGGAGAAAGCAATAATGCAATTTTTTAAGAAAAAAACTCTTACCGGTTTAGCCAGAACCTGCGGCTGAGCTGCCAAAATTGGTCCGGCGGATCTGTCGGACGCATTGAAAGGATTGAGCTTTAAGCGCGATTCGAATCTTCTGGTAGGGGTTGAGACTTCCGATGATGCTGCGGTGTATCGAATTTCCGACGAAGTGGCCATGATCAACACCGTGGATTTCATAACTCCACCGGTGGATGATCCGTACTGGTTTGGTCAGATCTCTGCGGCGAACTCCATCTCCGATGTCTACTCCATGGGTGGCAAACCTCTTACTGCTCTCAATCTGGTAATGTTTCCAACGAAGAGTCTGGACATGGGTGTTCTGAAAGATATTTTACGGGGTGGCAACGATAAGGTTGTCGAAGCCGGGGCCTGTCTGGTCGGGGGGCACTCAGTTGATGATAATGAGCCGAAATATGGTCTTTGCGTCAATGGTGTCGTTCATCCGGACCGGATAATAACCAACGCCGGGGCAAAACCGGGTGATGCACTGATTTTAACGAAACCGCTCGGGTCAGGGGTGCTTTTTAATGCTGTTCGGGCCGGGAAATTCAGTATGGCCGAACTTGAGCGAACAATTTTACCAATCATCGCTTCGTTGAATGGGCCGGCCATGGAGAAGGCACTTCAGTACGATCTGCATGCCTGTACCGATATCACCGGTTTTGGCATTCTCGGACATCTGCTTGAGCTTGCTGACGGCAGCGGGGTCCATGTTGCTCTCCAATATAATGCACTTCCCTTTTATCCTGGAGCGCATGATATGTACAAAAAGGGTGAAACTACCGGTAGCAATAAGGCCAACAGAGCCCTTGTTAACCGCTACCCTCTTCTTATCGAACAGTCGCTGACGCGGGCCCAGGACGAACTTTTGTACGATCCACAAACTTCAGGGGGCTTGTTGTTGTCGCTTCCTAAAGATCAGGCGCAAAAATTGCTCCACGAACTGCATTCTGCCGGCAACGATGTCGCTGTGATAATTGGTGAGGTTGTTGAAGGAAAAGTCGGTGTAACTCTTCAGTGATCTTTTAAAGCTGACAGTGATTCGTCAATGGAACGGTAGATTTTTATAAACGAGTCAAAGCCAGAAATTTCAAAAACCTCCTGAACATGCTCCTGCATGGCGCAGGCACTGAAGAGGTATTGCCCTGATTTGTATGCTTTGGCCGTGTTCAGAACAACCCGCAGTCCGGCACTGGAAATGTAATCAAGATTATTGAAATCAAAAACAAGATTCGTACCGGGGGTGTCGAGGAAATCCTGTAATTGCTGTTCAAGATCTGGTGCCGAGTTGGAATCGAGGCGTCCGCTTAAGGCAAAGATCGTCGTATTGTTATCTTTAGTTATGGTCGTTTTCATAGTTTCTATTTGCAAGCATGCAGGCTTACTTGCACTCCTCGAGTAAAGTTTTTTGTAACGTTAGAATATTCTTATTATTCGATCGACTGTATTTCCAATAGTCACAGAATCGACGAACCAGAAGAATGCCAAGTCCACCGCACTGCCTTTCTTCAAGGGGGAGGGTAGTATCAGGTAAATGGCAGCTGGTGGGGTCAAATGGTTGCCCGGTGTCAATGATTTGGATTGTCAGTTTCAAATCTGTTTTTTTCAGGGTAATGATAATTGGCTGTTTTTTATCGCAGTCGCCATGGCCGATTGCATTGGTGATCAATTCGTCCAGGACGAGGTTTATCTCGGCAAGTGTTTTCTTTGAGAGCGACCATTGCTGCCCTAAGCTCTGGAGTTGCTCAAGCAGAGTGTTTAGTTCCGCCAGGTCGTTGTTTATCCGGAAAGAGATTTTCATATTCTCATGTTCTACAAGACAGTTGCACCTGTTCTGCTGAGGCAGCATGTCCCAGCCTGGTAAATGTTCTTTCTTTCCCACTGATTCAGCTCATCTAAAAGAGCTTTTAAGGAAAATTTAGTCGTTTCTGGAAATTGTTCAAGTATTTTAGAGAACTGTTGACGATTGATTGTTAAAACAGTTGTATCAGAAGACGCTTGAAGAGTAAAAAGAGCGGGCATCTCACCAAGAAGCGAAAAGGAACCGAGAAAATCACCTTTTACATAGTCTTGAATGGCTATCTTTTCGTTGTTGTGTTGCTTTAAAAGGCTTAGTTTACCTGAGAGTATTAAATAGGCCCGTCCATAGTCGTCGCCTTCTTCAAAGAGAATGTCTCCTGTTGTTAAACGTACTCGCTCTGCAAGAAAAGCGAGTAATTTAAGAGCCTTTGCTGGAAATGAAGAGAACAGCCGAACGTCCTTTAACAGTTCCAGGTTCTGCTGCATTTCAGGAATCTGATTATTTTCTGCCGTAGATGAGTTCATGGAGTATTCCTTTTTGTTCAATGAGTTCCTGGTACGTGCCGAACTCAACAAGTTTTCCGGCCTTCATGACCGCAACCTTATCAAAGGTGCCTATAATATCCAGGCGATGAACAGCGGCGATCACTGTCCGGTGGCCTTTCCAGCGGGTTGTCATTAATCGTTGAATTCTTGATTGGGATTTATTGTCAAGGGCTGACGTTGCTTCATCCATTAGAATGACTTTCGGTTCTTTTAGAATCACTCTGCCGATAGCGAGTTTTTGTTTTTGCCCTCCGGAAAGCCGATCTCCCATGGTGCCAACCTGAAAATGCATGCCGAATGCGGCAATTTTCTCAAGGTAATCCTGCTCCACCAGCAACTGCATAATTGATTGATTGATTATTTCCTGAGCTTGGGAGAGGCCGGGTTTAATCCTGCCGAAAAAGATATTATTGAGAATAGATTGACCTTGAATATAGCAGGTCTCACAATAGGAGGTGAAAAGGTCCGGAGCTATCGATTGTGACCACTGTGGAAAGACTTTCCTTGCTGAGAGAATGCGCTGCTCAAGTTCTTTGGGCAATCTGCTCATGGTGTGAATCGAGGGTGTAAAGTTTAAAGCCAGCGAAAGGAGAAAGGACTGGTTTTGCGGTGACAGCGAGGAAAGCGAATGTTTTTTCAGGCGGATGAGTATCTTTTCGCACTCTTCCAGCCGATCGGCGGGTACAGGGCTGTTCTTGAAAAACAGGTCGACGGTGCCTACACCAGCCAGAATATCTACAGCCTGCCCGGCAAGTTCGATGCCGAGGGTGAGAAGTGGTTGGAGCAGATCGACCGATTCCAGAAAGGATCTAAAGTCCTTGTTGTCGGGAAGAAGGCTAAAGGCAAAAGCCTTGCTTGTGCTTGTGCCAAAGATAATGTTTTCGGCCACATTAGAATTAACATGATACGCATCCTGGCTATAAAATTCTACATAATCGGCTAGTTTTGCCTCAAATCCTTCACGGAATCGGTGGCGGATACGAATAATTGTTTCGGCGGTTTTTTCATCATCCGGTGCGATGAAACTATCGAGTCCGAACCGCATGACATCGATGAACAGACCAACCTGTTGGAGAACAAGAATCATTCGATCCAGGTCGATTCTATTATCTTCAGTCGGTGGCGCTATTGCGGCCTCCGTCGCAGCATTATAGGCATAGAGTAGATTTTCTTCGATTGACCCGGTGAAGATAAACGGGTTTTGGGAAACGTAGCCGATACTTTGAATAGCTTCGTATTTGGCAAGAGATGAAAGTTCACGACTGTCAATCTGAATACTGCCCGCAGTATAATTGAACATCTTGCCAATGCATTGGATGAGTGTGCTTTTACCGCCTCCTGAATAGCCGACCACCGCGAGATGCTCTCCGGCGGCAAGAGAAAAGGTTATGCCGTTTAAAAGACGATGTCCATCCGAAGTCTCATAGATGAGGTTACTCACTTCGATATGTCCCTTGAGTGGTCCATCGAAGGTCTCAAGATGATCAAGTGAAAATTCAGGCACTGAATCGAAATAGCTCATGGTACGATAGTACCGAACCGAGGCATCCTGATAGGTTTGGTAAAAATCTATCAGCTCTTTCCAGGGGTCGTAGAGCTTTTCCTGCGCGGACAAAAAGGCGACCATTGATCCGAGAGCCAGTTCGCCGTGCATTACCAGATACCCACCGAAGATAAAGATTACAAAAGGACCAAGGCCAACAAAATAGTTGTTGGCAGTTTTAATCCCGAAGCGAAAGAGTGACCAGCGAATTCTGATCCTTTTTAATTTCTCGGCCAGCTTGTCAAATTTTCTTCCTTCTTGACTGTATGCTCCGTGCACCTGAATCTCATGAATACCGGATATTGACTCGGCAATTTGACTGGATACCGTCCGGGAGAGATCAACCCGTTGCTTGTTCGCTTTATTGGCTTTCTTTTGCAGGAGTGGCACAACGAAAACGACCACAGGGTAAAGGAGCAGGGTAATTCCGCCAAGCTTGGGGTTGAGCCAGAGCAGATAACCGGCAAAAGCCAAAAGGGTAAGAATGTTGGTGACCGGCACGGCAAAAGCCATCCCGGCAAAAGAGCCAGCGGTGCTCAGTTCTGTCATGAGCGAGGAAACCACCATTCCTGGCTGGGTAGTGCGAAAAAAACCGAGGGGAAGGGTGATAATGTGGTGATACAACTCCTTGCGCATCGCCGTCATGGCATTTTCGCCGATGATGGCCTGGAGATAGTTGATTATCAGTTTTAAGGCGCTGGATGTGGTGATCGCAACGAGGTAAATGGCGCAATAAAAGAAAAGGCCTTTTATATTACGCAAGGCGATTGAGTCGTTGATGATGCGCTTTTGCATTTCGAGGGGGATGACCCTGGCAAAGACAATCACAATTATGATCAGCAATAGAATGATTTGCAGTTTGAGATTGTCTTTGAACACCCAATAAAAGAGAGGTCTATCGGTTATGGGCGGGGTCGCTTTATCCTGCTTCATTTATCGTTCCTTAGTGGGTTACACGAGAAAGAGGATGGTTCTGCACGCTGTGGTACTGCTTTCCTCTCTGAAGGTTAAGCACTCGCTACACTGGCTCTTCAAGATAGGATAATGAAGAGATCATATCTTGAAAAGATTGTAAAGCATTGACGACGCATGTCCAGTGCAGTCTACGTTTTGGCTGGTATTTTCGCTGGCGCACTTTGTCGCGATGAATTGGTCTGCCTTACGGTGATTGGACCTTGAGTTTTTGCCTCTGCTTTGCGTAGAGGTCATCAAAAAAATGCGGTAAAAAGGTCGTCATTCATCCAGGGTAAAACACTTGACAAGGGAATATTTTGCATGTACAAATTTCTTTTAAAGTAAAACGTGAAATACTTATAAACATATGCAAATAAACAGGCGTTTGTGGTATAGATGAGCGATTTCAGGTGTTTTGTTGAGCTGTTAATGTGATAGGGAGACCTTTTTTGGTTGTTTTTTATCTCTGTTTATTCCATTAATTGCTGGGTTTGCTATAGGTCTTCTTACCTGTTGCTGAAAAATTGATTATTACCTTCGGTAAACGGGAAGAAATCGACGACTCATTTCATTACCTCTTTGGGGAAAATAAGTACATTGTAATAATTTCAAGGTTTGGACTGTAACAAACTAAGACAAGACGTAATTTAGAATGTGAAAGGAGCAAGGTGCAATGAACAATCTGTTGGCAGGAATTCTCCCTGAGGAAGGCGGTCTTGAAGCAACTGGATCGGGAAAGTACACTATCGCAATTGGTTTGCTGGCGCTATTGACCGTAGTTGGGGTTGCGGCCGGTATCCACTCTCTGTATGTGGGACATGAACATACCTATGGTGTCAGCCGTGGTGTCCCCTGGGGCATTTTGATTGCCGCCTACGTCTTTTTTGTGGTGACCTCGACAGGACTGTGTATTGTCTCTTCGGTGGGCCATGTCTTTGGTTTTGAGAATTTCAATCCCATCGCCAAACGGGCGGTGTTTATGTCGATTGGCACCATTGTCGCCGGTTTTCTGGTCATTGCCTTCGAGATTGAGAACTCCTGGCGGATGCCGGTGGGGAACGTGATTGGTGCCAATCCGACCTCCAATATCTGGTGGATGGGTACTCTCTATGGCGCGTATCTTTTCTTTATGATGATTGAGTTCGTCATGTTGCAGAAGAATAACCATAAGGTTGCCATGGGCTTTGGCCTTGCCGGACTGCTGACCGGTATTGTTGCCCATTCGAATCTTGGGGCGGTTTTTGGACTTCTCAATGGTCGTGAGTTTTGGCATGGGCCGTATATGCCCATTTATTTCATCACCTCTGCGGCGATGTCCGGTTGTGTCGCGATTATCTTCTTTACCTATCTTGCCTATAAATCAAACGGCTGGGAAATGAGTAAAGAAATGAAGAAATCTCTGGAAAGTGTGGCGAAGATGGGCGCTCTCATGATGGCGATAATCATCTTTTTCACCAGCTGGAAGATGATCACCGGTGTGACCGGCCATCCTCCTGGAAAATATGAAGCAATGATGGCGTTGATTAACGGTTCTTATTCCCTGAATTTCTGGGTGGGTGAAGTGGCGCTCGGCATGATAATCCCTTTTTGTATCATTATGGCCGTGAAGGGAAAGAATATGAACGCGCTGTTTGTTGCTTCTGTCGCCGGCATGATTGGGATATTCTTTATGCGCTATGATCTGGTGATAGTTGGACAATTAGTACCAGCCTTCCATGGTATGGGACTTGTTGACTATCCTGAGTTGTACACCTATATGCCGTCGCTGCATGAAAACCTTGTGGTGCTGGGTGGCATTGCCTTTTGTGGGCTGACGTTTCTTATGGGTGAAAAGCTGTTTCGTGGACATGTTTCAGAGCATCATTAATTCTCTACCCCCGACAAGCGGGACAAGTATCGTTAGGATTTCTTTTCATAACAGGTAAGAATAGACTTTCTAAGGTTCTCATATTATAACCAGCATATTCTGGTTAAATAAAATTTAGACCCTGTCGGCAATATGTTGTCGGGGTTTGCTGAAAATCAAGAGGTTTGAGTATGAAAATCGATGATTTAGAAAAGATGGAAAGTGAAGATCTGAGCACCCTGCCTTCAGAAGAACGGCGAAGATTCTTAAAGTTTGGTCTGGTTGTCACTGGTATGTATCTTGGAGGAACTGTTTTATCTCTAAGCTCTGCAAAAAATGTTCATGCTGAAGGGGTTGTTCCTGAATTTGGCAAGTATCCTTACTCTCCACACTATAGTATGGTTCTCAGGGAAAAACTTTGTATCGATTGTGAACGCTGCAAAGATGCCTGTGTCAAAACCAACCATGTACCATCATATGGCTTCAGGACAACGATTCTTGAAAAACGTCGTTCTCTCGGCGGAGAAAATTTCGAGACGACTTTTATGCCTGTCCTCTGTAATCACTGTAACAGACCGCCGTGTGTGCGAGTCTGCCCGACAACCGCAACCTGGAAGGATGAGAAAACCGGTATTGTCCTTATGAATCCTGGCCGTTGCATCGGGTGTAAAACCTGTATGACTGCGTGTCCTTACAATGCACGGTATTTTAAGGAAGAGACAAGAGCCGTGGATAAATGTGATTTCTGTTGGGAATCGCGGTTATCAAAAGGAGAGACGACCACTGCCTGTGTAGAAGCATGCCCGGCTGACGTGCGTGTCTTCGGTAATCTGGCTGATCCGGAAAGCAGAATTTCGCAACTGCTTCATTCTCCGGAAACGATGGTGTGGGTGTTACGTCCGGAAACTGGAGCTGTCCCGAATGTATTTTACATAAACTCCTAAGCTGGAGAGTAATTGAACTTCTCCATATAGAACATATGGGGAGTTACGGTGATACGTAGGAGAAAAAAATGAAGAAGATGCTATCGTTGATATTTTTGGGTGTTTTTCTGCTTTCCGGCGCGCTGGTTATGGCGAGTGGTGATGGGCAGGGAAAAGAAGATTATGATGAAGACACCTATGGTCCAAAGGATCCCATTGTCTGGGTGAAACCGGTTAAGGCCGTTGAGTTTAATCATAAAGTCCACACTATGGATGCCGGGCTGGAATGTGATTCCTGTCATGACGATCTATTTGCAATGGAGGCTGGTGCTGCCGAGGAAAATGAAGATTTTACCATGGCCACCTTGTATGACGGTGGTTATTGCGGTGCTTGCCATGATGGTTCAACTGCCTTTGCTTCAGATACTCGCTGCACAACCTGCCATATAGGGGTCCGTGGGAACGCTCGGCTGCATGGAGATGGTGCCGCTGCTGAAAAAGAGCATTAATTTCTTACAGAGATATTTTTTGTTGTTAACAATGGCTTAAGCCATTGTTCTTGAAACTAAAAGGACCGTTAATTTATTAACGGTCCTTTTCTGTTTAGTCTGCTGCTTGTTCTGAGCGATAGCAGAATGCTTCCATTGCTTCCGGCTTTATTCATTGAAAGTACGCAAAATGCGCCCATGTTAGGTGTGGTCTGCCGTATTGTCTTGATATTGCATAGAAAAATCTAAAATAGCATATCGTTTGCGGTCCTTCCTTGTTCAATTTTCTGTGGCATCATATATCAACTGATTTGTAATTACGTTGTCATATTAGCATGTTAGTTGTGTTCTAAAAAGGACGCAAAATAAGCCCACCGCCTAACCTGGTTTGGGCGCGCAATGCGCCATGGTGGGGAAGGTTGATGGTGTCGAAATTGTCTGGTGTATCCAGTTTGTATACTAAAAAACCATTAAAAACAGTTAATTAGAGTTATTCTGGTCAAGATTATCCCTACTCGCTCAGCTATGGCACACCTCTTGCTGTTTAAGAAGTAACTTAAAGATGTTCCTGATAACCCTAGATGGAGGATGCCATGGCAACCACACTGCAAAAACAAATAATAGGTCAATCGGTTATAAGTCAACCGGTCGAAAACGTCTGGCACAATCTTCGAAGCCTGGTTGAGCAGGGCAGTGAGTGGTTCTGGTTTCTGCTGTCGTTTGCCCTCTTTCTCGTATTAGGGCCCTTTAGCGCTCCCATCGCATTGATGGCGATTTTTAAATTGGGCCTAGAGGATAACAACCACACTGAGCCGGAATCAATATCCTCATAGTAACAGCAACAATAACGCAATCTGTCTACATTAAATATCCAATATCAAGTAGAAGGAGTGAGTACCATGGAAGGAAACATTAGTATTACCACTGCCCCATCGTCTGCTAAAATGCCGGCAAATGCACTCATGTGGTTGAGTCTAGCAATGATTGTAGTCGGAGTGGCTGGAGCAGTGTATGCCCAAATGGTCGGGCATCATCACGCCTTTGCCAATACCCGGGAGATGCCGTGGGGAATGCTTATCGGCGTTTATGCTTATTTTGCCATAATTTCCACTGGACTTTGTGTACTCGCAGCTTTTAGCCATGCCTTTGGTGGCAATCAGATGGCACCTTTGGCTAATAGAATGGTTTGGCTGTCGATTATTATGCTTCTCGGGGCGTTCACTGTTATTGGCCTGGAAATAGAAAATCCCTGGCGGATGCCACTGGGGGTTATCCTGCATCCAAATGTTACGTCCAATATCTGGTGGATGGGCACACTCTATGGCATGGCGGTTGGTATCATGTTTCTTGAGTTGTTTTTAATCGTCACCAAACGATTTTCTGCAGCGATAATATTTGGTGTTATCGGAGCAATCGCAGAGGCCCTGGCGAACAGTAATCTGGGTTCGGTTTTCGCCTCTCTTCACTCTCGACCCTTTTGGTACGGTTCTCAGTTGCCCGTTTTCTTTCTTGCCTGTGCCGTCCTGTCAGGGGCCGCTGCTGTGGTCATGTTTACTCATTACAGTCATATTTTACAGAAGCGAACCATGTCGGAAAGTACCTTTAAGGGCTTGCAGACCGCCGGGAAGATTATGGTTCTTATGACGTTTCTGGTTGCCCTCTCAACGGCCTGGAAATTCGCCAACGCCTATTGCAGTACCGATGAAATGAGAATGGCTGCGGATTCGTTAGTACGAGGACCCTTGTCCACCAGTTTTTGGGTATTTGAGATATGTATTGGTCTGGTTTTGCCTGGCCTGCTGCTGGTTTTCAGCCGCTTGTCATCAATCCATGCAATGTCCACTGCTGCTTTGATGATTCTTGTTGGGCAGTTTTTCTCTCGTTTCAATTTGGTTGTCTCTGGACAGATTGTGCCAAATGAATACGGGTTCGTTGGGGTTCCTCAATATCTTTCCTATATGCCATCAGCTGCTGAATATCTCCTGGTCATAGCTGGAATCGGGGTCGTTGGTTTTGGTTTCTGTATTGGTGAGCGTTACCTTGATAAGACTTTTAACGGAAAAACATCTCACTGATAGATCATGGCATTGAACTGATAACCAAAGTATCCGGTGCGGGACAAGGTTCCCGTACCGGAAGTACCCCGGAAGTACCTGTAAGTGTGAAAGGAGAGAAGACGATGAAAGAAAATAAGGCCCTGTTTACCATCGGAACCGCCGCTGAAATGTTGGATATTCATCCACGTACTCTTAGAAATTACGAAGATTCCGGGCTTATCTGCCCAAAAAGAAAGGGATCCTGGAGGTACTTTACCTTACGTGATATACAGTGGATTGAATGTTTGAGAGAGATGGTTCATGAGCATGGAATAAGTATAAATGCCGTCAAAAAGCTCCTGAAGTTTACCCCCTGCTGGAATATTATTGATTGCCCGTTTGAAAAAAGAAGACGCTGCTCTGCATTTTTCTCAAATACCCTGGTTCCCAAAAAGGTTGTCAGAGTTTCACCGCCAATGAAGGATGATATCGCCGCATAAAAAACACCTTAGATCTTTTCATTTCTTGGTTTTGCTGAACAATCTTTGTGAAGGCGCTCGCTTCCCCTCAAGGGGGGACTCAAGCGAGTCCCGGCTTACTTCCTGTTTGCCGGGGTTCATTCCCCACCTCCTGCTTTTGTAATTCCTGATTTATTTCTCACCCAGTTGTTTCGTTTTGTGGTGCCGAGTTGTAATGCGGCACTGCTCTCCAGTTGACAGTCCCGGTTGTCACTTGCAAGGTACGTCCAGGTGCTGTCATTTCTTCCTGTTTCGTTTGTTGTTTTCAGTACGTTCTTAAGGCGCAAAATGCGTCCTGTCTTGTAATGGGCTAAAAATGCGTCCAAATTGTGATTTCAAAAATGAAAAATTTTCATCCATTTGAAAATAGAAATAATATCATATAAACGGTGTCTTAGTTGCTTTTATTCTAGGTGTGCTAACTGCTCTAGCGAAATTTTCGAAAAAATTTCATGATCATTAAGTTGACAACTGTAGTTGTAAGATGTAACGATAGTATATGTTTTAATGACATGGTGATTAAGACTGAAAACGGTGGTTTGATTGAGTTGCAAGTTATCTGAGCAGGAGGGGCTATGGAAGGAATATATTTTCTCATAATTTGGATTGGGAGTGCGTTGTTGCACACACTGTATGAACTTAAAGTGAAGCCGTATTTCGACACTTTTAAGGAAAATACCGATTCTTGGCCGTTTTCATAAGAAACACTATTGTGGAAAAATTAATATTATTTAGGAGAGGTGACAAATGAACAATGTTTTGGCAGGAATACTTCCCCAGGAAGGCGGTCTTGAGGCAACTGGTTCCGGAAAGTACACTATCGCCATCGGTCTGTTGGCGCTTTTGACCGTCGTCGGGGTGGCGGCCGGTATCCATTCTCTGTATGTGGGGCATGAACATACCTATGGTGTCAGTCGTGGTGTGCCCTGGGGCATTCTGATAGCCGCCTATGTCTTTTTTGTGGTGACCTCAACAGGACTGTGTATTGTCTCTTCGGTAGGCCATGTCTTTGGCTTTGAGAATTTCAATCCCATTGCCAAACGGGCGGTGTTTATGTCGATTGGCACCATTGTCGCCGGTTTTTTGGTCATTGCCTTCGAGATCGAAAACTCCTGGCGGATGCCGGTGGGGAACGTGATTGGTGCTAATCCGACCTCCAATATCTGGTGGATGGGGACTCTCTATGGCGCTTATCTTTTCTTTATGATGATTGAGTTCGTCATGTTGCAGAAGAATAACCATAAGGTTGCCATGGGCTTTGGTCTTGCCGGACTGTTGACCGGTATTGTCGCCCATTCGAATCTCGGAGCGGTTTTTGGACTTCTCAATGGTCGCGAGTTTTGGCATGGGCCGTATATGCCGATTTATTTTATTACCTCTGCGGCAATGTCCGGTTGTGTTGCGATTATCTTCTTTACCTATCTTGCCTATAAGTCAAATGGCTGGGAAATGAGTAAAGAAATGAAGAAATCGCTGGAAAGCGTGGCGAAGATGGGCGCTCTCATGATGGCGATAATCATCTTTTTCACCAGCTGGAAGATGATCACCGGTGTGACCGGCCATCCTCCTGGAAAATATGAAGCAATGATGGCGTTGATTAACGGTTCCTATTCCCTGAATTTCTGGGTGGGTGAAGTGGCGCTTGGCATGATAATCCCTTTTTGTATCATTATGGCCGTGAAGGGAAAGAATATGAACGCGCTGTTTGTTGCTTCTGTCGCCGGCATGATTGGGATATTCTTTATGCGCTATGATCTGGTGATAGTTGGACAATTAGTACCAGCCTTCCATGGTATGGGGCTTGTTGACTATCCTGATCTTTACACCTACATGCCGTCGCTGCATGAAAATCTTGTGGTGCTCGGTGGCATTGCCTTTTGTGGGCTGACGTTTCTTATGGGTGAAAAGCTGTTTCGTGGACATCTTTCAGAAGAACATTGATCAATGCATAACCGCTATTTTCTTTCTCTTTGTGAGTGTAATAGCGGTTATGGTTGTTAGGGTTATTTCCAATGTTTGAGGAGAGAATGTCTATGGCGAGAAAGAAATCACAGATAGAACCACTCAGAAAAGATTTGCCAATCTATCCGATTGGAGTGGCGGCTAAGTTGCTGGATGTTCATCCCCGCACCTTGCGGATTTATGAGGATGAAGAGCTGATTAAACCTGCTCGTGAGGGCAATCGCAGGCTCTATTCCACAAATGACCTCACTTGGATAGGTTGTTTGCGAAGACTCATTCATGATGAAGGAATTTCTATCCCCGGCATCAAAAAGCTCCTTCGTTATGCTACGTGTCATGAAATCGCTGATTGTCCAAGAGAAATCCACTGTACCTGTGATGCGGTGGTCGATAATGCAATTCCGAGGAGTCTTCGTCTTGCAGGGGATAAAGAGGGGGAAAGAAGGGCCAAAGAACATGATATTGCTGCCCGAAAACAATCACAGGAGACAGAGAAAAAGGAAACAACAAAGGGCCGAAAGGTGAAATAACAAGATCCAGTCCACTGCGTGGTCTTTTGCTCCGGACGCAAATAAAAACGGCCTGTTCATTTTTTTGAACAGGCCGTTTTTATTTGAAAAAAAATCCCTGCGAAAGTATCAGCGTTCTTCCTGGTCCTCATTGATCATGGAGTTATTAAACATAACGCGGGCCAGGTAGAGAAATGGTGTGTCGATGGCGGCGACGATCCATTTTATAGCATAGGTGGTTATAAGGATCTGGACAAATTCACTCTGCGGCAACAGACCCCAGAAGGCGATAAAGGTAAAAATAACCGAATCGAGTAACTGGCTGACCATGGTACTGGCATTGTTACGCAGCCAAAGAAATTTCATTCCTGGAAAGAGATTTTTCCAAAAATCGTAGGCCCAAACGTCATGCAGCTGTGACACGCCATAGGCAATAAGAGATGCCAGCGCGATTCGGGGCAGGAGCGAAAAAATATTTTGCAGACTCTCCTGAATAAAATCGAATTCATTGGGTTTGAACATCAAGGCGATATTCATGATGATAACTGTTGTCGTCAGGGAGAAAAAGCCGATAAAGACAGCTTTTTGTGCCGACTTTTTGCCATAGTTTTCAGACAGGATATCAGTGACCAGAAAAGAAGAAGCATAGGTGATATTGCCAAGAGTTACACCTATTGATAAGAGATCGACCATCTTTAAAACCTGAATATTTGCCAGAATAGTGGCAATGGGAATCCAGATATAAAGGCCGAGTTTACCGAAAAAACGATACGAGAAAAGAATGGCACTGAAATTGGCCAATAACAATATGAGCCATAGAGACTCGTTGGAAAGTGCACTTAGTGCAAAAGAAAATGTGGTCATACAGTAGCCTCAAGGTAAATAATTCTGATAAAATATAAGGGAAATAGTCTAAGCAGAGAGGCTACAGCATTAAAGAAACCAACAATACAGAGGAATCGGTTTTGATAAGGCGGGTAGCCGAGACCGCCGTGCAATACAATCGGCGAAAATAGCAGATACAGGCAAAGGCTGCAAGATCTGATCTGTCTGTAAATGAAAAATTGAGGGTATTTTCAGTTGCATTTCTGTGTAGTATCATAGAACATGTACCGTACTCAGCCCCTTGCAAACAAATAAAAAGGGGGAAGGATATTGCAAGAGAATCATTTTAAAGGTTTTTTATGGATAAAAAAGCATACTTACCTGTAAAACAGAAGCAGGTTTCGACGCTCATTTTCGAACAATTGAGAGATAGTATTTTTCGCGGCCAGCTCAGACCTGGTGAACAGTTGTTGCCGGAACGCGAACTGGCGAACACCATGCAGGTCAGCAGAACCTCGGTAAGAAATGCCATTACTCAACTTATTACCATGGGATATCTGGAAACTCGTCAGGGAAAAGGGACAATTGTGGTCGATAGGTTGAAGACGGATGCCAACAATCCCTTTGCCAGTGTTATCAGTTCTGGCCGCTCTTCAATCGATGAATTGCTTGAGTATCGGATTGGTCTTGGCAGTCATGGGGTGACGCTGGCGGCAGAAAGGGCCACCGAAAGTGACATTAAGTTTCTGGAAAGTGTCCATGAGGGGGCGGGCAAGAGAGGTTCAACCGATCCGCAGATGGAGACGGAGGCCGATATTGCCTTCCATATGGGGATTGCCTATGCAACCCACAATGCAGTCTATGTTGATCTGACCAAGCAATTCTATGAATATATGTTTTACAGATTAAAAGATATGCACTGTTTTCTCTACGAAATCAAAGCCAATAATGATCAAATAGAACAGCAGCATGGGGCAATTTTAGCTGGAATCAAGGCTCATGACGCTGTGGCTGCCAGGTCAAGTATGCTGAAACATATTCAGTTCTTACGGGATTTCCTGCGTGAACATAATGCAGTATAAATATTGAGCAGTCAGGCTTACCATTTCTGGCAAGCCATCACTCTATTCACCTAACAGGTTTCGGGGACTTCTGTAGTTTCTAAATTGTAAGGAAAATTTCGTCATTTATGCACAACACATAAGTCTTTAGGCTATTGTTTCCACCCTCTTAGAAAGTAAGCGATCAATCAATTGATAAGTTAGAAAGAATCAGGTAGTATACCTTCTTCGAAGATGCTCAGAACATCATTTAAGCCAACCGATCTTTTACTTTCACGTAAACTTGAACAGTTCAGGTAGGAGGAAAATAATGACCGCAAAAAACCTCAGGTTGTCTTTTGCTCTAATTGTTGTCTTGCTGTTTGCAGAAATATCTTTTGCCGCAGATGTTGGACCAGTATCAATGGGCATGGTAACCGGCGGGCCTAAGGGAACCTATTATCAGTTTGGCTTGGATCTTCAGAAGTTGTTGGAACAAAAGGGCATTGACTTAAATGTCGCCAATTCAAATGGTTCGGTCGAAAATGTTTTTGCTGTTTACAAAAGACCCAAGACGCAGATGGGTATAGTACAATCTGATGTTCTGGCCTTCGTTGCCAAGGTGCAGACGGACCCGGTATTAAAGAAGATTGCCAAAAAAATCAAAATGATTTTCCCTCTCTATAACGAAGAGATTCACCTTCTTGGGCGTAATGGCATTGCCGATTTCGACGATTTGGAAGGGAAAAGGGTTGCCATCGGCCAGGAGGGCAGTGGTACTTACCTGACGGCTAAACTTTTATTTGAGGTTTCTGATATTAAACCGGCCGAGATGATCACAATCGGAGCCGACGAAGCTCTACCGCAACTTAAAGCAGGTGAGATAGATGCTTTGTTTTATGTGGCAGGCTATCCTGTTAAACTTTTTGGTGAACAGGTGACTACAGAAGATGGTTTGGCTCTAATCCCCATAGTCAATAAAAGCATTATCGAATTTTATCCGCAAACTGAAATTCCTGCAAACACCTATCCGTGGCAGATGGAACCAGTTAAGTCTGTTGCTGTCAAAGCGGTTCTCATTTCCTATGATTTCAGGATGACCAATTGTCAAAACGTTGGAAGAGTTGCAAATATAGTGGAAAATAATATCGACTGGTTGAAAGAAAATGGACATCCAAAGTGGAATTCCGTCGATCTCCAATATCCCTTAAAAGGTTGGGAGCAATACGATTGTGTAACCAATTTTCGTGGTACGTCTAACACCCCGGCAAGCAAAAAGGTTCCCCATGAGATCAACCCAGTTATGCAGGCTATTAAAGAAATGTTGTAGAAGAAAATAACAGAATCGTTTGTTTTGCCACACCACTTGATTGGTGCATATTGTGAATGAAAAGATATTAAAGGGTGGATGAAAAATGTATCTCTCCTTTTATGGGCTCAAAATAAAGCCATTTCAAAACAGCACTAATCCGAGTTTTTGCTGGCTCGGTGAAACCCATAAAGAAGCGCTCGTAATTTTTAAGTACGGAATTCTGGAGATGCCGGGGGTTTTTCTCCTAACCGGCGATGTCGGTACTGGCAAAACAATATTGGTCAATGTGTTGATAAACCGCCTGGGCAGCGATTTTATTGTGGTCAAGGTTCCGGACCCGGGCTTGGATGTGATCGACTTTGTCAATTATTTGTCTGATTCCCTCGGTTTCAAAAAGAAGTTTACTTCTGAAGATTCTTTCATTGCTCATTTCAGCCAATTCCTCGGTCAGGCCGCATCTGTTGACCAAAAAATCCTGCTGATCATTGATGAGTGTCAACGCTTGAACTCCCACCTGCTTGAAGAAATAATAAAATTATCGAATATTGAAACAGTTGGTAAAAAAACTCTCAAGGTTTTGCTAATTGGTCAGAACGACTTTAGTGATGTGGTCAAGAAAGGTCAAAACAGTGCGCTGGATCAGCTCATTACTATTAAATATGCAATTACCCCGTTAGACCTTTCAGAGACGGGTGAGTTTGTAAAGCATCGTCTCAAAATTGCCGGTGCCAAAAAAACTATTTTCAGCCCAGATGCAATCACTAAGATCTACCAATTTTCGGCTGGAATTCCCCGCAGAATTAATATCATTTGTGATCATGCTTTGCTGTCTGGTTTTAGGCAAAGAGCCAAAATTATCAATGGCAACTTGGTTTGTGGATGCGCCGAAGATCTTTGCCCACCGGGGTTTTCTCCGGATCGAAATACTGATTTTCCAGATGTATGTGTTAGTGCTCAGCTTAAAAAAACACCCCCTGACTCAAGAAAAAAAACAGGTTCACGCCGGGCAGGGAAAATTTTTGCCGCGGTTATGTTCATTACGATACCATTGTCCTTAGTCGTAAATTTCACCGATCAAACGAAGTATCGGGATTTATCTGATCATATTAAGACTAAAGAAAGTCAGATTGTTAGCACTAATAATCGAGAAGAGAAGCGAGACTCCAAAATCTCTTTAACTCCTGACGCTGAAAAAGTATCAAGCCAAATAGATTCCATTAAAACTATTACCCCTCTATCGAATGAACTGATGTCTGAAGAAGATTCGTTAGAGATCTCAGATAAAAAGAGGCCGGCAAATGAGGATGACGAGGATGTTGTCTCCGTTGTTGCGCCGTCGGAAGATAATAAAACTGATGAAAAACTGGAAGCTACAATCAATTCCATTCCAGCGAATGACATTCCCGCTAATGAGACGGTTGGAACAGTTGTTGTCGATGTTCCTGACGGGGGTCCGGAAATCACCCGAATGAACGACACCGCTGACATTGCTGCTTCTGAGGAGAATGTGGAGGCGGATACAGATTTTTTTGATAAACAGTCTGCAGTGAAATTGAATTCGACACCCGGAGAGGATACCAATCAAGTGTCAAAAATTGAATTGCCGGACAGCTTGGTGAGACCCGATAAGTCCGAAGAAGCGAAAGCAATAGTTGATGAGCAGCCAGAAGATGTCGATCCGGGGGCAGTTATTGACTGGGTGATCAAAAAGCGCTCCAAATGAATCTGTAGGTCCTCGGCACAGACGGAGTAGACCGCAATATGTGAGCAGGATTCTTGATTATTAGAACTCAGCCTGGCGATAATTAACGCTTAGGTTTATACAATTGCACTGATAATTAATTTATAGGTTAATCCTGCAGCCCTCTTTCATCACTAAAAGGTATACCCCACGGAAAGGCTGACTGCCGTTGATTGGTGAGCGATTCCAGCTGTATCTTCGCCGTTGTGGTATTTTTCCCCTGTCGTTTTGTCGATCTCCAGAGTGTTGCCTTTACCTGTCTTGAATTTTTGATAGTCAAAATCAATATTTATAGAGATACTATTTGTCACATTATAACCGCACTCAATGCCTGCACCGATAAATCTCTGCCTGTTCACCATTTCTTCAAATTCTAACCCCGGTAAACGGGAAATAAGCCGGGATAAGTACCTTCACCAAATTCATTCATAAAAAACAAGGAATGAATTTCTAAGGTACTAAATCGCGCAACAGGTGTTGGTCTTTATCCTCAGACCATGCCCAAAGTGAACCTTTACCTGAATATGTTTCTTTTGACCTACAAGATTTTCTCTTACCTTTCAAATTCTGTTTTTTGATTATCACCCCAAACAGCATTTCCACCAAAGATTATTTTTTTGACTTAAACATCAGTCCTTCAGTTTCTATCGCAGCGCCACTGTATTTTTCTGTTGGGAAGCTGCCTGACAATCCATTTAAAGTGTTCAGAGAAAATAATCTGGAAAAATTGTAAAATCTTGCACAAATAGGTGTGTCACATTGTTCCATTGACTTTTTTTTCTGACGTATAATATAATTTGCAAATATAGTTCAATTAAAATTATACAAGAAAAAGCCAAACCTGTTGCAAGACAGGGACGGAAAGTTACGGGTCTTTACTGATAGCCGAACTACCTTGTGAAAAGGTAGTTCGGCTATCTTTTTGATGGGTCGGTCTGGGCTGGTCAATCGACTGCGATTGATTAACAATTCTATAACGGGAGGACGAAATGAAAACCTGCCAGATGCTTCTTCTGATTGTTTTTTCGGTTCTGTTTTTGGCTGGAGTAAGCTGGGGTGGAAAGCTTAATGTCGAGACAAACCGGGATCGTCCCGGCATTGATTACAAGAGTTTCTTTCTCTCTTCTCCAACACCTGACCTCTGTCTTGCGGCGTGTGCAAAAGAATCAAAATGCGATGCCTACACCTACGTGAAGCCGGGGGTGCAGGGAAGCCAGGCCAAATGCTGGTTAAAGTCGGGACGCCCGGTAGCAGCATCGAACAACTGCTGTACCTCAGGAGTAAAAAATTCCAAGGTTGTACTTTCAACCGAAACGGGAAAAGATCGGGCGGGATCGGACTATAAGAGTTTTTTTCTCTCTTCTCTGACACCTGATCTCTGTCTTGCAGCCTGCGCAAAAGACAGTAGCTGTAAAGCCTATACCTACGTCAAACCAGGAGTTCAGGGAAGTCAGGCCAAATGCTGGTTGAAAAACGGTGTGCCTGCAATTTCAACGAACAGCAACTGCGTTTCCGGTGTTAAAACCGATTATCTTGAACAGGCAAGGTCCTTTGCAATCACCAAGTGGGATGGGACTTGCTCCGGCAGCCGCCGTGATTGGTGGGATGATATGTGCATGGCATGGCGCAAGAGAATGGGGAGTAAGGGCTGGGAGCAGTGGTGGAGTAATTTTGGCAATGTCAGGGCGGAGAAATTTGCCGACAATGCCAAGGTCTCCTGGGGGCAGGATGATGAATGGAACGGGATGGATGGTGGAGAAGCCGCACTTATCTGTACCCATGGCGGGCATAACAGTTCAGATGGCTGGCGGGGATCGATGCACACCAATGATGGTAACGGCTGTGTCATAACGACCAACCAGATGCAGGTTGGTCCGGCTTCTGGCGGTAATGTCCGATTCCTCCATCTTTCCTCCTGCAACAGTATTAACTGGAATGAAAGGGGAAAGTGGTGGGGGCCAGCCGGAGGAAGGGTCCATGTCGTCACCGGATTCCATGGATTCATGTACATAGGATCGGGGTATGTCGATGAGTATAAATCACTCGCTAGTGGTGGTTTTTCAAGTGGAGTCGCACAGGTGTGGATGGCGAAGATGCATCATGTCGATCACTGGTATAACAGTTGGGAAACGATTTGCCCCATGGCTCTCGGATTTGGAGAAAATGGCGAGCAGTCAGATAACGCCCTGAATGAAAAATACAATGACCGATGGGATGACAAGGCTCCACGTTCAATGACCACAATGTATTATCCGGGATGCGATCCTGATGGTGCGGATAGGTTGCCGAATTAGCATAAAATATCAGCAGAAGATACATTCCTTGAAGGAGAAAGACATGAACATACAATACAACAGGATTTTGTTTTTCATTGCCATGATGTTACTCAGTCTTTTGCTCTCAGATGTGTTTGCAAACGAGCTGGGGTCACCGGTTGAAAACCGGAAAATGGTATCGAACGACTACAACGATCTTGTCAAACGTGCATTTCCCCAATATGAAAATATCAAGTTGCAGCAACGTTTAGAGGGCCTCGTCAAAAAGTTTCCGAATGGCCTTGACACTCTGAAAACCAGAAGCCTACACGATCTGGAAAGCGTTTTGCGCTTGAAAAAACAGAGAAACCCAGCGGGATTGAGGGTGCTGAAACTGCAAGATATGGCCTACGAGGTCGATCCTGGACAAGGAAGGATCGAGTTTGTGCGGGAAGTGAAGCAGCCGATAAGCCTCTCCCGCGAGGCTGGTCTGAAGAAACTGGAAGAGCTAAAAAGGGTACACAATACTATTCTCGAAAAAATGGGTGTTCCAGGGGATCAGACTTTTTTCAGGCAGACCTACCTGATCATGTCACAGAGTGAGACAAATCCGGAACTGGGGCCGGTAAAAAAGACTACTCCTGTAGTGGTCGGTGTTACAACTGATGTCATCCGGGCCATTGATGGGATTCTCGTCGAAGGCAATAACGCAAAGCTCACCACTTTTTCAGGCAATGATGTGGATGTGTTGACCGTCAAATGGCCTCGATTCCGTATGGATCCTGCCATCAGAAGCTTTAAACTTAAGAGCAGGGACAGGCTGGAAGGATTGATCACCGATAAAGTCAAAAGTATAACGGGAAACAGCCGAGGTAAGGTCAAAATGGCCGTTGTTTTGCTTCAGGTCGGTGAGGGCGATAATCTGACCATGGTGCCGGCTATGAAGGTTGCCGTGACAGCCGTAGACAGTGGAGAAGGAGTGGTCTTTTATGAAAACATTCTTGATCAGGATATCGGTCTTCCTGGAGATGTCGCCGATTCGGAATCCGGTGGGTCTCGGAATAGATAAATACTGTTAAGAGGTGGCTTTTTCGCTTCAGCGGAGGCGGGTTGTACTGCTCGGCACGGTTTTTTAAGGGTTAGCTTTTTGCCGGAGATCCAGACACCCCAGCAGCATTTTGGAGGTTGAATGGATACAACATTATTTTTCCGGTTCGCTTTTTCTGCAACCGGGGGACGTTTTTGAATTCGGGAGTTCTTGAGATGTTTCATTGGTCCCCCGGTCCTGCGGCAATACTGTTGACTTAACCTGAAGCCTTAAGGGTTGAGACTATTTACTTTCGCTTCAGCCCATTGTGCTTCGACTGCGAACAAGTCAGTTACTATCAACCTCGCTGCCTGACGCTTATGTCGAAGTGACCAGCGAATACTTTCATGGATAATCTCTAATTTGAAATTGCTTTTTTGTTGTTAGGTTTTTGCGGCACCTTCTTGTTTATCTCCACAGTAGTCAGCTTCAATATGTGAATTCGTAGCAAAGTGCACCTTCGACATGGCAACCTTAACTTTACAACTTGAACCAGCATCAGTTTTCATCAAAGGTATCTTTCAGGGAAAAAATGGCAGTAGAATTTGGTTTCCTTTCGACATGCTGCCTCATTGTATCAGGCAGCGTATCCCTGGTGACAGCATTCTCTAGGCGATTATTTGTTCCATACCCGCTTCTTTTTGGCTTAAATACTGCCATATACCTTCCAGTTTCATAATGAGAAAGCAAAGACTTTCTTTGGCGAACATTTCATAACCGGTCAGTTATTTGCGTTTGGCATACTTGCAACACCAGCTCGCGCAACCAACGATGCGCGGGGTCGACTTGTAACCGTGGATGCCACATCTGAGAGATAATTATGGCATTGGTCTTCACAGGTAGTTCAAACACAAAATGCGCGTTATTTATATGTTTTTGTTGCGCGATGTACGTCATAAACGAGTGTGGGATCAAAGCGATCAAATCGGAACGTAGCGCAACCGTTAATGCGGCAGCGAAAGATGGCACAACGGCGGCGATATTGCGTTGCAGTCCCAGTTTTGACAGAACCTCATCAACTGGTCCCCTCGCTTTGCCGTGGTGGCGAGAGGTCACCACATGGCTGTAGGAACAATACTGCATAGGGGTAATCGTTTGCTCTTGAGCCAGAGGATGATTGCAATGAACGACTCCGATAAAGTGGTCGCGAAACAATGTCTGTAAGCGAATCTCCGGGCCCATCTCTCCAGGTACACCGATCTCTAAATCCACCTGCCCCTCGCGCAGTGGCTGGGCGTTTTTCTCGAGCTTGGCCACAAACTGCAAGCGCACTCCCGGTGCACTGTGGGAAGCGGCCGCAATCAGCTCCGCAGCAAAAACTTCGACAAAGCCGTCATTGCTTCGAACTAAAAAGGTCCTTGTGAGCTTTTTAGCATCAAAGTCATGCAACACAGGCCGCAATAGGACATTAGCTTCAAACGCTGCCAAGCCGGCTCTTTCACGAATGGACTGTGCATAGGGGGTCAGCGCCATCTTTCTACCCGCTCGAACCAGCAGTGGGTCTTTCGTCGTGTCACGCAGTCGCCCCAAAGCGCGACTCATCGCTGAATTGCTTAGTCCAAGCCTCTTCGCTGCCCCCACAACACTTTGCTCAGATAGCAAAGCATCTAACACAATTAGCAAATTAAAATCAGGGTGATGACTCATGCTTTACCTCTTCACTTTGCAAGAGACGGCGTCTTATGCAACTTATTAGTGCAAATGCTGCGTCTTTCGAATTTTCTTTCGTCGACCTATAATTTACACACCTTGATTAATAGGTCCAAAACATTCTCGTTTAACAAGTTTAAAAGGTGAATATAATGAATAGCGTAAAAAAAGCCCTCATCGTTGGTGCCTCTCGTGGCTTGGGACATGCCATGGCAGCTGAATTTTTAACCTATGACTGGAACGTGATCGGCACGGTACGCGGTCATAAACATACTCTGCTGCATGATCTTGCTGCGCAGCATGTAGGTCGAGTCCAGATTGAACAGCTCGATATCTGCGATTACCGACAGGTTGTCTCGCTCCGTGAACGTCTGGCCGGAACACTGCTCGATATTTTGTTTGTAAACGCCGGGACCGTTAACCGCGACCCCGACCAAACCATCGGAGAAGTAGACACCGACGATTTTGTCAATGTGATGGTGACCAATGCCTTAAGTCCAATGCGAGTCGTTGAGAACTTAGAGGCCAATATTAGCGAACAGGGACTGATCGGCATCATGTCTTCCGGGCAAGGCAGTATCACCAATAACACCAAAGGAATGCGGGAAGTATATCGCGGCAGTAAAGCGGCGTTGAACATGTATATGAAAAGCTTTGCCGCTCGGCAAGAACAAGCAGGTAAATCGCGGCCATTGGCGTTAATTGCTCCAGGTTGGATTAAAACCTCGCTGGGTGGAGAGCAAGCCCCATACACCATGGAAGAAGCAGTGCCGATGATCGTGCAAGTACTGCTTGATAAATTATCCCGCCCCGGTCTTGAGTATCTGGATCGATTTGGCAAAGTCGTGCCTTGGTAATAGGAGGTGAAATGAAAATAGTTGGTATTGAAGAGCATTTCATCACGAATGAGGTTCGCAAAGCGTGGCAGTCTGTGGCGCTGGAGTTAAGCGACCTGAGTATTGCGCTACACTCAGGAGTCACCGAACAGCGATTGCTTGATCTGGCAGATAACCGCCTTGGGCTGATGGATGAAAGCAGAGTTACATGCATTTAGAGCCGCTTAAGCCTAAAATATTTCTTGGCGAAAGGGACCTGTAGGGTATAAAATGGCATAATTACAATACAATTGCCCTGGAGTGTGCCGCTATCAATCAGACCTTCAGTCTCCCAAAACCTTATTGTCCCTAAGCCGATGCTATGCTCGTCATTCCGATTGTCAATAAACCCGGATCAAAAATTCCCTACATCTGCATCGCCCTCATTGCAATCAATGTTTTCATCTATTTTTTCGTCCAGTCCGACGACAATGTTCAACGCGAGAAAGCCTATGAGTACTACGAGACATCCCATTTAATGGCAATTGAATTAGATGCCTTTCGGGACTATCTCATTGCCAATGGAGAAAATATCTCCGAAAAGGATTTAAACAATGAGCAAACTGCCAGCCAGCTGAGAGCTAGAATGTTTGCTGACCGAAAATTTCATAAGCTGCTCACAGAAAACCAAATTATCCAGCCCAGCTATCCGCAATTTAAGGAATGGCGTGAGAAAAGAGACCACTTCGAAGGGTTGGAACAGGTGACCGTTATCTATCGCTACGGCTATTCTCCAGAGCGGGGTAACCTGCTTGGACTCTTCACCTGCTCCTTTCTCCATGGTGGAATAATGCACCTTGTAGGCAATATGGTCTTCCTCTGGTTTGTCGGGGCCATACTTGAAAAAGCCATTGGTTCCATTCTTTTTGCTCTGCTCTATGTAATCACTGGCATCTGTGCCAGTGGGTTCTTTGGTCTGGTCTACCCCCTTTCCCCTGGCCCCCTGATTGGGGCCTCTGGCGCTATCGCCGGTCTGATGGGGGCTTATGGAGTGATCTTCACCTTTCGAAAAATACGGGTTTTCTGGTCCATTGGCTTTTATTTTGATTACGCCAACATCCCGGCCATCCTGCTCTTTCCCATCTGGCTGATCAATGAACTGCTGCAGCTTGGTATGTCTCAAAACAACCATGTTGCCTACATGGCCCATATAGGTGGACTGCTTTCCGGCATGGCCATCGGGACAGGGTATCGTTTTTATCGTAAAGAAGGTATTGAAGACATATTTCTACAGGAAGAACAAAAAAATGAATTGGAACTGTTACAAAGTAGCGGTTTGGAAAAATTAGTTGCACTTAAACTGGACGAGGCTCGGATTGATTTCTGTAAGGTACTCGAACTTGAACCTGAAAATCGTGCCGCAATTCAGCAACTTTACACCATTGACAAAACCAGACCCGAATCAGACGACTTTCATAAAAGTGCCCATAGATTGTTAAGGAGCTTTCAAAAAGAGAACCAGAGCGACTATCTCAAATTCTTTGAAGAATACCGGACAACCACTAAGAAGCCTCGGGTCCCCATGGATATCCTGGAACGCCTGGCGCATTATTACCTACGTTCTGGAGATTTCAAGAAGGGTTCCGCCTGCGTATCGACACTAATTAAACGAACTCCAGAAAACATCAAAATTCCAGGATTTTTAATGACCCTTGCGTCAGGATATAAAAACAATAATAACAAGGAGCAGGCAGAAAAATGTTACAAATTGCTCGCCAGCAATTACGCAATTTCCGTGGAGGGAATAGCCGCAGCCGAATTTCTCAAACGACACTAATCCATATTTTCATCATCAAAACAGCCTTACGCGGGTGTACCAATTAATGATAAATAATCACTTACCTGCGGTATTAACCGGTGCTTGGGGTAGGATTTACAGATTGCCCTGAGAATCTGCTGGGCCTTAGCACTGTTATTGGCCCGTTCGTGGAGCAGCTGGGCCAACTTAAAGTAAACCTCAGGTTGCAGGACATGGTTTTTAAACCGTTTAGTAAAGTAGATATAGGTCGCCAGGGCCTCCTTAAAGTCATTTCGTTCCTGAAGCCACTGCCCTATCTTAAATAGGGTTTCAGCGTTTTCCATTTCTACTCCCTCACTCCTCATTTCTAGATAAAAAGGCACTGCTTTCTGTTTCTTCTTGTTTGCCACCAGTAAATCGAGATGGTGCACAGCAAATTTAGCAGCATTGTCATTCTTCCCCGCCATTTTAAGCAGTTGCAAAAACTTCTCCGAATGCTCTATGGAAGGCTCCCTACCTTTTATCTCGGGGTAGAGCATATCGAGCGCTTCAATATATTTGCCCTGTTTGATCAGAATAGCCAGACCTCGATTAAGCTCCTCATCAGGACTCTCTTTTATCTTTGCCCCACCTCGATGCAGTCTGAAATACTCATAATCAATATGGTAACCGATCTCTTTATGGTACTGTAAAAGCACATAGCCCAGCATTCGATAACAGATCAGAGCATAAAACTGCTCCAAAAACAGAGTGAGAAAAACATAAAGCTGAAGTGGCAAGAGGTCCGGGGGTAAATAGGCAATAACAGCCGCCGGACCGGCAAGAAGAAAGAACAAAAAGAGGTACATCAGGAAATATGGTCCACCAATCCGGGATATCATGCCGAAAAAAAGAACTGGATTCAAGGCGTGCACAACAGAGTTGGTGGCCACCAGTAGCATTATTATCGCCGGCAAAGCGACAAAAATCAGCACAAGGAAGGTACCACCTGCAAAGACCCCACCTATTGAGAAAATGAACCCAGCTATGAGGGCGATGACAGCAAAGATCACATATTGCTTGAACACCTGCAGGATATCCTCGTTTACCAGTTTCCAGCTCAAATCCGGCGCTTTCAATCTCCCCTGCCCCGTCTCGATAAGTGTCGCATAGGCATATTTCATCATTACCACCCAAACAAAGAGACTCACCAGAAGGGTTGAGGGAAAAATCGCTCCAAGTGCTGAAAGAACTATGGTCAACAGAAGGGGCACCATTTGAAATGGATAGAGAAAAAACGAACCGAGATTGTTCCAGAAAGGCTTGATGATATTCCCAAGACTCAGGAGTTCAGCCGAAATATTGCACCCTGGACAAAAATAATCGATGGTCTCGCCACTAAAGCCATTACTCTTTCGGGTTGATATACAATTTTCACAAAAAGCTGTTCCACACTCAATACAGTGAAAATGTGCCGGTTTAGTACGATGAAAGGTACAATCTATTGCCATAAGAGACCTCAGCTACCTGTAGTTCTTTGCTTTGGCCAATTCTAAGGAAAATTACTAGAACCAAAGACCAAAATAATGATTTAAGCCTATCTTTGAATATCAGGCAAACTGCCTGATATTAGCTTATATTTTCAGGAGGTTCCTGTGCTGCTTTTTCCGGAGTAATCTCTCCTAGGTATTTGGGTAGTTCAATCCCAGCCATGCCAGCGACCTCGTGCAATGGCGGTAAACTTTTAATCAACCCGGAAAGAAAGTTCGCAGTATTTGTACCGTTTCCGTCACCTCCCGCGGAATCCCAGACGGTGACTTTATCTATTTTGATGTTGCGAATTGCTTCTACTTGAAGTTGAACAATTTGCTCAATTTTTTCTGTCATCAAGAGCGTAGCAGCTGATTTTGCATCACCGTTACAACCCTTAATAAGGTTGAGATATCCGGCAGCCTTGCTCTCAAGAACCTGACGGACACCTTCCGCCTCAGCCTTATATTTCAAAAGAATGGCATCGGCCTGACCTTTTGCCTCACGTCGGGTTTTTTCAGCTTCAGCTTCGGCAGCAATCTCAATTTTAATTTTATCTATTTCCTGAAATACCACTTCTTCAGCTTTGAGCCTTTCCTGCTCAGCTTTGTATTGAGCTTTCTGAATTTCTACCTCCGCCTCGCGCTGCGCAACCTCACCTCGCTGTTTGGCCATTGCCTGTTTCACTGTTAGTTCAGCATTGGCATCAGCGATATTAGCTTTAGCACGGTTTTCACCCTCCACAGCTTGAGATTCTTGTTGTTCAACGACAATACGTCGATCAGCCTCCGCCTTTTTCTGGCCCTTTGCTGACTCCGCAACATTCTCCGCAACTTTAATTTCTTTCTCACGATTGGCTGCTGCTTCACCTATTGTGGCTTCCGATTCCTGCTGCTGAACAAAAATACGCTGGTCAGCTTCTGCTTTTTTCTTTCCCTTTTCTGACTCAGCAACATTTTCAGCAACTCTGATAACTTTGACCTTGGTTGCTTCAGCTTCTCCAATTGCACCCAGTTTTTCTTGTTCGGCAACATCGACCTTGGCCCGGTTGATTGCCTCGGAAGCAGCTTTTTTTCCAATAGAATCAATATAGCCCGATTCATCTGTGATATCAGTTATATTAACGTTGATCAGATACAAACCTATCTTATTCAGTTCTGGAGAAACATTTTTGCGGACTGACTCCAGAAAGCTCTCACGGTCCTGATTGATCTGTTCAATAGTCAGTGAAGCGACCGTAAGGCGTAACTGACCAAAGATAATTTCTTTGGCCATTTCTTCAATTTCATTCTGTGAAAGATGAAGCAAACGTTCAGCAGCCGAGGTCATGACCTCAGGAACAGTGCTGATTCCAACAGTGAAGGTAGAGGGAACATTGATGCGGATATTCTGCAATGACAGTGCCTTCTGCAAAGGGATACTAATGGTCATCGGTGTCAGACTGATATAGGCATAATCCTGGATCAGCGGCCAGATTAAAGCACCACCTCCGTGGATACAATTTGCAGATTGTCCCTCTCCAACTTTCCCATAAACTACTAATATTTTGTCTGATGGACATCGTTTGTATCGGGAAGCGAGGAAGGTGATAGTTGATACAACCAGTATAAGAAATGCGGCAATAGGAAGAATCCAAAAATCAAAAACTATCGCATTCAGCATGATTACTCCTTTATTATTTTATCATTTCAACAACAAGAATATTTGCATTCACTTGGACCACGCGCACAGGCGTGCCGGTTGGCAACTCGGTCCCATTTTTTTCAATTGCATCAAATTCGCGAAGATGGTTATGAAAGTTTATACTAACCTGGCCAGTTTTCCCTTGGGGGATGGTAAGATATACAGTCCCTGAACAGCCCAAGGCATTAGAGGTTTTAAGTGTTCCGCTGGATTGAAGACGACGAGCCCCTAGAAAGACTTTACCGATAACCCATACCGCGGTCATCCCTGCCGCCACAGACCCAGTAATCGACACTATCTCACCCATCTGGCTCTGACGGTAAAGGGCGAGTCCGACTAAGCCGAACATCATAAAAAATGCAGAGAGTCCATGTATTGAGAGTAAACGAAAACCCACGTCTGGATCAACATGATCAGGGTGAGTACCGATATCAACATCCATACCAACATCTGAAGACACATCTCCACCAGCGAATTGTATGACGAGCTTAAAAAAGACAAAGAAGCCGCCAATAATGGCACATATCAGGAAGAACATTTCCAGGCCATTAAAATCTGAAAAAAACTTTGCCACACCAAACCTCCATTGTTGTCTTTTCAATATTCGAATGTAGGAAATATACGGGGGTGCACAATCTTTACCTAACACTTGATTTGTATATTCAAGCAAAGGTTGGCACCCAACTGGTACGTCCCAATCTGCCTTAAATAGCTAATATAATTCGCTGATTTATCAGGTTCAGTATTTTACTATGGAGCTAAATTTCTGATCTTTTTTGTTTTTATATTATTTCATGTTGTAACAATGCTATCGCTCTACCTTTTTCGGGATGTGTTTTTAACAGTGCTGATAATTGTAATATTTTTTCAAAAACATTCTCACCAAGAAGCTTTTTGTTGCTTTCTAAATAAGAAATTCGGCTTTTATGCTTTCTTTGTTTACTTTGCCAGGCAGAACACCAAATTTCATTCAGATTTTCCGCCAAATTATTCATTAAAATTCTTTGCCATTCATCATTGTCGAACCAAATTCCACCACAAGATGAGCATTTTTCGAGAAAGAACGGTTCACTAATGTCTTCAATTTTGGCACGTATCATTATACCGTGCCCAGATGGACACAGACCTGTTCTCTCATCGTTTATATTTTCTTTAAGTTCATCATTTTCTTCAGTGCTCAATCGTTCAAAAAAACCGGGTAAATTGTCAAATTCTAGCCATAATCCTCCACAGACCTCGCAAACATATTGCGCGTTATAATCTTTTTTTATCAGATCAATATCTTTACATTTTGGACAATTCATATTTTGTTCCCTGTTTTATTCACTAATAAGTTAATCTATAGTTTTCCAACTTTTTCCAAATTTCAGTATGCCTTGAGAAATCAGAATTGTCTAGGGAAGGTTGTTTATAAAGAGTTAGCATGGATACTGGTCGTTATATCTAGAAGCTTAATGTCAGCTCTATGCTCGATTTACCTTACGAGATACTTGCGAACCACCTCTCAAAGGTCAACATATATTTCGAGGAAATATAGCCGACAGAAGTGGCGACAGATAGGACATTTGTCCAGAGATTAACTTTGCTGGCAGGGTAAATTTATTCTGGCGCCTAAGTCACTGTATTTCCGTTGTCGTTTTCTCCGCAAATTGCAACCCCATAGTGATAAATTGAGCGGCATTACGTGCGTATAATCAACAAGTTAATGAAATATAGAAGATAAATAATGCAGTGCAAAACAACGCAGTGATCAATAAACAGCTTAACACCATGTTTTCACAATGTATTTAGTGATGTATAAATTTACCCTGACTTTGCTGGTACTTTGGTAGGGTCGTTAGACGGCGAGCAAGGCACTAATTGACTTTCAACCTGATTCATTTGAGTCAAAACCTACGAAAGACCTAATCCTTATTCTCACTTAAAGTGGATCCGGTCTCATCATTGCAAGACCAATATCATTTAATGTGCGCCCAGATTAATCATTATTGCGGGTCCGGGCGTTTATCATTGCAGGTCGTTACACCTAGATGACAAATAGCGATCTCAGCTAGTATGCTATTAATTTGAAACGGCAAGTTTTTGTATCGCTTTTCGCTAACTGACTAAAATGTTTTCTGACAAGGTAGATTCGCCTACTCCCTTGAAATTGCTCAGAACTGGAGTAACAGCAGCCCGTAGCTTACCAAAGAAAATCGATAAATTTGAATGCTCCATTTCCGCCGAAGTCGACGCCCGAAACTACTTTCTTAGCAACCTTCGGCATAAAGCAATAATTCACCTTTTTTATGGTGCCGATATAATATTTCCAGAGAAGTTTTTGAAAATTGCTAGTTTTTTACACGGAGGACGCTGACGACTCACATTCAAAAATCCAGAACTTTCGTCAACCCTGACGACGAACCATCTCCTCAACCCATTGAAAGCCTATTCGCTCCTGCTCAAGGCGCAGCCGGATTGCCAGTCGATCAAAACGTAAGTCATCGTAAACACGCTGTTCAGTGTCGGTCAGCCTGAACAGCTCGCCTCGATTTTGCTGTGGCTCCTCGCCCCAGTGCTGCTCGTGGGCAAAGAGGGTGTCTCGATCCATGAGAAAAGAATGTGTCGCCGGGAGAAGACTGCGTAGCTGGTCAAGGATGGCAAAGCCGTGGGTATCGATATCGCCCCAATAATGGACAGTGCAGGTCTGCAGCCAGGTCGCCTCAGCGAAGCTGCCGAAACCGTAACCGGCACCGAAGATGACCATGCTGCCGGCGACATCTGGGAAGGCGAGAAAGTTGATCTCGTTCTCGGTGATATAGACGCGTTCGACCGGCAAGCGGAGTTGGGCAAAGGCGTCGGCGGTGACGGTGATATCCTGGTCGACGGCCCCGGCAAGCAGGGACAAGGCCGGGTCGAGAAGACGAAAACGGACGCGTTCCGGTTTGTCGCGAAAGCCGTATCGCCTGCAGAAGCCAGTGACGCCCCGGCTGGTGTGATCAATACTCTCCGCAGGTAGTACCAGATCGAACAGCTCGGCCAGCACGCCGCGATGGCTTTCTATAAATTTGCTGTGCACGCCTGGAATGTCAACCTGGCGGAGATAGATGCCGGGACGGGGATTGTGCTCCAGCCAGAAGATTATGTCCAGCAATCGCTGCCAGTCTGCCACCAGGTTCAGGCCCCGCAGGGGGCGTTTGCCGAGCCAGGCGATCAGTTGTGGATATCGCTGCCCCGTCAATGCAACCATCGCGGCAAACTGTTCCGCCTCGCTCCGTTTGCCGATAAGGGTCAGGCAGGCGTCCAGGCTGTCGACCCAGATCTCGGCAGGAACCGAGTTCGCTCCAAGGGTGCGGTGTCTGATTTCCCGCCAGACCAGCCGGTAATGTTTCGCGTCGCTATCCAGGCGGCTGATCCAGGCCCGAACTTCACTAAAACGTTCAGACATTTCTGTCGAATTCGGCTTTTTTAGATGCATACGCCGGGGAAAGATCTCCTCGCCGCCAGCAAGTATTGCGAGAATTATGCCTTTGTCCCACAATTTCACCAACTGCTGGACAATATCAGACTTTGTCGACCAGCTCATGGATGCTCCGCTTCTTTTTCTCGGCGATACTCCTCAATAGTCAGATTGCGCAGGCTCGAAACCTGCCCGTCGGCATTATGCACAAAGCCGACACCGGAAACGAAGGGTTCAATGACATGGATCTTTTGCAGGGGGGTGACGATTAACAATTGCAGGTTGAGTTGGGCAAAGAGCTGCAGGCCATATTGGGCCGATTCATCCGAGCCGCGGCCAAAGGCCTCGTCTATGACCACAAAACGGAAGGTACGTGAGCGTATCTCTCCCCACTCCAGGCCGAACTGGTACGCAAGACTTGCGGCCAGCACGGTGTAAGCGAGCTTCTCCTTCTGGCCCCCGGACTTGCCGCCGGAGTCGGCATAATGTTCAAACTCGCTGTCATCCTCACGCCACCGCTCACTGGCGGCAAAGGAAAACCAGTTGCGCACATCCGTCACCTTGGCCGTCCAGCGCTGGTCCATCTCCGATTGTCCTTCGCGGCCGCGAAACCGTTCGATGATTTGTCGCACCTGGAGGAATTTCGCTTCGGAATACTGGGCATCGTCGGAACCGGTGAGGCTGCCTTCGGTGCAGGCGCGCAGCTCCTCGCGGAAAAGGCGAATGTCCGAATCGATAACCGGCGTTGCCTCCAGGACAATATATCGTCCCGGATTATAATCAATACGGGTGAGCGACTTGTTGATGCGGCCGATACGCTCCTTGATGGTTTCCAGCTCCCGTGCCAGCTGTGACTGGAAGTTGGCCACTTCGCGGATGGTGTTTTCGTTGAGCAGCTCCTTGAAACGCGCTTCAAAACGGGGCAGGTCGTCGGCCTGTAGTTGTTCGAGCATGGTTCGGTAGTCGGACGCAGCCTCCACCGAAACATCCACCTCCCGGGTCTCGAGATCATATTTCGTACTGTAGGTCCGCATGGCATCGATAATCTTGTCGCGGAGCCGGGCAATCTTTTTGTCCTCGCCGTCTATTGTCGTCTGAAGCCAGTCGCGCATCTCCCGTTCCCGGTTGTCGCAGGATTCAACCGTGAGCTGCTGGTCGCCCAGCGCCTGGTCGCGCAACGATTCAAGCCGGGGAAAATAGCCGGTAGATTCCGGCGCAGCACTCGTAACCACTGCGAGAGTCTGCTGCCGCAGTGCTTCTGCATCACTTACTTTCTGTTCGGTTTTGGCGGAGATACTGCGGTACTGATCGAGCTGATTTTCAAGCTTGACCAGGTTTTCTGCCGTTTCCTGCAACTGACCGGTCAGCATCTTGAGGATGTCCGACGTCGCTTCGAGCCGGTCTCGCTCATCTTTTAACCTGGCGATTTTTATCGCCAACGGCTGCCAGTCCAATTCAGTGAAATCGCGATATTCCTCAAGCTTGGCGAGCCTCTCCAGACGAAACCTGGCCGCCGTCTGCCGCTCCTGCAGTTTGGCAATGACCTTGCCGATCCCGGCGAGATGTGTCTCCAGCAACCGGGCTTTGTCTTCCAGGGCGGCTATCTTGGCCTCATTACTCCAGCCGAGCACATACCGACTGCGATCATCCAGCCGATGACGGTCATCTTTTTCATGCCGCTCGCTGCTCGCCTTGATCTGCCCATTCCGGGTGATGGCCCGGGTTTCCCGTCGAAACTGCTCCTGGTCGGTGCAGCAGGCCAGGTCAAAACGTCGACGGACCTCACTCTCCAGCCAGTTGAAAAACGACGAATCGGGCTTAATAGTCAACTTATCCACCAGCGAGTTGTGATGCAGCTCCCGCTGCTCGACCTGGCGCACCTCGCGTTTGGGCCGCACCCGGAAATAGACCAGTCGTCCTTTCAAATTATTGCTATCGACCCATCCGGCAACCTGGCTATACAGTTGCTCCGGCACCAGAAGCGACAGGCCAAAGCCGTGCAGCAACCGCTCGATGGCTCCTTCCCAGTCTCTTTCTTCTTCCCGAACCCGGAGCAGTTCGCCGATAAAAGGCATATCTTTTTCGGCAAGACCCAGATCGGTACACAGGGCGCGGCGGATGGTGATTTGCTTTTCGTCAATATTGGAGCGGCGGGCTTTCAGGCCGCGGATTTCGACAAGCAGCCGGTCGTGCTCCTCGCGTTTGAGGCGAAATTCCACCCCGGCCTCATTCAATTCATTCTGGATCCGGGCTTCGGCCTCCGCTTCTTCCTCCAGCATGGCCGCACATTTTTGCCGCAGAATGAGAAAGGCACCGACGCTGTCGGCGGCAAACAAATCAAGGGCCTGCATCAGTTCGCCATACCGCTCGAATCTGCGCTGTTTTCGTTGCAGTTCCTCCTCACATCGACGTATCTCTTCGCCGATATGCTCAATGCGGTCGCCGCCGTTTTCGGCGATGCTGCGCCGGAGTTCCCGCTCCCGCCCCTGCATCGCCTGCCGTTTTTCGACCAGTCCCTCGATCCTGACATTGTGGCGTTTAAGCTCTTCCTGGAGTTTTCCAAGCCGCTGTTGCAGCAGTTCGAGCTTGACAGCGGCAAACCACGGACGCAGGGCCTCCCGGCAACCACGCAGCTGCCCGACGGATTGTTCCAGTTCGCCGTGCCGGTCACACTCAGCGATCAATGGTTCAAGCATTTCCACCTGGTCTTTCGCCTTGAGAACCGCTTCGTGGGCACGGTTGAGATCATCAAAATGACCAATCAGGGCATCGATGCGGGGAACGACCTCAAAGGGTTCAAGCATATGGGTCCGAACAAAACCGGTGAGATTGCCGACCGATTTGAGCGAGACGGTCTGATGAAAGAGATCCAGCGCCTGCTCATTTTCAATGCCGAAGCGTCGGCGGAACCAGGCACCGTAGGGTGGAAAACTTTCAAATATCTTCACCCCGTCGCTCTTTAACCGTTTTTTCAGATTGGCAATGTCACTGCCGAAACCGCCGAAATCCTGCTTAATATCCAGTTGCCGCTCGCAGCCGGTATAGAATCGTGTTGGTTGCCCCTGACCATCTTTCAGCCAGAAGACCTGGGCCAGCGTCACCGTTTTGCCAAAACCACTGTTGTGAAAAACACCGAGGATGACGGAATAGCTGTTAAAATCCCGCAGGGCAACCGGTTTAGCACTGCCTCCCGCCTCCATTCGTTCGGATTTATAATGGCCGAGCACATACGAGCGCAGGGTCCTTTCGCGTAAGGTTCCACCCGCTGCCTTGTTATAGGCGACCCGTTGGGCGGGAACAAGCAGGGTGGTCACGGCATCAACCAGGGTTGATTTGCCCGAGCCGATATCGCCGGTGAGCAGGCTGTTTTTGCCGTCCAGTTCCAGCGTCCAGACCCGCTTATCGAAGGTGCCCCAGTTCAACACCTCCAGGCGCATCAGGCGAAAGCCGGCCAGCCGGTCGTCGCCGGCAAAATCAAGGGGTAAAGGTTCAGCCATTGGATTCTTCTCCCCCTTTACGCTCCAGTTCCTGTCGGTACACCGCCAAACGTTCATCGAATTCGGTGAGCCATTGGGCATCGACAAAGGCTTTCAGGATGCGTCGTACTTCAAACATCTGTTTCTGCCCACGCAAGGGGCGAATAAAGCCAAGTTTGGCGACCTTGTTGAGATTGGTGTCCACTTGATCGATCAGTTTTGCCTCGTTGCTGCCGGCTGGAAGAAACACCCGGAGCAGCTCGGCGATTTCATCGCGGGAGAGAATCAGCCGGGGCTCGCCACCGGTTGCATCAAATTCAGCCAGCTTCTTGCGCAGCAGTGCCAGTAGCAGGCTGACCTGGAAGGCGAGGGGCTGACGCCGAACCAGGCGGGGGATTGTCGGTCCGGTTTTCTCCTCGTCTTCAGGTTGGGATCTCAGGAAGGCATAGCCTTCGGCCTCATCGAGAACCAGCTCCAAGCCGAGGACAGCCACATAATCCCTCACCGCGGCCTGCAGGTTCAGCAGGGCATGCCACACCTCGGCCTTTTGTTCCTGTTCCAGCACACCCCGCAGCAGCGAGACGACGATCACTGACAGATCGTTATTTGGCTTTGGTCCTGTTGCCGGGATGTCAGGTTCATTCATATCATTTCCTTGCAAATATAATGCGCGGCAGCCGGACGCGGCGGTAACTGCCATCTTCCAGTTGCCATTCGATGGATTCGATAGTCTCTTCGTCCACCGCCGTATTCGGAAGTCCGCTTGCCAGCTGCAGGTAGGCGAGGAGTTCAGACAAGCCAAGAGACAAAGGATGTAAGGCCACCAGTTCGGTCAGGCTGATTTGGGATCGTTCCTGCAGTGCCTGGCGGATATGGCGAGAGAGCTCCGCCTGGTCAACGACCACCTGGTTAAAGAGTGCGGTCAGATCGGCATCCGTCTCTCCCGCTTCCAGGTCGAGATCGACAATTTGCGGTTTTACCGGCGGCCGGTACAGCGGCCTTTCCATCGGCAGTTCAACAGTAGCAGCGGCTTCGGCCAGCTTAATGAAATCGCCGGTTGGCGGAGCCTCGCGCACAGCCAGAGCCCCCGCTTCAATATTGTGCAGGATATCCATGATGCGCCGGTTTTCCAGCCAGGCCTGGTCGTCGAGAAAGCGACGCAGCTGCTGCGACAGGCGGGCAACGGTGCGCTGGGTATGCTCTCCCGCCTCCAGCCAGTCGTAGTGCACACGGCGCAAACGGGGCTCGGGTTGCATTGCCGCCACCGGCGGCAAGCTTAGGACCTGTTCCAGAAGCTGGCTCAGCTCTTCCTGGCGGCTCTGCGACATCAGAAAATCCCAGAACGCCCTGAAGCTTTTGCCCTGATCGGAATCGGCAATGGTATCACGCTGGCCCATGATCTCCTCGAGCAGCTCTCCTTTGGCGCCATCCCACAGGGCAATCCGTTCGCGCACCTGTCGATCGAGGCTGCGAAAGTTATGCTCCACCTCACGAAAGTCGGCCAATAGGTCTCTTGCCAGCTGGAGAAACTGCTGAAACCGATCCTTTAAAGCCGTATCGTCTAGTAGCGAAATATCCCCGTCACGGATACGTTCTATCTCGGCATCTATCTCGTCGCGCCGTCGGAGCAGTTCGGCGGTTCTTGCCTCGGGGTCGGCTTCGCTGCCCTCGCTCATCTGCCTGAGCAATGCAAAGAGGGTCAGCAAACGCGACTCGGTACCGACAAAAGAGCGCTCGGTAAGACTTGTCAGCCAGGCGATGGCTTTCTCACTCGCCGAGGTCAGGTCGAAGTGGGGTTCATCGGACCCGGGCGGATAATACTTGCGTAGCCAGCCTTTCTCGTTGTCCGCCCAGTCGTTGAGATACTCCGAAGCACGCTTGGGGAAAATTTCGGGCCCGTAGGTTTCCCGCAGCGAAAACAGTTCGTCTTCCAGCGCCTCGGCCAGATCCGCCTGGCCGATCAGCCGAACGTTTGGCTCGATAAACACCCGGTGCAGAAAACTCGCCAGAAGCGGCGCGTGATCGGAACGCAGCAGACGCCAGGCTGGATGCGTCCGGCGCAACAGATCAAGACCAGCATAATCAAGGCTCACATCTTCTCCAGCCGGGAGATAAAGGCCTTGCGTCTGCTGTGTTTATCGGTCAGCGGTCTGTCGATAGCTCGAAAATCATAATATTGATATTCACTCATTGGGGCTTCCTGGTAAACATTTCAGTTTAGGCGATTTTTTCTACCGGCAAAGATATAACATCTGCTCCTGCTTCCGCAAGACATACTTCATACAATTAAGAGGGGTTACGCTTGTCATGCAAGTTTGTGGCTGGGATGGAGAGCTAAAGGCGGTCCAGGCGTGCTGCCAGTTGATCCAAGAAAGGGGGGTTCGTCAGTCTTTATGAGCCTCTATCAAGCCTGACGCTTAGACTGCTTTAATGACCACCAGAGTGATATCGTCTTCCTGACCAAGGTCTCCTCTAAAAGCATTTACCTCTGCGACGATAGTATCCTGAATAGCTTTAGCGGAGTTCAGGCTGTGGTCCCGGATAATCTTTTGCAATCGTTTGGGGCCAAAGGTTTCCTCGTTGTTGTTTCGAGTTTCATTGATACCGTCGGTACCAATAATAATGATATCTCCGGCTTGGCAAGCAGACGTTGCGGAATCTTTAAAAATGAAGCTATCGTCCACACCCAGCACCAGCCCTGGTCCGCCTAGATGTGAAAATGTTTGGGATTCGGCATGGAAGACCATTGCCGGTTCATGTCCTGCCCGGACCCACTTGAGGTCTTTTGTCGTGAGGTCAATTTCCAGAAAAAACATGGTGGTAAAGCGACCACTTTTTGAACAGTCGCGAGATATATATCTATTAATTGCTTTCAGCAACTGGGCCGGACTTTGGTAATTGCCAACTGCCGAGGTAAGAAAAGCCCGAACTGAAGTCATGAGCATGGCTGCGCCGACTCCGTGGCCACAGGCGTCGGCAACCACGATGCCGAGTTTATTGTTTGGCAGGAGAAAGTAGTCGTAATAATCGCCGCCCGTTTCATCGCAGTAGATAGAGGTGCCACTGATGTCAAAATTTTCTACATAAGGGCTGCTGCTGGGTAGAAGATTTTGCTGAACCTCTTCAGCAAGTTTTAGTGAACTGAGCAGTTCATATCTGTGCCGTAGCCCGTCTATCATATGATTCGTATGTTCGGCAATGATGCCGAATTCGTCATACGTGGCGATTGGCACCTTTGTGGAAAGGTCGCCTTTTCTCACCTGTTCCAGAACTCTTGTTTCGTTGTTGAAAAGGAGTTTCAGGTTTCTCGAGTAGGAGAAGATGAGGTTGACCACCAGCAATATGAGGATGGTCATGATAAAAAATATCTCATAGCTGACAGAGAGCTGGGCTGCATGGATAGATTCCTGGCTCTGGCTGGTCTGGGTCAACCACTCGACATCTCGATTAAAGACCAGAATGAGGACAATGCAGACAAAAAATGAAGTTGTCACAGCCACGAGGGTAAATTTACGGGTCATGGGAAAGAGGCGTTGGGGCAGAGACGAAAATTCATTCTTTGCTTTGGCCAGAAGGATTACTTTTCTCTCCTGGGCCAGGGAAGAATCGAGGCCGATAAAAAAACCGGCAATGATGCAACCGACCATCAGCGAGGCAAGATATGGCAATGGAATATTGAATGTGAGGCTGTCATAGATATTAATTATTAAACCGGCGACAAAGCACAAGCCAAAGTCGAGGTAAAAGGCCCTTGCCGGTTGGGCTGCTTCTGCTGCTGAATTGACAAAAATCCTCTGTAAGAATGGTCTGGTCAGCAGCACTGACATAAATCCGATGACAATAATTATCCCCAGCCTCACGGGGGAAAGTGTTGCTAAAATCGGTCAGACCTGTCCGCCATAAAATGTCAGGGCCAGGATTGCAAAGGTATATTGAAGGAGAAATCTCATATTGAATTGTCTACTCCACTAAAATACAGCAAACAAAAATCGGAATGAACCATCCTCACTGCCTACAAAGAGTAAAGGCCAGATGGCTTTTGTCAAGGGAAGCAACAAGTTCGGATGGTAAACCAGGATAAACAACTAACCCCGGTAAACGGAAAGAAAGCCGGGATAAGTACCTTGGAGACAGATTGTTTTCTTGTAAAAAAACAAGAAAACAATCTGTAAGGTACTAACTGGGCTCCAGGGGATTGGCAAGGCCATATTTTTCTATTTTTCGGCGTAAGGTGTCTTTTGAAATGCCGAGTTCCCGGCAGGTGAGCATTTTTTTCCAATTGTTTCGTTCAAGGGAGAGGCTAATGGCGCTTTCTTCAATTTTTTCAAGAGACAGGCCTTCGCATGCAGAAAGTAGAGGGGTGTCAAGCGGTTGGTGCTGGCCAACAAATGTTTCCGGCAGGTGTTCGAGCTGGATATAACCACCGGGACAGAGGATGAAACCATATTCCATTATATTTTCCAACTCGCGGATATTGCCAGGAAATTTGTACTTCATCAGGAGACCAATCACTTCGTCACTGACTCCGACAATGTCCTTTTGTTTTTCGGCCCGAAACTTTTTGACAAAATGTTCCACGAGCAGCGGAATATCTTCAAGTCTCTCTCTTAGAGGTGGCAGGAGAATGTTGACGACATTGAGGCGATAGTAGAGGTCATCTCTGAACTCTCCCGTTTGTACCCGTTCAAGAAGATTTTTGTTGGTTGCGGCAATAATTCGGACATCTGCTTTTATGGGGTTGTTTGAGCCCAGCGGCTCGTAAACCTTCTGTTGCAGAACCCGGAGGAGTTTGACCTGGAGCGATTGGGGGATATCGCCAATTTCATCTAAAAAGATTGTCCCTCCTTCTGCTGCGGCAAAACGACCTAATTTGTCTTTTCGAGCGTCGGTAAAGGCCCCGGCCTTATAGCCAAAGAGTTCCGATTCAAGCAGGGTGTCGGGCAGGGCACCGCAATTCACCACCACAAAAGGTTTATCATTTCTCGTGGAAGAATTGAAAATGGCGCTTGCCACCAACTCTTTGCCGGTCCCGCTTTCGCCAAGGATCAGTACATTGCTTTCACTTTTGGAAATTTCCGGCATGATCTGAAATATTCGCTGCATGGAGGGACTTTTGCTGATGATCTGTTCGAAGGTGTATTGTCGCGTCAGTTGTTGTCGCAGACTCATCTCCACACTGAGATCCCGAAAAGTCTCCACCCCGCCCAGTACATTGCCATCCTGGTCGACGAGAGGGGCTGCGCTAATACTCACAGAGACCTTGTTGCCATTGCGATTCTGGATAGTTATGGTCCGGTTGGCAACAGGAAGGCCAGTATAAAGACTCTCGGCTATGGCGCAATTTTTACCGCAGATTGAAGAACAGAAGACATCGCTACAGAACTTGCCTATTGCAGCTTCACGGTTCCAGCCGGTAATTATCTCCGCTGAAAGATTGAAGGAGGTTATCCGCCAGTCACGGTCCACGGTGAACACCCCGTCCGCCACGGAATCGAGGATGAGTGCTTTTTGTAAGCGGTTGGTGTCGTCCCTAAAGGACTGAACTCCACCAATTATTTCGCCGTTATGGCCAACAAAAGGAGCGGCGCTGACACTGACGGGTACGGAAAATCCGTCTTTGCCAATGATAAAGAGTTCTTTGTCGATAATGGCAAATTTTTCCTTCATGCAGGTGCCCAAAGGGCAGCTTTGGAAATTTTTGCTGGAGAGGAGAACCTCCGAACAAACCTTACCCAAGACCTCGCTTTCAGTATAGCCGGTGATTTTTTCTGCGGCTCGGTTGAAAGAGGTGATCCTTCCTTGCGGATCAACAGTGAAAACACCATCTGCCACAGCTGCAAAGATAAGTTCGTACTGTAATGTTGCGGTGATATCGGTAAAGGTCTCGACGCCGCCAATAACGTTGCCAAACATGTCAAACATGGGCGCGGCGCTCAGTTTTACCGGAATGGATCGACCATCTTTTGCCTCAATATAGGCGGTCCGTTCTGAGACAACCTGCCTGGTGTGGATACAATCGGAAATGGCACAATTGCTGCGGCAGATATCCGCCTTGAAAATTTCTTTACAAAAGTGGCCAAGGACTTCGCCTTCTGTCCAGCCGGTTATTTTTTCTGCGGCGGCATTAAAGCTGGTTATATGCCAGTTTTTATCGACGGTAAATACTCCCTCGGCGATACTGTTTAAGGCCAACTTGCTGGAGGCAAGAGACTCCGAGAATTCGGCAAAGGTTATAATTGCGCCAACCATGATGCCATTGCTGTCAGGGATAGCGATAATTCGAAAAAGTACCGCCTCTTCTTTACTGTCTATAGGGATGCCGAGCTTAAGATGAAGGTCTTGACCGTCGGCTATTTGGCTGAGTTGGTCAATTCGGGAGCAGATTCCCTGGAAACGGGTATCGCTTGCAAAAATTTCACGGCAGTGTTTGCCGATCAAGTCAGGGCTTTCAAGTCCCAAAATTATCGAAGCCTTTTGATTGCAGCTGGTTATTATCCAGTCATTGTCCACTGCAACATACCCGCTGACTAGACTTTCCGATTCGGGGACAACTGTGAATTGCGGCATACTCGTCTCTTTAGCAAAGTTTGGCTTCTTTTATATCAAGTGCTCTTATTTCAATATATCCTTAAGTGGTTATTCAGACAAGTCCTACGCTGTATATAGTTGAGCTTATTGACATAAGTTTATATCATCCTGGAAGACATCGGAACTGCTTCCCTTAGCTGTTGATTTTTGTGAGGAAAAACGTAAAAATATAATGACACTTCGTTTTTGTTGCCGTCTTAGGTCTTAACCGGAAAACGCCATGAAAAATGATTGTCCACCATCGACTGGAACCTCGCATCAGCCGCCCCTTCGACAAGGACGAAAAGGTCCAAAAGGTCCAAAAGATATGAAAGGATTGCCGAAAGGGGTTGGGTTTGAACTGTTCCACTCCATTCATGATCCTTTATTGGTTGTCACCCCACACGGAAAAATTGTTCAGGTCAATGCCGCCTTATTGCAAGCCGCCAATAAAACTCAGGATGAAGTCATAGGCAAAGGGGTTTGCCAGATTATTCATGGTGGCCGATGGCCCCATATTAAATGTCCATTGGAAGAATTTCTCCTGACCAATTCTTCAAGAGTGGAAGATACCAGATTACCGGGCCTGGGCGGTGAATATAGTCTGACCATCTTGCCAGTGGAGCACGGGCCACCGGACCAGAAGCTCCTCCTGTTGATTGCCAGAAAACTCACCCAGGACGAGGTGAGGACAGTCGAGTCTATCCGTACAGCCCAATTGGCAGCCATAGGCGAACTGGCCGCCGGGGTAGCCCATGAAGTGAACAATCCCATCAATGGTATTATCAACTTTGCGCAGTTGCTCTATGACGACTGTGACCAGAAAAGTGATGAGGCGATGATTCTGAAAAGGATCATCAAGGAAGGGGAACGGATCGCAACAATCACCTATAATTTACTTTCCTTTGCCAGAGGCAATGAAAACGAGCAGAACGTCGTCGACCTCAACGAGGTTGTTTTGGATAGTATCTCGCTGGTGGAGCATCAACTGAAAAACGACGGCATATTGATTAGCACGGACCTTGTCCAGCCTTCGGCCCCTATTGTCGGTAATCATCTGCAACTTATGCAGGTCGTTCTCAATTTGGTCAGCAATAGCCGTTTTGCCCTAAATGAAAGATACAGGGACAGCTCGGCCGATAAAATGATTCATTTTTCATCTAAGAGAGTTGAAATTGATGGGGAAAACTATTGTCGGCTGGTGGTCAGAGATCATGGCACCGGCATACCCCAGGGCATTTTAGAAAAACTCTTTGATCCATTTTTTACCAGCAAGCAGGCGGGCAAGGGGACGGGACTCGGGCTGAGTATCAGTTATGGTATTGTCAAGAATCATAAGGGTATCCTGCGTGTCGATTCGATCCTCAATAAGTATACGGAAATGATCATTGAAATCCCCGAATCGGAGGGGTAATGCAGACGAATATGCAGGATATTCAAATTCTTATTGTCGACGACGAGGAAAGTATCCGCATCACCTTCGAAATGTTTTTGAAGCGGGAAGGATATGGCAAAATAACCACTGCCGCCACCCTTGAAGAAGCCTTGGCGCTGATCAATGAACAGCCGTTTGATCTGATTATCAGTGACATAGTCCTGGAAGGTGCCAGTGGTACCGAGCTGCTGCGCTATATCAGGCAAACCGGGGTGCAGTGTCCGGTGGTCATGATAACTGGATTTCCCAATCTTGAGAGTGCCGCCGAGGCGGTTCGCCTTGGCGCTTTTGACTACATTTCCAAGCCGGTGAATAAGGAAACTCTCCTGCGCTTTGTCCGTCAGGCCTTGAAACATTGGCAGCTTGCCATGGAAAAAAGTGCACTGCAGCGTGAGAATGAAAAATTCAGGCGATACCTTGAGGTAATTTTCCGGTCGGTCAGTGATGCCATTATCACCGTTAACGAAAATATGGAGATAATCCAGCTCAACGATACCGCCAGGTTATGGCTCGGAGGAATAGATACCGATACTGTCCATAAACTGAAAGATCTGCCGGGGGAAATGGGCAAAGCCTGTTTCCTTGATGCCAGTCATGTCGTGGAAAATGGCGATGTGGTCAGGGAACATCAGGTCGAGTGTTATAAGCCGGATGGTACCATTCGGATGATAAGTTTAAACGCTGCCCCGATTAAAGATGCTGTCGAGGAATTTAATGGAGCAGTGATCGTCGCCCGGGATATAACCCTCGGTTTGCCGGAGGATAAAAAAAATAAAAGGAGACAGTTTCATAGCTTCGTCGGAACCAGTGATGTCATGCAGGAAGTGTATCGCCTGATAGAAAATGTCGGCAAGGTGGACACGGCTGTCCTGGTGACCGGCGAGTCGGGGACCGGCAAGGAACTGGCGGCGGAGGCGCTTCATGCCGAGAGCAGGCGAAAGGACCAGGCTCTTATTAAAGTTGATTGTGCCGCGATGCCGGAGGATCTGCTGGAAAGTGAACTTTTTGGCCATAAAAAAGGCGCTTTTACCGGCGCGGACCGCGATCGGCCCGGGCGATTGCTGATGGCCCATAAAGGTACACTGTTGCTTGATGAAATTGGTGATATTTCACCGAGAATGCAGCTGCGATTGTTGCGGTTTTTACAGGAAAAAACCTTTAATCCGGTGGGCCAGGATCGTTTCGTTCAGGTGGATGTCCGGATTATCGCAGCAACCAATGTCGATCTCCGGCAAAAGGTGAAGGCGGGCAATTTTCGGGAAGATCTCTATTATCGGCTTAAGGTGGTAGAAATTAATCTGCCGCCGCTGCGGGAGCGAAAAGAGTGCATTCCACTTCTTGTCCACCATTTTCTTGAAAAATTTCGCAATACACTCGAAAAGAAAATAATAAATATTTCCGATCAGGCTATGGAAATCCTCAGATCCTATTCATGGCCCGGCAATGTCAGGGAACTGCGTCATGTAATCGAGAGGGCCTGTATCCTTTGTAACGGCAAAACGCTGCTCCTCGAGCATTTTTCAGACGAGCTTCTCCTCACCAATCCTCTTGATGAAAAAGGAGGCCAAGCAGGCAAGTTGCAGCCACTCTCTGTGTCGCCAGCCGGTATGCCCCAGTATGAGACCTTGAAAAGTGAAGAGGAGCAGATTGTCGAGGCTCTCAGGGCTGCGGGGGGGAAAAAAAGCAAGGCAGCCAAACTCCTCGGTGTTGACCGTAGCACTTTGTACCGCAAGATGAAGAAGTATAAGTTGTAAGGCCCGTTCTCTCCGCGACCGGGAAACGTTGCATTGCTGTTGCAAAAGTGTGGCAAAAACGTGGCAAACAGCTTGTCCCTTTGGTTCTGCAACGCTATTGCACCATTTGTTTCTTTTTGTCAATGTCTTTTATTTGTCTGTAATTACACATAAAACCGGGAGAATATGATGTGCTCACCGTTCGGCTCCGGGCTTGTAGGGGGGCTTGCATCATTGACGCGCCTCAGTAGTCTTTTCGTCTCTGTAAAATTTATCGCATTATAGTCAGTTAAATTAGGGACATGCTGCCTACATCAAAACATTGGCCAAAGATGTGGCACGTGATGTGCAAAGTATCTCACAAGAGACAAAAGGGGACCGGCTGGAAAATCCGGAACATTCGAAAGACTCAGGGCGTGGAGGAAGAAAATGAAAACTCAAACTACAGCGGTTAAGACCCGGAATGCAGTTCGGACAAATGATAAAGTTGATGTCCAGCTTGGTAAGGTTGGTCTTGCCGTCATTGGCTTTACTTCCTGTGCCGTTGGTCTTTGGGCTGTCGCTTGTGTCGTTGGTGGAATGGTAGCCAGTGGTGGTCCTGTCGCCCTTGTGGCCAATTGGTTTAAAGCCGTAGTCGGATAATTTGCGGATAATTTTGTAACAAGGAATTTCTACAAAAAAGGCGGACTAAGATGGCAAACAATACACAAATCAAGCGGCGGGACAGGGCAACGGATAGCGCGAAAAGTAGCGTTTCAACGGAGGTTTCGAAAGCAAGCATTGCTTTCGTGGCGATTTTTGGCGTCGCAGTCGGGCTGTGGAGTCTGGCCTGTATTATCGGCGGCCTGGCGGCAACCGGTGGTCCTTTAAATCTTGTCGGCGCCTGGTTTAAAGCCGTAACAGGGATGTAAACCACCAATCACCTTTCGCTTTACCGTACAACAACATAGAGGTGCAGGGCCTGGATAGTTGCGAGTCGCATATCCAGGCCCTTTTTGGCGTTGATTTTCACTCATTGAATTGGTGACTCACCCCCGAGTAGCGAGAGTAATAACAAGGACGAGATCAAGCTATAATTCTCTCGGAAAGTGCTGTATATAGTAAGAAATGACCTTCTCTACCTTTATCTGGAGCGCGAATGGCAATACTTGTTAGAAATCTCTTTATCTTCTTTATAGTTTTGGCCTCTTTGTTCCTTGTTGGATTTTTTCTCAGCATCGAACAAAGATTACCCGAAAGGGATTACAGCGAGTTTCTGCAAGATCTCAAAGCAAACGAGATAACTGATATAGAATTTACGGGCAACAAGGCTGATATCACCTTAAAATCAGGATATAAATATAGTGCAAGAGTTCCTGATGCCGCAAAATTACTGACAGAGAATCCTCTTTCGACCATTCGTGTTAAAATTCTGGGTGACTACACACTCTATTATTTCCAAGGTGGTCTCTTTGCTTTGGCCCTCGCTCTTGCATTTGTTGTCTGGATTTCTCTCACAGCAAAGAAAACGGAGAATGGGACAAACAAATTTGCCAGCGACAAACTCATAACTCCCGGTGGCAACAGGGTATCGGTTACATTTGATGATGTTGCCGGAGTCCCCGAGGCCAAAGAAGAGTTGCAGGAAGTCGTTTCTTTTCTAAAAGATCCGCAGCAGTTTAATCGGCTGGGGGCCTTTATGCCGAAAGGCTTACTGCTTCAGGGGCCGCCTGGAACCGGTAAGACTTTGCTGGCTCGGGCAATTGCCGGGGAAGCCGGTGTGCCCTTTTATAGCTTCAGTGGTTCAGACTTTGTTGAAATGTTTGTCGGAGTCGGGGCTTCACGGGTTCGGGATCTTTTCAGCGAAGCCAAAAAACATACGCCGTGCATTGTCTTTATAGATGAAATTGATGCCGTGGGCAGCAGCCGGGCCGCGGCGCCCACCGACGGCCAGGACGAACGGGGCCAGACGCTGAATGCCTTGCTGGTGGAAATGGATGGCTTTAGTTCGACCGATAATATTATGGTTGTGGCGGCCACCAATCGTCCGGATATTCTGGATACCGCTCTCTCCAGGCCAGGCCGCTTTGATCGCCGAATCACCCTGTTGCCCCCTGATGTGAAAGGTCGGGTGAAAATTCTTCAGGTCCACAGTAAAAAGGTGACCCTCTCGCCTGAAATAGACTTTGAAGAGATTGCCCAGATGACGTCCGGCTTTACCGGCGCAGAACTTGCCAACCTTGTCAATGAGGCGGCGCTTCTTGCCGGTAGAGACCGCTGCGACTCAATCACCAGAAGCCATTTCGATATGGCCCGGGACCGGATTATGCTCGGAGTTGAACGAAAGGGCGTCATCCTGACCGATAAGGATAAACATATTCTGGCCCACCATGAGGCTGGCCATGCGATTATTGCCAAAATGCTTCCCGGCTCTGATCCGGTCCATAAGATTACCATCATTCCCCGCGGTCGGGCCCTTGGCCAGACCCAGCAGTTACCACTTGGTGATCGGACAGCCTACAGCAAAACCTATCTGACTAACCGAATCACCACCCTGCTTGGTGGCCGGGCAGCGGAGAAGATTATTTTTGACAGTCGCACGACAAGGACGGAAAATGATCTCCTTCAGGCAACGGAGATCGCCACCAATATGGTTTGTCGCTGGGGCATGAGTGAAGCCCTGGGACCACAGGCCTATGCGGTTGGCGATACCTCATTTCTTGGCGAAGATGCTTCGCTCAGATTTATGATGAGTAACGATACCACCAGTCTGATTGACAGGGAAATTAAAGGTCTGTTGTCGACCTGCTATAAACGGGCGGTTGAAATTCTCAAACAGGAACGACTCTTTTTAAAGACGCTTTCCGATATTCTTTTTCAAGTCGAGACCCTGGATGCTGAAGAGTTTGAGATAATTTATCAGTGCTCCATCACCAAAAAAGCCCAGGAAAAAGGGGAAATCGAGAAGGAATCGGAATGCAGTGTCTGTCCCGCTAAAGGCAACTGTTTGCAATGTCATACCAATTAAGAAACTATGTATTCATTAAAAAGACTTGTCTGGTTAGCCTTTTTAGTTGTCTCCATTCTCCTTGCGGGCATAATTGTTTTGGGGGGATATCAATATCGCCTGGCTGGAGACTATAGTCAGGTTATCAGTCAAAATGAGAGTGCTCTGTTTCATTTTATGACCATCCGGGAGGCGATCACCGAAACTCTTATCGCGAGAGAGTGGGACCGATTGGCGAGGGTGAGCGGGGATATTGAAAAACTCAATTCAGAGCTCTCGCTTCTCAAAGAAAATAAACTTGTTTCCGCTGAGTTAAAACTGGCCCTGGTCGATAAAATTGATCTCACCGGTCTTGCCATCCTCTTACGAAAAGTTATAAACGATCCGGATAAGGTTACCCGCAGCAAGCAGCTTCAGGAACAGCTCCGCTCTATCTCAGACTTTCTTTTGCAGTATGATCGAATTATTGTCGGTCAGGCCCGGGAGCGGATTGTTAAATTTCAAATGGTGGTCATTGGTGCCCTTGGCCTGATCGTCAGTCTCGCCAGCTTTTCGCTTATTTTACTCTATCGCAATACTGTCTCCCCGCTTCTACAGATGTCCAGCCAGATGCAGTCTGATACCTTCGATTCTAAAGCCTTAACACTTGGACAACCTGTCGCCAAGGAGGTTGCCGATCTTGCCGAGGCAATTGAAAAATTAGAGCTTCGTTCCCATAACCAGACACAGCAGGATCAGAATGTCAGACATGTGCAGGGCCTGCTGGCCGAAACGGTCAATGAGAACACCAACAGGCTCAACGGCATAATAAATTATGCGCAGCTTCTCTATGATTCTCGAGACGAGCACCAACTCACAGAAGAGCAGATGGCGATGCTGCAAAAAATTATAGACAGTAGTACCCACATCGCGAAGGGGTGGCAAAAAATCTCGTTTCAGGTAAAAAACTAAAAAGGGAGAAACCATGGCTGAACAACAACCAGACAAGCCCAGAAGTCAGCAGGAACCCGTGGATTCAGATAAGTACACCTGGCAGGAGAAGGTTGGGCTGTCAGCTAAAACTCCCATCGGCATGTTCGGTATAGGTCTGACCACCGTCTGTTTCACCATGACGATACTTGGATTGCTTGGCCACATCACGGGGCTGATAGACAACCCCTACGCTGCCATAGTGACCTTTCTGGTCTTTCCGTCCGGAGCAATTTTCGGTCTTATTCTTATTCCTGTTTCCTGGTATTTCCGTCGAAAGAAATGGTTTAAGGATAATATTAATAAGCTCAATGTGATAATTGATTTTGGCAAGAAGACGCACAGGAGAACGGTTGTCCTCATTCTGGCACTGTCGGTTATCAACCTGACGGTTTTTTCTCTGGTTATGTATGAGGCCTATCATTTTACCGAATCCGATTTCTTCTGCGGGGCAATCTGCCATACGGTCATGGACCCCGAGTATACCGCCTATCAACGTTCTCCCCATGCCAAGGTTGGCTGTGTCTCCTGCCATATCGGCTCCGGTGCCGAGTGGTATGTCAAGGCAAAACTTTCGGGACTCAGGCAGGTTAAAGCGGTAATCGATGGGAGTTACAGCAGGCCTATTCCCGCCCCTGTGGAGCATCTGCGACCGGCCCAGGACACCTGTGAGGAATGCCATTGGCCGGAAAAATTTCATGGCAAGAAGGTGAAGCAGTTCGTCAGTTTCACCAACGATGATCAGGAAAATCCGGAGATTCAGGACATAGCCCTGCACATTGGTGGCAGAAATCCTTTGACTGATCGCTTCGAGGGCATTCACTGGCATGTCAGCAACAATGTCAAAGTCGAATATCAATCCCTCGATGAAAAGAGAACGTCGATTGGTGCCATTAAGGTGACGAAACCACCTGGTGTCACCGAAGAGTACACTCTGGACGGGGTCAGCCCTGAGGGCACTGAGGGCAATGTGGGGAAATGGCGTACTATGGATTGTATTGATTGCCATAATCGTCCCACTCATGTCTATGATGACCTGGAAAAAAAGGTTGATCTTGGTCTGTACAGCAAAAAAATAAATCCGGCCATTGCCGGCATCCGTGAAGATTCTCTGACTGTTTTGCAAAAGGAATTCACGAGCCGCGATGAGGCCAAAGAACAGATTGTTGCCAGTTTGCTGGCCTTACAGGCTGAGCGGAATGGCAATGATTTTGTCGCGGAAAACGAACAGACCCTGGTTACATCGGGCGCATATCTTCTGGACGCCTATATGGCCAATGTCTGGCCGAAAATGAAGGTCACCTGGGGGACGTACAAGCAACATATTGGTCATCAGAATGAAGAAGAGGGCTACGGCTGTTTTCGGTGTCATGATGACGAGCACCAGACCAAATTTGGCAAAACAATTTCACAGAGCTGCGATCTTTGCCACGATGAGCCATGAGATAGGCGCTACGAAGGTCTGAAAAAGGATCAAAACATAAAAAGGGAGAGGCGTTTTCGTAACGCCTCTCCTTCATAGTTTTAACTCAACTCAATAAAGACAATTTCGAAAAAACTCAAATTGCTGATGTCTAAGTAAAAAAATGGCAGCAACGAAGTAGATGAAGAATTTTTACGACGCCATCAATCAGCCGAAACGACCGGTGATATAATCTTCAGTCAGTCTATGGCTGGGATTGGTGAAAACCTTTTCAGTGGGCCCAACCTCTATAAGGTCACCAAGATGGAAATAGGCGGTGCGCTGGGAGACCCTGGCTGCCTGTTGCATGGAGTGGGTCACGATAACAATTGAGAATTGGGTGCGTAGTTCAGCAATGAGTTCTTCAACCTTTGCTGTGGCTATCGGATCCAATGCTGAACATGGCTCGTCCATGAGCATAATCTCAGGTGAAACGGCGATGGCCCTGGCGATGCACAGGCGTTGCTGCTGACCACCGGACAGGCCGGTGCCGGGTTCAGCCAACCGGTCTTTGACTTCATCCCACAAACCGGCTTTTTTGAGTGAGGTCTCAACAATTTCGTCCAGTTCCGATTTATTCTTGGTCAAGCCGTGTATGCGCGGGCCATAGGCGACATTGTCAAAAATTGATTTTGGGAATGGATTCGGTTTCTGAAAGACCATGCCGATCTTTGCCCGCAAAGGAACCACATCAACTGACGGGTGGTAGATGTTAATGTCGTCAAGACAGATATCGCCCACCACACGGCAGGAGGGAATGGTGTCATTCATCCTGTTGAGGCAGCGAAGAAAGGTGGATTTGCCGCAGCCGGAAGGCCCGATCATGGCCAGGACTTCGTTGGAATCAACATCGATATTCATTTTGTTGATGGCGCACTTGTCACCGTAATAGACCTCCACATCCCTGCAGGTCATGCGTGGATTTTCCACAAAAGGGGTTCCAACGGTTTTCCTGCTGATGGTTTTACCACGGCTATGGGCCTGTTCTGCTTCCCGGGATATGTCACCGCTGAGCATGGTCGGGAAGGCCGGATTGGTTTGCATGGATGCGAGTTCCATTGTCTATTCTCCACTCTTTGTTACTTTCTTTCAGCTGTTGCTGGTGTGACGACAATAGGGGTGATCGATTTTGTAAAGGATCAGCCCTGCTTGTCTTTATTGTGCTGTCTTCAGGATGATTACTTCATTTCCATTGTCTTGAGGGTGGCAACTGTTTCGCTATACTGTTTACGCTCTGCTGCTGGCATGGGGATCATTCCCTTGTCAGCCAGATATCCATCTTCGCCCCAGGCCTTCTCGCTTGTGAACTCAGCCAGATAGCCTTTCATTCCGGGAATGACGTCAACGTGGGCTTTTTTCACATAGAAAAAGAGTGGGCGGGATACCGGGTAGGAACCTGAAGCGATCCCTTCAAAGGTAGGAGCTTCACCTTCGATGATAGATCCTTGGATCATATCGGTATTCTGGTCGAGGTAAGAAAAACCGAAGATACCGAGTGAAGTTGGGTTAGCTTCCAGTTTCTGGACAATCAGGTTGTCATTTTCACCAGCCTCGATGTAGCCACCGTCTTCTCTTACCGTCTGGCAGACGCTTTTAAATTTCTTCTTATCGGTTTTTTTCAGGGCTTCGATGGAAGGAAAGGCTTCACAGCCGGCATCCATAACAAGCTCGACGAAGGCATCACGGGTTCCAGATGTAGGTGGTGGGCCGAGAACTTCAATTTTGTTGTCTGGCAGAGTGCTGTTGACCTCTTTCCAGGTTTTATAGGGGTTAGGAATGATTTTTTCCGGGTTGGCAGGATCCGGTACTTCTTTGGCGAGAGCCAGGTAGATATCTTTACGAGTCAGTTTCAGTGGGGCGGCTGACTTGGCGTTAGCCAGAACAATTCCGTCATAGCCGATTTTCACTTCAACAATTTCATCGACACCGTTCTCGGCACAGGTTTTCATCTCAGATGATTTTATGGCCCGGGAAGCGTTGGTGATGTCAGGGAAGTTGACGCCAACACCGCTGCAAAAAAGCTTAAACCCACCGCCTGATCCGGTTGATTCAATCTTAGGGGTTTTAGAACCGGTGGTTTTGCCAAACTGTTCGGCAACGACGGTGGCAAAAGGATAGACAGTGGAGGAGCCAACTATAGAAATATAGTCACGGGCCGCCATAGCGGGAGCAGTAAAGGCGAGGCTCAGTGCACCCGCTACCAAAATACTTTTTACTTTCATCTTTTTCTCCTTAAAGGTTTATTTTTGTTTTTATTAGTGCAACGCAAGTAAATAGAACACGTAATTATTAGGATTCTGTTACCATTTGGTTTCAAATTTCTTCCGCAGGAAAACGGCAAGGCTGTTCATGGCGACGAGAAAGGTCAGCAGGATCATAATCGCCGCAGAGGTCTTCTCGGTAAATGCCCGCTCAGGGCTGTCGGCCCAAAGATATATCTGCACCGGCAAAACGGCGGATGGGTCGGTTACGCTGCCTGGCACATCGGCAATAAAAGCGACCATACCGATCATCAGCAGGGGCGCGGTTTCTCCTAAAGCCTGGGCCATACCAATAATGGTGCCGGTGAGCATGCCGGGCATGGCCAGGGGTAATACATGATGGGTGACGGTCTGCATTTTCGAGGCCCCGACTCCCAGTGCTGCTTCTCTTATGGAGGGAGGCACGGACTTAAGGGATGCTCTGCCGGCGATGATGATGGTTGGCAGGGTCATCAGGGCAAGAACCAGGCCACCGACCACGGGCGTTGAGCGGGGCAGGCCCCAGAAATTGATAAAAATGGCTAACCCCAGCAGGCCGAAGATAATTGAGGGCACAGCCGCCAGGTTGTTGATATTAACCTCGATAAGATCTGTCCACTTGTTCTCCGGGGCAAATTCCTCAAGGTAGACTGCCGAGGCAACACCAATTGGAAACGACAGAGACAGGGTGATGAGCAGGGTGAAAAATGATCCTTTAGCTGCACCCAGGATGCCTGCCAGTTCCGGTTCCCTGGAATCGCCGGAGGTAAAAAAGTTTGTATTGAATTTTTCCTTGAGTTTCTTGTCACTGATCAGCTTGTCTATCCAGACCAGCTGGTTATTGCGGATTCGCCGGTCGCCCTGGGCTTCGTTTCTGTCGATTTTCCCTTTCATCAGCATATCGACATCGTCATTGGCCAAGACCCATACTTTCTGGGTTGTGCCAATTATCTTTGGATCGGCTTCGACCAGTTCCTGAAGTTTATAAGAAGCGGCGGGGCTCACCAGACTATACAATTGCTTTTTGTCACCACGGCCTTTGACGTCTGGAAACATGCTGTGCAGGGAGTCTTTTACCAGGCCTGGAAAATTGGCTTTAGAAAGTTTTTCCTGGGTAAATTCTTCTGGCGAAAAATGGACATTCAACTCGATATAGGTCTGCGTGAAGGCCGTGTATCCATCGGAGACGATCGTGTAAAATAAAAAGGCAATAAATGCCAGAGACATAACGATGGCCGAAAGGCCAAGATATTTAAAGCATTTCTCGGCACGGTATCGACGTTTGAGTTTCTTGGTTGGTTGAAGCAGGCTGGAAGCCGATTTCTTTGTTGGTTCAGTAGTATTCATAACTCTTTATGTGAGTAATTATAGTATGGCTAAATTGTGGTGTCTGTTGTTGCTATTCGTATTGCTCGCGATATTTGCGCACCACCCGCAGGGCAATGACATTGAGCGCCAGGGTGAAAATAAAGAGTAAAAGGCCTAAAGCAAAAGCAGCCAGGGTCTTCGGGCTATCGAATTCCTGATCGCCAACCAGCAGGGTGACGATCTGCACGGTGACCGTGGTCACTGCATTGAGCGGATTGAAGGTGAGATCCGCTGCCAGGCCTGCGGCCATGACAACAATCATGGTTTCGCCAATGGCGCGGGACACGGCGAGTAAGATACTGCCAACGATTCCGGGTAAGGCGGCGGGAATAATGACGTGTCGTATGGTCTCAAAGCGGGTGGCACCAAGGCCATACGATCCGTCCCGCATCGCCTGGGGCACAGCGTGAATCACGTCGTCAGAGAGAGAGGAGACAAAAGGAATGATCATGATGCCCATGACCAGACCAGCCGCCAGTGCGCTTTCCGAGGCAACCTGCAGGCCAAGAGCTTGTCCGATATCCCTTATCATCGGCGCCACGGTCAGGGCGGCAAAAAATCCATAGACGACTGTTGGGATGCCCGCCAGAATCTCCAGCATGGGTTTGGCCCAGGTACGCATGCGCGGACTGGCATACTCTGAGAGATAGATGGCGGAGAGCAAACCGATCGGGATTGCGACCATCATGGCCAAAAAGGCAATGAGGAGGGTTCCGGCAAAGACCGGTACGGCACCGAATGCCCCGGATGATCCGGCCTGATCGGCGCGCATGGCGGTTTGTGGACTCCACTTAAGACCAAAGAGAAAATCGCTTATAGGGATGCTCTGAAAAAAACGTAAAGCTTCAAACAGTACCGAAAGAACTATGCCGAGGGTGGTGAGTATGGCTACCCCTGAGCAGCAGATGAGAAATACTTTGACTGTTCCCTCGACGAGATTTCGGGCTCGCAGATCCGCCTTAATACTCCGGTAGGCGATGATGGCAGGAATAATAGCGGTCAAGAGAGTGACGACACCTGCCAGATTTCTCATCCAGCTTCTGGTTGCCATGTAAAGGTCAGCCGCCGCCTGGATAACCGGAGAGGTGTTGTGTGACTGAAATCCGCCATAGGCAACATTTTTCATCTCGTTTAAAACCAGACTGAACTCGTTGCTGGAGAGTTGCAGGAACTCAGACGACAGGTCCTTAGTTACCAGCGCAGTAACGACTTTATCCTCAACAATATGCCAGGTTATGAATATGAACAGAGCCGGGATGAGACAGCTTAAGGCGGTGAACACGCCATAGTGGCTCGGCAGCGAGTGCAGTGACCGCACGCCACCGCCAGTTTCAGCGACCGTCTTGGCTCGGGAGGTCCCCCCCAAATAGGCAGCCGCAGAGATAAGCAGGATGCAGGGGAGTAGGTATGTATACATATTTATCAGTTTTATCCAGGCAGAAGTTGCTGTTTATCGGGTTGAGGATGCGTGTTTTTAGTTAAAACGGGTGACCGTGCCTTCCACCAAGTAGACGACTTCTTCGGCAATATTGACGGCGCGGTCGGCGATTCGTTCGAGATGGCGGGCCAGAAGATAGGTGTTGATGTGGTAGCCCGGATGGTCCGGGTCTTTTTTGATCCTCTCTTTTATGTCCTCGTAGCAGCGGGTTCGGCACATATCGACGACATCGTCATCCTGGAAAATTGATTTGGCGAGGCGTGAATCGCTGTTTATCAGGGCGTCTATACTATTTTTCAGCATGGCAATGACCTTGTTGCTCATTATCGAGAAATCATAGGAGACGGCTGCCTGATGTTTGAATTTGGATATATTGTCGACGCGTTTGGCGATATTAACGGCGTAGTCGGCGATTCTTTCCATCTCGTTGTTGATCTTGATCACCGCGATCAGAAATCTGAGATCGCTGGCCACCGGCTGATGCAGGGCAAGAATCTTTAAGCAGTCCTCTTCGATCTCGACTTCCATATCATCAACCTGGTAATCAGAAATAATTAATTCCTGGATGACGTCTTGATCCTTGGACTCTATCACCTGTGCTGCTTTGCGAACCCGTTCCTCAACCATACTGCTCAGTTTCAGGATCTTTTTGTTAAGTTTCGTGAGTTCGTGCTGAAAGGTGTAATGGTGGTCCATATAATTTGAATCCTATTATTAAATATTTTGGCATCACTTGCTGGAATCCGCTTTCCAGTAGCGATGACTGCTACAATAGATAGCAATTATTTTTCGTTCGTTAGGGATATGTTAAGATAAGGTTAGGAAGGTTGATTGGGGCTTGCGGTGGAGCAAAAAATGGTACAGGATATGAACTGGTTTAGAGAGTGGGGTTAGGTTGAATGACAGTCCGGTATTGTTGATTGTCATCGGGCCAAGTCTTCTAATTGTACGAAATACTAAAAAATACGTCATGGCAAAAGTAAATGTTCTTGTGGTTGAAGATGAAGCGGATATCCAGCAGCTGGTCAGCTATAATCTCATCAGGGCAGGGTTCCACGTAACCTGTGCCGATACCGGAGAGGAAGCGCTGGAGCGATTGCAGGCTGAGAAAATTGACTGTGTGTTGCTCGATCTCATGCTGCCAGGCATAGGTGGGCTTGATGTCTGTACGGCGATAAGAAAGGTTGAACCGAATAACCAACGTTCAATACCCATCATTATGCTCACCGCGAAAGGTGAAGAAGAGGATGTGGTGGCCGGGCTCGAGAGAGGTGCCGACGACTATATCACCAAACCATTCAGTCCTAAGGTCCTTGTTGCCAGAATAAAAGCGGTGGTCAAGCGATCGTTCTCGGAGCAGACTGACGCTGATGAATCAAAACAGTCGATAATTGTCGTCGATGGGTTGGAGATTGATAAAGGCCGGCATGAAGTGAAACTCAACGGCGTTGAGGTGCAACTGACCACCACCGAATTCAGTATTCTTTCTCTTCTTGCCGCAAAGCCAGGCTGGGTTTTCACCCGGCAGCAGATCATAGACTTTGCCAGAGGCTATGATTTCCTCATAACCCCCAGGGCTATCGATGTGCAGATTTTTGGTCTCCGCAAAAAACTTAATGAATGCGGCAAAATGATCGAGACTGTCAGAGGCATTGGGTACCGTTACAGATCTACGCTCGAGGCCCAGGAATAAGACCTATGTTTAAACCTAAAAAACTGGTTTGGCAGATTTTTCCAGCCAATGTCCTTATCATTCTCATCGCCATCATCGCCGTCAGCTGGTATGGCACCTCTTCGTTGCGGGAATTTTATCTTCAGGACACCGAAGCCGTTCTTGAAGCCAGGGCCAATCTGATTAGTTCCAGCGTGGCGACCTATCTCCAGGAAGGGCAACTTGAGAAGCTGCGGGAGTATTGCGTCCATGCCGGTCGGGAGTCGGGGACCAGGATTACCGTTATTTTATCTGGTGGTAAGGTTGTCGCTGACTCGAATGAAAATCCCGAGATAATGGATAACCACCGACACCGGCTTGAAATTGAAACAGCCTTTGCCGGTGGGGTGGGGAAATCAAGGAGATACAGTAAGACTCTTGACGAGAACTTGATCTACGTCGCTATTCCGTTGAAATATTCTTTGCCGCAATCAGTAGAAAACAGCTCCCCGCCAGCCGTAAATGCTGTCCTCAGGACCTCAGTTTCAGTGGCCACGCTTGATAAAACCCTGGCTGGAATCAAGATTCGGATAGTCGTCGGTTCGTTTGCAATCATGCTCCTTGCCGGGATAGTTACCCTGCTGATTTCCCGCAATATCAGCAAGCCGCTGGAACAGATGACCAAGAGTGCCGAGCAGTTTTCCCGTGGTGATTTCAGTGAGAGAATGTTGCCCCGGGCCAAAAAGACCGCCTCGCTTGAGGTGATTACTTTGGCGACCTCCATGGATCGCATGGCTGAACTTCTCGATGAGAAAATTCAAGCCATCATCACCCACAGGAATCAGTTGGAAACCGTCTTTTCAAGTATGGTAGAGGCGGTCATTGCCATAGACACCGAGGAAAAAATTATCAGTCTCAACGAGGCTGCCGCCAATCTTTTTGATGTGGAACGGCAGACCGCCCAGGGCAGAATAGTTCAGCAGATTGTCAGAAATGTCCATTTGCAGCAACAGATTAGCCATACCTTGATCACCAAGGAGTCCATTGAGGATGAAATAGTTCTTCACGATGAAAACGGTGACAGGTTTCTACAGACCAATATTGTCACCTTAAGTAACGGTGTTGGTGAAAATGTCGGGGTGCTGGTGGTGATGAATGATGTGACGAGGCTTCGGCGCCTGGAGAATGTCCGGAGCGATTTTGTCGCCAATGTCTCCCATGAGCTCAGAACACCGATCACTTCGATTCGCGGTTATGTTGAGACTCTGCTCGACGGTGCCCTTGATATCCGTGAGGATGCAGAGCAATTTCTGAACATTGTCCTGCGGCAGTCGGAGCGGCTCAGTACAATTATCGACGACCTCCTGGCCCTGTCCAGGATTGAAGAAGATTCAAAACAGAACAATATTACGCTCAAAAAAGAGCTGCTCCGACCGGTCATCGAGTCGGCGATCCAGACCTGCCAGCATAAGGCCGACGAGGCTGGTATTTCGATGAAGATCGACTGCCCGGACGATATCAATGTTGAAATGAATGCCACCCTGCTTGAGCAGGCGCTGGTTAATCTTTTGATTAACGGCATTACCTACAGCAAACAGGGCGATTCTGTTACAGTGCTGGGATCAGTCTGCGAAGATAAACAGGGGAAGGCCGTTAAAATAGTTGTTCGGGATACCGGATGTGGTATCGCCAAGAAACATCTCCCCCGGCTCTTCGAGCGCTTTTACCGCAGCGATAAGGCCAGGAGCCGTACTTTGGGGGGAACCGGTTTGGGCCTTGCCATCGTCAAACATATTGCCCAGACCCATAATGGCCGGGTTGAGGTGACAAGTGTCGAGGGACAAGGATCAGAATTTTCTCTGATTATAAAAGGATATCAGCAAAGCTGAAGAAGCGCTGCCACACTCATGTTCATCTTCAATATGCTGCGATCATGAGAAAAGACTTTGACAAAATCGTCGCCTGATTCTATATTGTTCGAGTTCAAGAGCGGGATTAACTCAGTGGTAGAGTGTTAGCTTCCCAAGCTGAAAGTCGCGCGTTCGAATCGCGTATCCCGCTCCAGAAATTTCAAGGGGTTAGGCCAATGGCTTAACCCCTTTTGTTTTTCTATGGTACGTATAGGGTGCATCATTTAAGGGGAATGAACAACCCACTGCAAAGATAGCATTTGCCATTTGGTTTAATCTGGCTTACTGCCCTTTAAATGATGGTAATTTGTGTCGAAGGTCTGGGAAGGATAGGGTGGAAGGGCTATTCCAAGAACAAGGGATAGAAGCAGTAGAGTGTGAAATTTACCAGCTTGCATTTTCACTACATTCGTTATGAAAAGCGGTGAAAATTTCTGATTTTTCAGGTGTCGTTAGTTCGCTCTATTTTTTTCATCAAGCTCTTCATCCTGTTTTGGTCTCTGCATAACGGATCTCCGGATTGTGGGTGATGCTATGCTAACCTTCTCCAATATCCTTGAATCTCAAGTTTTTCTTTGAGAAAATCGACAAAGCTATCTTAGCACTTCCGCACCCTTCGAAGTTGCTGAGATAGAGATCTTGAATGTTGCCGGGTGCAGGGGAGCAGGTATCAAGTGGTATGATAGTATTCTCAAGCGCGATGTTTAAAGACTTTGAATTTATATGTAGTTGAAGCCGACAGGAGGTAGAATGTGAAAGATTCAGTTACGATTCTGGTACTTTTTTTGTGTATACTGTTTGCAGGGATAAATGTGACCTATGCCAATGAAATTGGTTGCTTAGATACGACCTTTAAATTTTTAAGTCCCAACGATTCTGTCTGTGTATCAGCTTTTGAGGACCCAAAAGTGCAAGGTGTAACCTGCCATATCAGTCAGGCCAGAAAGGGTGGTTGGAGCAGTGTGGTCGGTCTCGCCGAAGATCCTTCGCGTTTCTCCATAGCTTGCCGACAAACTGGTCCCATTACTTTGCCAGAAGAACTGCCGAAACAGGAAAATGTTTTCAAGGAGAAAACCAGTGTCTTCTTTAAGAACACCAAAGTCTTCCGCATGTTCGATAAACAACATAACACCTTGATCTATTTGGCTGTCAGTAAGAAGCTGATTGAAGGAAGTCCTCAAAATTCGATCTCCACGGTGCCAATAATGCCGTGGGGTGGCAAATAAAATTTATTGACCTTCTGCAATCGCTTCTGCTTTTTCAAGATTCATGCTGCGCGGGGCTGGTGAGCTGGACGTTAGGCAAAAATTGGAAAGAAAAATGGATAGTAATCGTTCTAAAAAAGCAGGAGTCGATCGATCACATGACCGATCCATTATAGAGAAAATAGCTTTTACTTCAGGTCATTTGGTAATTGTCCTGATTTGTGTTTGGCTTGTTTTTTATTCGGGGAGTTCAAAACTAAGTAGTCTGTTTGGTACTGACTGGGCGCTTTCTGATATAACAAGATCGTATATTTTGCTCGCATGTGCTTTTTTATACTGGGCGCGACACTTAATCACTTTACTTTTTTTATTGGATCGCAAAGTTGAATGGTCAGAGGTTTTGGGCTTACTTTGTCTTATGGCTCTATTAGAGATTGGTTTGTTACTTGTCGGTGGCGGCGCTTTTAGAGATAAGTCAACAGATTTTGGCTGGCTTGATACTATCGCGGTTGCTTTATTATTATTTGGTTCTTTCTTGAACAGTTTCTCTGAATTGCAACGTAAGTGGTGGAAGAACAATCCAATAAATAAAGGCCATTGTTACACAAAGGGATTGTTTAAATACTCAATGCATATCAACTATTTTGGAGACACTGTCCTGTTCACGGGATGGTGTCTATTCACATCCTGTATGTGGACACTTGCTGTGCCACTGATAATGGCAGGTATGTTCGTCTTTTATCATATTCCTGGGCTCGATTCTTATCTTGCTGGACGATATGGAAAGGAATTTCAGTTATATTCAGATAGGACAAAAAAATTTATTCCATTTTTGTACTGAAATGGGGTAACCAGGCTGAAAGTCGCGCGTTCGAATCGCGTATCCTGCTCCAATAAATTTCAGGCACTTATCGGTGTTGACGATAAGTGCCTGAAGTTTGTGTCCTTTTTTGGTTCTATCTTTGAATTTTATCTGAAATGATCAATTCAGGAGTGAATTATACACTATGATTTTTTCACGGCTTGTCTCCAGAAGAACTCTTTGTTGATATGTTACAACGTGGCTTATTCTTTCGGGTTAGGTAAAGCAATCAGGCCTGTAAGCCCAAGTGTTGAAGAGCAACGCGGCAGAGCACTTCGACCCCTGTATCGAGGACGCCTTCATCAAAATCAAATTCGGGATTATGCAAAGGCATTAATCCCTCCTGCCCGATGCCGAGAAAAAAGTAGCATCCCGAAACTTGTTCCAAGTAAAAAGAAATGTCCTCCCCACCCATCGTAGAGGCTGGCTCAACCACTCGGTTCTCACCAACCACTTTGATTGCGCATTGACGAACCTCTTCCGCCATATGCTTATCGTTGATGGTGGGCGGGTAACCTTGCAAATAGCGTAAATCATATCCAGCCCCCATAGCTTCACAAACACCACGGATCACAGTTTCCATTTTTTCCGGCCAGGACATCCAAATGTCACGATCAAAGGTTCTGGCCGTCCCGGAGAGTTCGGCTTTGGCGGGAATTACGTTGAAGGTAGAACCAGAATGAAAACTTCCGACCGTTACAACGCTCGGGTTGAGAGGATCCATCTTGCGACTCACCAAACGCTGCAATGCACCAACAACCTGAGTTCCAATCTCCAGTGCATCAACACAGAGATGTGGCATAGCCCCGTGTCCACCTCGGCCTATGATGGTAAGATCAAACCTGTCCATAGCTGCCATAAGTGGACCTGGCTTAACTCCTATAGAGCCAGCTGGCACCCCCGGCCATAGATGACACCCCAGGCAGATATCTACATCGGGGTTTTTCAGTACCCCTTCGTCAATCATTGGTTTAGCCCCCCCTGGACCTTCTTCGGCAGGTTGAAATACGAATTTCACATTACCGGAGAGCTTTGATTTCAATGGAGCCAGAACTGCAGCAGCGCCAAGTACCATGGCCATGTGTCCGTCATGGCCGCAGGCATGCATCACTCCTGCATGGGACGAAACGAAGGGCAGGTTTGTTGCTTCAGTTACCGGCAGAGCATCCATATCCGCACGGAGCATTACCGTCGGACCTGGGTTGCCTCCCCGAAGTAGTCCAACAACTCCTGTTCCAGCTATCCCGGTATGCACTTCTACCCCTAAATTACGCAAACGTTCGGCCACAAAAGCAGAGGTTTTATACTCTTTGAAACCAGTTTCAGGAATTTGATGCAGGTCCCGTCTCGTTGCGATGGTCCTTGCCGTCTCTGTCAATGTTAAACTGTGGATATCAATCATAGTGCTGCCTTTTTCGGTGTTTCTCAATGATTTACAAATTGATGAATTTATAGACATGGTCCTTATCCATTGGTTTCGTCATGAAGGATACGACGATAAGGACAATAAAGTTAATGATTAAGCCCTGAATTCCCGAATTGATGTCCCAAAGATTGGGGACAACTTTAAAAACGACCAGATAGTTATAAAGCACTCCAATTAAAACTCCGGAAATAGCACCGGCGGCTGTGGCACGAGGCCAGAAGAAAGTCGCTGCCACAAGAGGCAATAACTGGACGATGGAGCCATAAGCTCCAAGAAGAAGAGAGACCAAAGTCTGACCTCCGAACACAGCGATAATGTAAGAAACTGCGCCGAACCCAACGACAGAGATCCTCACCCATATTGTGGCTTCGCTATCCGTGTGTTTCTTTTTCTTAATAACTTCGACAAAATCCTGGGCAAAGATAGAGCCTGCAGCATGGGTAATCGTGTCTTGTGACGACATTGCTGCAGCCAAGGCAGCGGCAAGTACTAACCCAACTGCAATCGGAGAGAAATGCATATTACTGAACATCCATGGTAAGATACGGTCCGAGGCACCGAGCACCTCCGGAGCCACCTGATTGATACCAGCAAACCCGATGAATAGCACAGGAACCATAAAGATTGCAAACGTTGGGTACATGACGATAGTTTTCTTAAGTACACGCTCGCTTTTAACTGTATATGCTTTCATAAATAAATGGGGCCACATGGTAAAACCTAAGACAGAAACCAGTACAGCTGTCCCGTAGGCGACAAAACTCATCGAGGTCCCTGGACCAATCAAGAGATGAGTCGGTTTGACTTCGGCTATCTGCGTAAACATATTAGCTGGTCCACCATAGAGCTTGAAAGCGAAAAAAAGCCCAAGAAACCAAGCTGTACATATCATAAAAAGACCCTGAAAAACATTCGTCCAGGCTACTGCCCTTACTCCGCCGTAAAAAACATAGATGAGTACGACCAGATAAGCAATTAAAGCTCCCGCCCAAAAAGGAATACGACCGCCCGAAGCGATTTCAAATACGTAAGCAGAACCCTTCATCTGGAGAGAAATATACTGGATAAAAGCGAGGATCGAAATTATCGAGATGATTATGGACAAACTTTTAGATTGAAACCGATCAGTTAACAGTTGAGCCTGGGTTACATAGTGATATTTTATCCCGGCCCGGTAAGTTCGGGATCCCCACAACCACCAGGGAACGAGACCCAGTGCACAATAGGCAAGTATAAAAAATGCTGGAGCGCCCTTGGAATAAGCCCACCCAGGTCCTCCAAGGAAAGCAAAAGCACTGAAAATAGCACCGCCCATCATAAAATAGGTAACAAAAAAGCCGAGGCTCCCGCCCGCCGCGATATACTCTTGGACCGAGCTTTTGTGTCCTTTTCCGGATATGGCTCCAATACATAGAACTACGACGAGGTAACAGGCAATAACAATAAGAGTGACTATCCAATCCATTACCGAACCTCCTGATGATCATTGCATGAATCGAGACGGTACAAAACAAGAAGTCCGGCAAACTCCACTGCGATCAGTGATACGACAATGAACATGCCAAAGGGCATTCCAAGAACAATCGGTAGAGCAGAGTTGCCGAAGATCCAATAGCAACATTGGGCCAGAATAATAAGACAGAAGAAAACAGTGAAAATGAGACCTCTTTTCTTTGTTGCCGGGGAACAATTCGGAGAAAAAAACCTTAGGCTGTAATCTCCGTTACTATCATCAAACATACAACATCTCCTCTGTATGGATTAATAAGTAACCACCGATAAATATCGGTGATATAAAAGACTGCATATTGTTTAACGCGGTGTTTTCAAAAATTGACTGACCACAATTCTGGTGTCCTCTAATTCATTAGTCAATTTTTGTCATAAATTGCTCGTCAAACGCTCATGTACCTATGAATTTTCAACATCAAATTATCCACCAAATGTTTCACGACCTTTCGGTGACAATTCTGTAATACTACTACGACGTGGCAGAATTATTCCGTGTGATTTCTTGATGTTACATCGTTACCACTTGCTGGTTTTTATTACAAATAGATATTGAACGGAGTTTGAAAAAATTGCACTTCTAAGAAGGTTTCCCGGTTTGGACAAGAATATACTCAGTGGATGGATCGCATTTCCTTTAACTTGCCTTTACTTCCTGCTCAATTTTAAGAAACATAGCTGATTTTCATGATGACAGAAGCCATTTGAGGGCCTTGGCATTTATATTTATGGGAACAGTTCGCGTAGAACTGTATGAATTCTTTTTCTTTTACTTCAAATTCTTTTCCATCAACTGTTATCAATAGTTCCCCCTCTGTTACATAGACATATTCATGAACATTGCCTTCATGCGGTGTACCCTCAAAAACAGTATCTGGGTCAATCTCAATATAAAATGTCTCAAAAGGCTGTTCCGGGTCGAATGGAACTAACGGAAAAACCCGATAGTGCTCATTCTCTCCCGTCAAGGGAGCCTCATTTTTGAACGATCTGACCTCCGCCTGAATAACGGGATTCCTGAGTAACGATGAAAACGAAACCCGCAAGCCATTAGCTATCTTCCAAATCGTTGATATTGTTGGACTAGATGTTCCAAGTTCAATTTTCCTCAGCATGCTCTTGCTGACGCCTGTACGTTCAGCAAGTTGGTCAAGGCTTAGATTTCTCTCCTCTCGAATTTTTCGGAGATTATTTGCAATAGCATGGATTGATTGTTTCATATAGTAACCATGTTGACATTATAGTGATTATCGCTTACGATAGGATTCATATGTTTCCTATAGTGTAAGTGGCTTGGTCGCAGAATTCAAGCAGTATCGTTGAAGTATTCTTGATGAAGAGATAACCCTTCACCTCCACTGGGCTAGCTTTAATAGAGTTGATGGATGGTAATGAAGACTAAGGCAAGTAGCCGGTCAAGCGGGGAGTATGATGAGGCGAACAGAACAGATAACAGCAATTCTAATTTACCTTTTTAGACCTGAAGATACGACAGAACTGGGAACTGTCACCAATGGTATGTTTGATGATCCGGCGGGAGAATCTTGTTCCTGGCTTGGTCCTTTGAAAGTGCTGGTGTGGCTGATGATAGCAGTGGCTGGGCCAATTTTCATTTTCATATTTTTTTCATGGATAGCATAACAAAATTACCTCAATGAACGTCGGTGCCTTTTCCCCAACCCTTGGTGAAAAACACTGATAAATAAGTTTCTATCCTCATCACCCATAATGTAGTCTTACAATGTAAGATCTTTGTAAGAGTCCGCTTATATGCTCCTTGGTAATATCATCATATTTTACCAAGGGAGAAACAGCATGACTGAAGCACAACAGGAAGATATCTTTATTGAGTGGGATCTCTACGAACCGCATAGCCAACTGGCAATAATTGACGAGTATCGTCGCATCCATAAGGGGAATTATAGCAAAAACAGTTTTTTTGATTTTCTCAAAGAAAAACTTCAGATTGAAGGATATTGGGACAAGGTCGGTTTGACCTGATCGTTGCCTTTCGTTCCTTTGGCATTTTATTCAACGAAGGGTTAGGAAAAAGGGGCGGTTTCAGGATGAAAACCAACTAACGCCGGGATTCACGAATCAGGTATTTCCATAAAAGATCTTTGCTTGCATTGTCCAAATCTGTGAACTCTGTTGCAAAAGATTCGTTGTTAACTCTAACTACTTTTGCTTTTATTTTTGACAGTTCAGGCAGATTGTCATCTTTTTCAAATACTATCTTCAATAAAATGTCTCCATCGGCATCTGGCCGTAATGTCTCGAATTTTACAGCACAGCCAGTTGTTGATATGTCGATAACATTGCCCGTCCCCTTATCATTAATTACCCAGTATTCAATTGGAACATTATGCAGATGGACACGAAGGGCGTTACGCTTGACAACGTTTTTGAGTTTTTCTTCCGCTTCCTCATGAGTAGAAACATTAATGGACCTGTATCCCTGCACCTGCATTGCTAAGTTAACCACCTGTTTCTGAGAGACTCTCTCGTGATGCAGAATGCGAACTATCTCGCCAAGCTGGTTTTCGATCAGATAGCTCATTATTTTTTTAAGTGCCGGAATACTGTTGAGATGTATTAATGTGCACTCAGAATAATCAGATATTACATCAAAGCCTGGCTTTAAGTCTGATACACAAAATCTGACGTCAGTATAAAGACTCTCCATTGCCTTTTGTGTGACAATACCGACAAAGCTGAGATACAACCTGTTCTTTTTGATATCTGCATTAACTTTTAAATTTCCCATAACGTTTTTCAGTTTATCAGGTAGATTTATTACGCTTTAGAATCGGCTGGACTGTTGTCCGGATACTGCTCTCCGCTGACTCGAAGGCAATTTCTTCTCTGGGATTTTGCCTCATAAAGGCAGGTATCTGCAACGTTAATCATGGCAGTGACGTCTTTAAGAGACGGATTATATTCAACCAGGCCGGCACTGATTGTAATAACACCGTGCCGACTGCCACTATGTTGAATGCCAATATCCTGCACCGCTGAAATGATGTGACCACCGGTAATTTTTGCAGAATGATTACCACAGGTATTAAAGATAACTGCAAGTTCCTCTCCGCCAGACCGATACACTCGATCCTCCTCGCGAATACTCATGGCGATTACAGCAGAAACCCTACGCAAGGCTTCGTCACCCGCCGTGTGACCGAAAATGTCGTTGTAACTTTTGAAGTAATCAATATCGGCGAGTAAAAGAGAAAAAGAATCGACACCACCCTTTGCCTGGTCGAAGACCTTTGCAATATCCCGGTCAAATGAACGCCGGTTATGGATGCTGGTTAATGCATCTAGAAGACTCAGGTCTCTGAGTTTGGCATTTGCATCCTCAAGTTCCTCGGTTCGACTTTCCACTATGCTCTGCAAATTAGCATTGACATGGTACACGTCCGAGGACATATCCAGAAACGCACCTGCCAACTGGCCGATTTCATTCTTTTGTTCCAAGGGAAGAGCCTGGGGATCGTGCAGCACGTCTTTATACTTTCCGTCAGCAATAAGAGAAACAGCATTTTGCAGACGTTGAAGCGGCAGGCGAACCTGTTTTGATAAGACATAATAAACCGCTAAATAATATAAAATAAAAAGCGAAAACCCGAGGAAGAGGACAATACGGGAAGTATGGTGTGCCTCCAGTGCAATGAGTTGTTTGGGATAAACCATCACAAACCACCAGTCCGGTCCCGGGAGAAAGGAAACCAGCAGGTAGTTTTCACCCTCTACATCATCAATGACAGAGGCGTCCTTATTTGTCGTGGTGGCGGCCTCATGGATCTCATGGTACATCCGCACGATATCCGGGTTATCGATTTTATCTAAAGAGAGTTAACCTTTCACCTTCAGTTCGTCTCCCAGTTTGCTCGGCGGTATGACCAGATAGCCATCTTTTCGTATAATGAAATTATAGGCCCCCTCCGGGTGGTCGGTATCAAGCCTGGTCATTACCGATTTGAGCTGGACATCCATACTCGGATTGATAAGGTGCCGCCCTGCATAGTCTACTGGAATTTCATATGTTATTGTCCGTTCTCCTGCCGTCTCATCATAATAGAGTCTGGTCCAGACAGCATGACGGTCCGGGTTGGTGGATTGCAGTGTCGCCTTGATAGTCTCCAGCTCATTCATAGGCAGATCAGGCTCGGTATTCAGTCTCCATGGCTCGTCGGGATAAAAAATAACGATGGCGTTTTCAGGATACGACACATGGAGGACACCATCAGGGTACCAGGCCGGACTGTACCGGCTCACTAGGATGTAGGAAATCAGCAGGCGTCGTTGAAAATCTCGGGAAGCGACAGACTGGTTGTTGCCGATAAAGCTCGACATTCCCCATTGCCTGCCGATTTTAGAGTCGAATTCTTCATTGAAGAATTGCTTCTTCATGCGGGTGGCGCCGTCTTTATCGACAAAATAGAACCGCCAAAAATCATCCTCTGAAAAAGAGATATCAGAGAGATACAGTGTCATAAATTCTTTTCGAAAGAATTCCAATCGCGCTCTGACGGTTGTAAACGTTTGAGATTCCTGCCGGCTCCGTTCAGCCATATACTGCCGAAGAGCGAAAATCGTTTTGTCCTTGCTCCGATTAAATACTTGATAATAGGAAATAACAGTGGCAGCAGATACGATAATCGTGCCGAAGAGAAGAACCTTCCGCAGTGCTTGACGATGAAGGTGATGGGGAGCTTGGGATAGAGAAAATAGTGTCATAGGGACAGTCTCTTGCCTGTAAAACAGCACCGTAATCGGCACTGCAAAATCAATTGCTTCTAACCTCAGTTTTCAGTGTCATTTCTTTCCTGTCGATATTTCCAAGTTTAGGGCCTGTCAACAAATCACATGACCATATTGGATCTCATCTTCAGGCCATCTTTGACTGTGGCTCAATCGTAAAATCCTCAACGTAGCGCTGCTACGCCTGCGGTTTTACGCTGATCGCCACAACCAAATCTGACCCAAATCTGAGCGCAATCTTGGCCAGGTTATTTGTGAACAGGCCCTTAGAGGAGAGACCTTGATTTTTACAATTGGAAGTAATGTGCTAGGCTTTACGCCAATGTTGGATAAAATCTTGTCCAGCCAACGAGTAAAATAAACGCAAAAACCAGCCAAACGACCATTGCAATTGATAATGTCCAAACCAAATTAAACTTGTAGCTGAAATAGTAAACCGCGATCAGATACGATGCATAAGGGAGCAAAGAGTAAAGACCGAATAGCGCAGTCGTTCTGAGATCAGCTGTTGTTCGCTCTGAACCTACAATGTAATGAGCAATCAGAGCAAATGTAGGGAATAAAGGTACCAAACCTGAAATGAAAAAAATTTTACTCTTTGATAGTAAAGCAATGAGTAAAACAGCTGCAGATCCAGCCAAACACTTCAAAAACAACGAAACCATAATCTGAATTTTTCCTGTTTAATGCCCTTGAAATACAACATCACCAAACGACCTGATCTCTGGCGAGGGTATCGATGCCGAAGAAGCAGAAGGTGATAATTTACTCATGGTCTTGGGTAAATATCCCTGGATTTTGTTCTTGCAGAAGTCCATTTCTCTCCACTATATCATAACCGAAAGATTCGGTAACAGACAGAGGATAATTCAGGAAATCACCTCTTTTGGTTGACAAGCAGACTGCTATTGCAGAGGCGAGAAAAAGGGAGACTTTGGCGTTTGCCCGACGTTGAGTTATAGAAGGAGAAGGGAGGAATTTTTTTGTCCTTGTGCCTAGTCAAATGTTGGTTTATCTTTTTGTTCCAAACAGCCGTTTAATGCCGAATAGCTGTAGTTTGCCGAATCAGTGTGGCTGAGGGACAGGTGGAAATTAAAGAGGCAATCTCTTCACAATTCACAGCTACTACAAGACAGCACGGGAGATATGACTCTTTTAATTGATAAAAATGAATTTACCACGACACTCAATGGGTGGGGTGCAACTCTTGTCCGTGTGGCCGATACCGCAAGATTGGCAGGCATTGCAACTGAACCCGCCAACCTGTTAGATGGATATCCAAGGGCCGTGAGTATTGCTGTTCGGTTGTCGGATTCAATAATGGATGGGATCGACAAGCAACCAACCCCTCTCTATTCATCTCATTACAGCCGAGTGAATGCATTGCTTGATGATATTGCCGTCCGTGCCACCAATTTACTTCAGGCGGCAGGGTGTAAGGCGGTTCCCATTCCAGCAAGTTTAACACTCGATACGGAAAAATGGATATCATTTATATCGCATAAAGCTGTGGCTGTAGCCGCCGGTATTGGCTGGCAGGGCAAAAGCCTTTTGGTCGTTAATCCAGAATTTGGCCCCAGGCTGAGGTTGGTCACAATTTTGACTAATGCAGATTTTGAGGCGGATGCTCCTCTTAAAAACAGGTGTGGTAAATGCACTCAATGTAAGGATCATTGTCCTGCTGGTGCGATCATTGGCGCAAATACGGATAGCCACTATGCGACCCGGTCAGAGGCTATTCACCTCAAACGGTGCGTTTATCAGGTGCGTGATGTATTTGGTAAACTGGCCAATACGGTGCCACTTATCTGTGGGGTATGTATCAGAGTGTGCCCATGGGGAGACAAAGCGAGGAAGATGAAAGGTTCCCATGATTCCTGTGATTCCAATAGCAAAGTGGGGCAGCTTAATGGCCATGATAAATCCACAGCACTTTAATTGAAAATTATAAGGTGAGGGAAGCTCGGTGAGTAACAAACCTTCCGTGTTGTTTTTGTCTCATGGTGGCGGTCCTCTGCCACTTCTTGGTGATGAAGGGCATAAAGAGATGGTTCAATGTTTGCAAAAAATTGCAACACATATAGAAAAGCCATCGGCCATCATTGTTGTAAGTGCACATTGGGAAGAAAACATTACCACTATCACTTCGGGGGAAAATCCGTCCCTTATCTACGATTACTATGGCTTTCCCGAAGAATCCTACCGTATTAAATACCCCTGCCCAGGGGAGCCACTGCTCGCAGGTCGGATTTACGATCTACTCAAAAGTGCAGGTATTGACGCAAAACTCGATGAACAGCGGGGTTTTGATCATGGCTTATTTGTGCCGCTAAAAATTATGTATCCAGCGGCTGATATTCCGTGCGTGCAGTTGTCGCTTATCAGCAGCCTGAGTCCTGAAGAGCATATTGACCTAGGCCAGTCTCTTCAAGGCTTGGACTGCGAGAGATTGCTGGTTATTGGTTCGGGTTTTTCATTCCACAATATGCAGGCGTTCTTTGCCCCGGAAACCAGCGAGTCGAAAGCAATGAATGAATCCTTTGAACGTTGGTTACTGGCTACCTGTTCCAGTCCGCAGATTGCAGAAGAGGAAAGAATTGAAAGACTGATCCAGTGGACAGAGGCTCCTGCCGCCCGTTTTTGTCACCCCAGAGAGGAGCATTTGTTGCCGTTGCATTTTTGTTACGGTCTTGCCGGCACCAATTGTTCCGAGTTTTTTGAATTGCAGATTCTAAACAAGAAATCAAGCATGTATCTTTGGTCAAAATAATAATAACCCGGTGTCCATAGAGCTCCTCGCGTTACTTTAAAATATTAATTAACCATGACCGACACATTAACAGGGCTTGTGCAATATCTAAACGACCATGAGGACTGGCTCATGGCAAGAATTTTGAAGTATGCCCAGAAAACGGGTTACACAAAGTTTACATCAACTTTACAGGAAGCGTGGCGTCTCTCTGTTTCAGGATTGTCACGATCCCTTGTCACCCTGGCTGAAACAAGAGGTGACAATATAGAACTTGGGCCAGAAGAAGATTATTGCAGTGATGCCGCAACACAATTTGGAATAGTAGAAGCCAAGCGTCACAGGGAACGTGGAATTAGCCTTGAGCAGTTTCTTGGCCTGATGAAATATTACCATCAGTCCTATCAGGATCTCATTAAAGAATCAAATTTCGAGGCATCGAAAAAGGAACGTTACAGTAATTTAATCAATCGATTTTACGATCGTGTGGAGATTGCTTTTTGTAAAACCTGGGCTTCCTCGGAGGAAAATCAGGTGGTCAGTGAGTTACAACACCGAAACCGTCAGATGACCAATGAGAAAAACAAATATCTGACAATATTCGAAAGTCTCGCCGTGCCTATCTTTATTGTTGCACCGGACGGGAGTATTGAAGACGTGAACCATGCCGCTTACAACCTCTGGAATATGCATTCTGTCCCAGGGGCAAGGTATTATTCCGAGAGCCAGGAAAAGATAATCTTCACAGAAGAATTCCCCTGGTTGGCTGAGGCCTATGATGATTTCGTTCGGACCAAGGAACAAAATACTCTTAGTGAACTCACCGAAAAGTCTATTGAAATAAATGAGCACTATTTTAATATCTCTTTCTCTCATTCCCTTGATATATCGGGCAAATTCTCAGGCACAATCATAATTATCAAAGACATTACCAAACGAAAGAAAATGGAGAAGGACTTAGAAAAACTTGCCTCTACCGATTCTTTGACCGGGGCAAAAAACCGGAGGTCCTTTCTACATGTTTTTGAACAGGAGTTGGCGAGGTGTCAACGATATGGCCATAAGCTTGCTCTTCTGATGATTGATATTGACCACTTTAAAAATATTAATGACACCTTCGGACATAATACCGGCGATAAAGTCTTAAAACTCCTGGTTGCCGAAGCTCATGGCGTTCTTCGGGGTACTGATGTGTTTGGCCGCTGGGGAGGAGAAGAGTTTGCCGTTCTGTTGCCGGAATCAGACACGCATCTGGCTTCAACGGTTGCGGAAAGATTACGACGGTGCCTCTCGAATCTTGAGGTCTTAAGCGACACAGGTGAACGTATAAAATTTACTGTGAGTATTGGCCTGACAGTTGTTGTTAATAGAGATGACCAGCCCGATGATATTATCAGGAAATCTGATAAAGCTTTGTATCTGGCCAAGAGCAAAGGCCGAAACAGGGTTGTCCTACTCTAACTTTTTTTGCTTATCTGCCAAGGGCAATCTTGTTGAATTTTTCACTTCACGTAAAGAGAGGCTTGACCGGATAGATGTAACTCCCGGCAGCCTGCGCAGTACTGTTCGGAGAAATATTTCATAGGCATCCAGGTCCTCGGCGACGATTTGCAAGAAATAGTCTGCCTCTCCTGTGACATTATGGCAGGAGAGTATCTCTGGCATATTCAGCACCGCATTTTCAAACTGTGCCGGCGCATCATCGGTGTGGTTGGCAAAACATATCTGCACCAAAGCCAAGACTCCAAGACCCAGTCGGTGTCGGCTGAGGTTGGCCTGATAGTCGACAATGTAGCCGTTGTCTTCCAGGCGTTTAAGTCGCCGCCAGCAGGGTGTTTCACTTAACGAAAGAGTTTCGGCTACCTTGGAGTTCGGTATGCGTCCATCTTTTTGTACCAGCGACAATAGGGCATAATCTGTGTCATCTAGTTTGATAGTTGGTGGATTCTTCTTCATAACGCGTTCCTTTTGAAATATTATTGCCATTTAGCCCTCAAAGTCTCCCAATATAGCAAGACAATTTCAAAAGAACATCGGTATATTGATTGCAATAAAAAAATGTCGCATTGGAGGGCACCTTATTGTGATTGAACCGACCTTGTTGTATTTATATCTTACCGCCCTGGCGGCAGTTTACGTATCTCCAGGCCCGGACATGGCGCTTGTTTTGGCGGTTTCCGCCAGCCACGGCAAACGATCGGGTTTCAGCACCGCAACGGGTATCGCAGCAGCCCGTGCCTTGCATGTTCTAGGGTCTGGAATGGGTTTGGCGGCACTTTTTGCCGCTCGTCCAAATTTTCAGGATATTGTTCGCGTAGCCGGGGCAGGGTATCTGCTTTATTGGGTATGGAAGATGCTGCAAACTCCATCAATGGTAACTGAGATGGAAACTGAGGTGCTGACGAGTGCCTCCTCATCACATTCTGATATGCTGCGTGGCTTTGTCACCAATTTACTCAACCCGAAGGCGCTGCTCTTTTGTAGTCTGTTGCTTCCTCAGTTCACATCGCCAGAACAGGGGACGCTCCTGTGGCAATTTATGTTGCTTGGTGGCGTGCTGGTGGGCATAGGCTTGTTTTTTGACACCATTTATATATTACTCGCCGATGGATTGGTGCAGCTTTTGGGCAATAAGATGGACAGCGGAAGCCGATTCAGATCTCGTCTGTTAAAGGCTCGGAATTGGCTCTTGATCATTGTGGTGGGGGGAATGGCAATTCGATTGTTGGTGGGCTAGCAGATCTTTGCATGGCACCTTGAAATCCACACCAGAAGATTATAGTTGCCATAGAGATGTCAATAAAAGATTTTATCAGGATTGCTCTTGAGCAGAGGTCAAATAATAAACATGGAGAGAGACTGAAATGACAAGACGAAAAGCAGTCAGTAGGATTCTGGTGATTTTTTCATTTTCATTGTTATTGCCATTCATTGGCTTGGCTGGCCAGGCTGTCGGGAAAACTCAGGTGAGCAATGTGGCCATAAAGCAATATGATAGCGTTGCTTATTTTAAGGCTGGCAAGGCAGTAATAGGCAACGCGTCATATACTTTCATATGGCATGATATGATATGGTATTTTTCGACCAAAGAGAATAGGGATCTGTTTGCAACCAGCCCTGAAAAATATGCACCGCAATATGACGGGTATTGTGCCTGGGCAATGTCTGAGGACCGGAAAGCTATAACCGATCCAGAGGTTTGGAAGATTGTTGGCGGGAAACTGTATCTGAACTGCAGCAATGCGGCGTATGAAAAATGGAAGCGGGATATTCCCGGCAATATTCAAAAGGCTGATAAGAATTGGTTGAAATATGTGGCTGGTGATTGATTCCGTGCGTGGTTGTTAATGCCATGGGATACCCAAAATTGCACACTCCGTTATTGTATCTGTGATTAAATTGCTTTTTAAAACTTCCATATTGCAAAAAATGAAATTTTATTCTTTTCTGAGTTGCAGTTTTGTCTTTATATAACAGTATGTTATTGATTAGGTGTATTGTTGGCATCACGTTTGCAACATATGACCTCGGTAATTGTTAACGTACTCATAAATTCATTGTCGGATTTATGACATTTGAAAGCTTCTGAGGTTAGATAAAGATGGTAACAAATTTAAAAGATTGTAATGGGATTGTGATAAAAGAGGGTGATATCGTCCGTGATCCCCAAGGGTTAACCGGTACGGTCGTGTTTGTCAATGGCGCATGGCGTTATGATGTTCACAACGGAGCATTCTTAAAATTTAACTCGTCATTGTTGTTTAAAGAAGGTACGGGCACCAGTCAACTGGAAGTCGTCGCTGGATCTGTGGAAAATCTTGATCAAGGGATTTATGTAAAGAAAGTGGACTCTTATCAACCAAGATACCATGAGCATGACGAAAATTTGACACCATCAATAATGATCAATAGCTGATTGAGAAGAGTGGCTTCCTCAGCAGTGCGTCGGCTTGAATATTTGCGTAGAGCTGTAGGGGATGCAACTCGTCTATAGCTTTTTCCACTTAGATGAGTACGAAGATGTGGTCATGATAGGCTCCTGGCACCATGTTGCAACCGATTTCAGCATCTTCCAGTGCAGTTGCAAACACCACAGTTAACCCATCGCCTGATGATCAGAGTTGACGGTTAGGGTGATTCATGAACACCGATAAAAGTACCGGTGTTTTTATTCAGCCCCCGTCAGCTCCGCATCTCTTCCATATCAGAAAAATTTAATAATCTGGTAAATTTGTAGTCGCAGCCCAGATATCATCGGCTGCTGGTTCATAATTCATGACAAACACGTTCCAGGCTAAGGGAGCGTCGAGAATTGCTAAACCAATTTTTTGGGCGGAGTTTTTCCCACTGACCCATTTGGGTACGACCAGCATTTTGAGATCTTGGCCCTTGGTGGAAACGACTATTGACATCGTCGCCTCCTGGCTGTCAAATTCTTGCGAAATATTGGTCAGTAGCATGCCGTCAGGGGAAACATCGTTTACGGTTCCTGCGAAGGAATCAACTCCGTTTGATAGATTAGCAACAAGATTTTGCACTTCAATTCTTTGGTGGCGTCGTTTGTTCATTTTCACCTCCCTCCGTTGAGATTGCATTTCGTGCCTTAGAAATTCATTTTTTGTCTTTCACCCCTCAAGGGGGGCACTGAAAAGAGTATGAATGAATTTGGCGAAGGATGTTGTGTATCTATGCTGTTATCTGGAAACTGAATCCAAAAAGGTTTTTCTACCCGCAACCTTCATTTGTACTCCCGGCAAAGACAGTTGCTTTTATCTGTAGATATCAATTTAACATGTTTGCAAGAATTTTGCCAGAGTTCGAAAACTCTCGCCAGCCGCTTGCTGCCGGGTTTTCTCTAACCTCCCTCTGTGCTTTTGTTGTCTAAAATGGCGTGTTAAATAGATTTTAGCAGTTTGCTTATAAACGGTGACAGGCAAATTGTCGGTAAAAATATTTCTTCGTAAAAATATCGGCTATCGAGTACTTGATTATTTTTTAATCTGGGTAAACGGGAAATCTTAACTGGATACGATAATTACGATGAGTGTTCTCCACCTACTGATGATTACGCTGGTAAATTTCGCTTGGGGATTTAATTTTATTGCAGGAAAAATTGGTGCTGAAGTCTTTCAGCCCCTTTTCTTTACTGCTTTACGTTTTCTGTTCCTGCTACTGTTAATGCTTCCCTGGCTGAAGCCTGCACCGGGATATATGAAGCCTCTTTTAAGGGTGGCTTTTCTGTTGGGCGTGGTCCATTTCGGGATGATTTTTATTGGTCTGAACGCCGGTGGCGATATCGCCTCTATAGCAATTACGACGCAGCTCTACGTTCCTTTCTCGGCAATATTTGCTGCAGTATTTTTACGGGAAAAGATATCCCTTTTGTCTATTCTGTCGATAGCTATAGCCTTTGGCGGAGTTCTGGTTATTGGCTTTGACCCTATTGTCTTTAATCATGTTGACGCCATTTTATGGGTCACAGGGGCGGCATTTGCTATGGCTGGTTCGACAATCCTGATGCGGCAATGTCCCAACCTTGGAGTCTTCAGGCTGCAAGCATGGATTGCTCTGGTAGCCTTGCCGTCATTACTGTTATTATCTTTGATTTTTGAGTCTGATCAGATGCAGATTCTTTCATCGGCAAGTATCGTTGACTTTTGGACTCCTCTCTATTCAGCTGTAGGCGCCTCCGTTGTTGGCCATGGTATTGTGTATTACCTCCTTGGGAAGTATCCGGTTGCTAAAGTAACACCTCTCCTCTTGCCAGCTCCAATTATTGCCACTTTCTTTGGTGTTTTAATGCTCGGAGATAGCCTGGGGTGGAAAATTATAGTGGGAGGCTCAATGACTCTCTTGGGGGTCTTGATGTTGTTGAAGAAGCCACGGGTGGTGGGGTAAGGGTGACTACACTCTTTTGGTCGTCTTCCTTCGTTTTTGTAGATTTTTAAAAAAATTTATACTCTTTTACGATCAATTTATTTGCCTGAAACGACTAACTGTCTGACAACAAAAGTAAATATTAAAGATAGCGCGTATGGAACATAATTTGTAAAGAGTTATTCAAAGGTTTACCAGTTGCCAATGTTTCGGCCGATTAAGGCAATGCCCTCTGTCGCGAAACAAACCAATAAGCCTCTGTTTTCCCGACCAAGTTGCTCTCTGATTCCCTTTCGACTTCTCAATTTTTTAAATGTGAGGCTCTTCTTTCTCAGTCGATTTTTTAAAACCAAGCGCAAAACGTGTTCCGGTGACAAAATCGAACAACTCTCAAGGTGAGGAAAATGATTACAATCGAATATGAAAATGGCGATGGCCAAGGAACCCGCAACTGTCGAGTCAAAATTAATAAAAAAATGATATGTATGTTTGAACATGACTCTTCGGAAGGTCATGCCGAATGTTTGCAAAAAGCTGCCGACGCTTTGGCTTTGCACGAATGGGTGGAACGGGTACTCATGGACGACCCTAAAGGTGGTTAGCAACCGTGATGTTACTGTGTTGCTTCAAACCTGCCTCAGCTGACTTCGAAAGCGCTGTTTGCTGACGAACGCAGTTCACCTTGCTGAAGCCAAGAGTGTTTATCTCCTCGACGAATTCAGTGACGAAATTGGCAAAGTTGGCACCTTGCCCGGCACTGAGGTTGACCATTTTCAGCCGCTTGTCGTCCAGGCCGATTCTGCCAATTATTTCTGCCACCCGCTGCACCCTGCTGCGGGCCCGATAGTTACCAACTAAAAAATGACAGGTACCTTCCAGGCAACCTGCCACCATGACTCCATCTGCACCGTTTTCGAATGCTGCAAGTAAGTGTGTCTCGTCTATTCTTCCAGTGCAGGGCAACCTGACAATGGTGGTATTGACGGGATACTTGCGCCGCTCTGAGCCCGCCAGATCTGCGGCGGCGTAGGAACAATACTGACAAGTGAAAATCATAATATTGGTTGGATTGTTGTCCATAGTCTAACTCCTGTGTTGCCTCCTCGAAGGTGATTATAGAGCATTCCGGTGTCTTTTGAGCTAAAAAACGCATGTATTAAAATTGCTGATATATTGTATCTTGAAAATCTATTAATCAATTGATATCATATTTTACAAAAAATATATAGGGAAAAACTATTTGTAAAATAGATATATATGATGTAACAGAAAGGTGTGTCTTTGCGTTGAATCGGTCAGTAAGTCACGTCAAATCAACAGGAAGGAGAGGGGAATGGCTATTGACAAAGAGAACACTGAAGAACTGAAAAGTCCGGAAGATCCCCCGGTAGTGCCGTTAGGCTGGAAACCAAATATAGTTGCCTTTACCTGCCATTATTGCGCTTTTGCCGCCGCTGATCTGGCAGGCGTGATGAGGCTGCGCTATTCACCGAACGTCAAGATAATCCGAATCCCCTGCACTGGAAGACTCGATCATATCCATATTCTTCGAGCTTTTGAACGGGGAATAGATGGGGTCTTTGCCGCTGGTTGCCTTGAGGGACAATGTCACTTTTTGGAAGGGAATTATAACGGTAAAAAGCGGGTCAACAGAATTAAAGGTCTGCTGTATATGTTAGGGATTGATCCCGAGAGGTTGGTGTTTTTTAACCTGTCAGCTGCCATGGGGCCACGATGGGCGGCGATATGCAATGAATTCACGAACACCGTCACTCAATTGGGACCTTCCCCCATATGGTTGGCTCTTCAAAAGAACAAAATGTCGACGAAGAATGAAAAACAGGCAGCCTGATATTCTTGTGGCGCAATTACTGTTTTACTGATGCAACTCCGATTGCTTTGCCAGAGGAGAGGCCTTTGACAACCTTGTTTGCCTGCCATGTAAAATGAAGCAAGCGTGAATGTAATTCTATAAAAGGTGATCCGAAAAGGCTTTTTTGGTTAAATCTTTATGTCTGCTAATTCACCATTTTTATCATCACATCACGAAATGTATATTGGAGCAAACGATAAGCCAGAACCGGAACTGTTAGGCCCAGGTTTGGCCTCCCGTTCTCAAGATCACCTAAATCATTCCATTCAAATTTATTATTATCGCGTTCTTCTTTAAACATGGTCCAGTCTCCATACAAATGCTCAGATATTTCTGAGCCTGGATCGGTGTTATTCGTGTGAGGACGAATCTGATCAAGGACACTCAGAGAGTACCGTACTGATGAGATTTACAATTTCTTTCTTCGCTAAAGGTTTCATCGCAAATCCTTTGATGCCTGCGGATTTGGTTTTTTCCTCAGAAATGATTGTGCTAAATCCAGTGCAGAGAATAATAGGCAGTTGTGGTCTGATCTGTAACATTCTCCGGGCGAGATCGAAACCGGTAATGCCGGGCATTGTCTGATCGGTAATGACCAGATCAAAGGCGTCAGGATCGTTTCTGAATGTCGTCAGTGCCTCGAAGCCAGTTGTGCGAACAGTCACACGATAGCCAAGTCTTTCCAGCATGATTTTGTTCATTAGGGCCAGGGGTTCTTCATCGTCAACAAAGAGAATATGTTCATTATGGTTTTTGGCAGACGCCAGTCCATCTAGCTCTTCTACGTTCTCATCATGATCGTCAACGGTCGGGATGAAAATGTCAAAAGTGGTACCCTCTCCGACTTTGCTGTCACAACGTATGAACCCCTTATAGCTGCTTATTATACCATGAACAATGGCAAGGCCGAGTCCAGTGCCTTTGCCAGTTGTTTTGGTGGTGAAATAAGGGTCAAACATTCTTGCCTTAATTTCTGGTGAAATTCCTGGCCCGGAATCTTTTACAGACAATTGGACAAAATCACCAGGTAGAATAATTTTCGTATTCACAAGGTCTTGTTCTTCAAGAGTTCGATTTCTTAAAGAGATATCGAGGGTCCCTCCGGTCTCTTCCATGGCATGGAAGGCATTCGTACAAAGGTTCATCAGCACCTGGTGAATCTGGGTAGGATCTACCGCAATAAGCTTAGATTTTGAATCGACATTCTGCTTGATATCAATGGTTGTCGGCAAAGTGGCACGGAGGAGCTTAATTATTTCCTTGACGATTATAGCTGGTTGAAGCACGATGTTATCGGCTTCTGCCTGACGACTGAAGGCGAGTATTTGTTTGACAAGTTCTTTAGCTCTGTTGCCTGCTATTATGATTTGCTCTATATCTCCTGCCATCACGGAGTTTGGGAGACAGTCTTCGTGAACCATTTCAGCATACCCGAAAATTGCTCCGAGAATATTATTGAAATCGTGGGCAATACCTCCAGCCAATGTGCCAATTGCTTCCATTTTTTGGGCCTGAGAAAGTTGTTTCTGTAGCCTTCTTCCTTCTTCCTCCTGTTGAACACGTTCGGTGATGTCGCTCAACACAATGAGATAAGAGAGGAGGTCACCTTCGAACTGCGCAGCGGAGTAAGTGAGAGAGACCCAGAATGGAGTGCCATTCTTTTTTACCATCCGCAGTTCACATACCTGCGGTTGAGAGGTCTTGATGAGCTTTTTTTTGCAAAAATAGAAAATATCCTGATCCTCAGGATAAATGCTTTGGTAGAACGATTGGCCAAGGAGATTCTTCCGAACTGTATCAAGAATGGTGGCTGCGGCGAGGTTGGCTTTCAATATCAGCCCCTCGTGGTCGACATTGACGTACCCCACCGGAGCAAGCTCATAGAGAGTGAAATAGCTTGCCCGTTCGGCATTGAGCTGATCTTGAGTTCGCTGCAGTTCCTCGTTCTGCATTTCCAGTTCAATCTGGTGAACTTGCAGTTCGTATAAAAGTTTTTGTGTTTCTTCTGCTGAGCGATGAGTGGAAATCGACGAAGGATCACAGGATCTTTCCCGGATCTTTTCTTCAGCTTTTCTGCGCCAGCGTGAAAAGCTTGCGGATTGGTCGTCTTGGTTGGACATTGGCAAAACACCTTGTGTTTTTGGTAAAATATATCCTAACCTTATTTTAACCACTGTGCAACGGGACTCTCGGCTATAATCGCAATGACAGTCAGGAGTATCCTTCGTTTTTACTCAGTGCGGACCTGATTTTTGCAGCTAATTCTCTTTTGGTGAATTGTTTTTGTAGAAATGATACTCCATCTTCTAATACTCCATGATGGGAAATTACGTTGGCGGTATAACCCGACATAAAAAGACATTTCAGGTCCGGTCGATTTATCAAGAGGTTTTCCTGCAGAATTCGACCATTCATTTCCGGCATGATGACATCAGTCAGGAGGAGATGGATCTCTTTAGATTGATCTCCAGCCAGACGAATAGCATTACCGGGGGTATCCGCTGCCAATACGGTATAACCGAGGCGCTGAAGCATCGATGTGGTCATGTTTAAAATCGTCGGTTCATCTTCAACGAGTAGAATGGTCTCGTTGCCAGGTAAAACTGGTTCCGCCGTAGATTCTGATTGTTTTTGGTTGGCCGTATCCTCATGTCGCGGAAGGTAAATAGTAAAAGTTGTCCCTTGCCCCTGTTCGCTGTAAACATTGATGAAACCACTGTTCTGTCTGACGATGCCATAAACAGTAGCCAAACCGAGGCCGGTTCCTTCGTTTACACCTTTGGTCGTAAAAAATGGCTCAAAGACATGGGATACTGTTTCCTTCTCCATACCACTGCCATTATCGCTCACGACCATTTTCACATAGTCCCCGGAAGAAAAACCCGCATGAGTCGAACAGTATTCTTTGTCGAGTGTGCAGTTTTCTGTTTCAACGGTGATCTTGCCTACGCCGGTGATGGCATCTCTGGCATTGATACAGAGATTGGCCAGGATCTGATCAATCTGTGCTGGATCAATTTTTATCGGCCACAGTCCTTTTCCCGGTAGCCAGGCGAGATCAATATCTTCACCAATGAGTCGTAACAACATCTTCAGTATCCCGGCCACGGTATCATTTAGATCGATCACTTTTGGAGAAACTATCTGTTTTCGAGCAAAAGCCAACAGTTGTCTGGTAATGTCATTAGAGCGTTTGGCCGCCTGCTGGATTTGTTGCAAGTCGTTAAAAATTGGCTGATCTTGATCCAATGCCTCCATAGCCAGCTCAGCATGACCAAGAATCACACCGAGCATATTATTGAAATCATGGGCCACTCCTCCGGCCAAGCGGCCAATTGATTCCATCTTTTGGGCTTGCAGCAGTTGCTTCTCAAGCACAAGTTTCTCCTGTTCAGTTTTTCTAAAGTCCGAAATATCTCTTGTTATCGAAAGAATATGCGGCACCCCTTTAAGCTGAATAATAGTCGCCGACATCAGGGCTATCCTGTATGAGCCATCTTTCATGAGAAATCTTGACTCAAGATTTCTTACATATCCTTTTCTTTTCAGCCCTTCGATTAAACGATCTCGATCTTCAGGGATATCCCATATATTAATATCAGCAGAACTTTTACCAATCGCCTCCTGCCTGGTATAGCCAGTAAGCTGGGTAAAGCCTTCGTTGATGTCCAGATATATGCCATCCATTGTATTGATATTGACGGCATCAGGGCTTGTATAAAATGTCAGCCGGAATCTTTCTTCCAGTTCCCGTAATCGTTCTTCGGCTTGCTTCCGTTCGGTGATGTCCAACGCGGTGAAGGTCACTCCCTTTGAGTGGTCCTGTAAGTCGATAGGCGTCGAACTGAGCAAAACATCGAAAATTGCCCCATCCTTGCGTTGCCAGTGGGTTTCAACAGTTCCTGTTCCATGGTCTCTGATCTGTGCGTACTTTTTGCGACCAACAAATTCAAAATCTTTATCGCTGGAGTAGAGTATCCTTGAGCTCCGGCCTATCAGGTCCTCTTCCCTGTACCCCAAAATCTCACATAAGCGGGAATTCACCTGCTGCAATACCCTGTCTATAACTAATCCGATGCCGATGGGAGCACTTCTGAAAATACTACTGAGAAGCTCTTTACTCTCGCGCAGCATCTGCTCCGCCTCATTGCGCTCAGATTCTGATCTTTCCAGTTCCTGAATGCGTTGCTGAAGCTCCTGGTAAGTGGGCTTTTGGGACATTATTTCAACCTCAGGTTCTATAGATAGAATTTGTACATTATTTACAAAAATCTCGACCTTCGTTGTACGGATAGCACCAACTAACTATTGTAATCCTCTTATCCCGCAAGGCTCCTGGTTTATTAGTACCTTACAGATTGTTTTCTTGTTTTTTTGCAAGAAAACAATCTGTCTCCAAGGTACTTATCCCGGCTTTCTTACCGTTTACCGGGGTTAGGAAACTAAGATCAATTTTTGTCTAAAACATTGCGGACCACCTTGGCAAATATTTCTTTGGTGAGGGGTTTTAAGACAAATTGTTTAATCCCCAGAGCTTTTGCGGACTGCTCGTCAATGAGATTACTGTATCCCGTACAGAGAATAATTGGAATGTCAGGTCGTATCTGCATCATCTGACAAGCAAGGGCTGCCCCCGTCATGTCGGGCATAGTCTGGTCTGTGATAACCATGTCATATTCGTGAGGTGTATTTTGGAATGTTTTCAGCGCTTCAACACTACTCCGCTGAACCGTCACATGGTACCCCAGCCTTTCAAGCATGTCTTTGCCCATGTCAGCCAGCAACTCCTCATCATCGATAAATAATATCCGTTCATGACCCTTTGGAAGATCTTCGGATATTGTTGTTTCAACTTCAATATCACTTTGCAACACAGGGAAATATACATGAAACGCAGTCCCTTTTCCCAACTGGCTTTCAACTGTTATTGTCCCTCCATAGTCTTTCATTATGCCATGAATAATTGCCAAGCCCATACCTGTACCTTTACCACTTTCCTTCGTCGTGAAATAGGGGTCAAATATTTTTCCTATAATATCTGGATGTAAGCCTACCCCTGTATCGGCAACTATCAATTCAACATATTCGCCTGGGTTGATATGCAATAACGTTTTTTGATCGCCTGAGTCGATGAGATTCGTCTGTAAAGAAACTTTCAGTATCCCGCCAATCGCCTTAGCCTCCATAGCCTGATAGGCGTTAGTACAGAGATTCATCAATATTTGATGAATCTGCGTTGGATCCGCGAGAATGACTCCACTCTCTGCATCAATGTCTTCTACGATACTTATGGTGGTTGGAATTGAGGACCTGAGCATCTTCAATCCTTCCATAATAAGCGGCTGTATTCTTAAGGGATGACGTTCAATTTTCGTTTGACGACTAAAAGCAAGAATTTGTTTTACCAGTTCTCTTGCTCTAACAGCCGCAGTTAAGACCTTGTCCAGATCTTTCTGATATTTTGTCCCCGGAGGTGCATCTTCTATAGCCATTTCTGAGTAGCCAAGGATGACCGACAAGATATTATTAAAATCATGTGCAATCCCGCCGGCCAGAGTTCCGACTGCTTCCATCTTCTGGGCCTGGATGAGCTGGGTTTGGAGCTTGGCATTCTCTTCCTCAATCAATTTGCGCGAGGTAATGTCCCTGCCTATGCCGAGTACACCAACAAGCTTTCCGGCGGTATCGAGCATTGGTGTCTTGATAGTGTCCAGCAAGGCGTGACGGCCATCATCAGCAAAGGTTATCCACTCTTCATTACTGCTGGGTGCGCCTACCTCCATTGCTTTACGGTCGTGTTGCCGAAAAAAATCAGCCAGCTCTCGATCGACAAAATCGTAGTCGGTTTTGCCGATAATGACCTCTTTCTTTGCCCCGAAGAAACGCTCGAACATGGTATTGCAATCAAGATACACTCCATTTTGGTCTTTTAGCCATACCAGATCGGGAATTGTTTCAATAATTGTTCTGAGTGAAGTTTCACTGGCCACAATCTTTTGTTTTTGGCTCTTAATAGCCAATGCCATATTGTCAAAAGATTGTGCCAGAGCTCCTATTTCACCGTCACTATAATCGATATCACTGGTGACGTTTTCATCACCCTGACCAAATTGTTTTGTTATCAATGTCAGCTTTTCAATCCTGCGAACAATGCCGTAGCTGCCAATAAACCAGGCAATAGCCAGAGCCATAAGCAAAGAAGAAAGACTGGTTATAGCAAGCCGGTTTAAAATCGCATTAGCCCCCGCCTGTACTTGCGCATACTCAATACCCATGAACATGTACATGTATGGCGGATCGTAATCTCTTAGGCGAAGTGGCTCAAAAACAACGACCCTCTTTAAGCCTTCAGTCGTCAATGCTATAAGGGATCCGCCACTGGCCGCTTTACGGGCAGCATTGAACACTTCTTCTTTAATAGGTTTGCCGATGGTACCTTTCTTTGAAAACGGATAGCGGAATAATCGTATTCCATTTTGATCACAAAGGCCAAAGAGGGTATTCTCAGCATACTTTCCACGTTTCAACAACTCACTATAGTGGTTTAGACTAACACCAATAATAATTGCCCCGACAGGATCATTGTGCTCATCGAGAACAGCCATCCCGAAAGGGAAAATTGCCTTTTGAGAGGACTTGCCAACGACAAATTCACCAGAAGCGAATCCCTTTGAAGCGATAGCTTCCTTAAATTGCTTTCGATCAGAAAAATTAAAGGCTTTGGTTTGATCGTGGTTTTTACCTGCTGCCACAACATTGCCCGACAGGTCCACCAGGATAACATTGGTATAGATAGGATTCGTTTCCAATAATGTCATCAGAATTACACGTGATCTTTGAACATTTGCATCACGAATTTCCGGCATTGAAGCCAGAGTTCTGAGCAAAGTTCTGGTGGAGTCAGTAATTCGCTGTTGAACCTCAGCTAAGCCGTTGAGGATTATGGCGGCATCCTTTTCTGCCTGCTTGACGGCATTCTTTCTGTTGACTAATTCGGTTGCCAACAGCACCGAAAATACTGGGATTGTAGTGAGCAGAACAAGAATCACCAATTTTTTCCGAATAGAACCGTGAAAGAATTTCATTTAATCGAGCCATTCCTCTTCAATCGTTTTTTTCAAGATACAAGGTGCCATTGAGGCAGTGGATGATGAGATACCATTTTTAGATATCATCTGTTCTCAGTTATCTTCCCCGGTAAGACGTATACCGGTAGCCGCTATATCAGTAAGTTTATGATATTTGGACGGCCATTGGCAACGTTAATCGCAGCCTTATTTATATACGGGAAAATTATTCCTGACGTTTGCCAATTTCTCCTGTCATCAACAATGTTGCTGTTGTATCATTAATTTGAGATTCTTTCCTAATCCCGGTAAACGGTAAGAAAGCCGGGATAAGCACCTTGGAGACAGATTGATTTCTTGCAAAAAAACAAGAAATCAATCTGTAAAGTACTAAATCATGATGGCCATATACTTATAACATATGTTGTCAGGTTACCCTGCCAAGGAGCGTACTCCAGATGGTTGAACAACCTACTTATAAGGAATTGATGGAGCGCATTGCATTGCTCGAAAAGGAATCCAGGCAATGCATACGACTCGAAGCTATCAATACCGCACTTTATCGCATCTCCGATGCTGCCAGCGTCTCGACATCCCGGCAGGAGCTTTATCAGAAGATTTATCTTGCCCTGAGTCCTGTCATCGACACCACCAATTTTTTTATCTCACTTTATAATAAAGCCGATGACAGTCTCACCTTTCCCTTTATCGTTGACACGGTAGATGGTTGTTATCCAATGGTTCTCAATGTCAGCAAGACGGCTTCCCTGACCGCTGAGGTGGTAAAAAGCCAAAAACCACTGCTGATAAAAAAGGCTGAAATTCTTGACCGGCGATCCAAAAGTAATCTTACAATTCCGACTTGTACCCCGTGTGAAGTTTGGCTTGGTGTGCCTTTAAAAACAACCCATGGCATAATCGGTGTCATTGTCGTTCAAAGTTACAGCAACCCTGACTGTTATGATACAACTGATATGAATATCCTGATATCAGTTGCCGATATGGTGGCCATTACTCTTGAGCGCAAACGTGTTGAGGATGCTCTGCGTGCGAGTGAGGAAAAATTCCGGCAAATAATCACCACTGTCCGTGAAGGCATATTGAGTATGAATGTTGATAGAATAATTACTTTCTCAAACTCTTTTATGGCAGAGATGTTCGGTTATAAACTTGACGAACTTCTGGGGCAGCCCTTTACGATGCTTCTTCATGAAGAAGATTTGCCAGATTTTCACCATCGCCAGGATGGACGGGATAAGGGGAGAATTGAGAGGTTTGAGCGAAGATTCAGAACCAGAGATGGGCAGGAATTGTGGGCCATCGTTTCAGCCTCGCCAATGATGGACAGTGAAGGTAACGTCGTCGGTTCTTTTGGAACCATCACCGACATAACCGAGCGTAAAAAGGCAGAGGCTGTATTGCATGAGAAAAACCTTGAGTTACAACGGGCAATGGACCAGATAAAGACTTTACGAGGTATCGTGCCCATCTGCATGCACTGTAAAAAAATCAGAGACGATCAAGGGTATTGGAACCAGGTTGAGGTCTATGTACGCAACCACACAGAAGCGGAATTCAGTCATGGGATATGTCCTGAATGTGTAGCAGAGTTATATCCAGATTGTAATATTGGCGGATAATTTTGTTTGGGATGCTCAATTTTACAGCCACAAAATGAAGATTTTTTTCGAATAGTTTTGCCAATATCCCGCAAAGATGAGCGAGTCAGGTCTAATGTCAGATAGGCTATAGCCATTTTGGCAAAGACCTGTCATTTCGCCCCCTAAGGACCGGTTTCTCCGACGGGCGTTTTAACGGCCCATCATTTATCTTTTTACGACCTCGTTCACTGCCAAAATTCAGCAGAGAGACAGAAAAGAAATTGGTCCTCTTTGTTTCCCTCTGCGCAGTTCCGCAAGACTCCCAGGCAAGTTTGACATCTTGAGTTGTTGTGGCTACGGTCTAAGGAAAAAAATGAACAGAGGAACTTTATGATTTGGAACTCTAAGATTTTGAATTATGTCATTTATGGCAATTCTGTGCAGGACTGGTTGGTCGGCATAGGCGTTACCATGATCTTTTTTCTTTTTGTTCTGCTGCTAAAGCGGATCATTCATAAGAAACTTGTCGTTTTTACCGCAAAAACTCTAACCACCTGGGATGATCTTGTGGCCGAACTGATTGGCCGGTTGCACCCATTATTTTTCTTCGTGTTGGCGCTCTCTTTCGGGTCGACCAGAATCTCTTTACCAAAAGGCGTGGAGGTAAATCTCGACCATGGGGTGGTTATCATTGCCCTCATTCAGATGGCGGTCCTTTGCACCCATGCGGTGAGCTTTTGGGTTGATCGTTTTCGCATGCAAAAATTACAAAGCAATGCCGGGGCGGTTACCACCCTGACTTCCGTTGGTTTTTTGCTGCGGATGATGATCTGGGTAATGCTGATTTTAATCGGCCTCGATAATCTGGGTGTCGACATTACTACCCTTATCGCCGGCCTGGGCATCAGTGGTATCGCCGTGGCTTTGGCGCTGCAAAACATTCTAGGCGATTTGTTTGCCTCGTTTTCCATCGTCCTCGACAAACCCTTTGTCATTGGCGATTTTATTATTATCGACGACTGTATGGGCACGGTGGAACATGTGGGCTTGAAGACCACCCGCCTCCGCAGCCTGTCCGGCGAACAGTTAATCTTTTCCAATGCTGATCTGTTAAAGAGCCGGATTCGCAACTATAAACGCATGTTTGAACGGCGGGTTGTCTTTTCCCTCGGTGTGGTCTATCAGACTCCTTACGAAAAGGTTACACAGATTCCAGAAATGATTCGACAGGCCGTGGAGAAAAACGATAAGGTTCGTTTTGACCGGGCTCATTTCAATGCCTTTGGTGACTACGCCCTGCTTTTTGAGGTGGTATATTGGATTCAAGATCCTGATTATACAATATATATGGATATTCAGCAGGCTATCAATCTTGACCTGTTCAAACGCTTCAGCGAAACCGGGATTGAATTTGCCTACCCCACCCAGACTTTAATGATGCAGATGCAGAATGATTCCGGCAAATTGTCTTGATGAAATTCCAAGTTTTTCAGTGAAAAGTATTGATCGGCGACTTGTATTTACCATATATCTACTTTAGGGAGCGCTGTTATGCGCAGGTTCATTCGTTGGCTGTTCGCACTGCTTGTGGTCGCAGGGCTTGCTTTTTTCGTCTGGCAGAAAACCCGCCCCAAGCCCGTTGAGGTGGTCGTTAAACCCGTCGTCCGTGGCTTGATTGAAAAAACAGTCGCCAATACCCGTGCCGGTACGGTGAAAGCCTGTCGCAGAGCCAAGCTCTCGGTGAGTGTCGGGGGGCAAATTGCCAGTCTGCCGATACATGAGGGCGATCAGGTCAAGGCCGGAACGCTGCTGCTGGAAATATGGAATGCAGACCTGAAAGCCCAGTTGGCCCTGGCCGAGCGTGAGGTCGTGGTTGCCAAGGCCCAGGCCGATGCGGCGTGTCTGTCGGCTGGGCTGGCGGCTCGACAGGCCAAGAGATCGACCAAGCTCTTTCGCCGCCAGGTGGATTCCGAAGAGACGAATGACCGTGTTACCACCGAGGCTAAATCTCTTGCGGCCCAATGTGAGGCGGCACAAGCGACGGTGCAAATGGGGCAGGCCCGGGTCAAGCTTGCCGAGGCTAATCTGTCCCGCACCCGTCTGTTGGCCCCGTTCGATGGTGTGGTTGCCAAAATTGAGGGAGAGTTAAGCGAATTTGTTACCCCCTCGCCCATCGGTATTCAGACCCCGCCCGCCGTCGATCTGATTGAAAATAATTGTTACTATGTCTCGGCTCCCATCGATGAGGTGGACGCCGCCGAAGTCCGGGTGGGCATGGACAGCCGGATCAGTCTGGATGCCTTCAGGGACAAACAATTCGCCGGGACGGTGCGACGAATTTCTCCCTACGTTCTCGATGTGGAAAAACAGGCGAGGACCATCGATATTGAAACGTCTTTCACAAATAAAGATGATTTCAAAGATCTCCTGGCGGGCTATAGCGCCGATGTGGAAATCATCATTGCAACCCGAAACGACACTCTTAAAATCCCCACCGAGGCCATTGTTGATGGCAAGAAGGTCTTTGTTTATGAGGCGAGTGAAAAGAAGGTCTACCAGAAAGAGGTCACCACAGGACTTGCCAACTGGGCCTTTGCCGAAATTCTCTCCGGTCTGACAGAAGGCCAGTTGGTGGTGATCAATGTCGATAAACCGGGCTTAAAAGATGGCGTTGCGGCGGTGCTTGCCAGGGATGAACCATGATTAGCCTTTCGCAGATACGTCGGGTCTTTACAGTCGGTGACGAGCAGGTTCACGCCCTGCGCGATGTTGACCTGAATATCGAGACCGGTGAGTATGTCTCCATCATGGGGCCATCCGGGTCCGGCAAGTCCACCCTGCTGAACATGATCGGCCTGCTGGATAAGCCGGACAGCGGCAAGTATCTGCTCGAAGGTGAAGATATGACCGTGCTGGATGACAGCCAGCAGGCTGCTCTTCGTCGGCATAAGATAGGCTTTATTTTTCAATTCTTTCATCTGGTGCCGAGGATGTCTGCCGCGGAAAATATCGAACTGCCCATGATTCTGGCGGGAATGGCGGTCTCGGAGAGAAAGAAAAGGGTAGGGGACGCAATAGAAGCCTTGGGCCTTGCCAACCGAGCCCGGCATCGGCCGGACGAACTCTCCGGCGGGCAGCGACAGCGGGTGGCCATTGCCAGGGCGACCATTATGCAGCCCCACATTCTGCTGGCCGATGAGCCCACCGGCAACCTGGATCGGCTTTCGGGCAATGAGGTGATGGATATTCTGGAAAATCTCAACCGGCAGAATATTACCCTGATTATGGTGACCCACGACCCGGAACTTGGCAGGCGGGCCAAACGGCAGATTCATATGGTCGATGGACGCATCGAATACGATAGCTAACCGGGGCATACCGACATGAAGATAGCCGATATTATTCGCTTTGCCTTTCGGGCCTCCACCGGTTATCCGACCAGGACACTGCTGATGCTCCTGGCCATGGCCATTGGCGCGGGTTCGGTGGTTCTGCTCTCGACCCTGGGCGATGGGGCTCGTACCTATGTCATCAACCAGTTTTCTTCTCTCGGGTCCAATCTGCTCATTGTCCTGCCGGGTCGTTCGGAGACGGTGGGGGGACCACCGCCTCTCCTGGGAGTTACTCCAAGAGACCTGACTCTGGCTGATGCCATGGCCCTTTTACGCTCATCAAATATTCGTTATGTCGCGCCGATAGCGCTGGGCGCGGCCCCGGTATCAAGAGGGCGGCTGGAGCGAGAGGTGACTGTGCTTGGTTCCACTCCACATCTTTTCCAGATCCGGCAGATGTCCATGGCGGGAGGGCTATTTTTGCCGGAAGGCGATATAGCCCGAGCAGCCGCCGTCTGTGTACTGGGCTATAAAATCAAAGAAGAGCTGTTCGGCAATGACTCGGCCCTTGGCGAAGCGGTTCGCATTGGTGACAGACGCTTCCGGGTTATTGGTGTTTTGGCGAAAAAAGGCCAGTCTGTCGGCCTGGATATGGGGGATATCGTGGTCATTCCGGTCGCCTCGGCTCAGGCCCTGTTCAATAGTGCCTCCCTGTTCAGGATTATGATTGAGGCCAATGACCGTGACGCCTTGCTCAGGGCAAAGGAAACGATTCTAAAAATTATTCGCGAGCGGCATGACGGTGAGGATGATGTTACCGTGATCAGTCAGGACGCGGTGCTGGCCACTTTTGATCGTATTTTCAATGCCATGACCCTGACGGTGACGGGTATTGGGGCCATCAGTATTGCGGTGGCCGGCATCCTGATCATGAACGTCATGCTGATCGCCGTGTCGCAGCGGCGTACCGAAGTCGGCCTGCTGAAGGCCATCGGTGCCCCGAGCAGTCAGATCATCACCTTGTTTCTGGCGGAATCGGCCTTTCTGTCGATTATTGGTGCCGCTCTGGGATTGCTGTTGTCCGCCATTGCAACCTGGATTCTTCGGCGGGTGTTCCCAACTTTCCCACTGGATATTCCCCTGTGGTCTCTTTGGGCGGCGGTTGGTATCTCGGTTGCCACAGGACTTGTCTTTGGTGTTTTGCCAGCCGTCAGGGCTGCCCGGCTTGACCCGGTGCTGTCACTTTCCAGGCGGTGAAATAGTATGTTACTCCGTGACCTCGTAAAACTCTCCTTCAGTTCGTTAATCGACCAGCGGTTGCGCAGTTTTCTGACTGTTTTAGGCATTGCCGTCGGTATCGCCTCGGTGGTTTTGTTGACCTCGATTGGTGAGGGCATAGAAAAATTTGCCATCGCCGAATTCACCCAGTTTGGCACGAATCTGATTGGCATAAATCCCGGCCGGTCGACCACCCTCGGGACATCCGGCGCAATCATCAATAATGTTCGTCCGCTCAGCATTAGAGATGAAAAGGCACTCAGAAAAATTCCCGGTGTCATCAACACGGTCTCTCTTATTCAGGGCAATGGACCGGTGGAATTTGCTAAACGTAGCCGAAGAACCACAATTCTCGGGGTTGGTCCGTCGGCCTCAGAGGTCTGGCAGATCAAGGTGGTCAGTGGCCGCTTTTTGCCTGCCGATAACAGCGATGCTGCCCGGTCTTTTGTAGTGCTTGGCAGCAGGGTGAAAGCGGAACTCTTTCCAGACGAGAACCCTTTGGGCCAGATAATCAGAGTTGCCGGTGAACGCTATCGGGTGGTGGGGGTGATGGAGTCAAAGGGGCAGATGCTTGGTTTTGATCTCGATGACGCGGTGTACATCCCGGTTGTCCGGGCCATGAGTCTTTTTAACCAGCAAAGCCTGATGGAAATCGATATTCTCTATCAGGCGGGTCTGCAGTCGAAGACCATTGCCGAAAAGGCCAGGAAATTGCTGAAAAGCATTCATGGTGCCGAGGATTTCACCATTACCACCCAGGAGGAGATGCTGAAGGTGCTTGGCTCGGTGCTGGGAGTACTGACCATGGCGGTCGGTGGCTTAGGGGCGATATCCCTGCTGGTGGGCGGTGTTGGTATCGTCACCATTATGACCATCGCGGTCACTGAGAGAACTCCGGAAATCGGACTGCTGCGGGCAATCGGTGCCGGCCGCAGGCAGATCCTTCTGCTCTTTATCGGCGAGGCTGTTGTGCTGGCCGGTATGGGTGGGTTCTTTGGCCTTATCATGGGGGCCGGTATCGCCTGGCTTTTAGGGGAATTTGTTCCTGCCCTGCCAACCCACACGCCATGGCTCTATGCCGTTTACGCCGAAGTTATGGCGGCAGGAATTGGACTTTTGGCAGGTGTTTTGCCCGCCCGTCATGCTGCGGGGCTGAATCCTGTGGACGCCATAAGAGCGGAGTGAGGAGAACAATTCCTTGTTTTGTCACTCTCTTTTATCCGGCAGGTTGCCCTGCCGGATAAAATTCCTGTTTCTTTAAAAGTAAAGTGGCTATCAGGGGCAGATTGTTTCATGGTGGGTGAAAATTCCATGATCGTCAATTTTAATTATAATGGCACATTTATTAGGATCGCCACTTTCGTTAAAATTTATTTCCCCGGTAACACCGTCATATTTCTTTAGCTTTGTTAGCTGATCCTTTACCTGGACTCGATCCTTAATAAGATCACCTGTTAATCCCCCGGTATTTTCAATCGCCTTCAGTAAAACTTTAATGGCATCCCATGTGAGCCCTGAGACTTCATCTGGTAGTTCGTTGTATTCTGCTTGGTACAAGTCGACAAATTGTTTAGCTACTCCGGAAACGCCACCCGCGGCAAAATTACCAACAAAAAAAGAACCGTTACAGTCTGTGCCACATTCGCCCACCAGATTGCCGCCGGCCCAGGAGTTACTTCCTAGAATTGGTTTATTCCAACCCAATTCTTTAGCTTGTCTCACTATTTGGGGAATCTCATTGTAATGTTGTGGAGTGAACAGAATGTCTGCGTCTGAGGCAATTATTGCTTTTAATTGACGACTGAAGTCGGTCTCGCCCGTTCGAAACTCTTCATAAGCGACAATGGATCCAGGACCGTTTGCTTGTTCAAAGACATCCTTGAAACTTTTTGCCATTGATCGTGGATAAGTACTGACTATGTCATAGAGAATGGCGGCTTTTTTGGCTCCGAATTCTTTAGCGGCGAACTTTATCAGGACAGGTGCTTGCACTTCCAAGAGATACCCGCTTCGAAATACGAATGGCCGGTCTTTAGTTGTTGCAGGTGCTGTTGACCATGGCGAAATCATAGTGGTGGCAAAGGAGTTGGCGACGCTGCCTGCAGGTACCGCCTGTTGACTGCTCAATGGTCCGACGAGAGCGAGCACATTTTCTTTTGTCGCAAGATTAAGAACCTGATTGGTTGCTCCGGATGGCGTAGATTTGTTGTCGCCATAGATAAATTGCAACTTGTAGGTTTTGTCACCGACCCGCAATCCTCCTGAACCGTTAATTTGTTTTAATACTAATTCCCCGGTCCTTCTTGCATAATCGCCAACGACACGAAACTCACCTGTCAAAGGGATATTGAAACCGATCTTGATGACATCCTGTGCCGCTAAAATGAGTTGGGTATTTAATGCGACCAACAACAAAGGTATTATAATACGGAGAAAATTTATCATCGTGTTCGAACTCCCTTTCGTTGAAAATATTTCAGTTTTAAAAAACATTGAAAACTTTTTCGGACGGAGGTTTATTGTCAAACCAATATAGGATATGACAAATACCGATTGAGTGTCAAGGGAATCAGCTTTTATCTGGTTGTTACTTCGTCGATATATTGAAAAATGTGGTGCAGCGATAAGAGGGTAATTATAACAAGCTTTCTTGTAATTTGAATATTTGGTTCATTCAACTGCCGGTCTTCACTGTGCCGTTCAGGGTTTCAAAAACCTTGGTGGCAAGTTCATTTTTGAGAAAAGGTTTTTGAAGGAACTGTTCTTTTGAGACTAAATGCCTGCGGTCGGTTTTTAAAACACTCTTTATTAGCGTTTATGTGGTCTTTTAGACTTGTCAAAAAGCAAGGTCCCCAGAGCTTACAAAATAATTTTGTCCTTCCTTTCTGTTGTCGCAATAGCATACATCTTGCCGGTCTCGTCAACTAAGGCAGTGGAAATTATCCTGACCGGTATTACGGTGCTGTCTTTGCATATTCGCTTGGTTCTATACGACTCCAAAATTTCTGCTTGACTCAGTTTTTGTATCTTGTTCAGCGCCTCTTCGCGAAGTTCTTTTGGGATAAAATCTCGCGCATTCATGGTCAGAGCTTCGGCTTCACTCCAGCCATACATCTTTGTTGCCGAAGGATTCCAGGCCAGAATTGCCCCGCTGAGATCTTGTACCGTCATACAATCGCTGGTGTCGCGTACCACTATAGCCAGACGATTCAGGGCTTGAGCTTTGGCCAGTGACTCCTGGCCGACCTTTGCCTCGGTGATATTGGAAAAAGTGATTACTGCGCCTTCGATGACGTTATTAAGTGTGCGGTAGGGTTGGATGCGCATTCTGTACCACTGGTCCTTAAGTGTCTGGACATCGGTTTCTTTGGGAACGAGGGTATCAAGTACTCTTTGTACGTCCTCAACCAGACTATTGTAATTGCGGAGATTGGAGACGATATGTCCCACTGGTCGACCTATATCCACCTGAATCAGATTAATGATCTGGCTTGCCGTGGGGGTAAACCGGAGGATGTGTTGCTGGTGATCAACAAAAATTGTGGCGAGGCCTGTGCCGGCAAGAAGATTATTCATGTCATTATTTGCCTGGGAAAGATCCGCTACTTTAGTCTGCAGTTCGGCATTGACTGTGGCCAGCTCCTCGTTTACTGATTGCAGCTCTTCCTTTGATGTCTCCAGCTCTTCATTGGTTGATTGCAGTTCCTCATTTATTGACTGCATCTCCTCGTTTGAAGATTTGAGTTCTTCATTGGAGGTATCCAGTTCTTCAATGGTGCTTTGCAGATACTCTTCTTTGATGCGCAGTTCCTGCTTGAGCTTTTTAATGCCAGCTTCTGTAATCACCTCCACGGAGATGTCGGACGTTTCAAAGTCTGCAGTGTTATCAGTAACCGCCACGTTTTGCAGCGAACCGGGGTCGAAGGTAGATGCCTGCTCAAAAACGACGAGGTAGAGCTGCGCGTCCTGGCTATCGGCAGATTCAGATACTACCGGGTGGACTGTCAGGTTGACCCCCGTGAAGTTGCCGTTGGTTTTGACGAGGACCCCGAGGGAACGGACTATTTTGTTTTCCAACACGGCTTTTTGCAGAGCCGGGGTCAGGGCGAGTTCCAGTCCCTCGCGGGCCATTTTGAAAATATTCGTTGCCGCTTCACCGGGAGGCAATTCAAGATACAGGCCGGTACGGCCATGAAGATAGAGGATGTCACCCTGTCTGTTGACGAGCACAGCCACCGGTGCAACTTGGGTAAGGATTGCCTTTTCTGTCATCTCACGCAGAGGCAATTTAGCCGGGGTGAGTGTTTTGCTATCAACGTGGGTGTTGTACTTATTCATAGTTGCCATGGGGGATAGAAAACTTCCCAGGCCGGGACGCGGGTATTCATGGGAATCGTCCCCCCGTCGAAAGATTTTTGATTTTCGGTCGAGGGTAGTGAACAGGTGCTCAACGTCTCCGACTGTTTCGGAGGTGCCGAGGAAAAGCATTCCTTTCGGGTTGAGGGCATAGTGGAAGAGAGAAATGACCCTTCTTTGCAGGTCTCCACCGAGATATATGAGAAGATTACGACAGCTAATCAGATCGACTTTGGAGAAGGGCGGGTCTTTGGTGATATTATGCTCAGAAAAAACCAGCATATCACGGATGTTCTTTTGAATTCGGTAGGTGCCGTCCGGTTCGACTGAAAAAAAGCGGGCCAACCGTTCCGCTGAAATATCTGTTGCGATACTGCCGGGATAGATACCAGCGCGGGCGGTTGCAATGGCATTGCTGTCAATGTCGCTGGCAAAAATCTGCACGAGATAGCTTTGTTTCATCGATTCCATATATTCCTGCAGCAGGATGGCAATGGAATAGGCCTCTTCACCAGTGGAACAGCCTGTTACCCAGATACGGATCGTGGTACCGGCAGGTTTACCGCTAAAAAGCATGGGGATGACCTTCTGCTCAAGTGCCAGGAAGGCCTCGGTATCACGGAAAAAATTGGTCACACCTATCAGCAGGTCGCGAAAAAGCGCCTCAATCTCAGTGGGCGTCTGTTGCAGATATTTGATGTAATGATCTATCTTTTCCAGCTGATGGACGGCCATGCGTCGTTCGATACGGCGGTTGACTGTGTTTTCTTTGTACTGGGAAAAATCGTGACCGGTTCCGGCTCGCAGGAGGACGAAGATTTTTTTTAAGGCGTTTTCGGCCTGGGCTATGGGAATATGATTGATCGGTGCATGCTTGCTGAATTTTTGTCCGGCGTAAGCCATTAGCTTCGCAGCCATCTCAATCGGTTTGAGTTGATAATCCACCAGCCCGGTGGCGATGGCATTGAGAGGCATTCCATCGTATTCAGTGGAATCCGGACTCTGGACCATGACCATGCCACCCTCGCCTTTGATGGCCCGTACACCGAGTGTTCCGTCACTGCCGGTGCCGGACAATATGATACCGATAGCTCGCTCCCGTAAATCGAGAGCCAGGGAGCGGAAGAAGAAATCGATAGGAAGTCGTTGTCCCCGAGGTGCTGAGGGTTCAAGTAACTGCAATGAACCGTCAAAAAATGCCATATCCCGGGCAGGTGGAATGATGTAGGCACAATTCGGCTGCACCCTCATTCCGTCTTCAACCTCATAGACCGCCATGCGGGTATAGCGGCGGATCAGGTCGGAAAGAATGGATTTATGATCCGGGGCCAGATGCTGCACCAGCACAAAGGCCATACCGGGGTCGATTTCGGCAGGCATTCCGGAAAAAAAGGCTTCAAAGGCGGCGAGCCCGCCCGCCGATGCACCGATACCGACAATGGGGAAAGACAAATCAGGTTTTTCAGGTGTCTCTTGTGCTTCGATGTTTTGGGTATCTTTTGTCCTGGTTGCCATGGCTTATCCTTGACATTTGCTGGAGTTTTTCTGCATCAAGTTCATACACATTTTTATTGCTGGGCAGGGTTGTTTGTCTGCTAAATGAACACTATACTATCTGACTGAAAAGAAAATGCAATTTTTTAGGAGTAGCAACAGCTTGTAGGGAGACAGTACATTCGTACTGTTAATGCTCATCAACAACTCAGATGGAGGAATATCTATGCATGACCGACGCGTTTTTCTGAAGACAGCTGCCGCCGCCTCAGTACTGGCTCTCACCGCTACCCCCATGGCCTTTGCCGGGAATTCCGGCGAATACACCAATATCATCTACACCAAAGATAATCCTGGTAAGTGGGCCGGCAAACAGGGGAGTCATGTCCCGCAGGTAACTGTCTCAGGCTCCAAGGTTGCAGTGGTTACTAAACATCCTATGTCGGAGGCGCATTACATCGTCAGACAGACACTTGTGCTTGAGGATGGAACCTTTGTGGGGGCTACGACTTTTACTCCTACTGATAAACCTGAATCCAGTTATGAGTTGCCCGCTGGCTACAAGGGGATGATAAAAGTCACCAGTTTCTGTAACCTGCATGATTTTTGGCTGAATGAGGTTATGGTCTAAAGAAAACTGCCATTATGTGACCTGCGAGGTAGAGTGTTTTGTAGAGTTTTGCGACAAGATACATAATAGGATGTAGTCAGTCGTGAAACTCCAAAAAAGGCTGTGCCTCGCAGGAAGTGGTCTTGAGGTGCAACTCAGTTGAGTGGGCTCCTTACAAGTCTATTATTGATTAACAATTTCATATCTTCTTTCTTTTTTAGTTTCCCGACAAGCTACATGTTGTATTTCCTCAGTTATATTGATACACTATCTCCATGAAAATAGAACAGATCATTAGCCCGGACGGCCATATCAGTGACCTCCAGGGTGCAATTGAAGGCACGGAAATTTTAAAGGCGCGGTTCTCTTTCCCCGATGTCTCAGATTATATCCGGGGGGCTCTCAAAGAGGGAAAACCGTTTTTGTTTTCCGGCAGAAGCGGCAATGCCCAGATCGGCATAAAAACCGATATTTTTTCTCCTGAAACTGTTCCGGAAATTGAAGGCTTGAGTGTTCATCTTGATGGAACGCTCCAGAACCTCAATCCCTTCCTGGGGGATGTCCTCGACCTGTTTAAAACCGGAGATGAGATCGGCAGACTGGTTGTTATGGATCCTGAGTTGAGGATTCATGATGTTCGCCATTATCTCCATAAACGGCTCTTTGTTGGCAGGGTAACCGGCAAAGGGCATCATGTCGGGTTCGAAATAAAGCAGGAAACCGATCCGCAGACGGGTAAGAAGAGCGACTATATCCTTGTTGACCTGGAGCCCTATCAGTATTGTTTTGAACCGGGGGCCTTAAATGCCTCCAGCATCAACGATGTCATCAAAAAAGGACGAATTGCCCTGAATAACATCAGGTCCAGAACGTCACTGGATTTAGAGCAGACCGTGCTCCACCCAGGCGAACTCTTTATCGGCGCAATTAAAATATCTCTTGGTGATATTTATGGGATTATTGACGCGGTTACCGAACCTGAAGAGTACGGCATAATACATTTACCCGCCAGGTTGCTTGATCCGTTTCGAACCTTTCGCGATCGCCAGGTTGAACTCTACCATTTTGGCAAGAAAGATGTGCCGCTCAGCCAAATTAAGGTGAGAATCAGGTTTTTCAGGGCGAGAAATCCCCTGACCGTTCCGCTGGAAAAAAACAAGGTCAAGAATGGCTATCGGCTCTGTGATCTTTTAACCAATGTTGAGGTGAGTAATCTCTTTCAGTTTGTTGATGAAAGATCGCTCGGCATGATTCTCAACAAGAACAATTTTATTCAGATTGCCCGGGCAATTGATCCATATGGCCAGGCTCAGCTTGAGATAATTAAAAACGCCGTTTTAGAGAGCACGATTCGCAAGCAAAAGTGCTTTTTGCCGAAGACCAACAATGGAGAACTCGTTAAAACCCTGGAAAAGCTTTCGGTCCTCGGCGGGGTTAACAGCAGGGTCTTTATAGGAGACAATTTTCCATCGTCTGAAGTCATCGATGCTTTGAGAAGCAGTGGGGTCAGGACCTTTTTGATGAACACCGATAATCCGGCCTTTGAGGATAATTATGTCAAAAAAATGATCAAACTGACCCACAGGATCACCACGAATTGTGAGTTCCTGCGGTACGATTCCAGAACAGATAAGCTCTATACCTTTTATCATGGCTGTTTCATTGAACCCGATGACAGGGAGCGGTTTGATGCTGTGCGATATTGGTTTGCCTTCTACGGCTCGCACCGTAAAGAGGCAGATAACCAGTTGACCATTGATCTGATCAATCTGCTTGCCCTGAGGTTCGGGGGGGAGATGGGCATTGTTCATGGCGGTGGTCCCGGTCTTATGAAAGAAGCGAACGATCTCGCTAGGGAACACAATATCATGAGCGTCGGGGTGGCTATTGATCTGGAAGGTGAGCAACAGCTGTCTCTTACCACCTGCGACGGATTGATAAAATATAAAGAAGGCCTTCGGCTGGCCCGCCAGGACCATCTCCAGAAGTTGAGTAACCTGCCCATCATCAACACCGGTGGTTACGGCAGTGCCGAGGAACTGTCCATCACCCTCACCTCAATGAAACTTCATGAGAACCCACTGACACCGGTAATTTTACTCGACCCTGATAATCTCTGGGCCCACCTTCATGCACAAGCTATTGAAATTGCGAAAAAGAATTATGGACCACTGTTTATTCCCAATCTTATAAAGCCCTGCCGCAATGCTGAAGAGGCCGGGGAGGAGCTGCTGCAATTTTGCAAGGATCCGAACAGCTGGTATCAGAAAAATAATATTCCGGAGAGCAGTATCCAAACGGCCAGGACTAAATCGAGGCGTATCAGGACCGAAACACTTTTTCAAGACTATGTGGAAGTGTTTGAGAATCCCAATCCGAGTCTTTGCCGGTGATTCCTTTGCCGATTAGCTTTGGATAATGCAAATTAACCCAAGTATTCTAATTTTTTTCATCTCCGGAACAACCAAATGATTACCAGAAAATGGACCATTATTATATTGCTGCTGGCGATTCTCACAGGAGCTGGCATGGCAAACGCCGCATCGAGCGAAGAGAACATTCCCGCCCAAAAAAAGATGTCCACCGGTCAGGCGGTTGTTCTTGGCATCGTGGAAGGCTTGACCGAATACCTGCCGGTGAGCTCCACCGGTCACCTGCTGCTGGCCGAACGGATTATGGGCATCGGTGATGACAAATCCCTGTCGGCAAGCGAGCAGGAAAGTGACAAAGAGGCTGCCGACGCCTACGCGATCTGTATTCAGGCGGGAGCGATTATCGCGGTGCTTGGTCTCTATTTCCGGCGGGTCATGGAAATGGTGCAAGGGCTGCTTGGTCGCAACCCCCTTGGCCTCCGCTTAGCCATTAATGTGGTGGTGGGATTTTTACCGGCGGCGGTCATTGGGTTGTTGTTCAATAAAATGATTAAGGAATACCTCTTCGGCCCCTGGCCGGTGGTGGTTGCCTGGCTGGTGGGAGGATTGGCCATCCTCGTGGTCAGTTATCGCAGAAGTAAGAATGCTGATAGCCAGGGCGCTGTCGGCCTGCTTGATGATTTGCAATGGAAAATGGCGCTTATGATCGGTTTCGCCCAATGTATCGCCATGTGGCCCGGGGTCAGCCGGAGTCTCGTTACCATCGTCGGTGGAATGCTGGTCGGCTTGAGTCTGCCCGCCGCCGTGGAATACAGTTTTCTGCTCGGAGTCGTGACTCTCGGCGCGGCCACCGCCTATGATGGACTGAAACACGGTCAGGTCATGCTGCAAACCTTCGATGTTCAGTCATTGGCCATCGGCTTGTTTTTTGCCTTTGCCGCCGCTGTCGTTTCTGTCCGATGGATGGTTGCCTATCTGAATCGTCATGGCTTGGCCATCTTCGGTTACTATCGGGTGGCTTTGGCCTTGGTTACCGCTGGCCTGCTTGTTACTAATGTGATTTAAGCTCGGAAAAATCTGTAAAGGAGGAGGGGAATGAAGAAAATATCAGGTTTGTTCATTGCAGCTTTAATCTTTGGAATTTCGACTATAGCTGCGGCAGATGATTTCACCAGCACTGTGGAAGCCTTTCGTGTTTCACCGGTGGTGGAAAAATTTTTCCAATATTCATACGGCTATGCGGTCTTTCCCAATATTGGCAAGGTGGGATACATCGTAGGCGGTTCCTATGGCGAAGGACTGGTCTACGAAGGTGGCAAGGTCACTGGGAAATCGACGATGATTGAGGGATCGATTGGACTTCAGTTGGGTGGGAAACTGTTCAGTGAAATCATCTTTTTTCAGGATAAGAACGCCTACGATTCATTTACGAGTGGCAATTTTGAATTTGACGCCACTGCCCAGGCCGTTATCATAACAGCCTCGGGTGAGGCTCAGGCCGGGTCCAGTGGTTTCAGCGCTGCTGCCGGTGTGAGTCCTAACTCCAGCGTTCAGGCTGAATCCGGCTATGTCAATGGTGTGGCAACCTTCGTCCACACAAAGGGTGGTCTTATGTACGAGCTTTCCATCGGGGGACAAAAATTCTCCTATAGCCCGTTTCGATTGTAATAAAAGATGAAGCGTAATGTGCTGCTTTACGCCTGCGTATTGCCCTCATATTTCAGTAAGAGCAATGGAATGGTGATGGTGTGTTTTAAGCTGTCAGAGACGCTGCCAAAGAGGATATCGCCGATGAAGTTGTGGCCATGGGTCGCCATGGCCACCAGGTCATAACTGCCTGTCTCGATTTCACCCAGGATTTCTGCTTCAGGTTCCCCGGTTTTAATAAGAGACTGGGCTGCTATCCCTTCGCTTCGCATGGTCTCAAGGCAGTTTTCCATGGCCGTCGACGCCTTTTCACGTAAAGCCCTGTCCTGATCGAGGGTGTGGGCATGAATGACATGCAACAGAACCACTTCGGCGTTATTTTGTTGCGCCAGGGCCGAGACGTGAGCGACAATCGGCCCATCAACTTCCGAACAATCGATAGTTACCAAAATCTTTTTATATATCTGCACGAAATCAATCTCCGAATATAGTCGAATAGAGCAGGTACATGTTCAGGGCAATAACAATTGCCGAGATCAGAACCGCAGCACAAAATTCTTTGGTGTCACTCCTGAAACCCGCCATTATCCCTTTGTTTCGGCACAGCATGAGCAGCGGTACCAGCGTAAAGGGCAACTGGATGCTGAGGACGACCTGGCTGAAAATAAGGATCCGGAAGGTGTCCATGCCGGAAAGGATAATAATAAATGATGGGATTGCCGTAATAAACACAGAGATTTTATACAGCAGGGTCTTAGGGTCCTCAGGCTTGCCAAGAAAACCGGTGATAACGTTTACCTCAGCCATGGAGGAGGTAACCGATGAGCCAATTCCGGCAAAGACCAGTGCCAGAGCAAAGAGAAAACCGGCCAGTGGCCCGGCCAGGGGCTTCAGGGTTTCCGAGGCCTGTTCGATGCTGTCCACGGCTATCCCATGCCTGGCAAAGACCGCAGCGGCGACGATGATCATCGCCGAATTGACCACCCAACCCATAACCATTGCTGCAGTCGTATCGATCTTTTCATAATGGAGCAGCTTTTTCTTATCTTCTTCCGAACTGCCCCATTTACGGCTATGGATAACATTGGAATGAAGGAAGATATTATGTGGCATGACCACTGCCCCAAGAATACCCATTGCGATGTAGATACTGCTGCTGTTCACTTTGGGAATAATGACTGAAGGAGCCAGCATGGCCCAGTCGGGTTTGACAATGAGAATTTCGACGACATAGCAGATGCCGATAATGGCCAGAAAGCCGATAATGACAGCTTCAAGCCGGTGGTAACGCATGCTGATAATGAGCACGACTTCACAGATGACGGTGATAAAAGCCCCCAGCCAGAGCGGGGTGCCCAAGAGCAGGTTGAAGCCGATGGCACCGCCCAGCAGTTCTGCCACATCGGTGGCCACACAGGCGAGAACGATTGTCGTTCCGAGAAAAAAGACCACAGGTCGGGAAAAGTTGTCCCGGATGTTGACCGCCAGTGATTTCCCCGTTGCGATCCCCAATTTGGCGGCCATATGCTGAATTATAATGAGCATAATCGTGCTCAGGGTGATCACCCATAATAAATCGTAGCCATACTTCGAACCGCCTTCAATGTTGGTAGCCCAGTTCCCAGGATCAATGAAACCGACCGTGACCAAAAATCCCGGCCCCAGAAACCGCAGAAGGTTTTTGAACGGAATGCTCTTTTTGTTTTCAACAATAGGCATGGCAGCTATTTTTCACATTATGGATGATTAGCACTTTGCTTCAGCAGTGCACTGTTACATCAAATTATGTACTACCTCAGAAATTCACTTGAAAAATAAGAGGTCGGTTCACTGTTCACCCTTGCTCCGGTGAACAGTGAAATAGTCCTGCAACCGTGCGGCTGCAGGACTCAATTCTCATTCGAGATGGCTACGTAAAAACTTCAGATGCGAGGCGTAAGGTTTTTCTGTTATTTCGGCGTACTGGAGTACGTCGCATTGATAGAAAAATCGCAACAACAAAGCAGGTGAAGAATTTTACGACGCCAACATATTTAACAGCCTTCAATCGCCGGTTTCTTTTTGGTGGCTTTCACGGCGTCCTTGGTCATCTCTTCTGCCTTCTCTTTGACTTCCATCGCAGCTTCTTTGGTGGCGGTGGCAGCGTCTGTGCCCATTTCAACAGCTTTGTCTTTGACCTCTATTGCGGCATCTTTAACATCGGATGCTGCTTCCTTGGTCATTTCGACGGTCTTATCCTTGACGTCGACCGCAGTTTCTTTGGTGGCGGTGGCGGCTTCCTTGCTCACTTCAGCAGCCTTGTCGGTGGTCTCTATAACAGCTTCCTTGGTTTTTTCAGCAGATTTTTTTGCATCGTCACTGCTGCAACCAAAAGAAACCATCAACAGCAAGCCCACAAATACAACCAAAATTTTCTTCATCGATGCTTCTCCTTTTGTCGTGTTAGAACCGAAGAACATTGACTGTTTTTGAGACATTCTCGTCAACAGTTGTTCCCTTAAACCATTAAAAACATAAATATCGAAGGATTGTGCTACTGGGCCATCATAACCCTGCTATTTTTCCAAAGCAGTTACACCGGTTCGCGCAATCTCGATAATGTATTGCCGCCCGACTTCGTCGAGAAAGGTGTCGATCTGGCCGGTCGCACCGGCTACCTGGAGGATGTGGATATCTTCACCTTTCCGGTCAAGCACCTCAAAATTGTATTGGCCGTGAAATGACTGTAAATGGTCGTTGTCGACCTCAAGTTTGACTATGGCCACTTCCCGCCAGTAACTATGATCGGTATCAAGTTCCTTGGCCGAGATCACCTCGGTGAATTTCTCCAGCTGCCTGATTATCTGGGCAACTTTAGCCTGGTCGTCTTCCTGCAGGGTAATGGTCATCCGGCTGATTCCTTCAACCCGTGAGCTACAGACGGTCAGGGTATCGACGTTGTACATTTTTTTTCGGATCAGCATCGATACCTTATTGAGCACGCCGGGACGATCAAGCATAAAGGCTAAAATCGCACGTCTCTTCATGATTTGCCTCCTTTGCCTGCACTGCTTGCCGGTTTTTTCTGTTTCGGCCGCTTGACAATCATATCTCCGAAACCGCCGTCGGAGGGAATCATCGGCAATATTACCTCACTTGCGTCGCAGACAAATTCGAGGAGAATTGGGCCCTGGTTGTCAATTGCCTGTTGCAGGGCGGCCGTGACGTCCTCGAGCTTTTCAACCTTGCGATAGGGAATATTATACGCCTCGGCTATCGAGCCAAAGTTGGGACTCTGCATCGGCGTTCCGGCATAGCGCTCGTCAAAAAACAGTGTCTGCCACTGACGGACCATGCCTAAATGGCCGTTGTTGAGCAGAATCATCTTGATATCGATCTGCTGCTCCATAATCGTGCCAAGTTCCTGAATATTCATCTGGAAACCGCCGTCGCCGCTGATTGACCAGACCCGCTCAGCAGGACGGGCCATTTTGACACCGATGGCCATCGGCAGCGAGGCCCCCATAGTACCGGCTCCACCGGAGGTAAACCAGCTATTCATGGTTTGGTAATTATAAAAGCGGGCCGCCATCATCTGGTTCATGCCGACATCGGGCACGATCAGATCTTTACCCCCCGTGAGTTCTGAGAGTTGGTGGACAATGGATTTCATAAGTAACCTGCCATCGTCGCCAACACCGCATTCGATTTCTTTTTGTAATTCCTTGGCCATCACTTGACGGTAACTGGCGATTTTCTCAAACCAACGCCTGCGTGGTTTGAAAGTGAGCATCGGATCGCCAAGCAACACATGCAGGGTGCGGTAGACGTCGGCATTGATTGCCACCGAAGAGGCAACGTTTTTGTCGATTTCCGAAGGATCGATTTCAACGTGGATAACATCGGCGTTCAGGGCATATTCTTTGAGTCTGCCGGTGACGCGGTCGTCAAATCGCATTCCAAAGGAGATGAGCAGATCCGCCTCCATGATTGCCCGGTTGGCCTCGACTGTGCCATGCATCCCCATCATGCCTAAGCTGAGCGGGTGATCTATCGGCAGCGCCGAGATACCGTGCAGGGTAAAGGCTATCGGAATATTCACCTTTTCGGCGAATTGCTGCAGGAGTTTGCCGCTATTACTGTTAATGACGCCGTGTCCGCAAAACATGACCGGACGTACACTGCGGTTAATCAGCTCAATTGCCTGGCGAAGAGGTTCCCGTTCGGGGGTTGGGTGGTAGAAGAAACCGGGCAGGCTGGGGCGATATTTTTTTGCATCAAACTGGTAATCGTCCGGCACGCTCTGGTTCTGCACATCTTTTGGTATGTCGATGACAATTGGTCCGGCCCGGCCGGTGGTTGCCACATAAAAGGCCTCATGGACTGTTTTTTCCACCTCTTCTGCGGCCAGCAGCATGTAGGTCTGCTTACAGATCGGCATCATCACCCCGATGACGTCGCTTTCCTGGAAGGCGTCGGTGGCGATGACGCCGGTGGTTACCTGTCCGGTTATCGCCACTATTGGTACCGAGTCCATATGGGCATCAGCGACCCCGGTGGCCAGGTTCATTGCCCCAGGACCGGAAGTTGCCATACAGACCCCCACCTGCGGATTATCCGTTGAAAGTGAAGCCCGCGAGATGCCCTGGGCCATAAATGCCGCTCCCTGTTCATGGCGGGACATGATAAAATGAAAATCGCCCATTTTGTCCATTTCGTCGAAAATCGGCATAATGGCGCCACCGGTATAACCGAAAATATATTTGACGCCCTTTTCTTTCAGCGCCTGCAGCATCAGTTTTTTTCCCGTCATGATGTCCTTACTCTCCGCCATAATTTGAAAGGTCCGTAGCCCCCTCAAAAGGGTACCGCGAACATAATCCCAGCTTTTTTTCTGCTGTCCGGGATCAGAGTAATCATTTTTGACAAGATTAGGTCACACTATGGTGCGTGTCAAGGGTTGGATTGTTAAGGAAATATTCGGTCAGGTTTTTAGTAATGGATGAGAGTTGTTTGGGGCAGGGATCCTGCCCGGACTTGAAATATGGCAGTGTCATGTGCATTGTGTGAAGCAATACAAAATAACCTGGATAATCAAACCCAGAAGGTCTTCCACATGAGTAAAACAGCCCTCCAGCCTCTTTCGTTGATTAACTCGTTGTTGCAGCCTGATGCGTATGATCCGCCGGTTGATAATTGTGTCCTGATCGAAACTCACATTTCCTGGGTAATCCTGGCCGGGTCCTCTGCCTATAAGATCAAAAAATCACTCAATCTGGGCTTCCTTGATTTTTCCACTCTGGAAAAGCGACACTTTTATTGTAAGGAAGAACTCCGTCTGAACAGAAGACTGGCGCCTGACTTTTACTTGTCGGTGATGGCCATTACCGGTACTGCCGAGCATCCGCAATGGGCAGGCGAAGGCGAGGCAATAGAGTATGCCGTCAAAATGCGGGCCTTTCCGCAAGAGTCACAGCTTGATCGCGCGCTGGCTCTTGGTGTTTTGCAGCCCGGTCAGCTCGATATTTTGGCCAGGCACATAGCAAACTTTCACGGGCAGATTGAGGTTGCCGACCCGACGAGCACATTTGGTGACCCGGAGATCATCTTTCAACCCATTGCAGAGAATTTTAAACAGATCCGTCAGCATGTTAAAAATGCCGAGGCCTTGCGCTTACTGACAGACCTGGAACGATGGAGTGAGAAGACCTTTCAAGGTCTGCAGTCAATCTTTGTGCAACGCAAAGCAGCGGGTTTTGTTCGGGAATGCCATGGCGATATGCATCTGCAAAATATTGCCTGGGTGGATGACAGGCCGCTGGTCTTTGATTGTATTGAGTTTAATCCTAACCTGCGCTGGATCGATGTTATGAGCGAAATCGCCTTCCTGGTGATGGATTTGCAGGATAGAAATCAACCTCAACTGGCCCAGCGCTTCCTCAATGCCTATCTTCAGCATACCGGCGATTACGCCGGTATGCGGGTACTGCGATTTTATCAGGTGTATCGTGCGCTGGTGCGGGCCAAGATCGATGCAATCCGTGCTGATCAGGCGGGAATAAGCCGGGAAGAGCAGGCTGAAGCCGAAAAAGATTTCTTTGATTACCTGAAACTGGCCGGACAATATGTGCAAATGGAGCATCCCCAACTCATAATCACCCGGGGGCTGTCGGCGTCAGGTAAGAGCACGGTGAGTCAATCACTTTTAGAGCAATTAGGCGCGGTTCGTATTCGATCAGACGTTGAACGTAAGCGAATGGCTGGTTTGAAGCCAGAAGATAGTGGCCGGGCGGCGGTGGGCCAAGGTCTCTACGGCCAGGACATGACCGAAAAAACATACCGAAAGCTTGAGGAGCTGGCATCACAGATTATTGATGCCGGATATTCGGTTATTGTCGATGCGGTGTTCTTGCAATACCGGGAGCGGGAGCGATTTAGCAAGCTGGCCGAGAGTAAGCACATCCCGTTTATTATTCTAGAATGTACTGCTGCCCCGGAGATATTACGGCAGCGAATCAAGGAGCGCAAAAATGACGTTTCTGATGCCGACCTGAAGGTTCTGGAGATGCAAAACTCCCAATGGCAGCAGTTGCTAGAGTATGAAGCTACCAACGCAATGACCATTGATACAGGAGCACCTGTTGATATCTCCTCGCTTGCCATCCGTATTAAAGAATTTGGCCTAAGATATCTTGACGGGGCCGGCGCAACTGAGTAATTTACGCGCTTCCAGCGTCGGTAACAGTTGTTGGCAAATTTTGTATGGATGTATTTGCCATCACTCTTATCGCATCTGTCGTCTTTTTTCTACCTCTCTTGAATATGGACTGTAAACCACCTAAAAAAAACGGTATTGCCAGAATTATGGCAGCCTTCACGTATTCCTTCGATGGGATACGAGGAACTTTTTTGACGGAAGCTGCTTTTCGTCAAGAGGCATGTCTTGTTGCTATTGCCTCGGTAGTTCTGCTCTTTTTGCCACTTTCCCATGAGTGGAAGGGGCTGCTCTTTTTCGCCACCAGTGCTGTTCTAGTGGTCGAATTGTTGAATTCGGCAATTGAGGCGGTGGTTGACCTTGCGTCTCCCGAATATCATCTGCTGGCAAAGCGGGCAAAAGACATTGGCAGCGCTGCCGTATTCGTCAGTTTTGCCTTCACTCTACTTCTCTGGAGTGGTGCCGTTTATTCAATGCTTTCAAAGCAGTTATAGTATTGGAACGATACAACTCCGGGGAAAAATGGTACATGGTGCAAAAACCCATTCTACCCATTCATCACTCCCTGCCGGAGCTGAAAAAGGCGCTTGCTCAAAGTTCAGCCGTGTTGGTTGCACCGCCCGGCTCCGGCAAGACGACTATTGTCCCCTTGTCTCTTTTGGATGAACCGTGGTTGAGGGATAAAAAAATCCTCATCCTTGAACCCCGGCGGCTGGCCACCAGAGCTGCTGCGTCGAGAATGGCTGCATTGCTTGGTGAACAAGTCGGACAAACTGTTGGCTATCAGATTCGTTTTGATCGACAAATATCCTCGACGACCCGCATTGAAGTTCTCACCGAAGGGATATTGACCAGACGCATTCAAAATGATGCGGATTTATCTGGTGTCGGGCTGATCATTTTTGATGAATTTCATGAGCGGTCCATTCATGCCGATCTGGCTCTGGCCCTTTGCCTGGATATCCGTCAGCTCAAAGAGGATTTGCGACTGCTGGTCATGTCGGCAACCCTGGATACCGCGCCTCTTGCCAGACTGCTTGGTGACGTTTCGGTTATTTGCGGGGAGGGGCAAAGCCATGAGGTCAGAATTGACTATCTTCAGAAGGCGGCGACAGGCAGAATAGGTGATGTTACCGCTGCGGGAATACGTCGGGTTATTAAAGAACAGCAGGGCGATGTGCTGGCTTTCTTGCCCGGCACCGGCGAAATAAAAGAGGTGCATCGACAACTTTCTGTTGACGGCGCTTTTCAGGATATTCTGATCTGTCCACTTTTTGGCGACCTTTCTCAGGGAGATCAGGATCGTGCCCTGATGCCGGATCCCGATGGCAGGCGCCGGGTGATTTTAGCAACTTCTATTGCTGAGACAAGTCTCACCATTGAAGGCATTCGCTGTGTGGCGGACAGCGGTTGGTCCAGGCGGCCCCTGTTTACGCCTGCCAATGGTCTTAGCAAGTTGATGACAGTGCGTGTTTCAAAAGCGGCTGCCAGCCAGCGGACAGGCCGGGCCGGCCGCCTTGGAGCTGGTTATTGTTTGCGGCTTTGGACAAAAGGAGAACATTACAGTCTCGTTCCTTTCCATCCACCGGAAATTGTGGCGGTGGATCTCACAGGCCTGGCCCTTGAGCTTGCCCTGTGGGGTGTCTCTCAGCCAGAGGAACTGCAATGGCTTGATCCTCCCCGAACCGGCCCCTTTCAACAGGCCCGTGAACTTCTTCATTTTTTAGGCGCAATAGATGATTCAGGTCGGATCACTGCCATCGGTGGGCAGCTTGCCGCCCTGCCGATCCACCCCCGGCTGGGCCATATGCTCCTTATGGCACGAAAGACAGGACAGGTTCCGCTGGCCTGCGATATCGCGGCTATTTTATCTGAGCGCGATATTCTCAAACGCGATGGTCATACCCCTTCAGCTGATCTTCGTTTACGGTTGCGATTGCTGGAATTATGGCGGAAAGATGGGGCTGATGCGGTTCGCCGAGCGGGTGGTGACCCCGGCCTTTGCCGTCGTGTCGATCAGGTGGCTGGCAAGTGGCAAGGCTTAATCGCTGGGAAAAACAGTAGGCGAAATATCGACGCCACCGGAACCCTTCTTGTTTATGCCTACCCGGATCGGATTGCTCGCCGTAGTCTGCACCATCGGGAGCGATACCTGTTAGCCACTGGTCGTGGTGCTCTTCTGCCACCGGCTGATCCGCTGGCCGCGAGCGAATATCTGGTGGTGGCAAATCTCGACGCTGGTCATACAGAAGGGAGGATCTTTCTGGCTGAGAGTCTTGATCTTGCTGATCTGAAAAGCCAGCACAGCGCATTATTTTCGGAAAGCAGACTCGTTTCCTGGGATGATTCTTTAGCCAAGGTTGTGGCGATTTCCCGGCTTTCTTTGCAACAAATTGTTATCGAAGAAAAGCCTCTTTCGCACGTGGACCCCGAGGAAGTCAAAGATGCAATGCTGCACGGAGTCAGGCGATTGGGGCTTGACTGTTTAGGCTGGGGGCCGAAATCCCGTCAGTTCCAGGCAAGGGTTCATTGCCTGCGTTGTCTGCAACCGGAAATGGATTGGCCGGATCTGAGTGACAGCAGCCTGCTGCGTGATCTCAGTTGGCTGGAGCCGTATATTACAGGTATCAGTCGCGCTGAACAGCTTAAACAAATCGATTTGCTGGCTATTTTCAAAGCCATGCTCAGCTGGCAAGAACAGCAAAAATTAGAGCAGGATGCGCCGACTGCTTTTATGGTACCCAGCGGCTCAAATATTCGCATTGAATACCGTATAGATGAGCCACCCATATTGGCTGTGCGTATTCAGGAGATGTTTGGCCTGGCCGAGACTCCCACTCTTTGTGGCGGCAAGGTCGTTTTGCTCTTGCACCTGCTTTCGCCGGCCCGGCGTCCCATTCAGATTACCTCTGATCTTGGTGGATTCTGGCGCACCAGTTACCACGAGGTGAAAAAAGAACTTAAGGGCCGGTATCCGAAACATTACTGGCCGGACGATCCTTTAGTCGCCGAGGCGACGCGGGGTGTCAAACGAAGAATGAACAAAGAAAACTCAAAGAAATAGACAAATATGAGAAATATAGCTTTCGGATACTCAACCCGCTGTAATATCAGATGTGCCCATTGCGTGGCCGCGGGTGATGTGCCGGACGATAAAAAAATGGAGCTTCAAAAGGCTCAAGAAATTATTCGGCAAATGGCCATGGCAGGCGTTTCCGGGATCAGTTTTACGGCGGGTGAACCATTTATCTATTTTCACGATCTACTGCAATTGGTGGATCTCTGCCGGAATTTGAATATTTACACCAGAATCGTAACGAACAGTTATTGGGCAAAAAGCCCGGAAAAAGCCGAAGCTCGGCTGGCTATGCTGAAAGAGAGCGGCCTTGGCCAACTGCGTCTCAGTTATAGCAGATGGCATCAACAACATGTTCCGCGTGGCAATATCGCCAATGCCGCACGCGCCTGCAAATCTGCCGGCATTGATTATTTCATTTCGTTTGTGACCGATTTTAGTGAGGAAGATGATCTCTATGAAGACTTCCTGCGAAAAAACAAACTCAAATATTTCCCGGAACCGGTCATCTATGCCGGACGCGCCGATAGCTTTGGCCGAAAAATGATCTTCACCGATTATCAGCATAATTGCTGTGCCATGAACCCCTATCTTGCGCCAGACCTTAATATGTATGCCTGTTGCGATGCCGGTAGCCATTTTACAACGACTCATTTTTTCCTCCTCGGCAACCTGGCAAACAATACTTTAGAGGAACTTTTCACCAGGAGCGAAACTCAACCTCTGTATAATTGCATTCGATCCATGGGGATTTCTACTATTGCCTCTTTTGCCGGGATCAAAGCACGGGAGATTGTCACTTATCGTAAGTGTGAGCTGTGTAAGAGGTTGTTTGATTCACCGGAAATGGTCAAGACCCTGGAGGATGCGGTGGCAACTGAATTGCTAAATTGGCGGAGGTGACTTGTCGGTGGGATATACCTGACTGTGTCTAGGGGCATGTTTTGCTTGAAAAAAATTGTAAGGTATTGTATTTACCGTAAGGTACTAAGAGTCATAAAAAATCTTAAAATGTCCTTTGGCTATCGGAGCAATTGGTCTGTAACAAGGCCTGCGAAAAAGTATTTAATCGACACCGGCGGTACGAGGTGCTCCTGATTCTGCCATCTGAAAAATAACTATGATTTTTTGCCAGTCACCGATTTTGCCAGGCATAAATATTTTCATGCAAGGAGCATAGAACAATGATTATCAGTCGAATAACCACACCATCAGGTGCTCCCCTCGTTTTTCTGTTGGTACTGAGCGTTTTCCTGTCCTTTGGCACAATGCTGTTTTCGACAACAGAGTGTCTGGCTGAAACTCGATATGTCAAACCCAGTGCAGAGGTCGTATTGAGAACGGGAGAGGGCAGAGAGTATAGAGTAATTGGCATGGTAAAGGATGGAGATACCGTCGAACTCCTTCAGGAAGGCGATTCGTATGCGATGGTACGCCTTGCTGATGGCAAAGAGGGGTGGATGTTAAAAAGATTTCTGAGTGCTGACCCACCTCTATCTACGGTCGTTGGCGCACTTCGGGCTGAAAATGAAAGGCTGAAGCAGCAGAAAAATGAAGCCATTCAGAAACTTGAAGAAGTTTCTGCGAACCTGAGCAAGATCGAGACGACTCTTGTTGAAACTATAAAAGAGAGAGATCAGATAAAAAGTGATTTTCATAACCTGACGCAGGATACCACCGATGTGATTCAGATCAAGGAAGATATGCTGAGAGTGACAAAGGAAAATGAAGCACTGGTGCAGGAAATAGATTCTCTAAAGTCAAAAACCAGCAATCTGAAGAAAGATAATTCCATCAACTGGTTTCTGGCTGGTGGTGGCGTTCTTTTGGTCGGAATGTTTATTGGCAGGTTGAACAGTAGCTCACGCAAAAGAAAACCCTCGCTTCTGTGAGGTGCTGTTACTCTTTAATTGAGACCCTGATTTTCCGTCGTTGTAACCGCCTCATGGTGCAGGTCGCTTTTTGTTCCTGCCGCTTTGATTGCCTTTCGGCTTAAAATGCCACCGGCAGTGTCGGGGGCCTCGGTCCCTAAAATAATATTGACGATTTGTCGTCTGTCATACTGCTCCAGGGGTGATATTGGCAAGAGCCGGTCATCCGTTTGTGAAAGATGCACTACTCCAGCTTTTATGAGATCATTTAAAGCATCCTGAAGAGTTAATTGAGAGTAATGGCAAAGATTTCCTGCCAGACTGATGGCCGTGACAGGCTTTCGTGCGGCAAAAGCTGAATAAATATAATCCATGATGTCAAAGGCGGCGCTGAGTTTAAGCGATGGGGCCGTTGTCAATGGTGTCAGCCGGTAGGTCGCTACATTCTGAAGGGCAAAAGTGACTTGGGCCCCCGTCAGAATGAATATCCAGCCGAGATATATCCAAACAAGAAAAAGCGGCAATGTGGCAAAAGAACCGTAGATCGCGTTGTAGTTCGCCACCCCTATTTGCAGAGAGATGTAGACATTCTGCACCAAAAACCAGAGAAATGCCGCGAGAGTAGCACCGATCACTGCCGGGATATTTTTCACCTTGGTGTTGGGGAAAAATATATACATCATGTAAAAAGTGAGAGTGATAAATATGATTGGCACTGGTTTGAGCAAAAGAGATTGCAGCCAGGGAAAGGGCACGAGCCGATCCATTTTTTCGGCCAGGGTCGGATTCTTTAAAAATGCACTGGCGGCAAAGGCCACGTTGATAGAGATGGGCAAGAGGACCATCAGGGTCAGGTAGTCGGCAATCTTTCTAAGAATCGGCCTTGAAGTTGAAACCTTCCAGATGGCGTTCATTGCCGATTCAATATGGCCAAGCACCAGAAGTACACTGAGCAGGATGCCGACTACGCCAAATGTACCGATAGTGGCAAAATTGGTTTTGTCGACATAATCAAAAAGCGTATCGACGGCTGATCGAAGGTGCTCGGTGAGGCCGGTGTTTTTTTCTACTGGCTGGGTTGCCATGCGGGTGAGCTTGTTGAGAGGATCGGTAATTGAAAAGAAATTATCTGTTTCCAGGGTTTCAATATAGCTGTAGGCCGCTTTTCGCAGTTGGTCTCCACCGCCAAGCTCTTTAACAACGGCCGTGCTTATGGCCAGCATTGGGACGAGAGAGAGCAGAATGGTGTAGGTAAGGGCACTCGAGCGCAGGGAGAGCTCACTCTTTTTGAATTCCGAAACGGTAATGAGCAGAATTCGCAGCAGGTAATGCATGGCGGAGGTGGAAAAAGAGCCGTTGTCAATCGGCTTGTCAGCCCAATTCTTGAGAGAATGAGCTGCGTGCAATTTGGAGCGTTGTGGGGGGCTCATGGTGAATTTAATTGTGGATGTCCAGCCATTTTTCTAAGACCTGGAAGACGATGTCTCTCTTAATTGGCTTGGTGATATAATCGTTCATTCCGGCGTCAATGCAGAGTTCGCGATCTCCTTTCATCGCATTGGCTGTCATGGCGATGATGGGAATGCTAGTGAAGCCATTTTGTCGAATTTTGCGTGTTGCCTCGTAGCCATCCATTTCCGGCATCTGAATATCCATGAGGATGGCATCAAAATTATCCGGATTGTTGGTGAACGTTTCCAGGGCCTGCAGACCATCTCCCGCCACCGTCACATTGTAGCCCGCCTTGGTGAGGATAATGTTGGCGAGTTTCTGGTTCACCGGATTGTCTTCTGCAAGCAGAATTCTGGTTGATTGTTTCAGCTCTTCGCGTATCGAATATTGGGTAACGATTTTTTTATCTTCAGTCTGGATCGTCTCATCTTCTTTACTGCTGAGAATTCTGGAGATGGTCCGAAGGAGGATTTTACGACGGGCTGGCTTGGTTAAAAAAGCCGTGAAACCAAAGGTATTACACTTTTGCGCCACCCTTTCTGCCGAAGAGGTATAAGCAAGAAGCGGAATCTGGGGATTGGCAAGTTCCGAGGATCGAATCTGGCTTGCCAGCTCGTAGCCCGAGATGGTCGGCATTTGCAGGTCAAGGATGGCAACTTGAAAAGGACGCTGTTCTTTTTCGGCGGCCATAAGAGTGGCGATGGCGGCGGTTTCGTCGAGAAGTGTGATGACTTCCATGCCCGCCTTGCCAAGCACTGATTCGATAATTTCGTTGTTGGCCTTGTTGTCGTCGACAACCAGAACTTTAATATCTTTAAGGTCCTTGTTGGCGTGTACCGGGCGCGGGTCCTGGTGCACTGCCGCTTTTTTCATGACCGCCAGAAAGAAGAAGGTGGTACCTTCTCCCGGTTGCGATTCCGTCCAGACATGGCCGCCCATCAGGCTGGCAATTTTCCGGCAGATTGATAGTCCAAGGCCGGTTCCACCATATTTCCTGGTGGTGCTACCGTCGGCCTGCTTGAAGGCCTCAAAGATTGTTTCATATTTATCTTTGGCGATGCCAATCCCGGTGTCTCTGATTTTACTGAGTATGGTAATGGTCTCTTCAGTCTCGGCATGGACCTCAACACTGAGTTCCAGTTCCCCTTTTTCAGTGAATTTTGCGGCGTTACCGAGCAGGTTGATCAATACCTGACGAAATCTGCCGGGATCTCCCTTAATATTTGCCGGCAGATTGTCATCGATGCGGCAAAGTACCTCGATTGGTTTGCCAACCACCCGCGGCCTAATAAGATCGCAGACATCATGAGCGGTAATTTCCGGATCAAAATCAATGTATTCAAGGGTCATTTGTCCGGCTTCCACTTTGGAAAAATCAAGAATATCGTTGATCAGTCCCAACAATGCCTCTGCGCTTCGTTTGATGGTTAAGGCACTATCGCGCTGTTCTTCGTCGAGTTCAGTGTTTAGAAGAATGTCTGTAAAGCCGATGACACCGTTCATCGGCGTGCGGATCTCATGACTCATGGAGGCCAGGAATTCACTTTTTGCCACGTTGGCCGCTTCGGCGACCAGTTTGGCCTTGCGCAGTTCCTTGGTTTGTTTGGTTATTTCCGATTGCAGTGTCTTCGAGTAGTTTTCCTGATGTTCCTGAATCGTTCTGTAGCTGTGCTGCGTCTCCTCAAGCATTTCCTGATGCTTGGCGTCCAGTACCTGAAATTTCCTGTTAAACTGGTTCTTTTGGATGGTGATTTTTTTGTTGAGTTGTTCGACTTCCTGCCGGTCAAAATAACTGCGCACTGCGAGTTTAATCAGGTTGGCAATATCGTCTGGCCGGGAATTTTCGTAAAGAGGGCAGCACACCAAGGTGGCTTTTAGTGCCGGCATATAAAGTGCGAAGTGTCGGTCACTTACGGCGAGGGGCCGCGCCTCTTCCTTCGCCTGGCTGGCAGCGGCAATTACCAGCTCTTTGACAGCGTTTTCGGGAAAGCGGGTAAGATCACCCTCAGGGTGCTGTTGTCCTTCATTATTGACAGCGATAGCCGTAATGGATGGGACTTCTTCGTTGAGATAAGTCAGTAATGCATCGATCTGCCCATCATATGAGACGGTTTTATTGAAAATACTTGTCATGCTCGGTATACCCTTTAGCCATAGATGTTTTGGGCTTTTTCCATTTCTTCAGGAAGGTCCTCCAGTAGAACGGTATATTCATCTATGTTTTCTTGCATATGTTCCATCAGTGGCGCTGGTATCTCAGTATCCAGACCCTCCTGGGATGAATATCCCAGTTGGCCGGTAATATATCCCGCCATTTGGACTATTCCGGTGAGGCTGGATGGTTCGATGTCGTTTGAGAGGAGGTGATGGTCGCGGATGGCGGTCTGGATGGTTTCCGGCATATTCCAGTTCAGTGTCATGAGATAGCAGATTTCACAGTGGTCCGTGCCAAACGTCTGTTGTTCCAATATTATCAGCGACTGTGCCGATTGACATGAGGCGCAGATTTTGTGAAACTGCTCTTTGTGGACCTGTTCTTCAACCAACAGGCCGAAGTCATGGAGAATGCCACAAAGAAAAGCATCGTCTCCGTTAATTCCAAAAATTCTTTCGGCAATCATCTTGCTACAGATGGAAACCGCAGCGCAGTGGAGCCATAATTTCTTTTTTGAAAAAAACGAATCAGTTTCAGGCCCGACAAAAATATTTTTCAGGGCATCCGTTACCACCAGACTATGCAGATTCTTCATACCAAGAAATGCCACAGCTCGTCCTATCGAATCAACAGTCTGGACCAAACCGAAATAGGGACTGTTGACAAGTCTCAGAAGACGGCTCACCAAAACGGGATCCATTTTGATAACTTCTTCAAAGTCCTTCATTGTCGATTCAGGATCGTTGATCAGGCGGGTGACAGTGCTGACAACGTGGGGGAGAGGATGTATGTCTGTGAATTTTTCAATAAGTTTTTTGGCAGTGGACACGTATAACCTCACATTTCATGGAAAAAACCCGATGAACGAGAAGTCAGCCGGGATTTTTGTTGGTATCACCTTGATGGGTGTTGGCCTGAATAACTATTTTGCGAAAATCTCCTTTTTCGTCACAGCTTCGGATTTAATTCTATCCAGCAACTCGGCCAAAACCGGTTTTATATTTTCCCGGAGGTCTCCAGCGACAACAATATGAAGCAGATCGTCGCCCGGCTGAAAGGTTCCCGAGTATGCTTCTACAATTATCTCAAAAATCCCTTCACGTTGTAAATATTCCTGTCTGAGGGCCTCAATTTTTACATTGTCAGGGGTGACTTCGAGGGCTGTGACTGCGGTTCGGTCCTTTCTTGACCAATTGCGCACGACACCATTATGGATGAGAATCATCCCTACATTATCAATAAATTCCGGTCTTTTTTTCAGTTCGTTGATTGTCTTGGTAATATCCATTGCTGTCTCTTTAGTACCTAACAGTACCTAAAATTTTCATTTTTTCATTGGCAGCCCACAGGGGGGCCGACTGACAAGAGTCCCGGCTTATTTACCGTTTACCGGGGGTAGTGTATAAACTTATTGAACAATTGCCAGGAAATAATGCTGCTTCTCGTTAGAATCGTAACCATTTTTTGAAGAGTGTCTCTTGTCTAATGACAAGAATGAGGGCGGGAGCGGCATGGCCAGATGGTCCCTTTTACACATTAGTATGGGGTGATGACTTGTTGTCCTGGTCTTTTTGGGTAACATCTTTTTCTGAAGCTGGAATCCTTAATTTTTGTTTGACATAGATAGTGGCATCTTTATCCAGGTTGTTTGCCTTTATGAGTTTTGTAAGGGAAATACCATGTTGCCTGGCAATACTCCCGGCAGTATCACCGGTTTGAACTCGATGATAACGGCTCGGCTTTTGTCTCTTGTTATAAAGTTTGGTGGGGATAGAGGTGATACGCTGGTTACCGATTTTCCCAACAGGAAGTCTGATGACATACCCTTTGGGAATATGTTTTTCCCCTTTTATAACAGATGATAAAAGGGCTGGATTGAGTGATTGAATAACCTCTGTCGAAACGCCGAAATGCTTGCTGACATCTTGTATGGGCAGGTATCCGGAAAGATTGAGATAGCGAGTCGATTGGGCGGAGTCTATCCTGATCTTTGGATTTGCTTCAATTTCTTTGGCAACTTTAAGTGCTGCTAAAAACTCTGAGTAAAAATTCCTCGAAGCAAATTTAAAATACCCCTTGTTGTAATTATTGAAGACTCTTTCATAGTTGCCCTCGTCCTTTACCGCCCGCAACATGCCGGATAAACCATAATTGTACGAGGTCAGCGCCAGTGGCCAGTCGTTGAGCGTCGAATAACTGTTTTTCAGGTATTTGGCGGCAGCATGGGTGGCAAGGATGGGGTCAAGGCGTTCATCTATGATGTTATCTATGGTCAGGTATTGCTTGCCAGTGGTATGGGTGAATTGCCATATGCCAGCTGCCCCGTACTTGGAATAGGCCTTGAAATTGAAAGATGATTCAACGTGGGGCAGATAGGCCAGTTCTTCCGGTAGGTGATAGGCACGAAATATTTGTTTTATCTCCTTCATATACCTTCCGGAGTGTATTACTCCGTTCAGAAAGCGTTCCTTTTGTCCTCTCTGGCTGCGGACATTGTCCACCGCCATGGCGAGTTCAGCCTGTCTGTTCTTGCCAGAAAACAGTGCAGCCACCCGTTTCTCATCCCGGGTAGTTGGCTTTTGTGTAGTGAGTTTTTGCAGAATCACCCGGTATTTTTCTTTGGCCAGTTGCTGAAAAACGGAATTGAAATGGTTTGCTCCCGGCAGATCATCGCCCAGGAGAGGAATGATTTCGTATACCTTTGATAAATCCTCCGTGTCATGTATAACTGCCTCGTTGAGGGAATACTTTGAATAAATCTTTTCCCAGAAAGCAACGTTTTTGGCAATAGCCTTGAAGTGGGGGAATTTCTGGTTGCTCGTGGCAGCGGCATGACAGTGCGTTGCTATAAAGAACAAAAAAAGCATACAGAGGAAAGCGGATGCTTTGCCAACTAAGTGGTTGTCAGAGGCTTTGCAAAACGAACTCGTCCTTATTGTTAAAGACCCCTTCGTTATGGACAAAGTGCTTTTTCTTGAACAGACTTCTGAAAAAAAATTGTAGGGTATCAACATCATTGTGAGGTTGCTGGGGTGTAATTGATAAAATGTATCAAACGATTTAAATAATAGTATCACATGAGAGGGTGGATCGGAATATGTATCTTGATGCGATCAAAGAAAAATGGGAGGTGGTATGTACACACCGATAGTGGCGACTTTGGGATATATCATGTCTCCCGACAGAAAACAAACACTGCTGGTACATCGAAATAAGAGAGATGATGATCAGCATCTTGGTAAATATAACGGCCTGGGCGGAAAGATGTTGCCGGAGGAGGATATTTATCAGTGTCTGCTCCGGGAGATTCGGGAAGAGGCCAATATCGAGTGTGAAACTGTGGTGTTACGCGGGACGATAAACTGGACCGGCTTTGGCCCGCATGGCGAAGACTGGTTTGGTTTTATTTTCAGGATAGACAGTTTTACAGGGACTCCAGCGACGTCCAACGAAGAAGGCGATCTGGCCTGGGTTGAGGTTGCAGATATAATGAAACTACCGATGTGGGAAGGAGACAGGTTTTTTTTACCGATGGTATTCGATGATGATCCTAGGGTTTTCCACGGCTTCATGCCATATGACAATGCCAGGCCCATCGACTGGCGGTATTCCCGCATCTGATTGAGGTTGCAGTGTGCAGAGCGCATGGTATATTCCATTAGAAATGCATTAGCATTTCAGTAAAATTGACATTGAAAAGAAAATTAATAATAGAGAGGGCAAAATATGGAGCAGGAAAGTGAGCTTCAGCGGCTGGAAAAATTCGTTGAAAAAATACTGACAAGATTTTCCGCTTTGAAGGCTGAAAAAGAACAACTGGATCAGGAATTATTTGAGCGTGATCTGTTGATTGAGGAATTAAGAGAAAATATTTCTTCAAAAACCACAGAGCGAAGTGAGATAAGTGAGAGAGTGAATAAGATTGTCGACCAGATAGAGGAATGGGAGCTCAACCTTGAGAATGCAGGGGCTGTCACCACTGCTCCAGAACCTTCTGCTTCTGATGCTGATAATGATCAAACTCGCATGAATTCTCAGGAGTCTGAAAATAGAAGTGAAGAAGAGGAAAAACGGGTACAGCATGCTCTCTTTACGATGGATGGTTCCAAAGAGTAGCGTTGGAGAGCTGTCTGCAAGGGGTTAGATGGGTTAGAGGCACATGCCGATCATGATATGTCGCTAAACAGAAATTAATTGTGGGATCTGGATTGATATGTCTGAAACGGAAAGGTTGGTAAAATTCGAACTACTGGGGCAGGAATATAAATTTTATACCGCAGCCTCGGAAGAAGAACTGAGAGCCATCCTTTCATTGGTCCGCCAACTTGTTGAAACCGACTCACCGCAAGCCAGCGGAACCCTTCGTGTGGGCAAGGTGGCAATTTTGGCCTGTTTGAATATTGCATCCCGATATGTGAAACTTGCCAATGAGTTTGAGGGGTTCAAGAGGGATTCCGAGGAAAGAATAGTTAAGCTCAACGAAGAAATCAGATCCAAGTTACTTTCTGAATGATGCCTATAGGTATCATTTGGGTATAATTTGTTTTAGTTTAGTGGAAAGTCTGTTATATATTCAAGAGAGGAGAAATTCCTTAAACTCTACTAACCTCGGAGTAATTGAAGAAAGGCGGGATTAGTTAAATGATACGCACAAATGTTTGAATAAATATAATATAAACAAGAGGTTTCCCTGCACTGTTGGTGATCATCAGTGTGTGTTGAGCCAACTCTCAAAAAAAGGGTAACTCCACTTAGAGTATAAGGAAAATCGGTTCCCGAATTTCCTGAAGCTGTAATGAGGCTACCCACCTATTTTATAGGTTTAACTTTCCTGGCGACACGGCAGTGTGGGGAAGATATCTGTTCGTAATGAATTGAATTTTCACTTGCTATTTTTTCTATCCGGTCTCATCTTTTACTAGGAAGTAATTTCTGAAAAATGAAACCGGTTAAACATATAACAGAAGATTGACCTCAGCAGAAAAAGTGCTGTTGGAACAAAATACGAATTAAGGGAAGCAGGACTGCTTTTTTTAGATATTTCTCCGGCTAAGCCGCTTTTTCGACCTGGCCGGATTGACTTATTCTCACATAAAACCGTGGAATAACCCCTGGGAAAAGGGGCAGTATACAAAAAAGTTCAGTTTACTGGTATTGCAATTATCTGAACATAAAACAGATTGTTCAATTTCAGACTGGTAAAGATGAGCGTGCAATAATAAGTGGTGCGCTTGCGGCCAGAGAATGAAAAAAGGTCAATGACCTCAGGACGAACTGTAAATTGGGGGAGAAGTCAGCAACTGATTGAATACGTTTGTTTTATAGGTTGTTGATTTCAAGTGAGTAATCACCAAAAATACCGGCTGGCATAGGCTATTGTAAAGGCTGTTGCTTTGGCTATTATTTTTATCGCTCGTGATGGTCACCCACGCAATGTGGCCGGCCCGAGTTTCCTCAAAGTGCCCCTCCCTTCAATTATTTTTGTTTTTCTCTCCCCACTTTTTTCTTCTGTCCTGTCAGTCATTATCAGATAGGATTGTCCAATGGATTTATTAAGCCATCCATATTTACTCGCAGGCATCAGTCTCCTCTGTGGCATATCTCTTGGTATTTATATCAGGAAAATGGTCGTTGAGGGACACGAAAAAAATATAAAAATTCAAAGTAACCAAATTCTCGAAAAAGCCATAGTTGAAGCTGAGCAACTCAAGAAAGAAGCACTTCTGCAAAGTAAGGAAGCGGCATATCAGATTAAACAGGCCTTAGAGATAGAGCTTAAGGCGGAAAGAGACGAGTTCAAAGAAGAAGAACGACAGTTTAAGCGTAAAAGAGACAGCTTGAAACGTGAGTGGGATAGTTTTGATCGGAAACAGACTGATCTCTATAAAAGCGAACGTCTGGTCGAACAGCAGAAACTGGAATGGCATGAAAAACATAAAGAAATAGATAAGCTGGTAAGCGAAAAACGTTATGAACTGGCTAAACTTGCCGGCATCAGTCAGGAAGAAGCCAAGAAGCTTCTGATGGATTCGTTGGAAAGTGAAGCGAGAATGGAAGCTGCAAAAGGACTGGTCCGGATAGAAAACGAGATGAAGATGGAGGCTGACCGGAAGGGTAAAAATATTCTGGCCTTGGCTATTTCTCGTTACGCCGGTGATTATGTGGCAGATAGGACCGTATCAATGGTGCCCTTACCAAGCGATGAGATGAAAGGACGGATTATTGGACGGGAAGGTCGGAATATAAGGGCTATTGAAGCAGCGACCGGGATCGATATCATTATTGATGATACGCCGGAAGCGGTTATTCTCTCCGGTTTTAATCCGGTTCGCCGGGAAGTGGCCAGGTTGTCGCTCTTGCAGCTCATTAGTGACGGTAGAATCCATCCGGGCCGCATCGAAGAGGTCGTTGAGAAAATGACCAAAGAGCTCGAAGTCACCATGCGGGATGCCGGGGAACAGGCAACCTTTGATGTCGGTGCGCACGGGGTACATGTGGAGCTTATTGATCTGCTTGGTCGTCTTAAGTACCGAACCAGCTATGGGCAGAATGTCCTGCAGCACTCTCTTGAGGTTTCCTTTCTTTGTGGCATTATGGCTTCTGAACTTGGTGTGGATGTGAAGATGGCCAAACGTGCCGGGCTCTTGCATGATATCGGTAAAGCAGTCGATCATGAGGTTGAGGGATCCCATGCGATGATTGGTCGGGATCTCGCCAAAAAATACGGGGAACCTGAGCAGGTGGTCTATGCAATTGGTGCTCACCATGAGGAGCAGCCGCCTCTGAGTGTCATAGATATCTTGGTACAGTCCGCCGATGCCCTGTCTGGAGCTCGACCAGGTGCCAGGAAAGAAATGCTGCAGAGTTATGTCAAGCGACTGGAAGATCTTGAGGCAATTGCCAACGGCTTTACCGGAGTCGAAAAATCATATGCTATCCAGGCGGGACGTGACCTGCGGATAATTGTTGACTCCAACAAAGTCAAAGATGAAGACGCTACCCTGTTAAGCCAGGATATCGCCCGGTCAATAGAGAGCAAATTAACCTATCCCGGTCAGATCCGGGTCACAGTTATTCGGGAAACCCGGGCTGTTGACTACGCGAAATAGCGGACGGGCACTTGCAAATGCCTTACAAGTAACGGATAGCAAACAGACATTATAAAAATCAATAAAAACAAAATAAAATATAGGCTTATAACATCATGGCGTCGATTGAAGAACAGCTGGAGTTGATTGAGCGGGGGGCAGTTGATTGTATTTCCCGTGAGGAGTTAATCAAAAAACTAAAAAGGTCCCAAGAAACAGGAATCCCCCTCAAGATAAAAGCCGGTTTTGACCCAACGGCTCCTGATCTGCACCTCGGGCACACCGTTTTGCTACAAAAGTTGAAACATTTTCAGGATCTAGGCCACGATATCTATTTTCTTATCGGTGATTTTACTGGTATGATCGGCGACCCCACGGGGAAGTCGGAGACCAGAAAGGCCTTGACTGTGGAGCAGGTGGCTGAAAATGCTGAGTCCTACAAGGAACAGGTTTTTAAAATTCTTGATCCCGAAAAAACTCAGGTGGCTTTTAACAGCACCTGGCTTAGCAAACTGACCTCTATTGATATGATCAAGCTGGCATCCCAACTGACCGTTGCCCGGATGCTTGAGCGCGATGATTTTCATAATAGATTTGAGTCGGGTAAGCCGATTTCCATCCATGAATTTCTTTACCCGCTCATTCAAGGCTATGATTCTGTTGCTTTACAAGCAGATGTTGAACTGGGGGGGACAGACCAGCTGTTTAATCTGTTGATGGGCAGGGATCTGCAAAGGTCGCACGGACAGGAACCCCAGGTGGTTCTGACAATGCCGCTCTTGGAAGGCCTTGATGGAGTCAACAAGATGAGCAAATCGCTTGGCAATTATATCGGTATCACTGAATCAGCTGACAATATTTATGGCAAGGTACTCTCAGTATCTGATGATTTGATGTTTCGATACTTTGATCTGCTCAGTGATTTGAGTAATAGTGAAATTGCCGATCTCAGGGAAAAAGTTGAGACAAATGCGCTTCATCCAAAAGAGGTGAAGAAACAGCTGGCCCGAGAGCTCACCGCTCGTTTTCATGGTGCCGATGCTGCTAAGACCGCAGAAGAAAACTTTGAGAAGGTCTTTCAAAAAGGTGGTGTGCCGGATGATGTGCCCGAATTTAGATGTGTTGCAACTGAGCCGTTAGCTTTGCCTCAGTTGTTGGTTGATGCCGGTCTTGTGAAATCGACATCTGATGGCAGGAGGATGATTCAGCAGAGTGCCGTATCCATAGACGGGGAAAAGGTGGCCGATGTAAACTCGCTCATTACCCCTTCCGGGGAAATACTAATTAAAGTGGGTAAGCGCAGATTCGGCAAAGTGATTTTCAGCTAAAAAAACAGAGTTCACGAAAAGACAGGTAAAACCTAAAAAGGGGTAAGGGTGAAAACATCACCCTTACCCCTTTTTACGTCAACCAGTCTGGGAGTAGCAGGAACTCTCAATTATAGTTTGTCGCTAATGTTTTTTCCGTGCAACTTTTGCATATTCCTGAAAATTCAATATGATGACCAAGAATTATGTAATTGCTGGCTTCTTCTGCTACCTTATTAATCTGTTCTTGAACCGCAATATTAATATCATTTACCTTGCCACAGGAAGAGCAACGAATATGATAGTGAGGTTGCACGGTTGCGTCAAATCTTTTTTGGGTTCCGCCAACTTCAAGCTTGAGGATAATGCCATTATCTGCCATTAGCTCAAGATTCCTGTACACAGTACCCAGTCCGATTCGAGGCAAACGCCTGCGAACCATGTCATATACTTCATTGGCAGTTGGATGGGAAGTGACCTTGCCCAATTCTTCTAAAATGATTTGTCGTTGGGTTGTAAGCCGCATATTTGGCAACTGTTCCATAAAATAATCCTCAAAAGTAATGAATAGTAATAAGCTTTATTAAATAATATGATATCCTATCATGGAAAAAATGCAAAGGAAAAGCAGCTAGCCCAAGCTTTTCGGGCTGACAATGGTATAGAAATACTAGAGCAGATGGGCAAGATGCCAGAAGATTGATGACTTATTTTTGAACCTGTGGATTGAAATAACCAAATCGGAGTGCAGGAAATTCTTTTTGGACGAGCTCAAACCATTGTCGAATACCTAATGTCTGACTATCGAGGGGCAGAGCGATGCTTTTTTGATACCATTCCGGGTCCATATTCAGGTTGCGAAGTTGGATAAAGTCGGGGCGGTGGCGACGGATCAGAGTACAAAAAGCCTCGAATTCGTTAATCGAATCGGTAAATCCAGGCAGAACAAAATAATTAAGAGAAACGAAGCGGTTGTTTTCCTTCATGACGTCAATTGATTTCATGACGTCGGCAAAACTAAAATTCTTTGGGCGGAAATAGGCCTGGTAATAAACTTCTTGGGCTGAATTAAGGCTGACACGCAAACTGTCCAGACCCGCTTGAGCAAGTCGCTTAACACTTAAAGGCAGACTGGAATTGGAGTTAAGATTAATTGTGCCTCTCGAAGTTTTACTGCGGATGCGCTTAATCGCCTCTTCAATGACAGCTGCCTGTAGAAGCGGTTCCCCCTCACAGCCCTGACCGAAACTGACAATAGGATTTTCGGCCGTATCAAGGTGTGAGATGGCAATCTGGCTTATTTCTGCCGCGCTCGGTACAAAAGTTATTCGGTCCTGGGTTGATGGGCAACAGCCGGAAACTTGCAGTGAAATACAGCCAAGGCACCGGGCATTGCATTCCGGAGAGGTTGGTAAAGGAGCTTCCCAACGACCCAGAAAGTAATTTCGTGCAGCCGGACATCCATAAGTAAGGCAACACTTGCCTAAATGTTGAATGAGCCTGTTCTCTTTAAATTGCTGAAGTTTCTTTTTTGTACGTTTTATAACTTCGGTCTGGCGGTACTGATCTGCATCCTGCCGCTTGTCATTATCACTGCGAAAGCCAGCAACCCAAAATCTATTCTGATACCAGCCAACGGCGGTGTAGGCAAAGAGCGGCAGCGTCGGCGCATCAGGTTGGGTTTGATAGCTGCTGGTTAAAATTGCCGTGTGGGCAGGTGACATGAAGGCCGCGACAGCATGAACCGGTTTTCCTTCCTCGTAAGGGTTTTCAGAGAGAAGAACCGGTTCACCAGAGCTTGGATCCCAACCGACGGGAAGACGACCCGGCAGGGTAAAGAGATCACTTCCTTCGGGGAGAGGGATCATGTCCTCCAGAGCTGGGCGGATAAAATTCCCATTGCTCATACCGACCATTTCAAGGTCGGTAAATTCCCTAATATTGCCATCCTGGTCGGCAAAGAGAAGAGCGGGGGAGCTTTTGGGATGTTCCATCTATTGTCTGAGAACTCTAAATATAGAGTCAACCGCCCGATAAACATCCAGATCATCGCCAAAAATATCCTGAATTGCGGGATGCTCAATGAGGTCTTCAACTATATATTGTGTGAAATACAAGCTCACAACATTAGGGTCCTGGGCAATAGTCCTGATCGGAGCAATTTTCATTTGCAATTCAAACTCTTCAATGTAACCAAGTTTGTTCAGCTGATTTTCAAAGGCTTCTCTTAAATCAGATACCGAGGTGGTCTCAACTATTTCTCTATCAATCAGGCGCTGAACAAGTTTTGCCGCAAAATCCGGGGCATGTTCTTTAGCTCTTTGAAACATTTTACGGCGTTCCTGCTCGCGCTTACGATCAATGGTGCGGATGGTTTTATCTGTGGTTCGGTTTGGACTGATATTTACTTTGGCCATGCAAATCTCCATATAGTTATCATCTCCAAAAGGAGATGGGACTCTTCCTTTATACCATTACTCTTCGTGCTTTATAATCTGAATAGATAATAATCACTAGCCTAAATTTACCATAGGTCAGCTAATAATTGCGAAATGTCAACGTTTGACTATTGGAAAAACCCAACAGTTTCGATAACTCATTGCAGGTGGTCGATTTACTATTTTGTTTTGTGCCAATCTAAAATAAATCAGTTGATTTATATACACTTTTTAGTATATTAAGCAACTTGTTAAAGTAATTGAAAGTGAAGGTGATTCGCTTCAATTGATACTTTGATACTACCTGTTTGTGAATAAAAATTTTTGAGAATCTTTTGGAGGTTCTTCCCATGCTAACTAAAGTAAAAGCTGCGATTCCTGTGTTGCTTTGTCTCTCTGTCCTAACTCTGTCTGGTTGTGGATCAAAAAGTGAAACTGATCAAGCATTAAAAGTAGATAAAGGTGAAGCGATTGGTCCGGTGGAGTCGCTTGATTCAAAGCCTCTCGCAATCGGTGAAGGTCGTACAACCGAAGGAATGCTTCCTGTTTATTATAATTTTGATTCTTCCGATATCAGAAAAGATCAAGTTGCACGTATAGAAGTCAACGCTGAATTTATTAAAAACAAGAAAAATTACGATGTCAGAATCGAGGGCAATACCGATCCTCGCGGCACCAATGAATATAACATGGCTCTCGGTGAGAGACGCGCATTGGCCGCTAAGAAATATCTTGTTAATCTTGGGGTCGATGAAGAAAAACTCACTACTGTCAGTTACGGAGAAGAGAGAATCCTGCTCCAGGGTAATGATGAATTGTCTTGGGCTCAGGACAGACGAGCAGATTTCGTAGTTGTTGAATAGGATAATTTTGACGTTTTTTTAAAATCTGGAGTAACTAATGGCATCTCAAAGAAACCTGCTGGCAGGATTGATATTCTTACTTAGTTGTTTTGCGGCAAGTAGCTGCTTTTCAGCTGACTTAAAGCTTGGCATCATGAATGTTCAGAAAATAATTATTGAATGTGATGCAGGGAAGGCGGCAAAAACGCGATTTGACGCAAAGATGAAGGAGCTTCAATCCACCTTCAAAACAGAAGAAGATGCACTCAAAGCTCTTCAGGATGAGATAAAGAAAAAAAGCTCTGCCTGGAGTGAAGAGAAAAAGTCTGAGAAGGTTCGGGAATTTCAGAAAAATGGCCGGGAACTTCAGGCCAAGACTGAAGACGCCCGTATTGAGATGAAAACAATGCAGGACAAGGAGCTTGAGCCAATTCTCAAAGCTCTTGAAAAAGTCGTTGATAAGTATGGTAAGGATAATGGCTATACAGCCATCATGGATGGCAAGAATGGTGTCGTCTATTTTGATCAGTCCATTGATATTAGCGATATTATAGTCAAAAAGCTGAACGGAGAATTAGCTAAAAAATAATTCTTCGGGCAGATGTGTTATTTATAATGATCGTTTGCGAAACGATGTAGAAGGTTTACCTTCTACATCGTTTCGTCGTTTATAGTTCCTTGTGACTTCTTGTCCCATAATTGTTACACGGTTAAACCGCGTATTGAAAAAGTACTCTTCAAGAGATGGAGATCAAAAATCATTTCCCGGGATAAGAGTTCTCCCAACATAGGTTAAGTACATGGCAATAAAAAGCATGACCGGCTTTGGCCGGGGTGAGATCCAGAAAGGTGGCCGGGTTTGGACTGCCGAGGTGCGGTGTGTCAATAACAGGTATCTCGATCTGAAAATAAAACTCCCGAGAGGATTCTCTCCCCTGGAGGAAAAAATCCGGAAAAAGGTAACAGAGACTCACCTTCGCGGCAGGGTTGACATGTTTCTCTCTGTGAGTGGTGATTTTACCGATCTCCAGGAAATCAAGGTGAATCTGGCCTTGGCTAAAGGGTATAGGGATGCATTGCAGGCCCTGTCAGAAGAATTTGCTTTGGATGGTAATGTCACCAGTCAGATGTTGGCTGCTTATCCTGATGTTTTGGTTCGAGAACAGATGGATGAGGATTTGGCTGAAGTCTGGGGCGTTGTCGAAAACGTCATTGATTCCGCCCTGGAAAGTTGCGATACGATGAGAACGCAGGAAGGTGCTGCTCTGGCTGAAGATCTCATTGGCCGGCTGCGCTTTTTTGAAAAAACAGTTCAGAATATTGAGGAAAGTATTCCAAACTTGCTGGAACAGCGGCAGAAAAACCTGCAGGAGAGATTGAGTAAGCTCTTGGCTAATGTCCAGCTTGATCCGGCTCGTTTAGCTCAGGAAGTTGCGCTTATGGCCGATAAAACGGATGTTACTGAAGAGATTGTTCGTTTGCGATGCCATATTGGCCAGTTTGAATTGTTTCTCAGCGAAGGAAGTGGTATCGGCCGAAAGCTTGATTTTCTCATTCAGGAATTTCTCCGGGAGGTGAATACCTTGGCATCAAAGATAAACGATGCAACAGTGGCTCACCTTACCGTTGATTTGAAGAGCGAACTGGAAAAAATGCGGGAACAGGTGCAGAATATAGAATAGGCGAGAGCAAGAACCAGATTTGCAAGACTGATTTGAAGCTCTGGAAAATATTATCTTTGATAAAAGAAATCATTTGTAAGGGATTAAGATCCTCTCCCTGCAATGTATTATTATGGTGAATTATGCTGTTACTCAACGTAGGATTTGGCAACACTGTAATGGTGGAAAAGATAATTGCCGTTATTAACACCGGTTCCTCTCCTGCCCGCAAACTGAAAGAGGCGGCTAAAATGGATGGTCGACTTATCGATGTGACTGAAGGCAGGAGGACAAGATCCATACTGGTTATGGAATCAAACCATATTATTCTTTCTTCTGTCCAGTCTGACACCATCAGCCAGCGGATGCAGGCGTTGCAAACTGGCCATAATCTGGCAGAATATTTTGACCAGCAAAAAACAAAAATTTAGGATTATCTATGACTGCTGGAAGATTGTTTGTAATATCAGCCCCTTCTGGTGCTGGCAAGACAACATTACTCAAACAGGTAATGGGTCAGATTGCTGGCTTAGTTTTTTCCATTTCCCACACTACACGGCAACCCCGACCGGGAGAACAGGATGGTGTTGATTATCACTTTATATCTCGAGCTGCCTTTGCCGAGATGATTGATAAGGAGCGCTTTCTTGAATACGCAGAGGTGCATGATAATCTCTACGGGACAAGTATTGATGCAATCGGCATGCAACTGTCAGACGGCTTGGACGTTGTCCTTGATATCGATGTTCAGGGCGCGGCTATTCTACGTAAAAAAGGACAACCTGAGGCAACGCATATTTTTATTTCGCCTCCAAATCTTGCCGAACTTGAAAGAAGGCTACGCGGCAGGGGAACAGAGAGTGAAGAGACTGTCAAGGTTCGGCTGAAAAATGCGGCGATTGAGATGCAGGCGGCAGCTGCATACGAATATCTGATCATCAATGATGATATCGATGAGGCGGCGAATCTTCTGAAATCAATCATTTTGGCGGAACGGGCCAGGGCGCACAGGCTGCCATCCGGTAAACCCATCAGCGAAATAGATATACAATGAGAAAACAGAGCAGCGGACAAAAACAGTCGGGTGAAAAAAGTATTCGCTTTAGTGAAGATCTGCTTTGGGGGGTTCACCCTGTCTTTGAAGGACTGGAAAAAGAGCCGGATAGATTCACCGAAATCATTTTGCAAAAGGATCGGCGGGGCTCAAAAATAGAAGAAATCATTGAGATGGCCCGAAGCCAAAAGGTCAAGCTCATCTTTGTCGAATCTCTGCGTGTAACGGGAGACGGCAGCGAGCAGGTGCGACACCAGGGTGTTATTGCCCGCCTTAGTGAGACACCACTCATGGATTTCGATGAGCTGGTTGTGAAAATGAAGGATCGTATTGCCGGGGGTGAAAAAGTGCGCCTGATGGTGTGCGATTCTCTACAGGACCCCCATAATCTCGGAGCAATCATTCGCTCTGCCCTGGCCTCCGGAGCATTGGGGGTTGTCGTCACCCGGGAACGTTCAGCACCGCTTGGCGGGACGGCGGCAAAATCATCTGCTGGGGCTATGTCCCATATTGATATCTGTCAGGTCACTAATCTCGTCAACGCTCTGAAAGAATTGAAAAAGGCTGGTTTTTGGATATTTGGTGCGGTAAAGGATGCCGATGCGCACTCCCTGTACGAAACTGATCTGACAGTGCCCGCCTGCCTGGTCGTGGGCAGCGAAGGTAAAGGCATCAGACCGCTGGTAAAAAAAGAATGTGATGTGCTGGTATCTATTCCGATGGTTGGAACCCTTGATTCCTTAAATAGCTCTGTCGCTGCCGCTGTGGTCCTTTTTGAAGCTATGCGACAAAGTTTAGCGCGCAAACGCTGAGTGTGGATTCTGTATACCGATGCCTCAATCTGATAAACAGCCGCATACTCCCTTTGATACGGAGAAAGTTCTTCTGCTGTCATTTTGTCACTTTATACATGACATTTACTCCAGCTTTCTTGCTCCACTGTTGCCTTTTCTAATAGCAAAGTTCGGACTTTCTCTCACCCAGGCTGGCTTTCTCTCCACCGTTATGCAGCTGCCGGCCCTGCTCAATCCCTTTATTGGTAAGTTGGCTGACCGTGTAAGTGTAAGATATTTCATCATCTTGGCTCCAGCTCTGACTGCTATTCCCATGTCTTTGCTGGGGGTTGCGCCAAGCTATGGTGTGTTGCTGATTCTGCTGTTTTTAACCGGAATAAGTGTCTCTCTGTTCCATGTCCCTGCCCCCGTTATGGTCTACAAAGTTGCCGGTGACAAAGCTGGCAGGGCTATGAGCTTTTATATGACGGGTGGCGAATTGGCAAGGATGATCGGTCCTCTGACCATTATAGGGGTGATATCCATTCTGGGCTTTGACGATTTTTATCCGGTGATGATTGTTGGTATTATTGTGTCCATCGTTATGTTTTTTAAGTTCAAGAACATCCCGATAAAAATCAAATCAAAGCAAAAATCATCTATACGTCGAACCTGCCGGGAAATGAAAGGCCTGCTACTGCCACTTTCGGCCATTCTCTTCGTTCGTGGTTTTATGCATGCCTGTCTCACCGCCTTTCTCCCTCTCTATATAATGCAACAAAACGGCAGTGTCTGGCTTGCCGGCATTGCCCTTTCCCTCTTTGAAGGAGCAGGTGTTGTCGGTATACTCACAGTGGGTGGGCTCAGTGATCGTTTTGGCCGCAAGCAGCTTTTGCTCTTTTGCCTGGTGGTTGCCCCTTGTGCCCTGCTGCTCTTTACTGTAACTTCTGGCTGGTTGCAGCTTTTGATATTACTCATTACTGGTTTTTCTTTGCTGTCCACAACGCCAATTATGCTGGCTATGATCCAGGAATACTCAAAAGACGGCTCATCTGCGGCAAATGGTGTCTTTATGATGGTAAGCTTTCTGGCCAGGTCCGCAGTCGTTGTTGTTGTTGGCTTTGTGGCAGATCTGGTGGGGCTGGAAAAAACATTTGTTCTATGCGGGGTGATCGGCCTGGCTGGCATCCCTTTGGTCTTTAGTCTTGGCACTCTACAAAAAAAAGAGGAAGCACATGGAAAAGCCCTTTGATTTTTGGCAGGATCACTCTGAAACATTTCTCATAATGTCAAATCTTTGGGATAAGAGAAAAACTGTTGAGCAGCCGGACGGCTTTGGCAACAAGACTGGCGTTTGTGGCGATACGGTTTCAATTTATCTTAGCCTGCAAAATGGCGTTATCAAAGAGGTGAACTATGAACTGGATGGATGCCTTAATACCAATGCCTGCTGCAACGCCCTGGCTGCTCTTGCTGAAGGAAAGACGGTGGAACAATCATGGACCATAAGCCCAAATGATATTATTGACATGCTTGAAACATTGCCAGATGATCACCACCACTGTGCTGAGTTAACCGTCGGGACCTTTTACCTGGCGCTCGCGGATAGTGTGGTGAAAGAAAAGGCTCAAAGCAATAGTGCGCAAGCCACTGAAAATGCAGTGTCAAAGTGAACTTTGTGATAATTGATCAGGATAGATAAGTTATGTCATTTTCGAGTATAGGTATAGCGCTTTTGCTTTTATTGTCTATTGGCCTCATCTGGTTTTTTCTTTATTATTTCGGTAATCCTGTTATCGAAAATCCCGACGGTATTGCGAAGGTTGAGGGTAATTGTGGCGATACTATGGAAATTGGTTTGAAAATCACCAATAATAAGATCAGCTCCACCCACTACTGGTCCAATGGATGCTCAATCAGCAAGAGATGTATTGAAGCTGCTGCCATCCTGTCCCACCATAAAAGCCTTGATGAGGTGAAAAAAATCAACATGATTTCTATAATGGAAGTTGTGGGTGAACTTCCGGAAACACATCTTCACTGCGCTCAACTGGCTGAGACAACATTGCAAAAGAGTCTGGAAAACTATCTTGCCAAATCTGCTATTGCTAAGAACGAAAGGTAAGAATGCAAGGTAACAACGAAAGCACTCTCTGAAAAACAACTTTCAACCTACGTTAATTGGTCGTTTGCTTTTAATCCCATAGGTCCCTCGTCTGCGATTGACCAACGTAAAAGACGGCCGGCACCGAAGGGCTTCAAATCACCGTAGCGATGTGGCACGGTCCATGCTTTTCTTTCAAGAATTACAGCTTTTTCAGGTGGGTGCAAACCGTAGCGTTTGCAGGCTATATCGCTGATAAAATTTTGCAGGAGTTCAAGCTGTCCCGTGTCTTCAAAGAGTTCCGCCAGCATGGGCAAGATTACCGGTGCGGAAAATATACCAGCAGCGCAGCCGCAGCATTCTTTTTTGTGTCTGGGGTGAGGTGCGGAATCCGAACCGAACATGATCCGATCGTGTCCTGAGAGCACGGCTGCCCTCAAAGCTTGAAGGTCCCTTGGCGTTTTCGCGATGGGTTTGCAGAAAAGATCGGGTTGCATGAGCTTGCCGATAACGTCATCAAGGGTAATCTGCAGGTGGTGGAGGGTAACAGTGGCTGAGACATTTGGGTGACGGTCGACAAATTCCACTGCATCGGCGGTGGTGATATGTTCCATCACGATATGCAGTTTGGGAAAGGTCGTGGCCAGACGCCGATAGACCTCGAGAAACTCTTTCTCCCGGTCGAGTACAAAGCCCCCTGATTCGCCATGAACCAGCAGAGGAAGCTGCATCTCCTCCATCAAAGAGAGCGTTTCGTCTATATCTCCCCAATCGGTAACCCCACTTTCGCTGCCAGTGGTAATGCCTGCCGGATACAGTTTGATACCAATTATCTCTTTTTGGGCCGCTTCCAGCTCAGCCCTGGAGTATTTCTTAAAAAAGAGGGTCATGTAGGGCTTAAAAGAATCCGAGTTACTGGCCGCATGAATTGCTGCTTTATATTGATGCATTTTTGCCAATGTATCGACAGGGGAGACAAGATTTGGCATGATCACCGCGCCGGCAAAACAACCGGCGGTAAAGGGCGTGACAGCCTGGAGCATTGCACCTTCCCGGAGGTGAAGATGCATGTCGAGCGGGGATTGTAGGGTGATTTTCATCTGCTGCAACTTGTTATCAAAGGCGTGCGCTCATTCAGTGATGGTTAGAAAGTCCTCTTTGTAGCGTTTACGGTATCCCTCAAGACTGCTTGGGTCAAGCCACCTTTCATAGGCCGCTCTGTATCTTTCGGTGGGGCGTTGTTCTAAAAGCACTTGATTAATGTCGGCGATTGCTTTTTTGCCCCATTCATTTTTGGAACAGGCCACATAACCAAGGTAGGCCTCGTGATCGCTTTGATTTTCCTCAACATTCAAAGTCATAATCTGGTCCCTAATGCCCATTGTTTCAGCAAGGTAAATAGCTTCCTCCGGTGCAGCTGGCAGTGCGTCAATTCTGCCAGCTAGAAGCATCTTTAATAAATCACGTAGCAAATCAGGCCCTTCGTAGATGAAAATATTTTTGTCATTGCCATAGTTGTCTAAGATGCTGTCAAAGTCTGCTCCGAATGATCGATTTTTTACTCTGCCGATGACAAAATTATTGCTTTGCAGGGTGCTTGCAAGGTTGACTGTTTTTGATCCACCAAATGCCGAAAATCTATCCTTCTTGATTATAAGGACAATGGGGAGGGAGAAGGTGCTGGGTATGGAAAAATAAACAAATTTTTTCCGCTCCTCTGTTTTGTACTTGGAAGGGGAACAGGCTTTTTCCCCCTGTTTCCACTGTTGATTCTGTCTGGAAAGATTTGCTTGTGATCGTGTATGACTATAGTCCGGTAAATTTTCGATCAGAATGTTGTTGATGACCTCTACATAGCCCTGTCCTGTAAAGACTCCCTCATCAATAAAAAAAGGTGGTGTAGCGGACCACATCCAACTGATAGAGTCTTTTGTCCATGCTGATGATGGAAGCATCAGAGTGACAAAAAAAAGGAGAATGAAAGCTGGGAAACATCGTTTATTATCCATGTTAAATCCCTTAAGTGAGATTAAGTGTGAGTCACGAAAAATAAAAATCATGACTGTAGGGTTTTGTGAATGGTCGAAGCTATCTGTATGAGAGTGTATGGTTTTGAGATAAATGCCATAACCCCCATTGCCATAGTAGCTTTGACATCGTCATCCTCGGCAAAACCGCTGGCAATGATGGCCTTTTGCTCGGGATGAATTTTCAGGATTTGTTCGAATGTTTCCCGCCCATTTTGTCCCGGTGGCATTATCATGTCGAGAACCAGCAGGTCAGTGGTATGTTTTTTGGCATATTCTACGGCTTCTTCCCCGGAGGAGACAGTTTCTACGGAATATTCTAATAGGGTCAATAAATGACAGGCAATCTCCCGTTGACGAGGTTCATCGTCAATAACCAGGATTGTTTGCCCCCGGCCCATATAATCTCTCCAGTTTTCCTGCTCTGGGCGTGGGGCTATCTCGGTCTTAATGCTGGGAAAATAGAGTTCAAAGGTCGTCCCTTGTGGATTGCTGATGACATTGACGGTACCGCCATGGTCTCGCATGGTGTTCCATACCACGGCAAGACCAAGTCCGGTGCCACTTCGGCCCAAAACTTTTTTGGTGTAAAACGGCTCGAAAATATGATCCATGTCGTTGGGAGCAATTCCAGAACCGTTGTCATGGATAACTATTTTTGTGAAGTTTCCTTCCGAGAAATTTTGGAAATCTTTTGTCAAGGGCAGACTGTGGTCGTGGTTGCCGGTGACAATGGAAATGGTACCTTTGCCCTGAATGGCTTCCATACCGTTGATGATGAGATTCATCAGGCATTTGCGCACATGGACGGGCGAACAGGAGATATTTCGCAGATCCGGGGCCAGAGATATGTCAAAATTGATAAGGGGATACCTGCTCTGGAGCTCCTGAAAGTCAAGAGATTCCAGATAGGCTCGAATCAAATCGTTCGGAGCGGTAATTTCTTTGTTGGCAGCGATTCCTCTGGACACGGTAAGCAAGTCGGAGACGACCTCTGAGGCATCAAGTCCCGAACGGCGGATCGCCTCAAGAGGGCGTCTAAGCTTACTATCTTTGTCTAGATCAAGGAGGAGGAGTTCCGGATAACTGGTGATGCCGGAGAGGATATTGTTCAGATCGTGGGCAACTCCACCGGCCATAAGGCCGATCGCTTTCATTTTTTGATCGCGATACAGTTGTTCTTCAAGCAAGCGTCTCTCGGTGATATCGATGACAATCATTCTGGCACCCGAGACCTCGTTGCCATCTGTTATGGGGGCGGTGCGTACAAGTATCGGATAGGTTTTGTTTTGTGAGTCTATTGAGGTGAACTCAATTAATTTCGATGGTTCTCCGTTGAGAGCATTTTGGAAATGTCTCCTGGCCTCTTCCCGTTGGTTTTCCTGTATGAGCTGGGAAAAATTTATAACCGTATCTCTTTCCTGGAAGTCTAGTAACTGGTCTGTTGCGGCCTTGTTAGCGTACGTGATATTGCCAGTGCGATCTGTCTCCAAAACCATCTCTGGCAGCAGATTGACAAGGTCGTGGAACCTCCGTTCGCTCTCCACCAGGTGTTGAGTTCGTTCCTGGATTTGTTGCTCAAGAAAGTTCTTGTTTTTATAAAGGTGAATGACGAAGATTGCGGTTAATAGGAGGAGCAGCAGAAAAATAAGAATATTGATCAGCGGAAAGATAACCCGGACGTATTTCTCTCCATGCAGGGTGCCGATTATCTGGTCATCATGCATAATATTTTGCGAGAGCTGCTTTAGGCCGATGAGTTTTATCTTAAAGAGAAAAAGAGAGAGGCCGGTCAACGGGGGAGATTGGGCTGAGATAAAATTGTCTGTTCCTGGTATGGAGACAGTTAGCGACTTATAATGGTTGGCTTTTACCGCGAGTTGTAAATAGGCTTCCGCCCCATTTTGATTCAAGGCCCAGATGTCATCGGTAAGGATGGCAGCATGGGTATCAAAATATTTTTGGTCGAGATGGGCTGTTTTTGTAATATATATAGAGGCGATGCCAGAAAAAATAAGCAGGAAAATAATTGAGGTACACATCCAGCGGCAATTGTTTTTTCCTAAATATATCATGGCGTTATGGCGTTAGTCGATATGTTTGCAGCAAAACACGCAAAAAAACCTTGCACAGAAAAGCATTGAGCAAAGAAAATAAGAAATACAAGAACTTGTATGGGGGATGATAGTGCAACATCACTAAGCATCAGGTGGGTGTTAAGCCCCATTACTACATTATGTCGAGATATAGTAAAATATTAGAATAAGGAATACAACAAGATAAGAGGGGAAAAATAAAGTTAGGTACTACTTTGAGCGCATTATTTTCATTGGGCAATCTGTGCAATATGTAGCATATTGGTGATTCTTGCCGATGATGGATAACAACCGGTGCGAGGGTTTTACTGGTTGAGATTCCCCGGCACCAACCGATAGAACCGGAGGTGCCGGGGATGAGCCAGTTTACTGCGGGGTGAAACTATTTGTTTTTCTCAGCCATTTTGGCTTTGAGCAGGGCACCAAGGCTCCCCGTTTCGCTCACCGGTTTTTTCTTTTTTTCCTTGGTAACAAATGATTTGTATTCAGTTCGTTCTTTATCCTGTTCAGCCTCGGGTGATACATAATCGGCTGGGATCAGACTAATTCTCTTTTCAGCCAGATCTATCGCGTCAATTTTCACATCGATATTCTGGCCTTCTTCTAAAACTTCACGTGGATGATTGATCCGTCGACCACCACCGAGTTTTGAGATATGGACCAGGCCATCAATACCTGGAGCCAGGGTCACAAAGGCACCGAACTGGGCAAGCCTTGCCACGGTTCCCATATGAGTCGTGCCTTCCGGAAAAAGATTGACCACTTCATTCCACGGATCGGCCTGGGTTTCCTTGTAACTGAGGGAAATCCTGTCCTTATCCCAATCCAGTTTTTTTATCACAGCCTGGACTTTTTGGCCGACGGTGAAATGTTCATCCACCTTTTCGACTCTGCTCCAACCTATCTCCGAGATGGGGATAAGACCGTCCACTCCACCGATATCGACAAAGGCGCCGAATTCTCTGATTGAGCTGACTACACCTTCAACCGTCTGGCCTTCTTCAAGGGTTTCCTGTAATTTTTCACGCAGTTCGGCCCGTTCAGCTTCCTGGATTGCCCTGGCCGAGAGAACGATATTACGACCGTTTTCCTCAAACCGGGTAATTTGAAATTTCATATGGGTTTCCACATACTCTTTGGCTGCGTCCTCGACACGACGGAGACCCATCTGGGAAAAGGGGCAGAAGCCACGGACATTGCCGCCGAGAGTAATCTCAAAGCCGCCTTTGATCTCAGCTTTGACAAAACCTTCCACCGGAATACCGCTGCGAAAGGCTTCTTCCAGGTGAGCATTGGAAGAGCCAGAACCGATAGAGGTTGTGAAAAGCTGTTCCGATGACTTTGCCTGAAGAAAATAGACATCAAGCACATCGCCCAGCTGATGAGTGAAATTTCCTTCACCATCCCTGATCTCAGAGCTTAGCAGCACACCTTCGCTTTTTCCGCCCACATCGAGAAAAGTCGTTTCATCGTTTATGCCGACGATGGTGGCTTTAATCTTTTGGCCAGGGGTCAGATGTCTGATTTTTGTGGTTTTTTGCGCTTTGAACAGCTCTTCAAAGCTTTCATTGTCTGGTTCTGTCATGTTTACCCATTTATAGAAAAAGAAAACTGCGGTTTATGGTTTTGGTCCGGTAGCTTCTTTGCTATCGGACAGTTATTGAACGCCTGCGACGAGCATTCACGAACTTGTTGGAAAACTCAATAGATTATAGCATAACTGCCCCGCTTGACAAGTCTTCGTGCTTGTGGTGGAGAATGTAACATAGCAATAAAGACAGGTCATTGGAAAACTTTTCTGAGATTGTTTATGTATGAACGAGGCTGGTACAGGGCCACCGGCATCGTGTCTTGTCACTGCCTGATGATTTCCGTACCCTCAGGAGGGGTAAAGGAAAAAAAGGACAGCAACTCCTCGGAGGGCTTGCCGACCAGGCTGTCAATTTCGATATTACTGAGATTCAAGTCGGTTATCGTACCGAAATGATCTTTGATTTTTATTCGACGGATGAGTGATTCTGCGGTTACCCAGAGATGGATGTCTTGAACTTGGGATTGTGTTGTTTTCGGGATAAGCTTAATCACTTTGAATTCAGTCTCGTTGGCCGGTTGAAATTCTTCATCGGCGGGGCGAATATGGAAGTCCTGTTTTAAAATGCCTTTGCCGGTGAAAAAGGAATAGGTGAGATCCGCCTCAAGAGTATCAGCCGGGGTGACGATCATCTGCTGCAACTTGGAAAAATACATGGAAAATGTCTCGCCGTCGCTGACCAGCACCTGCTGGTCCGGGCTGTTGTAGTCCCAGCGCATATAGCTTTTGCCGTCAAGTTTGACAAAGGCGGCTTTTCCGGTTCCCCGGCGAGGTCGTCCGGTTATGTCGCCACTACTGTTCTGGATAAAATTAAAAGAGAGGCTCTTGATTTTATCATAACGATCCTGAAGCCGCTGGGCGATATGTTCGGGAGTTTCGATTCCGCTTTCTTCACCATGTGCGGTGAAAATCGGGGCGAGTAAACAGATGCAGACCAACAGTGTTTGTATGAATTTTTGCATGAGTCAAATGACTGAAAGTGTTAAGTGAGCTGGAGCTCAATAGTACGGCCAAATATTTTTGCGGCAATATGAGTTGCTGTTTCCGTCAGGTCGGTGACAAAATATTTGTTGTTGGTAGAATTATAATCAGCCGTTGATTGGAAATCTGCATTATTTTCCAGATAGCCTTGAAGAAAATGAGCCGTTGCTGCCGAGGAGTCAATGAGAGTGACCTTTTTGCCAATCCTCGCTTGAATCAACTGCTTGAGCAAAGGGTAATGGGTGCAGCCAAGTACCAGCGTATCAATCTGTTGGTTTTTCAAGTCGTGGAGGTAGCGGCGAAGGATCATTTTCGTCTCTCGTTTGTTGATCCACCCTTCTTCCACCAGTGAAACGAGCAAGGGGCAGGCCTTGGAAAAAACCTTGTACTCAGGGTTCTGTTGTCTGATTTTTTCTTCATAGACACCACTTCGAACGGTTGCCCTTGTCCCGATAATCCCGATTCTGCCCGTCCGACTCAATGTCGTTGCCTGCTGGACAGCGGGACTTATGACTTCAATGATAGGGATGTTAAACTCCTGACGGAGACGATCTGTTGCGACACTCGAGGCTGTGTTGCAGGCTATGACAATGATCTTTGCCCCGTTTTGCACAAGGAACTTGGTGTTCTCAACCGAGTAGTCAATAATGGTTTTTGCACTTTTAGTGCCGTAAGGGGACCGGGCTATGTCGCCAAGATAGAGGAGAGGGTATTCGGGCATAAGCTGCTCAACAGCCCGGGCAACGGTCATCCCGCCAACACCTGAATCAAAAATACCAATCATAAAGAGAGTGAGTGTTTGTTAAAAAAGAGAAATTGGAGTAGTACCAGTTAAGGCGACATGTATACCAGAAATCACAATGAACAACAAGCAGGCATCAATTCAGAACGGAATGTTGATTTTTCCTGATCAGAATGGGTGGAACATGTTGACATAAAGTGTGTTGGTCATTATTTTTCCGCTGATTTAAATAGAATCTGATAGAGACAAACGGTGGTATGGTATTACTATTTGTCTGTGGTCAAATAGGTAGTTTATCTTTAATGTTTTGCAATGTCATAGGTGAAAAAGAAATGCCAGTTTACGAGTACGAATGTCAGGAGTGTGACAAAGTCTTTGAAGTTCAACAGAAAATAGTTGATAAACCGCTGAGCGAGTGTCCCGAATGCCATGGCCCAGTGAAAAAACTTGTGTCCATGAGTTCTTTCCAGTTAAAAGGCGGTGGATGGTATGCAGACGGATATTCCAGTACTGTCAATGGTGCCACTAAAAGTGCTACGCCCGCCAAAGCAACCGAATCAGCTGCGCCCGCTAAGTCTTGTGAGACCGGTGCCGCCGCATGCAAAGGTTGTCCTGCTGCTACATCTGCCTAAGCATTTCGTCATTCCATCTGACCTTTGTTGTAGCTGAGGATCATTTGGCAATGATGGCCATTGCGTCTCCATAGGAAAAGAAACGATATCCCTCTTTGATTGCCTCTGTATAACAGTCAAGGAGGGTTTCTCTGCCGCAGAGGGCGGAGACCAGAAACATCAGGGACGAGTCCGGAAGGTGGAAGTTGGTAATCAAATTATCGATTACCTTAAACTGAAAGCCAGGGTAGATGTATAAATCGCACCAGTCTTCGATTGCTTCAAGGTGTCCTGTCTTTTTTGCGCCATATTCCAGGGCCCTGACGGTGGTTGTTCCCACAGCCCAAATTTTGCCCCCTCTCTTCTTGGTCAGCGCAATCTGGTCGACGGTCGTCTGGGGGATACTGAGATATTCCCGATGGATCTGATGTTGGGTGATATCTGTTTCCCGCACCGGGGCAAAGGTCCCATAGCCCACATGCAGGGTTACCTGGCCCAATAATGTGCCCTGGCTGGTGATGCTCGTCAGCAGTTCATCGGTGAAGTGAAGTCCGGCGGTGGGTGCGGCAACTGCTCCCGGCTCACTGGCATAAACGGTCTGATAGCGGTGGACGTCCTCGTCGGTACAGCCGTTTTTCCTTGAAATATATGGTGGCAGAGGCACCTGACCAGAGCTTTGCAAGGTTTCTGCCAATCCAAGCGCCTGGTCATAATGAAGGCGCAGTCTTACCTTGCCTCCCTCCAGGTCTTCTTCAACCGTGCAGAACAGCATGTCGTTTATGGTGATCCGCGATCCTATCTTTGGCCGTTTGGATGATTTGACCAGGCCATTTGTCACGGCGCAGCCACTGTTAACGATTACCGGAAACTCCAACAGAAAGACCTCGGCCTTGCCGCCAGTTTCTTTTATGCCAAGGAGTCTTGCGGGAAACACCCGGGTATTGTTGACCACCAGCATATCTTCTTTGGCGATGAATCTGCCAATATCACTGAAATGATAATGTTCTGATACATTGTTACTGGTATCGACCACCATAAGGCGGGAATTGTCACGTTTTTCAGCGGGATGCTGGGCAATGAGCTGTTCTGGGAGGTGGTAATTGTAGGAACTTAAATTAAGATCTTCTTTTTGCATCATGCTTTGGGGGTTGGAGAAAAATAGTATGCACGTTTGCTGGACGATGCATTAAGTCATATTATGCGGTAAAGTCGCATTTCGTAAGCGGCAGTTTCGGGCCTGTTGTCTGGAGCGTCTTGTTCGTTTTGAGCAAACGCCTGAGGGGGTGGCCATCTGTATTAGACCTTGAATACCTTTTATAATTAAAGGAGCTGTTGTAGATACCATGATTTTAGCCGTTGCCGCAACCGAAATAGAAATGGCCCCTCTTCTTATGGAGTCTCCTGCGGGGGCTCTTGGCTACCGGACGATGGTGACCGGGGTTGGTCCGGTTGAAACCGCGCTTCGACTGACCAGGTTCCTGTGTGAAAGTGACGAGCCATTTGATACCCTTATTCAATTTGGGGTTGGTGGTGCTTATATTCTGCCCAACCAGGGCGGTCAACCTAAAATTATGGATATCTGCCTGGCGGAGCGTGAGGTCGCCGGTGATTTTGGCATTTGTCTGGGAGATCGCATGGAATATCTCGACAGCTCTCTTACGGGAGAGATTGCCTATGACCCGGACGCGGCCCTTGTGAAACGATGTCGGACGATTTTCGACCAGCTTGATATCCAGTATCATGCAGGAACGTTCATCACCGTGAATGGCATAACAGGGACAAGGAGGCGCGGGGAGATGCTGCAGTCCCGCTGGAATGGACTGTGTGAAAATATGGAAGGAGCAGCCGTTGCCAGGGTGTGTAGGGAATTTGACCTGCCATGGCTTGAGCTGCGCTGTATCTCCAATTTGGTGGAAGAGCGCGATCCTTCAAGCTGGCGTTTGCGGGACGCCTGTCGCAAAGCCGCCCAAACAGCGATACAGCTTATAAAAGGAATGACCACATGATCGAAAAACTTTCTCTGGGCTTCTCGCCCTGTCCCAACGACACTTTTATATTTTATGGCCTTGTTCATGGCAAAATTGATGTACTTGATTCGTCCGGGATGTCATTTGCCCAGCCTGTTCTGGAAGATGTGGAACAGCTCAACCTCTGGGCCATGGACAAAAAACTTGATGTCACCAAGCTCTCCTTTCATGCCCTTGGCCATGTGTTGGATGAATATTGTCTGCTTTCCGCCGGCAGCGCGCTGGGTAGAGGCTGCGGGCCCCTTCTTGTCGCAGGTTCCAGTATACCGGTTGAAAAACTATCGGAGATGACCATTGCTATTCCCGGTAAACTGACCACGGCCGCCATGTTGCTAAAGATGTTTCTGCCGGACTGTCACCGCTTGGTGGAGATGCGATTTGACCGGATTATGGCGGCGATAAAGAATGGTGAAGTGGATGCGGGGGTGATAATTCACGAATCCCGTTTCACCTATGGGGAACTGGGATTTCTCTGCCTCCAGGATCTTGGCCAGTGGTGGGAACAAAGTACCGGACTACCTATACCGCTTGGTTGTATCGCTGCCAGGAGAAGTCTTGGCAAGGAGAGAATACAGGCTATAGATCAAGCCATCAGGGCCAGCCTTGAATATAGTTTTGCTCATCCGGATGAGAGTCTGTCGTATATCAGAAGTCATAGCCAGGAACTGGAGCCGGAGATTGTTCGCAGCCATATACAATTATATGTCAACGAGTTTTCCAGAGACTTGGGTGGGGAAGGGGAGGCCGCCGTTAAGGCCTTCTTGGCGCGAGGCCGTCGAGCCGGCGTTTTGCCGGAAAATACATTGAACCTGATGATATGACCCCCAAACATGCAATGGCTTATAAAACTGAGAGGGGAAGAAACCTGTTAGGTCTCCCGGTGTTTCAGCTGGCAGGGGGAACCGAGGGTGAACGGATGGATTTCGTCCAACGTTTGCAAGTTGTACTGCAAAGACGGTCACTTTGCAGTGCTTTCGTCAAGCGTAAAGAGTGTCAAAATTCCAATCACTACGCTGTGCTCACTCAGGCAAAACTGCACGATCTGGTTCTTGTCGATGCCGGGATTGATATTCAGGCAATGAAAATCAGCATTGGCGGTCAGGATTCATTGCAGCCAGACAATTTTTCTTTCACAGGTGGTGGTGATCTGGCGATGCAGAGTTTGACCGACAAACTGGTTGCAAAAATGGATGAATTCGTCCGTCAAACTCCTGTCTGGGGCTGCATTCTCATCGGTGGCAAAAGTTCCCGGATGGGACGGCCAAAGCATCTTATAGAAGACCAGAATAAAAAAACCTGGTTGGAGCGAACGACAGATGTCCTTTTTCCTCTGGTGGACGGACTGGTTGTTTCGGGCGCTGGCGTGCTGCCGGACAAAATTGTCAACATTACTCGTCTGGCAGATATCCCCGGAGTAGTAGGTCCTTTGACCGGGATTCTTGCCGCCAGCCGATGGCAGCCGACGGTGAATTGGCTGCTTGTCGCCTGCGATATGCCCCATATAACAACCGAGGCAATCCGCTGGCTGCTTTCTTCTCGTCGTTGCGGTTGTTGGGGGAGAGTTCCCCGGCTGGCGGGGAGCGACCATTGTGAGCCGCTCTTTGCCTGGTACGATTTTCGGGCGGCGCAGATTTTTGAGGAGCAGGTCTATGCCGGCAATTTACGAATTGGCACGGCGGCGGCTCACCCCAAAATAGAGAATCCTCAGATTCCTGAAGATTTGCAATATGGCTGGCGAAATATCAATACGCCGGATCAGTTATGAGTAATCCTCAACTTATTATGTTCGTTCAGGTATTTTGTCTCATCACTTCGCACTTTTTACAGACCTCGATTTTTTTATCCCAGCTTGTGTGAGTGGTATTTTCACATATGGTTCCGCTTATGAACCAGCAGAGATCACCCGAGTTAAATTCCCAGGCAGGACACTGGCTTTTTTTCTCTTCCGGACAAGAACGTATATCCCAGCAGTTATATGTTTCATCAGGGCTGTGAGTCTTTCTTGCTAAAAGAAAAATGAGCTGTCGCTCCACGTGGCTAGGTATCGTACGCCAACCCTGTTCATAGCTACAGACAGCTTTGAGAGAGATGCCGAGAAGACTGGCGAGTTCTTTCTGGGTTTTTGCCAGTTTTTTCCTAATGTCGCTGATGTCTTTGCTGTCCATAATTTTTTGTCGAAAGAAAGTTTGAGGTCTTTTGTCAGGGCAAAGAAATCCTCTTATCTATTGAAAATGAATAACTCGTGTCACATAGTAACATGGAATAGGTCGAATAAGCAATACGGACAAGGGGACAGAAAGATACGATGGCACTTTTGAAGTGATGCTCCTTCTTTTAGCAGGAACTCAGTGGAGCAACAGTACTGAGGAAGGGAAATCGTTGATAAGTAATACCAGTGTGTCCTGCGGCAGACGGCAATTGAAATGAGAATTTTTTTTAACCCAGATTGCCACCAGATTTTCCTCTGATTCCTGTAAAATAAATCGGGGCATGATCGAAGCATCCACCATCTCAAGCCATGGTGTCAGCTTCCGGGTATTGAAATAGTGCAGCAGCTCCACCAGCTTTGATTCAATCAAGGTCCGTTCCTCGTGACCATTTGAAAATCCGACGATTTTCAGCCTGGTATTATAGAGTGTCACCAGTCGACTGATTAATTTCAGGGAATTGGGGGTGACATGTTCATGATTAAGACAGCAGACAATCTGTTTTGGAGCTTTGATACCTTTGACCACGAGTACCGCATCAGCCGCTTCTGTAGCCGCAGCCACCAAGAGGGAATCATTATTGATATCGCCACCAAGCACCAGCAGATCAAGGGGGTGTCGATTGCTAAAAAGATAGATTTCCCGAATTAAGTCACCCTGGATAAGGACAAGTTCGAGTCTTTTGGGGATAGAGTCGGGTGAAGTCAGTACAAACCTGTCGCCAGTTTTCTGCCATCTGCTGATTTTTTTTGGTTTATCGATAGCATTGCTTCCGACAGGAAATAGATCGAGAATTGCTTGTTGATAGTTGACAAGGTTTTGCTGGAGCTCATCAATTTTGTGGGCTTTGGCGTCGGTTATAGTGCCAAGGAGAGTGATATTGGCCCAGCTGTTTGCCGCAAGGCGAGCAATTTCCCTGGCGAGCCGCTGGTCGAAAAAACGACTATCGGTTACGACAAGGATGTTCATCTGTTGTTCTCTAGCTGATAGCATCGGCATAATTACAGAGAATCAGATTCATTTTGGGTTTTCCTGAATCCTCTCTACCGCCTTGGCGACCGCACCGAGCATCTCGCATATTTTGAAGGGCTTTGCCAGAAAATCGAGTACACCTTTTTGAAAAGACTCTTTGGCCGTTTCCATAGTTGCAAAACCGGTAATGACTATTACCTCGGTCTCAGGCCGCACTTCTTTTACATGGGTGAGGAATTCCATACCGTCAATGCCTTCCATCTTCAGATCGGTTACAACAATTTCGAAGGGATGTTCCTGAAATCGACTTATTGCGTCGAGGCTATTGGTAAAAGTCTCGACGCAATAGCCCTGACGCTCCAGAGCTGGTTTCAACCGTTTGGAAACAATAGGTTCGTCGTCCAGCAACAAAATGCGAACAGGTTTGTTTTGGCTCATAATGGTCTCCATCTGTTGTTTTGCTCTTTCTGTAAAACATCTTGAAACACTTGCACGAATTGTGCAATTGAGGTGTCGTTTATCATCTTGATATCAAGTTGCCTGGTAAAAGAGACCAAGGCTCCTAAAACAAATATCTTGTCGAGAATGTGTTGACGGGCAGCCCCCTTTATCCGGCCTACGACCAGGTCACCTTTGGTGTTGGTCATGAAGTGATTCTGTGATAATATCTGACCAATCAATTTCGCTCTCCGGGAACGTCTGGTTTGGTCGGTCACCCCACCGAAAAAACGAAAATATATGTAATTCTCATTATCTTTGTCGGAGCAGATAGTATCAATCATCGAAAAATGATAGCCAAGATGAAGGCTGACATTCATATAATCTCCGGAAGTAACCGCCAGATTCTGTCCAATAGAGTTTACTCCCCCGGCACTGGTGGCAAAGGTTCTGGTCATGCTGGACATAAAACTGTTCAAGTCAACAGCCACCGGCTCCCGCGCCCATAATCCTGAGATAGACATACCCTCGGCAAAGGCCTTTAGCGTTGGGCTGTGTATAGTGTCCAGGGTTAATTCGGCCTTATCGTCGAGAGAGCAGATGGCAAAATTGATAACAGTTAAGTCTAAGGGAATATCAAGTTCAAGTTTTCTGGCGTACTCTTTAATATAGGAATCGTTGAAATAGTTTTTGTTTATAAGCACTTTAACCGAATGCTCATGCACAAAACGAATCAGATCATGGAGGGTTTTGCAGGCCTTGGCGGTGAAGTCCTTCGATGCCGGATCAAAGATGCCAAGAGGACTGATCTTTTTGAGCAGGCGGCGCAATAGTCGGTATTCGTAGGTTTCTTCGAATGTTTCTTCGGTAAATTCATAATAGCATAATTCGGGTTTGAGACCACCGTAGACCTTATTCTGATTGGCATCCAGGGTGATTTCCTGGCCATTTTTAAAGGTTTTGGTGGCGTCACCGGTGTTTATGATCATAGGTACCCTGAATTCCCGGGCAATCGTTGACAAATGTCCGATTGGCGAACCGATATCGGTGATTATGCCACTGATCTGTTTGATGGTTTGGGCAAGGTTTGGCGAAGAATAATGGGCCACAAGAATGGATCCCTGGGGGACATCCACCAAGTCTTCTACGGTCTGAATCATACAGACAGAACCCATGGCTACGCCTTCCTGAACGATTTCACCCTTGCCGGCCATAAGTATTGGAAAATCCGCCCCAAGGCTGCTGAGATCGCAGATAAGCTTGGGTCTGCTGTGTTCAATGTTGAGAGACCGGGTCTGCAAAAGTATCAACTGCTCCTCGTGGTCGAAGGCAAATTCAATGTCTTGGGGCTGCTTGAAAAAACTCTCCAGCTTTAATGCTGTTTCTGCGAGTTGACGGAGCTGTTCTACTTTGAGACTGGGTCGATCACAGAGCTTCGGATCAAGTGGTTTTGTGTGAACACCGCCACTTTGCCTGTGTTTCAGGATATTTGTTTTGTGGACGATCTCCATTCCGGTAACCTCAAAGGGAGGTTTACGGGATATTCGAAAGCGATCCGCCTGCTGTTCGCCGCCAACCAAATCTGCACCCAAACCATAGACCGCCGAGACCAAAATATTATTTTGTTCAAGATTGAAGATATCAAGAGAGTAGACGACTCCACTCGTTTCCGCCGGGATCATGGCTTGACAACCAACCGCCATGACAGCCTCAGACTCCTTGATATCCTTTGAACTCCGGTATTCCATTGCTCGCGGAGAATAGAGGCTTGCCAGGACTTTCTTATACGCCATAGCGACATCACCGGCTTCGACATTGAGCAGGGTCTCATATTGACCGGCATAACTGTGCTCGCTATCCTCACCGATGGCGCTTGAGCGTACAGCAAAACTTGGACGGGTTCCGCCCGCAAATTTCGCGTTTACCCGAGCCACACCCCGTTCTATCTCTTTGCGAATGTTTTTGGGAAGCTCAAGAGACAAAATTATAGTGGTCAGGCGTTCAGATGCCTCGCTTGTGCCATAGGAGCCATCCTGCCATTTATCAATAACTGTTTTGATTTCATCGGCAGAGGGACCCGTGCGCAGGAGGATATCAAAACATCTTGAAGAGATCACAAAGCCTGGGGGAACTCTCAGGCCAAGGACGTTGGCGGCAATGCCAAGATGGGCGTTTTTACCGCCAACCATGGTTTCCAAAGTATCGTCAATAGCCTCGTAACTTATAACATAGTCACCTTCAGGAATGACCATGCGGCCGTTTAATTCGCTTTCCAAATTTGATCTGATGCGATTGTATACGGGAAACAACTCGTGATAATGCTTTGGATCCATACAGTTAAGATGATAAATCATCCGGTAGACACTTTCTGTGATGGCAGCGACACTCGATTTGATATATTTCTGGTCAAAAACATATTCCCCGCCTGATTTTTGCCCCATATCCGCCATAATTTCCAGGGCCTGATTGTTTTCAGCGATGAGTTTTTGAAAATGATCAAAGAGCTCTGGGAAACCTAGCGGTTTGCTTTTCTTGGAGAAAAGAAGGTTCTGGAAATATGTTGTCAGGGGGTTCATGTCGAAAAGAGCCATAATGAAGACCTTGTCGTCGTCGGAGGAGATTTCGGTGATTTCATCCCCGCCCACAGTGAGGCGAGGATGAAAAGGGTCATCTCAATGGGGTCCGCCTCCTTTTTGCTGAAACAATACTCCCATAAAAAGTCCGGCAAAAATAGCGATAACCACAGCCAGAACACCATAAATTAGGCTGTGATTGAAGGCCAAGTTGCTTATTAAAAGTGGGAATCCTGCTTGTTTCAGAGTGAAATTGCTCTCCTCAACACCGGTAACCACCCCATCTTTTACCCGAGTCACTTTAATCTTATACTGGTTGATGGGCATTTTGGCAGGCACCTTAATGCGGGCCGTAAACTGTTTTTCACCATCTTTTACTTCGCCATAACTTACCCCGTTTTCGACCACCTGATAGAGTCCATCGTGTTCTTTCAGCTGGAGAAAATTATTGAAAATAGTTTTTCTGTCCTCTGGCTCAGGAGTAATCTTCAGCTCGGGAAGGAGGGAGTCGAAGTCTAATTCCAGGTTAAACCAGCGTTTATCCTTACTCTCGCGCAGAGAGCTTATCGCATTCGGCAGATAGACGAAATACGCAGAGGGGGCGTCGGCTATGGAAAGGTGGGCAACCGTCATCCAGAGGAGACCACCGACCTTGCCGTTCAGTTTGAAATCGGCTTCAGATGAGTTGCCAATGATCTGCACTATGGCGTCTTCATCTGCACGAATCTTGCCGGTAATATCAACATCCTTCCCATTGAAAGTGGTGCCAACAAGCATTTCATCCGGCGTAACCTGGATAGCCATAGCGCTGACAGGAACAATAAGGGTAAGCAGTAGCAGCAGACCTATAAAAAATGCTTTGGAAGATATTTTAGTGATAGAAGGTTTCATAATCAATGACCTCCCGCATAGCTTAAGAGGACGCTTGGTGCCATCAACAGGCTAAAGAGCATTTTAACCATTACCAGTAAAACGAGGCTTGCCAGGATGATTTTCAGTTGATCACCTTTTAGTTTTTTGCTTATCCTCGTGCCAAACTGGGCGCCGACTGTTGAGCCAAGGAGTAGTAACAGAGCCAATACAAAATCAACTGTATGATTCGTATATGACTGCATAATGGTTACGTTGATGCAGGTAAAGAGAATTTGAAACAGGCTGGTGCCAACAACGACGTGCATCGGCATACGCAACAGGTAAACCATGACCGGTACCATGATAAAGCCACCGCCAACACCCATTATGGCAGCTAAAATACCGACAAAGGTACCCAGTACGAGTGGGGTCAGGGCAGACATGGAAACACCTGATTTGACAAAATCCATCTGAAACGGCAGTGATTTCATCATCTTTCCAAATCCAGACTGTTTTTTGGCTGGGGCAACTGTCACCGGTTCAACAGGATTTGACGGAGTTGTCTTGTTCTTTTTGAGGTTTTGCAAACTTTCATAAAACATGTAACTGCCGACACCACCTAACATGACAACGTAGGTTACATTTATGAGGAAATCCGCATTTCCCATGGCCTTTAAAACTTTTATCAGCTGAACCCCGACGGCACCACCAAGAATACCACCGATCAGCAACAGAAAACCCATTTTCATATCGACATTACCGAGACGATAATGGGCAAGTGTTCCGGACGTTGAAGCACCAACAATCTGGTTTGAATCAGATGCCGCGGCAACCGTTGGCGGAATGCCAAACATGATTAAAAGCGGGGTCATAAGAAAACCACCACCAACTCCAAATATCCCGGAAAGTAGTCCAACAACACCACCAAGCCCGAGAATTAGAACAATATTCACGCTGTTCCCTGCAATAGGGAGGTACATATGGAACATGTTTATCCCCTTTCTATTTTCTTCCGACCAATTCAACCCGACAGTTTCGACTGTTTTTCAGGGTATTGATCATTTCTAATATTCGTGCCGGGGCCTCTTTTCTACCTGCTGGTGCTAATTCAAGTACCAGATATGTAATAGAATACCGGTCACAAAATTTTACGATTTCATCACAGAATTCACCCTTCACCAAAAAATATTCACTTTGGACCTCCTTTTTGTGTGCTCTCGCAGCCAGGGCCTTGTTTCCGGTCGGCAATCGGTTAGGCCCTGCGCAAATGCCTTCGGTTGAACCGTTCTCGACTTGATCAATTTCGAGTATGTACACGGTGCCTCCGAGACGTTCGGCAAGCTGCATTCCATGAATGATTAGCCAAATATTTTGCCCGCCTGTTATGACGGGTACTAAAATTCTTTCCATACTGCCTATAGAGCATAATCTGTGCCATTGGCTTAAGTTGCTCATATTATTGATTATAAATGAGTCTTGGTAGCTTGTTGCTTGTGTTTTGGCCGAATTGTGTTCCAATTTGAAACACAAGAGTTGTGAAATAGTTCAAATAGGCAGGATTAATTTTGGAGAAAGGGAGGCCGTCAGGCGACCACTAAGCTTAATGAAAAGGTCAAAAAGGAGTCCTTCAGATAAAAGACATAACCTTGGAGTATCTGCTTATATGGGGTCTTGCGATGAATAAAGTGAGGCAAGACATCAAAATGACAAGATAATAACAAGTGACAAAACGATCCTCGCACAGGTCGGGAGGTTTTGTCAAAGGTCTTGCCTGGGGGAAGCTGTTCAAATTGAAACATCAGAAATCTGAAATGTTCTCAAGCGGGCTCGTGACACTGAATGAGCCCTCATATTTACTTTTGATGTGGGTGTTTCATATTGAAACGAATTTCGTAATGGAGATTGATCCTCGGAGCAAAAGAATTTAAAAAACAGATTCACCTCTAATACCCCACGAGGGGAGGCAAAAATGCCACCAATTGAGGCTGTCACAGAACATATTAGAACACATCACTTTTTCATGTTTTGCTCATATCTTTCGAATTTTCATTGTGTAGCCAGCTTGACGAATTTGTTTAATAAATGGCAGAGGGTGTTTTCTGAAATCGTGTGGTTTTGTAGATATCATATGTTTGCAATTCAATAACGGTATCTTCTTCGTAGGTATATTTGCCTCCCCTGTCTTTCTGTCCCGTATAGATGTCGTGTAATCTTTTTAATCACAACAATAATATCTAGTTATAAAAATATTGGGTAGACCAAGTGCGCAATCAGGCAAGACATTGTTACGCCATAAGGTGGTAATTCAACCTCCATTGCGTCTCGTGTTCTTTCATGTTTTTTAGAAAACGATGTTATTCCTATCAACTACGTCAATGCAAGATATTGATTCACTGTCATTGTTTCAGTGTTAATAAACATAAATATTTGTTGGTATGTTTATTGCTATAAACACAATCTTGTTGTGTTTTATTTTTTCTGATTGGTGAGAAATTAATTTTAGGGGGGAATATGAAGAGGTTAAATTTAGCTGCAAAGATTGGTCTAGGCTTTGGCATCGTCATTTTACTACTGATTGTCATATCAATAGTCGGCTGGAGTGGGATAAAAGGTGCGGCAGGAAATTTTTCAACGTTTCAAACGCTGACGCAGAAAACGAATTTGGCGAATAGGCTGCATGCCAACATGCTGATGGGGCGCATATATGCACAAAATTTCACTATTACTGGCAGTGACGAATCTGTTCAGCAGTACAACGAAAACTACCAGGAGATGGTTTCCTTGCTGGAAGAAGCTAAACAAAAAATAGATCTGCCGGAACGAATTGCTAAACTTGATGTGATTGAAAGCTCAATGGGCGATTACCAAAGGGCCTTTACTGCCATGGTTGAACTCGATCGCGAGCAGAGAAAAATTATTAGCCAGGATGTTATGCAATATGGATTGAGTGCCAGCAAAGATTTAGCGAGCGTAATATCTTCAGCTAATGAGAATGGTGATACAGAAATATCCATTGAGGCCGGAGACGTTCTCAGGCAGATGTTACTCGCTGGTTTGTACTGTGAGAAGTTTATCAAAACAAAATCGACCTCTTTTCTCGATAGAATCAGGAAGGAATTATCAGGGACAATGGCCGGAGCCGAAAACCTGACGAGATTAATGCAAAATGCTCCCAATTATACACTTGCAGTACAGGTAAAGGAAAACACAGCGCAGTATCAAAAGGCAGTAGAAAGAATGGCAGAATTGGTAAACGAGAGCAGCCAACTTGAAATCGGGACACTTCGCAAGATTGGCCCCGTGGTAGCGCAACAGCTCAAAGAACTCGATCTCTCCATTTCTGATGAAGAAGAGGCCCTGGGAACACTTGTAGAGAGCAAAAGCCAGAATTCAGTTCGATTCATGCTCATTTTTTCCTGCATAGCCATTGCCGCAGGTATAGTTTTCGCAATCTTGCTCACTCGCTCCATCACCGGTCCGGTGCAGAAAATTCTTAATTATGTAGAAAAAGTTGCCAAAGGTGACTTTACTTCAACTCTGACTGTCAACCAGCAAGATGAAGTTGGTCAGATGTCCGCAGCACTCAGCGCAACCGTCACGGAACTCGGCAAAATGATATCAGAGATTATTACCGGAGTGAACACGCTTTCTTCCTCCTCCACCGAACTCGCCTCCATCTCTACTCAACTTTCGGCAACTTCTGAAACGGCTTCGGAACGGGCTAGTACGGTTGCCTCTTCCTCCGAAGAAATGAGTGTTAACATGAATTCTGTTTCTGCAGCCATGGAACAGTCTGCCAATAATGTTGGCATGGTTGCCACTGCAGTGGAAGAGATGTCCGCCACCGTCAATGAAATAGCCCAGAATGCCGCTAAGGCAAAATCAATTTCGGAAGATGCCGTAACTCAATCCAACCAAACAACCATCAAAATTAACGATCTCGGCAAGGCCGCAGAGAAGATTGGCAAGGTAACAGAGGTTATTACTGAGATTTCAGAACAGACAAACCTTCTGGCTCTCAATGCAACAATCGAAGCAGCGCGAGCCGGTGAGGCAGGTAAGGGCTTTGCTGTTGTCGCTAACGAAATTAAAGACTTGGCAAAGCAGACCGCAGCGGCGACTGTCGATATAAAAAACCAGATACACGAAATGCAGGGGACGACTGAGTCCACTATCGTCGACATTGAAGGCATTTCCAATATCATCAATGCTATTAATGATATAATCACCACGATTGCGACTGCTGTGGAAGAGCAATCTTCCGCCACTTCTGAAATATCCGAGAACGTCGCTCAAGCTGCTTCGGGAATAACCGAGGTCAACGAGAATGTTGCCCAGAGTTCCACGGCCATCCAAACCATTACTGTCGATATCGGTGAGATAAGTAATGGCAATAATGAAATAAGCAGCAGCAGCAGTGATGTAAATAAAAGTGCCAACGAGCTCTCAAAACTTGCAGAGCAACTGAATACACTGGTACGCAAATTCAAAATAGCTTAGTTCAAAAACTCAAATATATGCCCGGCACAGGTTATAGCTTTGAACAAGTGGCCTTGCCGGGCGTCCCCTTTAGCTACGCTACTCCAGATCGTATTGTTTTATGCGACGCCACAGAGTTGTTCGTGGTATGCCGAGGATGGTCGCCGCCATTCGACGATCGCCGCTGGTAAAACGCAAAACCTTGGTTATATGTTCCCGCTCGATATTGGCAAGAGACTGCAGGGTTTTACTGTCAGCGGATGTAAAGGAAAAATGTTGGATGTCCTGGGGCAGGTGGCGGGGCTGTATCGTATCATTCTCGCTCAGTGCCAGGGCTCGCTGGACGATATTTTCCAGTTCCCGGATATTGCCAGGGTAATCGTAACTCATCAGGATATCGAGAGCTTCTGGTGATACCGAAGTAATGTTTTTGGCGAAACGACGATTGTATTTTCCTATGAAATGGCTGATAAGAAGGGGGAGATCTTCCTTGCGCTCAACGAGTGATGGCAGGTGAATACCAACAACATTAAGCCTGAAATAGAGATCTTCGCGAAATTCGCCCCGCTGGGCCATCTCCCGAAGATTTCTATTTGTTGCCGCGATAATTCGTATATCCAGTTCTATCGGAACGGTGGAACCAAGGCGTAAAATTCTTTTTTCTTCTATAACATGCAGCAGTTTTGCCTGCATGGTGAGACTCATCTCACCTATTTCGTCGAGAAAAACTGTCCCACCATGGCCAGACTCCAGCAAGCCGATTTTTCTCGTGGTCGCACCGGTAAAGGCTCCTTTTTCGTGGCCGAATAATTCGTTGGCGACGAGTTCCTCAGCAAATCCACCGCAATTGAAGATTATCAGCGGTTTGTCTTTCCTGTTACTCTGGCGATGGACAGCTTTTGCCGCTAACTGCTTGCCGGTTCCCGTGTCTCCTTGAATGAGCACATTACAGTCTAAGGGGGCAACCTTTGTCATTGTTTGGGCAATTTCATTGATTTGTTTGCACTGTCCAATGATACCGAAATTTTCCTCCTTATTGTCAAGGACGTCTCGCAGCCATTTGTTTTCCCGCCGTAGCAGTACCTTTTCCCTGGCGGCTTGAACCACCAGAAGCAGATCATGTTTTTTAATCGGCTTGCATAAATAATTGCCTGCGCCATTTTTAATCGCTGTAACTGCGGTGTCGACGCTGCTGTGGCCGGTAATGATGATAATTTCAGTTTCAGGATTAGTTGCTTTAACGAGATCGAGGATTTGCAGACCGCTCATGTCGGGTAATTGCAGATCCAGGAGAATCAGGTCCACAACCTCCTGGCCCACGAGGTTCAAGAGTTCTTTGCCTAGAAGACAGGTCTGGAAGTTATATCCTTCATCGGTCATGATCTTGCCGACACGACGACAAAAAATCTCGTCATCATCGGTAAGGACTACGGAAAACTTTCTGTCAGTTCCTTCAATCTGCATCTTGTGTGATTTCCAATACCCGAGGCAGGGTGACGGCAAAGGTGGTCCCTTCGCCGGCTCGGCTGTTTACCTCTATGTAACCATTGTGTTTATTGACAATGCCATAAACAACTGACAGTCCCAGGCCGGTGCCCTGGCCAATTGATTTCGTGGTGAAAAACGGATCAAATATTTTTTCCAGTACCTCTGGTGGCATCCCCTGGCCGGTATCGCTTACCTGTACCGTCACTGTTTTTTCATCATTTGCCAGAATGGTCAGACTGAGTAGTCCACCGCCTTGCATGGCATGGATGGCATTGAGGAAAAGGTTAATAAAAACCTGTTTCAAACCATTGAGGTCACCTTTTATCAAAAAAGATTCCTCGGGGAAGTGGGTTTCCAGCTTCACCCCGGAAAGCATAATCTGGTTTCTGATCAATTTCAAAGTTGTTTTCAGTACCGTCGCCACATCAAGCGATTCAAAAACCATCTGGCCATGGGAACGGGAAAAATCAAGCAGGTTGTTGACAACATTACTGGCCCGGGTAACTTCGTTGATGATATCGAGGAGCATCTCTTCCTCTTCATCTTTGGTGAGTGATTCTTTTTCTTCCAAAAGAGTTTCGGCGGTTAGAGAAATGTTGTTCAGTGGATTGTTGACCTCATGGGCTATTCCCGAAGTCAGAGTCCCGATTGCGGCCAGCTTTTTCGACTGGAGAATCTGTTCCTGGCGGGAGTCCAACTCTTTGATCATAAGATTAAAGGCCTTGATAATGCGTGGATAGGTACTGTAGCCTTCATCGTAGGGGTTGATTGACCGGAAATCTCCCTGGGCAATCCGTCTGGTTGTCTGGGTGACGAATTTAATCTGTTTAAGAGTTGCAATGGTCAGCAGAACCAGGGCAATTATCAGACTTCCACCAAAGAGAAACATCGCGATTGCCGGAACAATCATTATTTTTCTAAGGCTGTCTGTTATGTAGGTCTGATTAGAATTGAGAACCTCTTTGGAGAAAAGCAGCATCTTGTGGCCGTAGGAACGCAATGACTTTAAGTCAGGGTTTTTCTGGTCTTTTGCCTGGATGGCAAGCTGACGATAGGCCTTGAGATTACTCTTAAAGAGCAGGAGGTCCTCGTGATAAAGACCCGCCACCGGTGAATTCTCGACGCTTTCCATCCCTGTCTGTATATACGTAACAAATTCAAGGACCTCGTCGATATCTTTTTCACCGATATCATAGGCAAAATTTTTCTCATACCGCCGTAGTTCGAGGACATTTTCTACAAAGGTATGAATGTCCTGAAGTGTTTTGAGATCGGCCTGAAACAAATTAATACTGTAAATGTAGGCAGCCAACTGGATGAGAAGAGAGACGATGGCCAAAACGGCGACAGTGATGAGTTTTTTCCGCAATCCTTCCATATGTCCGGTAATATCTCCGCAATATGTTGTTATGAAAGCCCTTCCTCGACCCGAGGAAGGGCAGTTCTTTGACCTTAACATACCACGGCAGCAGCTGCTTTTCATCAGATCTTACTGGTTGTTAAGGGTTGTTGTCGATAATTCCTGGTAATTTGGAGGATCGTTACCGCAGCCAAATTTACATTTTCACTTTATTAAAAAAGGACTTACAGTGTCAGTAAAGAGTTCTGAGAAGCTGAGATAAAGATGTTAGGTATTTTAGGGGAGCGCCATGTTTATCGACTCCAAAGAGGTCATTCCTGATTTTGATCCGCACTTTAAAATCTTTCACGACCTCATGCCATTCAAGGTGCAGGAGATTCTTCTTATTTCAAGCCTCTATGATGCCTATATTATGGAGGAAGATGGCAGTATCGCAACTCGGCTCATCACTGAATACCATGGCCTAAACTTAAGCAAACCGCCAAAAATAACCAGGGTCTCTTCTGCTGCTGAAGCACTTGAATTGATCAGGAAGAAAAAGTTCGACATGGTTATCACCATGCCCTTTCTGGGAGGAATGGATGCCTTTGTGCTGGGAGCGGCTATAAAAAAAATCCAAGCAGATCTGCCCGTCATTCTGGTGGCCCATAACATGCGGTCAACTTTTCCCGAGAAGGCCGGCAGCCATGGCGTGGATAAGATCTTTCTCTGGTGCTGCGAGGCGGATCTGCTGCTCGCTATAATCAAAAATGTCGAAGATCATCGAAATGTCGACATGGATATCAAACGGGCGATGGTCAGGGTGATCATATACGTTGAAGACTCCCCGCTCTATCGCTCGCTGTTTTTGCCCCTTATCTATCGTGAGGTGGTCAGACAGACTCAATCAGTGCTTGATGAAAGTCTGAATGAGCGCCACCGCCTTCTGCGCATGAGAGCCCGGCCGAGAATACTCCTGGCCACCAACTATGAAGAAGCCCAACATTTATACCAGACCTATAAGCCCTACGTCTTTACCGTTATTTCAGATGCAACCTTTAGAAGAAATGGCCGGGCAGACACGCAGGCGGGCTTTGATTTTCTCCAGTCAATTCGCCAGGAAATAAACGATATGCCTCTTTTGATGGTTTCCGCCGAACAGAAAAATCGGGGCCAGGCGGAACGGATTCCTGCTGTCTTTATTGATAAAAAATCGGCAAATATTAAGGATGAGCTGCATGCTTATTTCCTCAACCATCTCGGTTTTGGCGACTTTATCTTCCGGATGCCCGATCAGACGGCTATTGGTCATGCGGCAAATCTCTTCGAGTTTGAGAAACAGCTGAAGATTATTCCTGCAGAATCACTTAAATATCATACTGAGAGGAATCACTTTTCCAACTGGGTTATGGCCAGAGCAGAGGTCATTCTCGCCCGCAGGCTCCATAGAGACTATGTGCTGAATATTGATGATACGGAAAAAATTCGGGCGGATCTGGTGTACAAAGTGCATTCGCTGCGAAAACTACGCCAGCAGGGAGTCGTTGTAAAATTCACGGCGGAAGACTACGATCCCGATATTATGGATTTTGTCAAAATCGGCAATGGCTCCATGGGGGGGAAGGCAAAGGGCATCGCTTTCATGTGGGCCTGTCTGCAAGGTGCTCATCGTGAGGATTCGGTGTTGGGCTCTCATACGGTCACCATTCCCAAAACCTGTGTCATCACTGCCGATGGCTTTGATGCCTTTGTTGAGGAGAATAATCTGCATTATGCCAAACCTCTGGCCAATGATCAGGTTGCAGATATCTTCCTCGACTCTCCACTGCCTGCCTGGCTGAGACAAGAGCTTCGTGCTTTTCTCCAAAAATCGGACAAACCCCTTTCCGTACGTTCTTCAAGCCTGCTGGAGGATGGCCAGTTTAAACCGTATGCCGGGTTATATTCCACCTATTTTCTGTCCAATAATAATCCTGACTTTAATACGCGATTGGGCCAGCTGGAAAGTGCCATCAAACTGGTCTATGCCTCCACCTGGTTTGAGGGGCCCATTGCATTTTCAAAGGCCACCGGCCATGGCCGGGAGGATTCGATGGCGGTCATCATTCAACAGTTGGCCGGTGATCAGTACGACAATTATTACTATCCCGCGGTCTCCGGCGTCGCCCAGTCCCATAATTTTTATCCGGTCATGGATATGAGACCTGATGAAGGGATCGCCCATATTGCGTTGGGAGTTGGGAAAACAGTGGTTGAAGGCGGTAAATCGCTTTGGTTCTCTCCGGCCAAACCGAAAAAACTGGTCCAGTTCTCCACCATAGAAAACATGCTGAAATACAGTCAGCGGGAGTTCTACGCCCTCGATATGAGCGTTGATCGATGTCTGCAGCGCGATACCTCGAATCTGGTTTTGCGTACCGTTCAGGAGGCGGAAAAAGAACTGCCCGTGACCATGCTGGCCTCGACCTACATCGCCGAGGAACACCGAGTCCGGGATGCCAGTCTGCCTGGAATAAAGATTATGACCTTTGCCCAGTTGTTAAAATATTCCGGTTATCCGCTGGCCAGGATTCTTTCGGAGTTGTTAAGGGCGGGCAAGATCGGGATGGGTGGAGATGTGGAGCTAGAGTTTGCCCTGCATCTTGATCAGGAAATTGAGAAGTCTGTGTTTTATTTTTTGCAGATTCGACCGATGGTTACTGGTGGCGAGATGGCGGATGTGCAGATTTGCGACCACGAAAGGAAAAATGCTTTTTGTTATGTGAGTCAGTGTCTGGGGCATGGCAGTTTCACGGATCTGACCGATATTATTTATGTCTGCCCAGAGTCCTTTGATGGTTCAAAAACCCAGGAAATGGCCATGGAAATTGGTGCAATGAATCGAAGATTATTGCAGGAAAAGAAACATTTTGTCCTCATTGGTCCAGGGAGGTGGGGTTCTGCTGACCCCTGGCTGGGAATTCCGGTTCAATGGGCGGATATCTCAGGAGTCGCAGCCATTATTGAGGTGCAGAACGACAAAATCAAGGCAGATCCATCACAGGGGACCCACTTTTTTCAAAATATCACCTCATTGGGGATTCCCTATCTCACCCTTAATGAAAATGGCAGACAGGAAGCGGGAAAGCAGGAAGCGACCAAGCAAAGCGACCATCTTGACTGGCATTGGCTGACAGAGCAACCGCTTACCGAAAGGGGCAAATATATACGTCATATTCGCCTGGATAAACCCTTTGCTATGAAATGTGACGGCACTCTGTCAGAAAGCGTTCTTTTTCAAATGGAAAAACCATGTGAAATGGTATGTACTATAAAGGGAAAAGAAATTTGGAATCAAAACTCTAGCTTAACAGGAGATTGTTAATGGATGTGATAATCAGCCAGATAAAAGACAGAGATCCCGAACAGCACGAGTTTCATCAGGCCGTGCATGAGGTGATCGAGAGCATCAAGCCGTTTCTGGAACGCAACCTCGAATACCGGCAACAATCTGTTTTGGATCGAATAACTGAACCGGAGAGGGTTATCATGTTCCGCGTGCCATGGATGGATGATGAGGGCCAGGTACATGTTAACCGGGGGTTCAGGGTAGAAATGAGCAGCGTCCTTGGTCCTTATAAAGGTGGTTTGCGATTTCATGCCTCAGTCAATCTCGGCATAATGAAATTCCTGGCATTTGAACAGGTCTTCAAAAATTCCCTGACAACTCTTTCCATGGGCGGAGGTAAGGGCGGTTCCGATTTTGATCCAAAGGGCAAGTCAGACAATGAAGTGATGCGTTTTTGCCAGTCGTTTATGAGTGAGCTCTATAGACATATTGGCCCGAATACCGATGTCCCTGCGGGTGATATTGGCGTCGGAGCCCGTGAGATTGGATATCTGTTTGGCATGTACAAAAAACTCAAAAATGAGTTTACCGGGGTTTTGACAGGAAAAAGTCTTGCCTGGGGCGGCAGCCTGATCCGTCCTGAAGCTACCGGTTTCGGTGTGGTGTATTTTGCCGCGGAAATGCTGAAGACCCGGCGGGAGAGTCTGGAAAACAAACGATGCCTGGTGTCTGGCTCTGGAAATGTAGCCCAGTACACCGTACAAAAAATTCTTGAGCTCGGTGGAACGGTACTCACCCTGTCAGATTCGTCGGGATATATCTATGATGAAAGGGGCATTGATGGGGCAAAACTGGAGTATGTCAAAGAGTTGAAAAATATTCGGCGGGGACGGATGAGTGAATACGCAGAACAATATCCCGAAGCCGTCTATACCCCTGTAAATCCTGTCCTTGGTTATAATCCTCTTTGGCAGCATGGTGCTGAGTGCGCTTTTCCCTGTGCCACCCAAAACGAAATCAATGGTACCGATGCAGAACATCTGGTCAGCAATGGAGTGCAACTTGTCTGTGAGGGGGCGAATATGCCCTCAACCCCCGAAGCAGCTGATATTTTTCATGATCACAAACTTCTCTTTGCCCCCAGTAAGGCGGCAAATGCCGGTGGGGTCGCCGTTTCAGGCTTAGAGATGGCGCAAAATTCCATGCGTCTTTCCTGGCCGAGAACAGAGGTTGATGACCGGTTGAAACATATCATGAAATCGATTCATCGGACCTGTCTTGAGGCTGCGGAGGAATATGGCACGCCAGGGAATTATGCGGCTGGTGCCAATATAGCCAGCTTTGTTAAAGTGGCAAATGCCATGCTTGACCAGGGACTGGTGTAGATGGTGTCGAGGTTGGCTTTTATGACTTGAGCCCTCGATAAACAAGAAGAATTATAGGACAAGACGTGCCATCATGCACATCATACTACCATGAAGGACGTTACATTTACATATGATGAGAAGTGCCGGGGGGAATTTGCTTTGCTCATTTCCCGGGTGGAACATCTTTTTGTTTCAATCGACATACAGTGCCCCTATGGTTTGATTGAGGTGGCGACCTTCCACCAGGCCACTTTTGCGCCTCTCAGTGAACGGGCAATGGAACTGTTCTTGTCTGCCGGTTACCGGCGGAACGGCAATTGTCTGTATAATATGCAATGTCCCACCTGCTCTGCCTGCATTCCTATTCGTTTACACGCAGGGGATTTTAGTGCCAACCGTAATCAGAGGCGGGCGTATAAAAAAAACCATGACGTGGAGATGGCTGTTTTACCATTACAGCCAGATGAGGAGACGCTTGCGCTTTGTGAAAAATTTCTCCGTATTCGGTATCCGACCGAAAATAATAATGCCTGGGGCTATTATCGGGATTTTTTCCTGAATTCTATTGTTAACAGCGCCCAGATTCAGTATCGGATTGATGGTCGTCTGTTGGGGACTTCCATTATTGATATCGGCCATAATTGGCTCAACGCCGTTTATTTTTATTTTGACCCTGACGAGGCCCGTCGGAGCCTTGGCACCTATAACGTCTTGAAACTGGTTGATTTGTGCCGGGAGTGGGAGGTTGAATACCTTTACCTCGGATACCTCATCGATTCGGTTCCGGCAATGAGTTACAAAAGCAATTTTCGACCTCATTATCTGTTTTCTGAGGATAAATGGAATTGTGTTAAATAAGAGTATCTTTAAAAATAGTATTTATGGCTAAAAACTACCAGGATAAGGCCATCGCCGCTGCCAATTCTCTCTACTCGCTCAGCAAGGATGGCGCTGTTCAGTGTACCCTCTGTGGCCATGGTTGTACTCTGCACGATGGTCAGAAGGGTTTGTGCGGTGTAAGAGCTTGTCGCGACAATTCCATCGTTAGCCTTGTTTATGGCCGGGTAATCGCCGAGCATATCGATCCAATCGAAAAAAAGCCGATCTTCCATGTCTTGCCGGGAAGTTCTTCCTATTCCATTGCCACACCGGGGTGTAATTTTCGTTGTCTGCATTGTCAGAACGCTTCCATATCCCAGGTGTCAAGAGATATGGACATTGAGACTTCCGGGGTTTTTCGCGACCCCGAAGAGATTGCCGACGCTGCCATTGCCGGTGGTTGCCGGTCGATTAGTTACACCTATGTCGAACCGACTATTTTTTTTGAATTTGCCTACGATTGCTGCGTTGCCGCCAAGGCAAGAGGATTGGCAAACATCTTTGTTTCCAATGGCTATATGTCCGATACGGCGATTCGCATGCTGGCACCTGTGGTCACCGCAATCAATATTGATCTCAAATCATTTCGTGATGTATTTTATCAGAAAGTCTGCGGCGCAAGACTTGCTCCGGTGCTTGCAGCAATAACCCGCTTTAAAGAGCTGGGAGTCTGGGTGGAAGTGACGACCCTGGTGATTCCTGGAATGAATGACTCGGAGGAGGAATTGACAGAGATAGCTTCTTTTCTGGCTGGCGTCGACAGAAGCATTCCCTGGCATGTCTCCGGCTTCTACCCGAGCTATAAAATGTCCAGAGTGCCCCCTACCGGTACGAAAATACTTGCCAGAGCCAGAGAAATTGGCATTGCCCAGGGGTTAGAGTACGTCTATTCGGGTAACCGGCCAGGGTCGGGCGGAGAAAATAGCGTCTGTCCTTCCTGCGGCGAAACAGTCATCAAGCGCTATGGCTTTCAGATCATCACCAATCGTCTTCATGCTGGTTGTTGTCCAGACTGTGGTCACCTGATACCTGGCATCTGGAAATAATATTTTTATCCTCTCTCCTCTTACTTCTTTTTCCAGAATAGAGACTGGCTCACCAGGGTCAGCAAGATGGCAAAAAGTGCTGCCGCAATCCCCAGCAGCACATTGTAAAAGGGTGGGGCGGCAAGAGCAATACGGATGATCAGGGTTGACAGGGCAAATCCTGAATTACGAAAAACTGCATAAAAAGATGGCTGGAAGCACTGGGAAATGAGGACCACCAGAATATCCGTCAGAATCAGGATAGTATAAAAGCCATGGAGAACATCAGTATCCGGTGCGCCTATCAGTGTTGCAATACTGCTGAGAATTCCCATGAAAATAAAAATTGCCAGCAGAATCAGAGCGATGCCTTTTTTGGCGGCGACGAAATAGTAGAGGTCGGTTGGCTGCATTCTCTCGTCTTTGGCCCGGTTCTGCACTATGTAATAGTAGCCCAGCAGGGCAAAGATCAGCAAGGCGCCGAATCCGTCGGACAGAATATTCAGAACCGCATCTTGGTTGCCAATGAAAGTAATTGGTTCCGGGAAGTACGAGAGTTCTTTGAAGGCGTTTCGCATCAGGATAAGTGCGAGAATCTCAAACTGTTTTCCCACCGATCGACTAAATGAACAGGGAATGGTGAAAACCAGGCTGATTACCTCCAGGATGAGGACGACGGTAAAGGCTGCCTGAACAGCAAAAAAGTGGTTCTTGGGCACCACTGTCGCCAAATAGCCGGGGAGCAGATTCCGGCGGTTCAATTCAATGCTGATAATGCTGGCAAGAAAAAAGAGCACCAGGCCGAAGGAGATCTTGCGGTGCATTTTTTCATGCTCCCACAAATGGTGTAACGGGTCAAAAATGTAGGTTATTTTGTCGTAGAGAAAAGTCATGAGTTGAAAAGATCAGGCTATAAATGGGATGAAGTTGATTGTAATATAATGAGCGGGCAAGGTACATGTCTGTTGCTGCTTGTACCATGTACCACGCCTTGCCGCAAATGACTTTTTGATAGGACGGGAATATGTCTTGTTAAGACCTTTGCCTTTCTTATTTCTTGTCAGAAGCTTATTGCTCCTCTTTTGTCTGGCGTTTTTTCAGGTTGGCCCACCATTCAAGCCTTTTTTGTATCTCTTTTTCAAAACCAAACTGTGATGGTTGGTAATAGGTTTTTTCTGGCATATCGTCCGGGAAGTATTTCTGGTAGCTGTAGTGGTTTTCATAGTCATGTGAATATCGATAGCCCTTGTTGTAGCCCAGATCTTTCATAAGCTTTGTCGGGGCGTTACGGACGGAAAGTGGGGCCTTGAGGTGGCTGGTTTTTTCCGCATCAGCTTTGGCACTCAAATAGGCCGTTTCCAGCGCGTTGCTCTTGGGGGCGGCGGCCAGATAGACGGTCAATTGGCTGAGCGCCGTGTTTGCCTCTGGCATGCCCAGAAAATGGACGGCGTCTTTGACCGCCATTGCCTGGACGATTGCCTGGGGATCAGCAAGACCGACGTCTTCTGAGGCGATTCGCACCAGTCTTCTGGTGACATAGAGCGGATCCTCTCCGGCTTCGAGCATCCTGGCGAGCCAATACAGTGCGGCCTGAGGGTCGCTGCCGCGAATTGATTTCTGGAAGGCAGAGATGAGGTTATAATGTTCTTCACCCCGCTTGTCATAGAAGAGCGATCGTTTGGTTATTGTTTTGGCCACAAATTCTTTGGTTATAAGATCGCCTATTTCCGCATTTCTACAAATTAATTCGAGATCATTGAGGGCTCTTCGGGCGTCGCCACCCGCCTTTTCAGCCAGAAGTTGCAGGGCACTGTCATCAATATTCAGTCGTTTGGAGATTTCCGGCAGAGCCCTGGCAAGAATTATCTGGAGATTGGTTTCAGGCAGGGATTCCAGAACGAAAATGTGGCATCTGGAGAGCAGCGCAGGAATGACTTCAAACGAGGGGTTTTCTGTGGTCGCTCCAATTAAAATGACTGATCCCGATTCGATATAAGGCAAAAAGGCATCCTGTTGCGATTTATTGAAACGATGAATTTCATCAACGAAGACGATGGTGTTTCGGTTTTCATAGAGATGGATTTGTTTCGCCCGCTCCATCAACGCCTTCACGTCGCCAATTTTGCTCATGACGGCGCTAAAAGAATAGAAAGTGTGTTTCGTTTTTGACTCAATAAATTTGGCAATTGTGGTTTTGCCGGTACCAGGGGGCCCCCAGAGAATGAAAGAGCCATATTCATCACGTTCGATCATGCGGTGAAGTGCAGTGCCCGGGGCCAAAAGCTTCTCCTGGCCGACGATATCCTTCAGGGTCTGGGGTCTGACTTTCTCGGCCAATGGTATCTCAGTTGGCTTAGGAGAGCTTTCGAAAACGGAGAGTTGTTTCATTGCTTGCAGTTTGAGTAAAATGTTTAATCGTATGGTAAATATTTCTAGTTTTGCGTTGTTTGATACCTGATATACTTTAGTACCTTACAGATTGATTTCTTGTTTTTTTGCAAGAAATCAATTTGTCTCCAAGGTACTTATCCCGGCTTTCTTACCATTTACCGGGGTTAGTCCCTTAGAGATAAATTTCTTGCTTTTTATGATATTTTTCAGCCAGGGGATGCGGACAGCGTAAATTCCACCAAAAAGTGAGGTCGAAATGACCATGAGCCGACGAGGAGAGTATAATGCAACAGTATTTGGATTTATGCCAGCGCGTAATTGAGACGGGCGAATGGGTTGAAAATAGACGGACCGGTAAGCGTTGCCTGACTGTCATTAACGCGGATCTTGAATACGATATGAGCCAGGGGCTGTTACCGGTATTAACCACCAAAAAACTTTTCTGGAAGCAGGCTATTGCAGAAATGCTTGGCTACCTCCGAGGCTACACCAGTGCGGCTGATTTTAGAAAGATTGGTTGTAATACCTGGAATGCTAATGCCAATGAAAATACGGCGTGGTTGGCAAATCCCTTCCGTAAAGGAACCGACGATATGGGTCGTTGTTATGGGGCGCAAGGAAGAAACTGGCGAAACCCCGAAGGTGAATCAGTTGATCAGTTACAAAACGTTTATGATGATCTCCGTCGGGGTATTGATAACCGCAGTGAGATAATGACCTTTATGAATCCCGGAGAACGGGACCGTGCATGTCTCAATTCCTGTATGCATACCCATACCTTTAGTATTCTCGGGGGAAAGTTGTACCTGACTTCTTATCAGCGTTCAGACGATTTGCCGCTCGGTCATGGTTTCAATCAGGTGCAGGTTGGCTGGTTGCTGATGATTATGGCCCAAATAACAGGGCTCAAGCCAGCAAAGGCCTTTCATAAAATTGTTAATGTCCATGTTTACGAAGATCAGCTGGAACTGTTACGTGACGTTCAGCTCAAACGTGAGCCATTGCCGTTGCCGAGACTTGAAATAAATCCGGAGATTAAAACTCTAAAAGATCTGGAAACGTGGGTCACAACAGATGATTTTGAACTGGTTGGTTATAAACATCATCCTGGCATTAAGTTTGAGTTTACCGTTTAAATGATGGAGCAATGAAAGCGAGAGGTAAATTGACTCAAAGCTCCTTTTTTTTTACGCAGGACAGGGTGCTTTATTCGCAACTTAAAAAAATTACTGTTCTCACTGTCAGTTGGGCCTATTGCAAATACAGCACTTTTTGTTAGGCTGTGGATAAACTGTCCCCGGGAAACAGGAAAAAGTACGGTTTGTCCGATTTGTGTAAGAAGTGACGTCTATAGTGTTGTCATCCAATTTTAAAATATGCAAAGGGTGACAGGCAATGCTTACGTCAGAACAGATGAAGGACCTTCTTGACGAACGGAGGGTACTTCTTGCTCGCAAAAAAACAGCGGTCTATGCAGAGTTTTTGCTAGAATACGGGGAGTATGCCGAATGGGAAGATTGGTTAACCTTTCTTAAGGATAGGGCAGAGTTGGAAGGCTTTGAATGGGTAAAATTTCAATGACGCCTCCTTGCTTAGTGTGCAGCTCTTCATTGTTATGTATAAGCAAGGTTACCGCGAAAAAATCTCGAAATGGGATTTGATTGTCGATTTTGCTACAGTATTTAGTACCTTAGAAATTCATTTCTTGTTTTTTATGAATGAATTTCGTCAAGGTACTTATCCCGGCTTTCTTACCGTTTACCGGGGTTAGTTATAATACAGTGTTCTATTCTGATTGAAGCAGGCATTTTGATGAACTAATATTCTCCTTTAGTTGGAGGAGTCTGTGTTATTCGTATGGAAAGGTAGTACTATGGATAAATTGGATGATCGCAGAGTCTCGGTTCGAATGCCCTTTGTTTCAAAGGGGTTTTGCCGTGTAGGTGAGACTGACAAGACCTATCGTGGCACTCTGCGTGATATCAGTATAACTGGTTTGTTCATGGAAATGAACGATCGTCCGAGTGTTGGTCAACGTTGCCATATCGATATAATTTTTCAGGGTAAACATAGCCGTCTGATGATTGAAGATGTGGGTGGCGTCGTCATGCGAAGCAATGAAGATGGCGTGGCTGTTCGCTTTGATGAACGGTTAGAGTGGTTCGTTCTGATACCTCTCTATTTTCATAAAGTGCATGACCAGGAGTAGTTGCATAAAGTATGTTTCCTATTAATAGCGGTGGCTTGTTACAAAGAATGTTGCCGCTCCTCTTTATTGTACCTCGCGTTTTATTTCTCTAGCTGTTTGCCTGGTTCTATTTCCCTAACCATTTTTTGCACACACGTGCGCAAAAAATGCAAATCGGATGATGATTCGTGTATCTATAATATTGCCTTTTGCGTGGAATAAATAGAATTTATGAATTGGCATACTAAATGCTTAGCAGCTACATAGATTAGCTATGGTGAGAATAGAAAATCCACTCTCATCATGCTTATCCTTCATCCTGAAACGTGGTACCAAAGGGGGCCCTTGGTACTTTGAGCCTGAATGAAATTGAAATGTTCAAGGAGGTGATGCTCACAAAGTCCAGCGCGCAATCGACGTACAGGTTCTATCTGAAGTATTCAGAGGATTGTGAGAAGAATTTTCTCTGAAATGGTATCTAACCCCGGTAAACGGACAATAAGCCGGAATAAGAACCTTGAGACAGATTAATTTTTTTGCAAAAAACAAGAAACTAATCTGTAAAGTACTAACCCCGGTAAACGGTAAGAAAGCCGGGATAAGTACCTTGGAGACAGATTGTTTTGTTGCAAAAAAACAAGAAAACAATCTGTAAGGTACTAAAAAGAGAAAGCGGCAGACTGCCTTTTCATCTGGATCGGTGGCTGAAGCTTTCGAAAAGGAGGAAATAATGAAAAGATTTGATCTCTTACTATCTCTTATTGTAGTACTTTTATTTGCAGTAGATGCCTGGGCTGTAGATAAAGCGTCTATAAGTAATAATGTTGATGTCATTGTCGCTGAAATTGACAGTGGTAAAGATATTATGACCTTTAATGCCGATAGTTATTCCCCTTATGCGTTTATTATGGAAGAAGATGGAACGATGCTCGTCCATCCTACACTCGCTGGTAAGAGTCTGAAGGATGCTGCTCCTCCGGTTTATGCAGCCTTATTAGAAGCCACTCCCGAAGGCACATGGGTAAAGTATGAATGGAAGGGCAAAGAGAAAAACACCTATGCGAAAAAAACAAAAAGTAACCTCATCGTTGGCAGCGGATATTGATCGCCTGTTCACCTGAGGGTAATTGACCCGGCCAGAGAGTGCCAAAGCGAGACTCTCTGGCTCAGAATTTCTGCAATACTATGTATACCTCACTTAAAGACCCAACAGTGTTGTTTCGCTGATTCTGTGACACACCGCAACTGCCAGCGCAAAGAGTATGTCCAACGAGAGGAGTTCTGTGATTGATCGATCATAGAGTATTTTGGCTTCAGCCGGGAAATCCTCATCTCCAATCCAATACAGAACCGCTATTGGAATATCAGGGGTTATAGAAAAACTGAAGGCCGCGTCGGCCATCGGTATCGGAGTACCTGCCAAACGAGCACAACAGGCTTTGAACTCATCGAGATTGTTGCCGAACTGTCCGCTGATGAGATTGGTGGGTATTTGATGTGGACCTCTGAAAAAAGTGGGGCCTCCGGGAAGATCCTTTTCCGAAACCCACTCATTTTGCACAGGAATATCTCTTGCCCGTAAAAGATAGTACATCACGAAAAGATAAAAATATTCATGGGGTTGTGGCCCTGTCGCAGGAACCTGTTCAATGGTTGAATTGTTCAGATCAATGAGATATTGATCGCCCCAAATCTGTAGGGAATATTGATGCTTTTCGGTGTTATAACTACATCTGCCATTTCTGCAGAGCTGTTCAGGGTCAGCGTTTTTAAGTTCCACAAAGTAGCTTTCATCGATAATTTTTGTCATGAATATGTGAAGGTGAAGGCTTATGGTAGTCGTTCAAGGTGTATTGTTCATACAATTGCCTATATCGAAACAGGTTGTGATGGCTCTTGTCAAGCCTGTATATTTGTTGTGGTAAAAATCATTTTGGATAACGCAGGTATTATTACGATTGAAGCCGACTCTTTGTTATAAAAGCATTTACAGAGAAAGTTCAGGTGAACTTGATGTTTGTCTGTAATAACGTTATGCTTTGATTGTTAGCTTACACGTGGTTGGTGCAAGGCGCTGACGTTTACAAAATGCAATATCTCTGGTGAAATGGGTATGGAAACGGCGGTGATAACCACGGACATGATGATTGTATTCGGTTTACTGGGGCTGGCCATTTTTCTCTTTGTGACCGATCTCCTGCGGGTGGACCTCGTTGGTTTGCTGATGATGGTGTTGCTTCCTTTGACGGGCGTTCTTTCAGCAGAGCAGGCAATAGCCGGACTCAGTTCCAATGCCGTTGTGTCTATAATTGCGGTGATGATTATCGGCGCCGGTTTGAATAAAACCGGGGTGATGAATTCGGTGGCGAGTCAGATTATCAAAATCGTTGGCCGAAGCGAAACCAGAATCATGGTGATTATTTCTCTCACCGTCGCCATTATTTCCAGCTTTATGCAAAACATTGGTGCGGCGGCACTCTTTATGCCAGCCACCATGCGCATAAGCCGTCAGCTTAATTTTTCTGCCAGCAGAATCTTGATGCCCATGGGGTTTTGCGCAATTATCGGCGGCTGCCTTACCCTGGTTGGCTCTAGTCCGCTCATTATGCTGAACGATCTCATGCAAGGGTGGTGGAGGAACAATCCCGAGGCTGTCAGTAATCAGCCGTTCACCCCTTTTGGACTCCTAACTGTAACCCCCGTTGGCCTGGCGCTTCTTGCCGCGGCGATTATCTATTTTTCTCTCTTTGGCAAAAAAATCCTTCCAGCCGCTGTTTGTAATATAGACGATGAGAGTTGTATGGACAGAAGGTTGCAGGAAATATATGGTGCTGACGTGGGCCATAGCTACGAGTTGACGGTCCCTGCATATTATCCCCATCAGACACTTGGTGAGTTGGAAATCCGTCCACGGTATCATATAACGGTGGTTGGCATTGCCAAAAATGAAGGGTATCAGAAAGAATTTGCTCCCACTAAAGATTCAGTAATCGAGGCCGGGGATTCCCTCTGGGTTATGAGCAGTGAGAGCAACATCCAGCGGCTGGTGGATGAGCAGGGCTGGATTGTAAAACCCGAACATGAGGTGTTTGCCGAAGAAAATTTTCCTGATGAATCGGGGGTTGTCGAAGGCGTTGTCATCCCTCACTCAAATCTTAGTCAGCATACCATGGAGGAACTACAGTTTCGCAGTCTCTATCATATTAACCCCCTGGCCATTGTCCGCGGGGATAACATTATTATGGATAAAATAAATGTCACCAAGTTACAGCAGGGTGATACTATCCTCATGCAGGGGCGCTGGAAGCAGTTTCGCCTGCTAACCGATCAACTGGACATTGCCCTTATCGATGAGATCCGGGGAGAGGAACTGAAACCTGAGCGCACGCGATGTGCAATCTTTTTCACGGTAATGGCCTTGACACTGGCCCTGGGGTTTGAGGTGAAATTATCAATCGCTCTTCTTACCGGGGCATTGGGTATGATACTCACCCGGATTATTCCGGCTGACCGGGCCTATGAAGCGGTTGACTGGCGCACAGTGTTCCTGCTCTCTGGCCTTATTCCACTTGGCACTGCTTTTGAAATTACAGGAACGGCGGGGTATATTGCCCAAAAGATACTGGCAGCGGTTGGTGACCCGAGCCCGCTGGTCTTGATGCTGGCAATTTCGTTGTTGACTTCATTTTTTTCTCTGGTGGCGTCTAATGTCGGTGCGACTGTGCTCATGATTCCACTGGCCATGGATATGGCCTTCGATATCGGCACCGATCCACTGGTGGCCGCCCTTGTCGTCGCGGTTTCAGCATCCAACACCTTTATCCTGCCAACGCATCAGGTGAACGCCCTGATCATGCGCCCTGGCGGGTATAAAACAAAGGATTATATGCGGGCGGGACTGGGGATGACGGTGTTGTATACAGGGGTACTGATGCTTTGCCTGAAATTTCTTTTCGCAATCTGAGTGCCATATCGCGCTTTACTTCAGCTTAACTCTTAATCAAGAATCTGGCTTAAGAAGAGCTGGGTCCTCTCATGCTGTGGGTGGTTGAAGAAATCCTCAGGATTGTTTTGTTCCAGAACCTCACCTCCGTCCATAAAGAGTACCCGGTGGGCGACACTTTTGGCAAAGCCCATTTCATGACTGACAACGATCATTGTCATACCATCCTGAGCCAGACTAATCATAACATCCAGTACCTCCTTGACCATTTCCGGATCAAGGGCTGAGGTGGGTTCGTCAAAGAGCATGGCGTTGGGTTTCATGCATAAACTGCGGGCAATTGCCACCCGTTGCTGTTGTCCACCTGAAAGTTGACCAGGATATTTTTGAGCCTGTTCGGCTATGCGTACCTTTTCCAGATAGTACATGGCAATTTCTTCTGCTTCTTTTTTGGGCGTCTTTCTTACCCAGATCGGCCCAAGAGTCAGGTTTTCCAGGATGGTCAGATGGGGAAACAGGTTGAAATGCTGAAAAACCATACCGACTTCAGTGCGGATCTTTTCGATATTTTTCAGATCATTGGTGAGCTCGATACCGTCGACAATAATTTTACCACGCTGATGTTCCTCAAGGCGGTTAATGCAGCGAATAAGCGTTGACTTGCCGGATCCTGATGGTCCGCAAATAACGATCCGCTCACCTTTTTTGACCGTCAGATTGATATCCTTTAGAACATGAAAGTCACCATACCACTTGTGCATGTTCTCAATAATGATGATAGGGGCATCGTCGGTCGTCTGTTCTGTTTGCTTAGAGTTCATTGATTCTCTTCCTGGTTTCCTGGTCACAATTGGTCGATTAAAGGATTTTATAGACTGGTATCGAGTTCTTTTTCAAGCCGCCTGCTGTAATTGGACATGGCAAAACAACAGACAAAATAGATGAGGGCCACAAAAACATATGCCTCGGCGGAAAAACCCATCCATTTAGGATCTGAAAGGACGGTCTGCGTTGTCTTCAGTAAATCATAGAGGGCAATAATGACCACCAGTGAGGTATCTTTAAATGCCGAGATCAGAATACTGACAGAAGGTGGGATGACAATTTTCAAGGCCTGGGGCAAAATTATCAAGCGCATGGTCTGGAAGTAGTTCAAGCCGAGCGAATCTGCCGCCTCGTACTGGCCTTTATTAACGCCCTGAAGTCCACCCCTGACCACTTCGGCAATATAGGCGGCTGTAAATAAAATGATGGCCACCTGGGCCCGCAGGATCTTGTTGAGTACCATACCCTCAGGTAAAAAGAGCGGAAAGACCACCGAAGACATAAAGAGCAGACTGATCAGCGGTACACCCCGGATGAGTTCGATGTACACCACGCAAAAAGATTTTATAACCGGCATTTCCGACTGTCGGCCGAGGGCTAGCATGACTCCCACCGGATATGCGGCAGTCAACCCGAAAACTGACAATAACAGGGTCAGCGGGAGGCCACCCCAAAGATTGCTCTCGACAACTTGAAAGCCGAAGAGACCGCCTCTCAGCAAAACCCCCATAACAAAAAGACCAATCATCCAGGCGTAGAATAATGATTTTTTCCAGTGATTGCGGTTTTGACTGTAGAAAAGCAGGGCGATCAGGATAACCACGGCAAGCAGTGGACGCCATTGAAGTTCGTGGGGGTAAAAGCCAAAAAGGATAAAGCGAATATTGGCGCTGACAACGGACCAGCACGCACCTCCTCCAGCTTTGCACTGGTCGCCGGATGGCAGCCAACTGCTGTTTATGAAAGCCCAATTAATTAAAGGCGGCAGTACCAGCCAGAGCATATACGTGACCAGGATGGTCAGCGCAGAATTAAACCAGCCATTAAACAGGTTGGCCTTTGCCCAGCCGATAATCCCGATATTGGTCAACGGTGGCTTTATAGTTTCATGGGTATTGGGGAGAGTCTTTTCCATAAGTGTCTTTATCTTTCCACTAGTGCAATTCTCTTATTGTACCAGTTCATGAATGCTGATGTTGAAAGACTGAAAAACAGATAAACCATCATGATCATGGCCACGCCTTCGATGGCCTGACCGGTCTGGTTGATAGTGGTTCCGGCAACGGAGACAAAATCCGGGTAACCGATGGCCACTGCCAGTGAACTGTTTTTGATCAGGTTGAGCATCTGGCTGGTGAGAGGTGGCACGATGACTCGCAGCGCTTGGGGCAGTATGACCAGATTCAGCACTTGTCCCTGTTTGAGGCCGATTGACTTGGCCGCTTCGGTTTGGCCTTTAGTGACCGACTGGATTCCGGCACGAACTACTTCTGCCACAAAGGCCGCAGTGTAGAGGACAAGACCAAGGAGCAGGGCCGTAAATTCCGGGCTGACGCTGACACCACCCTTGAAGTTAAAACCAGAAAGCTTTGGTACATTCATTCCGGCGGGCGCCCCGGCCAACCACCAGACAATAACGGGTAAGCCAATAAGCACGGCAATAGACACTCTAATGACCGGAAAGATCTGTCCGGTGGCTGCCTGGCGCTTTGCCGCCCATTTCCTCAAGAAAAAGACGATGACACAGCCGAGGACGAAGGCCAAAAATGCGTATTTATAGGCTGCATGCCACTGTGGAACGCCGAAAATCAATCCTCTGTTGCATAAAAATATCCCGGCAATAGGATTGAGGGCCTGTCTGGGGGAGGGCAGGATTTCATAGAAGAAGGCGTACCAGAAAAAGAGCTGCAACAGTATTGGAATGTCTTGGAAAATTTCGATGTATATTGCAGACAGCTTTGCCACTAGCCAGTTTGAGGAGAGTCTGGCAATACCCAGAAAAGTACCAAGGATGACTGTAAGGGTAACGCCAATAAAGGAAACGAGCAAAGTATTGAGAAATCCAATAGTCAGAGCACGGCCATAGGAGTCTGCTGCAGAATACTGAAAGAGTTTTTCCCCGATTTCAAAAGAGGCTTCCCGGTCCAAAAAACCAAATCCGGTGGAGATTGACTGTCTTTCCAGATTGATAAGGGTGTTATGGACCAAATAGTAGCTCAGTAGCCCGACCCCTGCCAGGGTGAGGCACTGGTACAGGATCGCCAGCTTGGCGGGATCACGCAAAAACGGGATTTTTTCTTGTGCCAATGTATTCATATTCACCTTTGTACGTATACATGCCCAAAATACATTTTGGGCATGTATGATCTAAGCCCGGTAAATGGGAACTAAGCCCCGGGATAAGAACCTTGAGAAGGTCCTCAGTTGCCGGTTATTTGAAAGGAGGTGAATACATCAAGCCACCGTTGAACCAAAGAGCGTTTAAGCCGCGCTCAATCATCAAAGGAGTGTTCGTGCCGACATTTCTCTCGAAGACTTCACCGTAATTACCAACTTGTTTGACGACATTGTAGGCCCATTTTTCATCCAGCCCCAGAGCCTTGCCGTTACCGGGAGTGACTCCGAGGAAGCGCTGAATTCTTGGGTCGGTGCTTTTCATCATCTCGTCGATATTTTGGGATGTAATCCCCAACTCTTCAGCTTCAATCATTGCCAGCACAGAGTAGTTAACAATGTCCATCCACTGGTCATCACCATGACGAACCGCAGGTGCCAGTGGTTCTTTGGAGATTATTTCAGGCAAAATCGCATAATCACTTGGCGCAGGGGCAACGGCGCGGATACCGGCAAGCTGAGAGGCGTCAGAGGTCAATACATCACAACGGCCGGCAAAAAAGGCCTTGGACAGTTCTGCAGTATTCTCAATGACAACCGGATTCATTTTCATTTTATTGACGCGGAAATAATCGGCGACATTCTGCTCTGTGGTGGTACCTGGAAGTACACAAACGGTTGCGCCATCCAGCTCCTTGGCACTTTTAATGCCGAGTTTTTTAGGAATGAGAAAGCCCTGACCGTCGTAATAATTAACCTGGACAAAGTTCAGTCCCAGGTCGGTGTCGCGGCTGAGGGTCTTGGTACAATTCCGGGTCAGCACATCAATTTCACCGGACTGCAGGGCGGTAAAACGGGTCTTGGCCGTGAGAGGAGTGTACTTAACCTTATCGGCATCACCAAAGATAGCAGCGGCAACAGCACGTGCGGTATCGACATCAAGTCCTTTCCAGACTCCTTTCTCATCTGGTTTACCAAATCCGAAGAGATCACCATTTACTCCAGCCTGAACAAAACCTTTTGCTTTAACGTCATCAAGGGTTCCCGCCATAGCAACGCCTGCAGTTAAACAAAATGCGGCAACCACTGCTGGTACAACTTGCTTCAATTCTCTCATTGAATGTGCCTCCTTTACTCTGAAAATGGTTAATTACTCCTTCGTCAATGTTGGCACCAATTGAAATACATTTATTTGGCAGACCAACACTATAAAAGAATGACTATAAGCAAAATTGCCTAATGGAGCTAGAAATAAAGAAGTATTTTTTGAAAAAAGTGTTTGCATCAAGGTATTTGGTTCTGGTTTATAGCGTTTCTGTAAACAAGATAACCAAATGGTAGGAATCTGACCGCTGGAATCAAACTGACGACCTTTTGTCCGGAATTTCAGGTAGCCAGCTTATAGAAATGAGGCGTGTGACATATGTTTCTGGATGTCGCCTGGTAAAAAATCGAGAAAATTGAAAAGGTATCTTTCGAAATCCAGGGTCTGGGCGAAATTTTGCCGAATAAGGATTTCTTTGGCGGGGTTATTATCGCCGTATCTGTCGATAATATATTCGAGTCTGTCATCAAGACTAACCACCTCGTCGTGACGGACTCGCTTGTCGGCATAAAAAACAATCTCTTTGGCGCCGAAAACACCCTGAGCATAGAGGTCTGCTGTGAAATTTTTCAATACTACATGTTCGGCAACAATCTCGCTCAGCTCGGGGTAGCCGAGATCGAGGACCATCTGCCGACCAATTTCGGCATGTCGGCAGCCGGTAGTGATACATAGGGTTTTGGCAATATCATGCAGCAAAGAGCCGACAATAACCTCTTCTCTGTCCGGCAGAGCTTTCGTGGCTTTACCGGTTCGGTGCAGGCCTTCAACGAGCGCTTCCGCCACCCGGGCCACCGCAAAAGAGTGCGCCCGGATATTATCGAGCATTTCGAATCTGTTGTGCAGTTCGAGACACTCCTCTATGGATGGAATGCGCATGGTCATTAAGTTCAATTATCAAAAATTATGCTGACTTGCTGCTGAGTTCATGAACCGCATCCACGGCAATTTTGGCCTGTTCGGGCGGTGTGAACTGGTGAATGCCGTGACCGAGATTGAAGATATGGCCATGGGCATCTTTGGCACCATCGAGTAATTTGCCGATTCTCTGTCGCAGTTGATCCTTTGGCAGCAAGAGGGCGAAGGGGTCGATATTGCCCTGTACGGCCTTTTTACCAACTCTTTTTATGGCATCGCCAATATTGATACGCCAGTCAAGGCCAATGACATCGGCACCAGAACTGACGGAAAGATCAAGGAGAGTTGCCCCGTTGTTGGCAAAAAAGATGAGCGGAATATCATATTGTTTCAGGGCAGCAAGAATTCTTTGCACATAGGGCAAGGCGAATTCACGGAAATCGCATGGTGCCAGTATTCCTGCCCAGCTATCAAAGAGTTGCAGGGCCTGGGCTCCCGTTCTTGCCTGGGCTTGCAAATAAAGAATGGTACTTTCGGTAATTTTGTCCATCAGCTTATGGAACAGTGCGGGGGCGGTGAACATCATTTTTTTGGTTTCCCAGAACGTCTTGGATGAGCCGCCCTCAATCAGATAGGTCGCACAGGTGAAGGGGGCACCGGCAAAACCGATCAGCGGCACCTTCAGTTCTTTACGTAATAATTTAATTGTCTGCATGACAAAACCAGTCGCTTCGTCCGCGTCTGGAATAATCAGCTTATCAAGAGCAGCCTGGCTTCGAATGGTCTCGGGGAAAATAGGCCCCCGGCCCTCATGAAATTCAAGCGGGGCACCCATGGCTTCCATGAGAATGAGGATATCTGAAAAAAGAATTGCCGCATCCATGCCAAGGAGATCAACAGGTTGCAGGGTCACCTCAACACAGAGTTCCGGCGATTTGCAGAGTTCCAAAAACGTCACATTGCCGCGAACTTTCTGGTACTCGGGGAGGTAGCGTCCCGCCTGGCGCATCATCCAGATAGGGGTGTAATCGGTCTTTTCACCGCGGCATGCTTTGAGAAAGGTATCGTTCATAAGGTCGAATTGGTTGAGTGATTTGTTAACTAACGGTTGGTTGTTGGTCGCAAGTTATTCTGGTGAATCTTTAGGAATTATCTGTTTGGGAACATAACTGCAAAAGGGTTCCTGGGCGAGGTAGTCTCCGGTCATCGAATAGGCCCTGGCACGACAGCCACCACACACCCCGACGTATTCACACTTGCCACAGTTGTCTTTATACCCTTTAAAATCACGAAGTTGAAGGAAAAGTTTTGATTCCTCCCAAATGGTCTTAAAAGGGGTTGTTTTGATGTTTCCGGCTGATTTGGCAAAATAGCTGCATGGCTGAACCTCGCCATCAACATCAATGAGGCAGATGAGTTGCCCGGCCAGACAGCCTTTGGAGCCGCCCGTGGAAAATTGCAGGCTCCTGTGTTTATGCCGTTCTCCCTGTTCTTTATCTTTCTGGCGCACTATACGGTAGTAGTGGGGGGCGCAGGTCGGTCGCATCAAGAGTTCGTTTTCCTGTTTTTCAACCTCATAATGCCACTCGAGTATTTCGTCGTAGACATCTTCCGGGATAAGTTCTTCCATAATGTCTTCCCCGCGACCGGTGGGAACGATCATAAACATATACCAGGCGGTTGCCCCCAGGCTTTTGACCAGCCGATAGATATCGGGGATTTCCTGCCGATTTCGAACGGTAAAGGATGAGTTGACTAGAAACGGAATGTCAAATTTTTTGAAGAGTTTGATGGCGTTCATGGTGCCATCAAAGGCACCTGGCTGGTTGCGAAAGTTATCGTGGGTCTCGGCTTTGGCGCCGTCGAGACTGAGGGAGACCATTTTTATCTGCGCGTCTTTGATTTTACGGCAGATCTCTTCTGTTACCAGGGTTCCGTTGGTGGCGAGACACATTCGAAAGCCTTTACTGGTCCCGTATTTAGCTATGTCAAACACATCTTCACGGAGAAGCGGTTCACCTCCAGACAGCACCAGAACCGGGCTGGCATAAGTGGCGATGTCATCCATAATCGCTTTTGCTTCCTCGAAAGAAAAATCTGGATGGCCTGTAATATTCTCCTCCGAGGAGGAACGGCAATGCACACATTTAAGGTTACAGCGGCGGGTGATTTCCCAGGCAATCCATTTTGGTTCAAAGTCCATAAAAACTACTCCAGAGGGTTTCACGGTTGTTGAGCAACAACTTGAAATATTAAAAAATTTAAAAGTTAACCAACAGCTCTTGCTTGGCTTGCTTGGTTTGGCGATGCTTAAAAAAGGACAGAGGCAAGAATGTAAAATAGTAAGTATTCTTCTATAGAAATAAAGAGACCGCAATATTGAATCCGCGAGAAAAATTTATGCTTGGCCCGCAACCACGGTTTTTGGGCACCGCGTCCTGGCAAAATTGGTAAAGGACAAATTGTGGGCATTGACAAAATCCTGCACTGTTGAACTTTATAAATTGAGCTAAATAGCTTATAGTGCGATCCCGTTTCAGGTCGGTTTCTGAATAGAACGGTTTTGTTGTGCAATTTGTTCGAACCTGTGGGCTAAAATTTGTTTTGCCCAATGTTCGTTACCATGTTCACTAAAAAAGGAAAATTATGTTAATTTCACCGGTTGCCCTTACCAGTTTGGAAGGTGAAAATATTCTCAGCGGCTTATTGAATCGTTTTCAGGCGGCCGATAGTTCTTGCCAGCAGTCGGTTACGGAGATTTTACAAGCTGTCAGGGAGAACCAAAACGAAGCAGTTCTGACTTATGGCCGCAAATTTGACGCGCCGAATCTCACCGCAGATCAATTACAGGTCAGTAGCAGGGAATTACAAGAAGCCTATGATCTGGTGGATGAGGCTTTTCTCGATACCCTCGGCAGGGCCATTGAACGTATTCAGTCATTTCATGAGCGGGAAATGGAAGACTCCTGGATGCAGACCAGGGAAGATGGAACCATTGTCGGTAGACTTGTTCGTCCGGTTGATTCTGCCGGACTCTATGTCCCCGGTGGAAAAGGGGGCTCCACACCACTGGTTTCCTCTGTGCTGATGAACGGTATTCCGGCTGGGATTGCCGGGGTGAGTCAGCGGGTGATGGTTACTCCTCCGGCAGAAGATGGCTCGGTCAGCCCGCATCTCTTGGTGGCCGCTCAGGAAATTGGCATTACCGAGATTTACAAGGCGGGATCTGCCTGGGCGATTGCCGCTCTGGCCTATGGCACAGAGACTATCCCTAAGGTCGATGTGATTGTCGGACCGGGTAATCAATTTGTCACTGAAGCAAAGAGACAGGTTTCGGGCATGGTACGGATCGATATGATTGCTGGACCCTCTGAGGTGTTGATCGTCGCAGATAAGACGGCCAGCGCCGCTAGTGTGGCAGCCGATATGCTGGCCCAGGCGGAGCACGATCCGCTCGCTCTGGCAATTCTGGTAACCACCCATGAGCCACTGGCCGGAGAAGTGCTGGCAGAGCTTGAACGACAGCTTCCCCAGCTTTCCCGGGAGCAAATTGCCAGGACTGCTCTTGTTGACCGAGGGGTAATTCTTATTGCCTCCGACCTGGAAGAGGCAATTGAGGTGGCCAATGGCATAGCTATTGAACATCTTGAACTGATGATCGAAGATCCCTGGTCCCAGGTGCCACATATCCGCCATGCCGGGGCGATTTTTCTTGGCAGCAATACTCCTGAAGCGGCAGGAGATTATTTTGCCGGGCCAAACCATGTCCTGCCCACCATGGGGACGGCGAGGTTTGCCTCGGCCCTTGGAGTTGAAACCTTTCTGAAGAAAAGCTCAATTATCAGTTATTCGAAGGCGGCGCTTGCTGCAGACGGCGAGCATATCATGCGGCTGGCAAAGCTCGAAGGATTGAGCGCTCATGCCAATTCGGTCGCAGTCCGCCTTGGTAATTAAGGCACGTAATGGTGGATTTTAGTCAGCGGCTGGAACAGGGCTTGGAAATTCTGGGGATTGATATTTCTCCTGAAGCTGTCAAGCGGTTAAGGCTCTATTTTAACGAACTGAAAAAGTGGGGAAAAAAGGTCAATCTGATCGCTAAATCGACTAGTGATGAACAGATTATTGAAAACCATTTTCTCGATTCTCTGACCATTCTACCGATTCTTCAGGGGGCGGGAACTCATCTCCTGGATATCGGCACTGGCGCTGGTTTTCCAGCTCTGGTCTGTAAGGCGGCCTACCCAGATATCGTTGTAACGCTGGTGGAACCGCGCTTAAAACGGGTTAGCTTTCTTGGCCATATCGTCAGGACCCTAGGCTTAAAAGACGTGAAGATTTCGTCTTGTCGGGTGGAAGACGAGGAGCAGCTTCCTTCAACGCTTGCGTTTAGCCATATAACAGCAAGAGCGGTAACCGAGATCAGTTCCTTTCTGTCAATGGTTGAGAGATTTTCGCCTTCGGGACCTCAACTGATCTGCATGAAAGGGCCGAAATGGCGGGAGGAGCTTGTTGCCGCTTCAGGGCTACTTGAAAATTCAGCCTATACCTTTGACCGGGTTGTGCAGTGCACGCTGCCTTTTTCAGGAGCCAAACGAAGTATTGTCGTATTTGATGTAAGTGAAAAAATGGAAAAATTAAGGTGAAATAATGAAAAAAATCGCAGTTCTTGCCGGGGATGGTATCGGCCCTGAAGTGATGAAAGAGGCAATCAAGGTTCTTGATGTCGCCCAGAAAAAATATTCTTTTGAACTCTCCTATGAAAATGCCGATGTCGGTGGAATTGCCATCGACAACCATGGTGAGGCCTTACCTGCATCAACGCTTGCCTTGTGTACAAAAAGTGATGCCATCCTGTTTGGTTCCGTCGGTGGTCCGAATTGGGAAAGTCTGCCTCCTGAAAAGCAGCCGGAGCGTGCGGCACTGCTGCCTCTCAGAAAACATTTCGATCTGTTTTGTAATTTCAGGCCAGCTAAGGTCTTCAAATCCTTGACTGCTGCCTGTCCTCTTCGGGCTGATATTATACGGGAAGGGTTTGATATTCTTTGTGTTCGCGAGCTGACCTCCGGTATTTATTTCGGTACTCCAAAAGGCCGGGAAGGGAGTGGTGCCGATGAGCGGGCCTTTGACACCATGGGTTACAAACGATCTGAAATTGAGCGAATCGCCAGGATGGCCTTTGAGGCAGCCCGTCTCAGACAAGGCAAAGTGACTTCGGTTGATAAGGCTAATGTTCTGACGACTATGGTGCTCTGGCGCGAAGTGGTTATTGAAATTGCAGCCGAATATCCCGACGTGAAACTGAATCATATCTATGTCGACAACGCCACCATGCAGTTGGTCCGTGATCCTCATCAGTTTGATGTTATGCTGTGCGGCAATATGTTTGGTGATATTATCTCCGATGAAGCGGCCATGCTTACCGGTTCCATGGGCCTTTTAGCTTCCGCCTCGCTGAACAGCGATAAGTTTGGCCTCTACGAGCCTGCAGGCGGGTCGGCACCTGATATCGCCGGGAAAGGAATTGCCAATCCCATCGCGCAAATACTTTCTGCGGCGATGATGCTGCGCTACAGCTTTGGCCTTGATGAGGCTGCGGTGGCTATTGATAACGCCGTTGCCGCCACCCTGGAAAAAGGTATTCTTACCGCTGATTTGACAAGTGACAAATCGAAGGCGGTGGGGACTGCCGCCATGGGTGATGCCATTGTCGAGGCATTACAATAATAAGAGCAGGCTGACAGCACCGGGACTCGAGGCCTTGTCTCCTGTTTCGGTGTCTGGGGAGGACTTATGACCAAAAAAGACAATGTCATTCTGGTTGCCAATCAAGCATCCGCAGAATTGGGCTATAAGCTTGCCGAACGACTGTGGATGCCATTTACTGAAATGCACCGAAAGCAGTTTGCCGATGGGGAGTGTTACCATGCCTTTCCGAAATCTGTCGACGGCAAACATTTGGTTATTCTTGGGGTGACCCATGATGATAGTTCTCATCAGGAATTGATTGACCTTATTTCCGGGGGCAGATATTGGAATGCTGCTTCCGTCGATGTTATCATCCCCTTTCTCGGCTACTCAACCATGGAGAGGGCCAAACATAACTCCTTTGAAATCCCTAAAGGGATCACCCGAACCCGGCAGATATTCAGGGCAAGACCTAATTTTGTCGCCTTCGTCGATCTGCACTCAGAAGCTGTTCTGCATGCTCATGCAGGAGAAGTGCGGACAAAACATGTCTGGACCGACGAGCTGGTGGTGGATAAGATTAAAAAGAGTGGACTGACTGATTACGTTCTGGTCTCTCCTGATTATGGCTTTTCAAAAAGGGTTGCCCGGTTAGCAAGTTTGCTGAATTGTCCTCATACCGCAGCCGATAAAGATCGGTATGATACCGACAAAACAATTGTCAGTCAGGTTTCCAGTGTGGTGAAGGGGAAGACGGTAATAATTTGTGATGATATGATACGTACCGGTGGTTCTATCATTCAGACGGCCAACAGATGCCTGGAAGCGGGGGCAAAAGAGGTGGTAGCCCATGCCACACATCTGGTGATGGCCGGTGGTTCCATGGATAAATTTCGACATGGGCCAATTTCGAAGGTTCTTGGTTCAGATACCTATCCCGGCAGGATCAGTGATGACCTGTTCGATGTCTATTCTGTGGCCCCGCTCTTAGCCGAAGTCATAGAGCAACATCTGCAAATCTGACAATAGATGCACTTGCTGATGAATTTTGGTACACAGGTATGAAACGAGAAGTCATAGCCCAAAATCTTGCGCGTTCACTCCTTTTTAAAGACGCCACAACCGCTGAAATTGCTTCTTTTGCAGAGGTTGCAAGGGTAGAGATTTTTCCCGAGGGGCAGTATGTCTATCGGCAGGGTGATACCAGTGAGGTCTTTTTTGTTATCGCCATGGGCGAAGCTGAACTGGTTCTTGGCCGGGACGATGGTGTATCTAAGGTCGTTGGCAGAATTGGTCCGGGCGGCCATTTTGGTGAGACCGGCATCCTCACCGGCAAACCCAGATCTCTTTCGGTGCGGGCTCTGTGTGATCTAGTCGTTATCTGTTTTGATAAACGATATTTCAGGACAGCCTTTCTCTCGAACAGCAGAATTCACAAACAGTTGGATGCGGCTTTGGCCGAAAGATTGAGGGTTGCCTTTCTTGATCAGGTTGATAACAACGGCGAAGAACACCAGCATGAAGATATGTCGGTGGCCGATGATGTGATTTTGTTCAAGGATAAGGGGGGTTCTGCTATTCAGTTGCGGCGGTTGGCGAAGCGAAAAAATGAAGATATTCGAACGTCGAAAACCGCCAAAAAAACCCAGGCAATAATCGATCTTTTGGCAAAAAATAATGCTCCATTTCTCCTGACCGGGGAAGCGGGGACCGGCAAGTCGATTATCGCCAGAGAGGTGCATCAGCAAAGCAGCACTGTTGGTGGGCAGTATCGGGAGATCGATCTCAGAGAGTTCGAACCCATGAGGCTTGAGCGAAAGTTATTTGGTACAGAACAGAGTGGTTTTCCCTTTGCCCAGGCCCGGCAGGCAGGTTTTTTTGAGCAGACCTCCGGGGGAACGGTGGTGTTTACCCATGTGCACCTGATGAAAGAGGAGCTGCAGGAAAAACTCGTAAAAATCATCAAGAGCAATACTTACACCCACGTTGATAGCGAACGACAACTGGCCATGCAGTCGAGAATCGCCTTTATCAGTAATTTTACCCTCGATCATTTGCAAAGTACTGGACAAGTATTGCCCGAACTGCTTGCCTTGTTTGAAAATCAGCATTTCAACGTCCCGCCGCTGCGCAATCATAAGGAAGATCTGCCCCGGCTCGTCTCTCACTATCTGGGCCGTCACAGTAGGGAATATGGCAAAAATATTAATAAGGTAAGCTCTGAAACCCTTGGGATATTTATGAACTATGATTGGCCGGGTAACTTGACGGAGTTGTCGAGTGTTATTCGCCGGGCGGTCATGTTGGCTCAAAAAGATGAGATAAATCCCGATCAGATTTTGCTTGGTCTGCCCAAAACGGAAGGAAAGTGGGAATACAATATCTTGCGGATAGACTGGATGCGGAAATTTTTGTCGAGTTGGATTTTTCCTCGAGTGCCGCAAGTAATCATCGGCTGCGTGTTTCTGATCACTGTTATTTTTCTCTTTTTTGGACCCTCAAATCCAGAGGCGAATATTGGTCTCACCTTGGGGTGGTATATTGGCTGGCCACTGTTATTTTTCTCGTTCTTTTTCCTGGCGAGAACTTGGTGTAGCGTGTGTGCTTTTGCCGTGCCGGGGACATTGTTGCAAAATATTGTCAAACCCACTCGCAAGACTCCAGAATTCATCACAAAATATTCAGGATGGATCATGGCTGTGCTCTGCATTATGGTCTTCTGGGTTGAGATCGTCTGGGATGCCTATGACAATCCCTTTCTGGCGGGTGGCATTATCCTGGTGATAACTCTTAGTTCCATTCTGTTCAGTGTCCTCTTTTCCAGGCGAAGTTGGTGTCGATATCTCTGTCCTTTAGGTGCTGTGAACGCTATTTTTGCTATGCCGTCAGTGGTCGAGTTGCGCTCGAACAGGCACGTTTGTTTAAACCGCTGTCAAAACCATGCCTGTTTTACCGGGGATGCCGATATCTCCGGATGTCCGATGTTTCGACACCCGTATCTGGTTGACAACAACCGTGATTGCATCATGTGTGCAAAGTGCATTAAAACCTGTAACGATAGTTCCATCCAGCTGAATTTACGTCTGGCTCCACAGGAGCTATGGGCATTGGAAACTCCGAGGCGGGCGGACAGTTTTCTGATTGTGGCAATGGGGGCGATCTTTTTTCCCTTTTCTCTGCAAAATGAATTTTCAAGACTGGTGGCCTGGCTGGTCTCAATCTTATCAAATGTTGGCTTGAATCTGCCGGAATATGTTGTCGGCAGTGTTCTCTTTTTTCTATGGATCCTTCTTTTCCAGTTTGGCTATTACTTTATGGTTGTTGTCCAGTCGCTCCATGCTAAAATTGACAAGAATCTTCTTCTGCCACTTTTTGGATACGGTTGTATTCCGCTTATTCTCGGCGGTTTTATGGCAGTTCATCTTGATATTTTTGTCAAAGGGGCTGGCCGTATTGTGCCAAACCTGCAGGAGCTCTTCGGTTGGCAATATTCCTATGACAATATTCAGTTGATCAGCTCGGACTCAACGTTTGTCCTGCAATTTTTAACGGTGCTTGGTGGTCTTTTGGCCTCTTTTTATGCAACGTACAGGATCATTGACCGGGTATTGGGCGAAGATGCCGTGACCTCAAAATCCCTGGCTATTCCTTTTAGTTTTCTGGTTATTCTTGCTGGTTTTTTTGTGTTGATCATCTAACCCCGGAAAAGTTGGATATTCTTATCTTTTGTAGGGGTGTATTGTTAAATGTTCTCAAAGAGAGAAGGGGGTGTCCTTAGCGTTTACTCTCCCTGAACTCCCGCCCAGATAATCGGAAAATATAAAAAATAACAGATTGACTAATGGATGCTGAATTGCGACAATATAAACTGTGTATAATAAAGCAATAGTTGGAAATATGTCAGCTTTGTGGAGTATAGCAACAAAGTCAGGATGATGGTCAAAACCTCTTGGGATCAACACTTATTTTCAATTATTATTTCCCGAAAAAACATGTAAATACTTTGGCAACTGCTCAAGTAAATGATCTACGGATCGCCAGTAAAAATTTAATTACCTACACATATTATATTATGAAAACAAACCGCTCTTTCGTTGTTCTGTCTCTGCTCATGCTGCTGTCTTTTTCGCAAACGTCTGTGGTAATGGCTGCGCAGGAAAGTTTTCCTAATTATCTTGGCGATGATTTGGCTGAGGAAGACTATCTTGATCCACCAAAAGAGGTGACAATCAGCGATCCGCTGGAACCAATGAACCGTGTCTTTTTCAAATTTAATGATAAGCTTTATGAATGGGTTCTGAGGCCAGTCACAGATGGGTATATGTGGGTTTTGCCCTTGGAAATCCGTGAAGCGTTCGGCCATTTTTTTACAAACATTACCATGCCGATCAGGCTTATTAACGCCCTGCTCCAGGGGAATCTTGAGAAGAGTGGAGTTGTTCTCGAGCGATTTCTGATTAATAGCACTCTTGGCGTCTACGGTTTTGCCGATGTTGCTCATGGGGAATTTGGTATCAAGCCGAGGCGAGCCGATTTTGACCAGACTCTTGGGAAATGGGGGATGAATGGCGGTATTTATTTCTGTTGGCCGGTGCTTGGGCCTTCTAGTGTGAGAGGTACTGTTGGTTTTGTTGCCGATGCCTATGCGAATCCGGTAATTTATTTCAGTGATAGCCGCGTGTTTGATATGAGTTACTACACAACAAATAGAGTGAACACTCTATCGTTGAACCCGGATGCATATGAGGAATTGAAACGATATTCGCTTGACCCTTATGTGGCCTCTCGGCAGGCATATTATGATTATCGGCAGGCTCTCATTGATCATGAGTAACAGCTGATCATTGTCGAGGTTTGACCATCCAAATGGTCAAATATTGTAGAGCAAAAAAAATCGGGCAGAAAATACAAATTACGTAAATTCTACCCGATTGGGGGGGCTAGTTTGTGCTTCATTTGATACAATATTTTTAAAGCAAATGCCGTGCCAAAACATTTGTCATGAACATTCTTTTTTTGAATGTCATTCTCTGTAGTTAGTTTTGGTCATTTCTTGTTCTAATAACACCAAGGCGTTCAGATGCCGGAATTGTAATTGGTATTACCGAAAAGTATTTTGGGGCCATTATTTGTAATTCCTGGAGGAACAACAACTCATTTTCACCTCTGTTTCAGTACACTGTTGATCCTACTTCTCGTATGGTTGTTTAAGTGGCTCTTGGGGGAAAATTTAGCATGTCTTAACTGTTGCAATTAGTTATTTTAAGTTGTGAAAATAGGTAAATGGGGCTTTTTGACAGATACCTTCAAGTATAATTTTTTTTAATCATACTCAAAAGCAGGGTTTCTTTTCGATTAAGTATTGTAATAAACGAAAATCGACGGTGTACTTTGTGATTTTTGCGATGCTGACGCTTACGGAGTTTTTGGATGAAACGATTTATCAAATACGGCGCCATTCCCGTTGTAACGTTTTTATTTCTTCTGACAGTCACCATTATAGCTTTGCCGGTAGTCCTTAACGTTCAGAATTTCATTCCTGAAATTGAATCGAGATTGAGCAATATGTCCGGCAGGACCGTTTCCATCGGTTCTAACTTTGCGGTTTCGTTTTTTCCCTATCTGAGTGTCTCGTTTTCCGATTTAAAAATTGATAATCCTGAGGGTTATCTATCAGACAGCTTTTTAAAAATTGAATCTTTCGAAGGTCGGGTGAAATTGCTCCCTTTGCTGAGAAAAAAGATTGATTTCAGCCGATTTATCATCGGTGGATTGGAAGTCAATCTGGAAAAGAAAAGCGATGGCAGGGTGAACTGGGATTTTACCCAGGATGAGAATGGTGGAAAGACCATTGCCACTACCTTTGCGGATTTGGGCAAGTGGTCGGTTTCCAGGGATCTTTCTGTCGCACTTTTTGCGATTACGGGTGGTACGGTAGTGTGGTCAGATAGGACTCAGAATACAGAATACCGGATTGATGATCTGATGCTTCTTCTTCACAATTTCACTCTGGATACCCCCGTCGCATTAGAATTTAAGGCCTCCCATGGTGGAAAGTCTCTCGTCGCAGAAGGGCAAGTCGGTCCTGTGGGACAAGTCTCTGGAATTGAGCAATTGCCCGTCGATCTAACGGTTAATTTGATCAATTTCTGCTCAGGGCAGGTGAAGGGCAAGGTTGTAGACCTGCTTAAAAATCCAAGCTATAACCTTGAACTGCATATTCCGCCTTTTGCAGCAAATGAATTGGTCGATTCTCTGCACTTTATTTCTCCCTTTGCCGCTGCTGATTCAAAAGCCTTCAGTTCAGTAGGCATTGATATCACGGCGAAAGGAGATATAGACAAGGTTTTGATTGAAAATGGCAGAATCAAAATTGACGATACTCTGCTTGCTCTGTCGCTGACGGTGAAAAGATTCGATGATCCTGAAGTCGGGTTTGCCTTAGATATAGCCCATTTTGATCTTGATCGTTACCTCCCCCATAAACCAGAAAATCAAAATGATCGGGAGGTTGTGCCGCCAATTGTGCAGGAGGGAAAAGATTCTGGTGACTGGCGAAAAATAAACATGGCTGGGACAGTACATATAGGAGAATTAATAGTAGGCGGGGGACGTCTTAATGATGTCCAAGGCGATGTGCGCATTGTCGATGGCATATTTAAGGTTACGCCGTTTTCCTTTGTCCTCTATCAGGGAAAAGCCCAAAGCTCCCTGACCGTCAATTTACAGAATGAAATACCGCAGACAACTATTGATCTTAAGGCGCATGGTGTCCAGACCGGACCACTGCTGCATGATTTTTTGGCAAAGGATTTCCTCAGCGGCAGCATGGATACCGATATGCACTTACAATTCTCCGGCAATAATCTTGACGAAGCGACAAAAAGCCTTGGTGCCGATGGCTTCGTGGCACTGACGGATGGGGCTTTGAAAGGAATCGATATGCTCAATCCTCTTAAAAACACGGTGGGATTAACAGCCGATACAGATTCCTCTGATCGAATATTACGCACGGATTTTTCCGAACTGAAGAGTAATTTCACTATTAAAAATGGTTTGGTTGAGAGTCACGATACGATGTTGACTTCGTCTGGTGCAAGCGTTGCTATTACCGGTACAGCCGATCTGGGCGGTTCAGCGTTGAAGCTGATGATAAAACCAAAGGTTGATGTGGTGAAGACAGAAGAGCAGGGGGCAGAGAAAGTGAGTAAGAAGGGACCAATACCTTTTGGAATATCCGGCACCTTTGCTCAACCGCAAATAGATATTGATGGTCGGTATCTCTCTTTGGACGATTTGAAGCTTTCTGATGAGGTGGAGATGCAGGATTTGGTTGATAAAGAAATTCCCTCACCTGTTGATGAGGATGTAAGAGATTTAGTTGGTACAACCCTCATCGATCCGGCTGTTGTTGCCCAGCGTTTTGGCCTGCAACCTGAGCTTAATCAAAAAAGCCAAGCCAAAAAACAGCCTCCAGTCGGAAGTGGCAGAGTTCGTATCAGTCCCCTGCGAGTAGAAGAAACCCGGCATTGAAAGGGCAATGGTTCTATAGAAAAAATTCAGAGTGAGAAAAAAATTATTCGGTGCGGCCAAGGATGCCGTCCTGCAGGGTAAGGCAGTTATCCATCCGCTCGGCCAGCCTGATGTTGTGGGTGACCATGATTGTTGACAGTTGGCGATCACGACACAGCTCATGCAACAGGTTAAAAACCAGATCCCCGGCTCGGGAATCAAGATTTCCGGTTGGTTCATCGGCCAGCAGCAGCTCGGGGTTCATGATAAGGGCTCTGGCGAGAGCGGTCCTTTGTTGCTCACCGCCTGAGAGCGTTCCGACTTTGTGGTGCAGGCGATGACCAAGTTCAACACGGTCGAGAAGATCTCTGGCTGGGTCTAAAACTTCCTTCTTGCTCCTCCCTGCTATTAGTGCAGGCATCATAACATTTTCAATGGTTGTGAAGTCGGGTAGCAGGTGATGGAACTGAAAAATGAAACCAACTGATGTGTTTCGGAATCCGGCCAGCTCTTTCGGGCTTTTTTTCAGCAAGGGTTTATCGTGGTAAAAGAGTTCGCCACCGCTTGGTTGGTCAAGGGTTCCAAGAATCTGCAACAGTGTCGTCTTACCTGAGCCAGAGGCGCCAATGATGGCGGTCATCTCCCCGGATTCAATCGACAGGTGGATATCTCTCAATACGGTCAGGGCATTGGAACCACTGCCATAGATTTTTGTGATATTTTCTGCACTGAACAAGGCCATTATGACAGCACCTCAGCCGGATGGACGGTGGAAGCCTTCCATGAAGGATACAGGGTGGCCAATAGTGTTATAACGATGGAACTCACGGCTATTATCGTCACATCCATTGGCAGCACCTTGATGGGCAGGGTGGTCATTGGGTAGACGTTGGATGGCAGTTCGATGAAATGATATCTCGAAAGGAGTTCGCATAAGCCGAGCCCACCCGCAACGCCAATTGTTGTACCGGCAAGAGCTATAACCATTCCCTGCAGGAAAAAAATCTTCATGATTGAGCCAGAGGTGGCCCCCATTGATTTGAGGATGGCGATATCCTTACTCTTTTCCATGACAACCATAACCAGGGCACTGATAATATTCAGTGCCGCCACTAAGATAATAAGGGCCATGGCAATGAACATGCCGATTTTTTCCAGCTTGAAGGCGGCAAAAAGATTGCTGTTCATCATCATCCAGTCTTTGGCAATAAATCCCGGACCGAGCTTTTTAGTGATCTCTTTGGCAATTTTATCGGCATTTCCCAACGAACTTTTAGGCACCGCAACTTCGATGCCATGGGCTATGTCGCCTACGCCAAGAAAATCCTGGACCGCGCTAAGAGACATATAGGCCAGTGTGGAATCGTACTCAAACATGCCGGTCTCAAATATTCCCGAAACCCGACAGGTTTTGACCTTGGGAATGATGCCCATGGGCGTTAGCGGTCCAGATGGGGAAATGAGCCGAACCCGGTCATCGACCCCAACTCGCAGATCCGCCGCCAGATTTTTGCCAAGAATGATGTTTGGCACCCGGACTGAGGGTTCCTGGTCGAGGTCATGGATTGATCCTGCTATCATCTTTTTTGCGAGACCAACGACATTTTCAGCGGTGCTTGGGTCCATACCGCGCAGGACAACGCCGTTGCCACTGCCTGAACCACTGATCAGGGTTTGAGCGTAAAGGTATGGGGTGGCACCGGTGACATTTTTAACAGTAAGGATTCGATCCCTTACCAATTGGTGGTTGTGGATTGGGCCACCTAGCTGTTGAACAATGATATGAGAATTCACTCCCAAAATCTGGTCCCGCAATCCATCGGTGAAACCCGAGTAAACCGCCAGCACCACAATGAGGGCAATTACCCCCACTGTGATCCCTGCAACAGAGATGAGCGAGATGAGCGAGATGAAGCCATGCTTATGTTTCGCCCTGAGGTATCTCAGGCCGACAAACCATTCAAACATAGTAAGAAAGTTACCGGGGTTCTGGGTGATGAGATCAGTCTTCTTTTTCGTGCTGCTTCTTGGTCTCTGGTTTGAGGTGAGGAAAGAGGATAACGTCACGAATTGATGGTGCATCGGCGAGGAGCATCACCAGTCGGTCAATACCTATACCTTCACCTGCCGCAGAGGGCATGCCGTATTCCAGAGCGCGAACGTAGTCTGCGTCAAGCTCCGGGTGGATCTCGTCATCGTCACCGCGGTCAGCGATCTGCTTTTCAAACCGTTCAAGTTGGTCCGTCGGGTCATTTAATTCACTGAAACCGTTGGCCAATTCACGTCCGGTTATAAAGAGCTCAAACCGGTCGGTGACTGTCGAATCCTGCTCGTTTCGTCTCGCCAGTGGTGAGATCTCGGTTGGATAAGAGGTGATAAAGGTCGGATTGATAAGCTTTTCTTCAACAAGCAGCTCGAAGAGTTCTGATTTGGCCTTACCGGCGCCTGCCAGTTCTTCGAGTTTAATGCCTTTTTCTTGTGCCAGTGCCAGTACCTTGGCGTCGTCGGCTAAGATTTCTTTATCTATTCCGGCAACCTCCACCAGGGCCTCATCCATGCTCATGGTTTTCCAGGGTGGCGTAAGATCCACTTCTTTTCCCTGGTAGCTTATTTTCATTGTGCCATTCACTTTTTGGCAGATGGATGAAATCATATCCTCAGTCAGCGCTATCAGGTCCTCATAGGTGGCGTAGGCCTGATAGAATTCCAGCATGGTGAATTCCGGGTTGTGGCGGGTGGAGAGGCCTTCATTACGGAAATTACGATTAATTTCAAAAACCCGCTCAAAGCCGCCAACCAAAAGCCGTTTTAGATAGAGCTCCGGGGCAATACGGAGATAGAGTTCCATATCCAGAGCGTTATGATAGGTTCGAAACGGTTTTGCCGTGGCTCCGCCAGGAATGGAGTGCATCATTGGCGTCTCCACTTCCATATAGTCTTTGTCGTTCAGGTAGTTTCGGACCAGTCGGATGATTTCAACGCGTTTTTTAAAGATAGCTCTCGATTCAGGGTTGACGATGAGATCGACATAGCGCTGGCGGTAGCGAGTCTCGACATCGGTCAAGCCATGCCATTTATCGGGGAGAGGGCGAAGGGATTTGGAAATCATGGTTATCTGTTTGGCCTGAACAGAGAGTTCCCCGACCTTGGTTTTAAAGAGGGTGCCTTCAACGCCGATGATGTCGCCAATATCCCATTTTCTGAAGGTCTCAAAAATTTCGTCGCCGAGAATATCCTTCTTAACATAGAGTTGAATTTGTCCCGTTTTATCAGCAAGAGTGCAGAAGGCGGCCTTACCGAATTTGCGCATGGCCATGATACGGCCGGCAAGTGAATAGCTTGCGCCGGTGGGCTCCACCTCTTGCGGTTCCAAGCCGTCGCCCATAGGCAGAAGTTCCTGAACTGCATTGGCCGGTTTGAAACTATTGCTGTACAGATTCACCCCCAGTTCTGCCAGGGATTCTGCTTTTTCTCTACGCTGTGCAAGGATTTGATTTTCTTCACTCATGATAAACGCTCATAGGAAATTAGGAAATGGGGAAAACTATAAAAAAAGCGGCAAAAATCTGCCGCCTAATCGATGATTATTACAATCTCATAGGAATTACTGGGAAATGGCCATTCTGTCAATTGATTTCAGGAAAGTATGGCATGCAATCACTGCTTCCACCGAGCTTCTCAAAGGTTATAACGTTGACTGAATTTTGATTTTTTGGGTCATTGTATAGAACATCAGACCATTTAGAACCAGGCCGTGATTAATGGAGCCGTTCTGCAGGAGAGCAAAGACTTCGTCCTCTGCCAAGGTCAATACTTCAATATCTTCCATATCGTCCAGCTGTGGTTCTGCAACCTTTTTTACATTTTCAACCAGGACGGTGTAACAGAGATTATCCTGGATGGCGGGGTTGGGGCAAACCTTGCCGATGATTCTGCCTTTCTCGCCCGCATAGCCGGTTTCTTCGAGCAACTCACGCAAGCCGGCGGCAAGGGGCGGTTCACCATCATTTACAGCCCCTCCGGGGATTTCAAGTTCGAGTTGATCAGTTCCAAAACGATATTGGCGGATAAGAATAATTTCATTTTTCTCGGTGCAGGCGACTATATTGACCCAAGATGCGAATTCCAGTTTGAAAAAATCTTTCTCGATTCCGCTACGGCGGCAGCGAACTTTGCTTGTCACCAGATTGAGCACTGGGGTATTTATGAGTGTTTGGCGGGCAGAGACCAGATATGGTGGGGTAGTATTGTCATTTTTCACTTTCGTCTTCCTGGTTGGTGGTACTGTCGGGATGGGTTTTAATCATTTGAGAATAGAGTGAATTGGCTTAATCGTCCATCCCTATTACATTTAATTTTGGGTAATTTTTCGCCGAATACGATAAACACTTTGTGGGGCGGCTCAAAACGCCACAAATGAATTTGGAGAAACAATGAGTGAAATTCCTTTTGACCACGACCAGCTTCTTGAACTGGCGGAAATGAAAATGCCCTTTGGCAAATATGCTGGACGACTGCTGGTGGATCTGCCTGAACCCTATGTCGTCTGGTTTGCTCAAAAGGGCTTCCCAAAGGGTAAACTTGGCGTGATGCTGGCTATTGTTTATGAAATCAAGGTCAATGGTTTGGAATATTTATTTGATCCGTTAAAGAGTAAAAACCGCTGACTCAGAGAAGCGAGAAAACAGCCTGAACCATTTTAGCTCCCCCTTGAAGAGTGCTTTGTCAGAACACCCTTCGGGGGGATTAAAACCTGCGGGAAGTTTGCTGATCCGGCTATCTGTTTTGCAGATGTCCCAGAAATTCAGCAACAGTTTTCATCCCCTTTTTGAATTGTTCGAGACTGAACTTTTCGTTGGGGGCATGAATGGTGTCGTCGGGCAGCCCAAAGCCCATTAAAACCACTGGGGCATTTAGTATCTCATCAAAAAGCGATGCAATGGGGATGGAACCTCCTTCACGCATAAATACCGGTGCCTTGCCGTATACCGATTTGAGAGATTTTGCGGCAGCTTGGATATAATGGTTGTCTGACTGTACGCAGGAGCCTTTTCCGCTATGGAGATTGGTGAGCTGGACTTTGTATCCCTTCGGCATGTTCTGGTGGACAGCTTTTTCCAGCCAATCGAAGACGTTGTCTGGGGCAAGATTTGCCGGAAGGCGCAAACTCACTTTGGCCATGGCTGTGGCCGGGATAACTGTTTTTGCACCATCCGCCGTAAAGCCACCTCGGATGCCATGAACCTCAAGGGTTGGACGTAAACCTATTCTTTCCAGAGCTGGATATTCTTTCTCGCCTACCAGTTCCTGCACGCCCATTTCAGAACACAAGGCTGCTTCAATGTTTAAAGGATCTTCCTGGAAAAAGAGTTTTTCTGTGGCCGAAGGCTTTGGGATGGCGGCCGCAAGCTCCGGGATCTGAATGGTACCGTCCTCACCCTTTAGCCGGCTCACCAGGATGCAGAGTGCATGGATAGGGTTAGGTGCCACGCCACCATAACTGCCGGAATGAAGATCTGTTTTAGCCCCGGTTACGGTGATTTCGGTATAGAGCACGCCTCGCAGTCCGGTAACGAGCGACGGCTGTTTAAGGTCTACCATGTGGGTGTCGCAGATTAAAACTGCATCCGATTGGAGTTGTTCCTTATGTTGGGGGACATACTTGGCAATCGACTCACCACCGGCTTCCTCTTCTCCTTCTAACAGGATTTTGATATTTATCGGTGGCGCGCCATCCTGTTGAACCCATGCTTCAAGAGCCGCGACAACGAGCATGATCTGGGCCTTGTCATCACTTGCGCCTCGACCATAAATATTGCCGTCGCGAATGGTTGGTTGAAATGGTGGACTGGTCCATTCTTCCAAGGGATCAACCGGCTGAACATCATAATGTCCGTAGACGAGCAAGGTCGGCTGGTTGTTGTGAGCCAGCCACTCGGCATACACTAAAGGATGTCTCTTGGTCGCTATGGTCATTGCTACGGGAAAACCGATATCGGTCAGTTTTTCTCTCACCCAGTCGGCGGCTTTACCGACGTCGCCCTTATGTTCAGCGAGTGTGCTGATACTGGGAATTGCCAACCATTGCGATAATTGATCGATGAACCGGTCCTGATGTTTATCCAGATATGTATTTCGTGCCTGAGCAGCGGTCATAAAGTTCTCCAGTTATTTATACCAACCACACTGATTAGTGAGTTTTTCGTTGCATGAATTTGGCCTTGCCTTTGCAAACTATTTTGTCGCCGATGCAGATTTGTGATTTGAGGTGATAGAGAGGCGGCAGGGAAGAATCTATCCAGGCTTTTATGTTCAGCGTCGTCTCGCAGTTCACCTGCTCGAGATATCGAACATTCAATTCACCGGTAACCGCTTCAATATCCTGGTGCAGGAGACACTGGGCCATAGCGGTATCGAGCAGGGCTGAGAGGACGCCACCGTGCATAATACCGGTGTATCCCTGCAGATTACTGTTGCCGGTAAAGGTTGAAGATACAACACCATCACCATCTTTTTTAAATTTCAAGCCAAAAGATAAGGGGTTGTCGTTGCCGCACATAAGACAAAAGCGATGGCTTGAGTGGGCTGTTTCGTTGTTTTTTTGATCCATTTTGTTACTGAAAAATGATATTTTGGGAATTTTGAGAGTCAAATAGTGAATTTGTCTCCTCTTAAAACAATACATAGAGAACCAGCTTAAGCTAATTTCCCCTGCGCGGGTTGAACTCATGCCGCAATGCTAGACAGTATACTCAAGGGTGAGTAAATATGTGGAAAATTCTGGTGTGCAGCAACAAAAATATGGCCTATATTCTTCTTTGTTCTCGTTCTTTGGTACTTATTTTGTAAACAATAAAGTAACTCTAGCAATAGCTTGTTGCCTCATCGACTAAGAAAGTCAAAAAATTACCTGCGGAGAATACTATGAAATGGATGCAGTTTTTCACCCCCATCTCTTCCATAACCTGGGAAGAGGCACACCAGCTTGTTGATCAGACCCCTGGCCGTGAAGTTGTTTTTCTCGATGTCCGTCAACCAAAGGAATATGCCCACGGCCATTTGCCGGGGGCAAAGCTTGTGCCACTCGGTGAGTTGGAAAACAGGTTGGAAGAGTTGGAAAAAAACAGGCCGATTGTTGTCTATTGTGCCAGTGGTGTGCGTAGCCGGGTTGCATCGCAAAAGCTGATGAACAGCGGCTTTAATAAAATTTTTAATTTAACTGGCGGAATAAAGGCCTGGAAAAAAGAAGTCGCAGTAGGGGGCGAGGAGACAGGGCTGCATCTTTTTACCGGCGCGGAGAGTCCGGAAGAAGCGGTTATTATCGGCTTCGGTTTGGAAGTGGGCCTGCATGACTTCTATATTGCCATGCAGTCGAAGGTCTCGCTGGAGTCAACTAAAATACTTTTCGGCAAACTGGCTGACGTTGAAATCCTCCATCAGCAGCGATTGGTCGTGCTTTATCGAGAACTTACCAATAGCGCCATCTCAATTACCGATTTTGCAAGAAAAATTGTCGAACCGGCTATGGAAGGTGGTTTAACCTCCGAGGAATATCTACAACTCTATAAAATTGATTATAATTCAGAGTTGGAAGTGCTTGGTCTGGCATTGGCCATTGAGGCCCAGGCACTTGATCTTTACCTGCGAGCTGCAAAGCGAAGCGAAAAAGGTGCCACCAAGCAGGTCCTCTTACAAATCGCCGAGGAAGAGCGCAGCCATATAGCCAAATTGAGTAGTTATATAGACCAACAGCAGGATCTGACATGACCAGAAAGTTGGTCTTGATCGGCGGAGGCCATGCCCATATGGTCACGCTGGCCAAACTGGAGACCTTTATTGACAAGGGCTTTCAGGTCAGCGTCATTCAACCGTCGGAATACCACTATTACAGCGGTATGGGGCCAGGGATGCTGGGCGGCACATACCGCCCGGCAGATATCCGTTTTGCGACCCGTAAGATTGTTGAAGAGAAGGGCGGAACCTTCATTCTCGGTAAGGTGCACAGGATTGATGCCGAGAAACAACGGGTCGTTTTGGAAGGCACAGAAGAAGTGATTCCGTACGATGTCTTGTCCTGTAATGCTGGTTCTTATGTCCCCCGTGATATGGTGCAGGGCGATGGTCAAAACATTTTCACCGCCAAGCCGATAGAAGAGTTACTTGTAGCCAGGCAGAGGATTATTGATATGGCGGCGGTAAAAAAGATCATGATTGCCGTTGTCGGCAGTGGCCCTTCCTCCATCGAACTTGCCGGTAATATCCATCAGTTGTGTCGGCAGCAAGGCGTTAACATGCCGACGATTCAGCTCTTTGGTGGCCGGACTTTCATGTCTGGCAAGCCGCCTAAGGTCCGCCGCCTGGCCAGAAAAGTCCTGGAGCGCAAAGGGGTTGAAATAATTGAGGCCGGATATGTTCAGCAGATAGAAAACGGTCGCCTGCTTATGGAAAACGGTCAGAGTTATGCCGCAGATATTATTTTTCCGGCGGTGGGCGTTAAACCTTCGCAGATTTTTGCCAGGTCAGGTCTGCCCATTGGGCCGGATGGAGGACTGCTGGTGGATGCATGCCTTCGGTCAATCCCTTATAAAAACATTTTCGGTGGCGGAGACTGCATTTATTTTGAACCGGAACCTCTTGACAAAGTAGGAGTCTATGCCGTCCGGCAGAATGCGGTGTTGTATGGAAATCTCATGGCCTGTCTTGCTGGCAAAGAGCCGGAGAAGTTTTCCCCCGGTGGAAAATACCTGCTCATTTATAATTTGGGCGACGGGGAGGGGCTGCTTTCGAAATGGTCTCTCACTTTTTCAGGGAAGCTCGCCTTTCAGATTAAAGATTTCATTGACCGCAGGTTTATGAAAACCTTTCAGTAACCTTCATTATTTTCTTAAGGGTTGTACCATGTACAATATTCTTATTTTTGGTCTTGAAAAGGTACGAGAACAGCTCATTGCCGATTTTTCCGCGATGCCCTGTAGGTTTTTACGGGTGAACACGTCATCTGAATTTTACGCCACAGCTTTTTCCCGACTTTTCGATGTATGGATAATCGAAAGTGGTCACCCCGAATTTGCCGAAATATCCCTCTCTGAGCTGACAGCCACCCACAATATTCCCCATATTTTTCTGTATGGTGACAGGGATGTCGCTTCGCCTGAGGTGACTGGTAGTCGCTCAAGCAAGGTGATTGCCTTGGCAAAGGAAGATCTGGGCAAGTGTCCTGAACTTTTTTCTAAGTTGATGCGAGATATCCGGGAGCAAAATAGAGAGCGCTTTCTGGCTGGCTATATCCAGGCCCAGCCTGGGAGAGAGGCCATTGTAACCAAGAGCCCACTGATGGAGGAGTTACTCGATCTGATAAAAGATATTGCACCGACAGAGTCTCCTGTCTTTTTGCAGGGAGAAACCGGAACCGGCAAAGAACTCCTCGCTAATATTATTCATAACGAATCGCGCCGGAGATCGGGACCCTTTATGGCGGTGAATTGCGGTGCCTTGCCTGATAGCTTGTTGGAATCGGAACTTTTCGGCTACGAGAAAGGCGCTTTCACCGGCGCCACCAATCGCCGCATTGGCAAGATTGAACATGCTGCCGGTGGAACTCTTTTTCTTGATGAGATCGAATCCATGTCACCAGCTATGCAGGTCCGTCTCCTGCGTGTCCTTCAGGAAAAAAGTCTGCAGCGTCTGGGAGGCAATTCGGAAGTGAGTACTGATTTCCGGGTGATAGGTGCAACAAATATTGATCCGTTTGAACTGGTTAATTCAGGGCGGTTGCGATCAGACCTCTATTATCGGTTGTCGGTATTTCAGGTTCACCTGCCACCCCTTCGTGACAGAGTCGAGGATATTCCCCTGCTGACCCAGCATTTTATTAACAAGAAGAAGAAGGATGGCCGTGATTACGTTAAAGGATTGGACCGCCAGGCAAAAAAGATTCTGCTGTCAGTTCCCTGGTTCGGCAATATCAGAGAACTGCAAAACGTCATCGAGAGGGCGGTGATGCTTGCCGACAGTGAGACTATCAGTGCTGATCTTATTCGTATCCCAAGTTTGCCGTTGGCCCCGACACAAGTCTCGGGATCGGTATTGAACGAGCATGCCTTTAGCCCCGGGACAACACTAAGATCATTTAAAACGCATCTTTCCCAGGCTGCGGAGCGGAAATATCTGGTTGAATTACTTGATTATACCGATGGGCGCATAGGCGAATCAGCCCAATTAGCTGGCTTGACCCCGCGAGCACTCTATAACAAAATGAAAAGCTATGGTTTGAAGAAAGAAGATTTTAGGAAATCGGAATAAGTGAAACATTTCGGAAAAATACTGTAACTGCATGTTTTGATATGTCTTAATGCCGATTGACTTAATTTGGACCAGGTCGATCGGAATATTTATGGTCAATGAGAACAAACATCTCTGTGAGAAAGAGACGTATTTTCAGGTGAATACAGTTCTGTAGTTGGCGGTATGAATGGCATGTTTCTTGTTAAAAGACTAGCAAGAACAATTCATACTAACTCCGATAAACGGAAAATAAGTCGGGACTCAGTTCAGTCCCCGTGCTTTGCGGGGATAAGTGCCTTCACGAAATTCATTCATACTCTTTTCAGTGTCCCCGTGAGGGGTGAAAAACAAGAAATGAATTTCTAAGGTACTATAACTCACAGAGGAGAATGTAATGGCTAAGTTCAAAAAACATCAGGGCGACAGGGGAAAATTTGGTAAATGCGCCATCTGCCTCGAATATATTCCCATTGAATACTATTTTAGTATTGGCGACGCGATCGTCTGTTATGAGTGTGGTACGGAGTATGTGCTTACCTCAAAAGAGCCGGTTCAGTTAGCTATGCTTGACGCCGACCGAAATCCAGATGATTACTACGAAGATATGATATTTGACGATTGATTTTTCCCTCGTTGTTGCAGATGAGCTATCGATTGCAACAGCGAGGGAGTATTTTAAAAATCAAATAAGATTGTTGACGTTAAATCCAGTGTTTCTTGCGGAAATAGAGAAATTGGCCTAAGCAGACAGCGAGAAGCATGATCACAACGATCAGAAAGGCCCATTTGCTTGTTGCTCCTGGAATACCACTGACATTAATCCCCAGCAGGCCGGTAAGAAAGGTCAGTGGTAAGAAAATCGTCGTGACGAGGGAAAGCGTATACATCCGGGAATTTATCTGCTCGGAAATATTATTTACCAGCTCCTCTTGGGCAACATTTGACCGCTCCCGCAGGGAATCGAGATCTTCAACGATGCGGATAAGGCTGTTTGCTGTTTCATAGAGGTGCCTTCTGTCTTTTTCTGTGAACCAGTGCAGTTTTTCCACCTGAAGCCGGGTAAAGGCCTCTCTTTGCGGGGCAAGGTAGCGGCGCAGCATGATGGCCTGCCGGCGAAGATTCGAAATCTGAGAACGTAATTGTCTGTCATGGGAAGTCATTACCTGTTCTTCCAGGAATGACGTGTGCTCTTCAATACCGTCTACCGTTTCCTCAATATACGAAGTTAGCAGTTCAGCCAGGGTGTTGATAAATTCACTGCTTGTGGCCGGGCCCTCTCCTGTTGCAAAACTGCCCAACATATCTATGGTAGATTGCAGGGGACGTCTCCTGGTGGTAATGATCCTTTTTTCTTCAGCCCAAACGCGAATCGAAACCATATCTTCATGATCTGCCCCGGGGCTGAGATTGACACCGCGTAAAGTGAGGAGTGTTCCCTCGCCAATAACAGTGGAGCGGGGCCTGCTTTCTTCGCTCAAAAGTGCTTCAACAATCAACGATTCCAGGCCGCTTTTTTCTTCGAGCCAGGAAATTGACTCGGGGGCGGTGTAGTACAGATGCACCCAAAGGATGCCTTGTTCCGGGGACCATTTGTCAATTTCCGGCCAGTCGAGTTGTCGACCGCCACCCTTACCGTCGAAGAGAACTGCGCTGATTAATCCTTTTTCGAGCATAATGATCCTATTCTCCTAAAGAGCAATAATAAAAAGAACTTAGGAGCAGCAGTAACGAAAGAATCTGGCTGTTTTTACTCGTTTCGTTACATACTCTGTATGCCGTTCCGGGCATTACTTCGGCTTAGTTCGAATATTGCCGTTATTTATCATCGAGCCAACGCAGCTCATACAGGTCGGTGCGCCGGTTATCAAAATTCTTCACACTGCCCATCGCTCTGATTTCCTTGATCAAATCCAGATCAAGATTAGCAATTAAAGTAGTTTCAATACCTGGTGTTGCTTCAGCAGCTATCGAGTCATGGGGACAGGAGAAATCGGATGGAGTAAAAATTGCTGATTGCGAATATTGGAGGCCCATGGTTTCGACTTTGGGAATATTACCTACGCTGCCTGAAATAGCCACATAACACTCATTTTCAATTGCCCGTGCCTGAGCGCAGCGCCGAACCCGTAAATACCCGGTTTTGGTGTCAGTCCAGAAAGGTACCAGCAATAGTTTTACACCCTTTAAGGCTTGCAATCTGGCCAGTTCGGGGAATTCGACATCATAACAAATCAGGATTCCGATTTTACCCACATCGGTATTAAATACTTTTAACTCATGGCCGCCGGAAATTCCCCATGAAACGGCTTCGTCTGGGGTTATGTGTAATTTCTCCTGACTGTCCCAGGTGCCATCTCGCCTACAAAGAAAACTGACGTTGTATAGTTTTCCATCATCTTGTACCTGAGGAACACTGCCTGCCACAATATTGATGTTATATTTGAGTGCCATTTCCGTTATGGACTGGCGCATCTGATCGGTATAACCGGCGAGCATACGCATGGCCTCGGCGGGGTTATTACCATCATATTTATGGATGAGAGGCGCATTAAAAAGTTCGGGAAAAAGAACTATGTCGGCCTTGTAGTCGCTCACCGTATCGACAAAAAACTCCACCTGTTGCATGAAGTCTTCAAATGATTCAAAGCGGCGCATCTTCCATTGGACAACGCCAAGTCTGGCAATAGATTTGGTTTTGCCAATCAATTTGGTCTTTTTCTGGTAATAAATATTGTTCCACTCCAAAAGAACAGCATTACCACGGGATTTGTGGTCTCCAGGCCAGTAGTCGTCGAGGAGGTTACGGACATGAAAGTCGTTGGAGAGCTGGAAGGTCAGTACCGGATCATAGATTTCTCGTTCTTTAACTTTAAGAATGTATTGCTGGGCCTGCATTTCATGTGAATACTTAGCGTATCCGGGGATGCGTCCTCCGAGCAAAATTCCTTTGAGATTAAGGTTTTCTGCCAGTTCTTTGCGGAGGTCATACAGGCGGCGGCCAAGGCGCATTCCCTGGAAATCAGGATCAACAGACACGTCAATGCCGTAAAGATAATCGCCTTCCGGGTCGTGTGATTTGAAGGTTCCGTCCCGAACAATCTGGTTATAGGAGTGTTGATCGCCAAAAAGGCTGAAATCGATAATCATCGACAGGGCAACGGCAACGGGTCTACCATTATCCTCAATGCATATCTGTCCTTCCGGGAATAACCGTATCAATTGAGCTATTTGCTCCTCAGTCCAGGGAGCGGCAACCGTTTTGTAGGCCTTCAATGCTATTTCGGCCAATATCTGGTGATCCTCTACTCGGAGATGTCTTGCTTTGAGTTTGTGTTCTACTTCGTCAATCATATTCTCTTCGTCCTTTCGGGCTTTAGAAAAACCTCTGGTTTCTCTTGATTACAGGTAATTGGAGCGGATCGGGGATGTACATATTTTGCTATGCCTTGGTTAAATCCAATTATTCATTGAGGTCGCATAGCCAACGATGGGTGCTTTTTACATCACCAGGAGCCTGTCGGAGAATAGGCATTTTGTTCAACAATTGAGGCATTTTTATAAAAATAAGCGGAGCTATATAATTAATATTGCGAGCATTATTTTTATCATAATAACGAAAAGTTTGGGCAAAAGGGCATTCTTGGACAGTCTCCTAGGGAAATACTTTAACACAGTATGTGGCGGGTGGAAAGTGAGCTGTCAGTGAAATTATAATTCCACCATCATCCTTTTGACTGAAATCCGGTTATGTTAATTGCTGGTGGTTGATAACAGTCCACTGATTGAATTTGGTATTTTGTTGCATTGCTGTTTGAGCTGGCATCGTGTGATTTTATCTGGTCACTGAACTTTATACGAGAGGTATTGTCGATGAAACAGCTTTCGACTATGTTAAAATTCACATGGTAAAAGGCGAAGAACAGATTCTTGGTGTACTTGATAATGCTCATTAATATTTGGCATTGCATAAATGCTTTGCCAATTTTTTCTAGAAGATGCCACATGCCACTGATTTCATCTGGACAGGTACATGAGGCTGTAGTGAAGATCGCAGTGAATCCCTGATGATAGTGGAGATTGAATAAAAACGAGGCGATAACAGGTCGTGCTCGTTGAATTCTAATGAAATGTAGTGACGAAAATTCTGGTCAGGAAAATTATTGTATGAGATGTCTGTACCGGATATGATAATGTGCTGGCAATTGGTGACATCCTTTTGTTATCACTCACTATCAACCAGATGTGAAATATTGGCCTTGTATGTTCATAAATTAAAAAAGCTAAAAGCAAAAAAGCAAACCTTTGCAACTGAATCCAACAGAGAATTATGTATACAGCGTATTATGGTTTAAAGATTAAGCCCTTTCAGATTTCCTCGGATTCTAAATTTATGTGGCTCGGGGAAAAACATAGAGAAGCTTTGGCAACTCTGCGATACGGCATCCTCGATAATAAAGGTTTTTTGCTCTTGACAGGTGATGTGGGGACCGGAAAAACGACCCTTATTAATGTGTTAATCGGCAGTCTGGGCAATGACGTGATCTATGCCTCAGTTCCAGACCCCAGTCTGGATAAAATGGATTTTTTCAACTATATCGCCGCAGCTTTTGGTCTTGCCGGTGACTTTGACAGCAAGGGCAAATTCCTGGCGAGTTTTTCAAGGTTTTTGCATAAGGCCTATGAAAATAACAAGAAAGTGCTGCTTATCATAGATGAGTCACAGCTCTTGACTCAGGAGCTATTGGAAGAAACCCGTCTCCTCTCCAATATTGTCACAAAAGACAGTAACCCTCTGTTGAATATCTTCTTTGTTGGTCAATATGAATTCAATGAATTAATACGGCGTCCTGAAAACAGGGCAATCGCCCAGCGACTCACTTTGAATTACTATATTGAACCCTTAACGGTTGAGGAAACCGGTGAATATATACGGCATCGCTTGAAAATTGCCGGGACAACAGAAAAGATATTTAACACTTCTGCGGTTAAGTTAATTCATGCCTCCTCAGGTGGATTTCCCCGAAAAATAAACATAATTTGTGATCATTGTTTGATGAGTGGATATGCTGAGGAGAAAAAAACAATAACCAGTGCAATCGTCAAGGAGTCTATCACAGAATTACAGATTCCGGAACGTAGAAGGGATCAGAACCCAGATAGTCAAAGCGTAGATCAACACGCTGATAGTGTGAGGCCTGTTTCATCAGAGTCGCTCAAACAGACTTCGAGGCTACCTTTCTTGCGGTCTATAATTGGGCTGCTTTTCGTTCTTGTACTCTTAGTCTCTTTTAGTTTTGTCTTTCTTTATTACACAAATGTCAGGTATCAAGAGGCTGCGGATCGTTTTTTGGAAATTCAAGAAAAATTGAGTTTCAGTCCAAAATCGTCTTCGGGGAAGGTTAACCAAGCGGAGATTCAAGTCAAATCGGTTTTGCCAGATAATAAGGATGAAGCGAAAGCCATTGTTGCTCCCGATCATCAATTGGCGGCTCAAGGGGTAACAAGCTCTGCTGAGAAAATCAAACCTACGATATCCGACACCACGACGCCGAGAGAAAGAAACAAGGACGTTGATGTCATGTCAAAATCGTCTGAAAACGATATTCAAGCTGAGGTTATTCAGCCGGAAAAGACATCTTCCGGTGTGTTGGATGAACAAGAGAATAATAATGTCCAAATTTCTGAGGTGGTGGCGGAAAAAACGCTGCCAGTCTCTGCTACTCTAACCAATGATTCTGCCAAGCCGACTGCCGCAAGCCTCAACCTCCCATTCCCAGACGAAACGTTGGTGATACGATTTAAATATGATTCAAATGTATTTAGTGAAGAGGATGTTGAACGGATGAAAAGTTTTGCCCAGGCCTTGAAAGACTACCCCGAGGCCATTGTCGATATTACCGGTTATACCGATTCAACCGGCGATGCAGCATATAACAGAAAACTCTCTGAGTTCAGGGCGAGTATGGTGAAAAGTTTTCTTATGGGGCAAAATTTGCCACCTGATAAAATAAAGGTAGAGGGATTAGGAAATGAAAATCCGGTCGCCAGCAATAATACGGCACAGGGCCGAATGCTGAACAGGCGTGTGGAAGTCAGGGCGATTGAGAAAAATCCGTAATTGAATAAAAGTGTTTTCTCACAGAGAATTTTCATTTTAAAATTCTGGCAAGATGCAATTTATGTCCTTGATTTTGCCGCCGATTTCTCTTAAAAAGAGACGATGTGATTCGATCATTCATTAAACCTTTGAGGTACGGGATATGAGCAATTGGGAATGTGGTGTCTGTGGTTATGTTCACAAAGAAGAAGAGCCCCCGGAAAAATGCCCGGTTTGTGAAGCTCCGGCCCAGATGTTTAAAAAAATGGAGGAAGAAAAAAAGGATGTCGCAGAGCCAGCCGCTGAGGCAACGAAAAGATGGCGATGTACCGTGTGTGGATACATTCATACCGGTAGCGAACCCCCGGAAAAATGTCCTGTCTGTGACGCTCCGAAAAAGATGTTTGTTGAAATTGATGCCGATGGAAAAGCTCTGTCAGAACTCAAGCTTGACGATGGCGATTCCGAGCAATCCCCCGGATTGGACAAAGGACAAAAAGCGTCTTCCTCTTTTTTCGATAAAATTGCTAATCTTTCACTGAAACTCCATCTTCATCCAATAACGGTCCACTTTCCCAACGGGATCTTACCGGCAGTTGTCGTTTTTCTGGGACTCTCCGTCTATTTCAATATCCTCACCCTGGAAACTGCCGCATACTACAATCTGATTTTCGTGTTACTTATGCTGCCGGTGGTATTGTTGACCGGTTTTATCGAGTGGCAGAAACGGTATAAGGGAATCAAGACGCTGATTTTTATAACAAAGATAGTTTGCAGTTTGATTATATTGGGGACGGTAAATGTTCTGGTCTTCTGGCGTTTGCTTGACCCAACCGTTATGGCAGAAGGTTCTCCTTCGAGATACATTTATTTGGGCATTGCTGGGGGGATGTTGGCTGCGGTTGCGCTTGCTGGCCATCTTGGCGGCAAACTGGTTTTTGGCGCGCGTGGTTGAATCTTTTGGTGGCAATCGTTTCATCCGTATTGAAACGGATGAAACGATTGGTTATTATCTCTGGCTTTTGATCTGCTAATAGATTGATCAGGCCGGTAAAAAAGGCTGTATATCCTTTTCATATTTACTCTTTACCTTAAAACCCTTCGCTGTTAAGGCCGAGATTGCTTTTTCTCCATCCTCACTGGCAACCCGGAGGACCATCTGGGTTATCCCCTTATATTTCGTCTCGGGCCAGCTGAACAGGCTCTGAATATTTATTCCGGAATCACGCAAGGTCTCTGCAACCTCTGCCAGTTTGCCAATACTGTCTTTTACAAAAATACTGAGTCGAACGCTGTCGTCACTTATCCCGATGGCCTGGAGGAGAACACCCATGACATCGGTACTGGTGATGATGCCTGCCAGGTTGTCATCTTCCATCACCGGTAGGGCACTGATCCGGTTTTGCTGCATGACCAGTGCGGCCCGTTCGATGGTGGTGTTGGTCGGCACCGTAACTACTGTTTTGATCATAATCATCGAGACCAGGACCTTCTGTAATAGATAGTTCAATTCATGGGTGGAAAGTGAGGTGGCCGGGGAAGCCCAATATTGCTTAAGGTCACGGTCGGAGACAATACCCACCAGTTTTTTCTTGTCGTTGACCACCAAAAGATGATCAATCTGTTTTTTTTCCAGTAGCTCTTTTGCCTCAACGAGGGTGGTTTGCGGTGATACGGTGATAAGGTCGGTGTGCATGATTCTGCCGATATACATGGTGTCTCCCTGTCTGATAAAACAGCTTTGAAAAAGGCTTCCAAGTTTATGATTTTAGCATAATAAAACAAATTCCTCTGCAAATTGTTTATATTATATAGTGGTGGCTTGAGTTGTCAAAGTAAAGAACACGGAAAACTTGCCTTACTCCGGTAAATGGGAAAGATTATAAATGGATAATCGAAGCCGGTTGTGCCATATACTGCTGTTACTCCTGCTTGGCTTGATGGTGAGTTGTGTTCAATTACCCGAACATGCTCAGCCGCGGCTCATTCTCCCTCCTGTCGACAATCTTGCCAGCAGGGAAGGTTTCGGCTATCGCCAGTTGGAAATAAAGGATTTTCAGGCGAAGTTTCTTCCTGTGGATTACCGTCAATATGATCACGAAATTGGTGCTCAATCGTGTATAAGCATACGACCTTCAAGAAATTCAAAGATTAATGTTGTTCAATCATCTTATCAGAATATGTTGTTTTACGCGGGCACAATATCACAACTTACATTTGAAGCGATCTTCGTTCCGGACTGTTCGTGGTGGAACCCGAAGATTGCCAAAAGTCGAGAGCAATACGTTCTTCAGCACGAACAGATTCATTTCGCACTGGCAGAGCTTGCCGCACGAAAGCTGACCGATGAAACAAGTTCTGAGGTGAAAAGTTACCTTGCGATCGGAAATACTTACAATGAGGTTCAGAAGGATATATTGGAGAAATTGAAGGTTTTGGAACAGGAAGCGATGGAAAAGAGCCTTAAAGAACATACTGATTTCGATGAAGACACCTCAATGTTTTATGACCCGGGCGTACAAGAAAGATGGCTGGAAAATATCAATGTTCGCCTTGCTGAATAGGCGTTGGAGTTTTTTTAACGGTTAAGCGCGTTGAGCTGTGTCTTTGGTAATCGTAATAATTACGGGTGATAGAAAGTTCTAACATCGCAGAACTATTATGGGAACCTTCTGTCACCCGTTTTGAAAAGTGAAACTGATTTACCAATCAGCTACCTAATTCCTGCCTCACCTTGGCCAGATACTCAGGACCAATCTTTTTCGACCAGTCTTGAAGTACCGGTTCAGCCATTTTTTTCAGTTGATTGATGTCATCGTCTGAAAGCTTGATAAATTGAACTCCAGCCTCTTTGGCTTTAGCCATTTCAGTGTCGAGTTGCACGCGGGTCAGGGCGCGGGTGCTTTTACTTTCTTCGGCGATCACGGACAACAGGATTTCCCGGAGATCAGCTGGTAATTTATCAAGCCACCGCTTGTTGATGAGATGCACGAACAAGCCTTGAGCATAATTGAGCTCGGTAAAGTTTTTGGCGATGGTGAACTTTTTGGTGATATTGCAAACAATAGCAGTATGGTCAAGTCCGGTAATGACACCGGTTTGCAGCGCCTGAGGGACATCAGGCCAAGGCATAACGGTAAATTTTAAGCCCCAGGCTTTGTAGGTATCGGTGTTAACTGGTGCTTCAGCAATACGGAAATTGGTGTTCTGCGCGTCTGCGATGTTCTTGATCGGAGTGGTGGATGCCCAGCCGTAGGGACCGTAACCTGTTATGTCTGCGACAAGGATTCCCTGCTTTAATGCACCGTCTGCAAAAGGTTGCCACAGTTCAGGGGTGTTTCTGAATTTGTCAAGTTTATCAAAGGTGTCGATGACATAAGGCAGGTTGACGATGCCAAGGCGGTCAGAGACATTGGCGGCGGCTACCGAAGAGCTCATCATTCCCTGAATAGCACCTAATTTGAGTTTGCTGATAACATCTTTCTCGCCGCCAAGTTGGCTCAGTGGACGAAAGTCAACATACAGCCGGCCCCCCGATTTTTCCCAGACCTTATCTCGAATGCGATATCCTGCACCGACTCCTTCAATGACAGGATGGGAAACATTTGACAAAATATACGTGTACTTGGCGCCACTTGGATCGAATTTTGGTTGCCATGCCTCAAGTGGATTTTTCTTTTCTTCTGCGGCCAATGCCATGCCCGGTAAACATAAGGCGAGCAATACAACGATGAACAACTGCTTCATGATAATGCCTCCATAATTATGGCTGAGATCAGAACGGATGGAAATCGCTACATCAAATTTCTTGAGGAAGGATTTCTCCTGTATTTATGACTTTTTTCAATACCATGAATAAATGACGTAAGTAAACCTTTTTGTTGAACCAAATGTGTTAAGTCTACAAAAATAACGAATATAATTAAGCTAAATTTGTTATGTTCAGAATTAAATAAGGTGTTGCTTCGCTTGTGAAGAATGCGAAGAGTTGTGACTCATCCCGTATATTCTGTATTATTAATAGCTTGTTGCCATAAATGTGCTGAATTTTGTTGCAAAGGCCAATAGCTTTCCGTTACTTTTCTCCTGGCAGATAAATTCTGTACCAATAATTCAAGAGGTGTAATAATGAGAAGACTGAAACTGGCGAATCTAGGTATTGTTGCTGTTTTACTGGGGAGTTTGTTTAATGTACCTGCCTGGGGGGCAGATGACCCTCTGGCTCAATGGCAACCGTCTTTTGATCCTTCGGGAGCAAAATATGTGTACCTGCTGTCCTGCGTTGGTCATCCGGCTATTGAAGGTGTTTCAGTCGGTTTTCGAATTCGGGATCGGGTGTGGCAGGAATCAAATGGCCAACTGTATGTCGATTTTCGCCCCTTGAGTCAGCTTGGCGGCGAGAAAGATGTGATTAATAAGCTCGCGTTTGGGGCAATCAATGGAATGATGAGTTCTTCTGTTGCTGCGGCCAATATTGCGCCTGCGCTTGGCATCGTCAATCTTCCTTACGTTGTCGATACCTTTGCTAAGCTTGACAAGTTCAGGGATACCCCGGAACTTTGGAATCCGTTTCGTGATGCACCTCTCGCTAAAGGGCTTCAAGTTATAGATTTTACAGGATATGGCAGCTACGGTTGGGCGACTACCCGACCTGTCACCACCTTAGCTGAGGCAAAAGGAGTGAATTTCCGCATTGCTGAAGCACCTGTCAATATCGACTCCTATAAGGCCTGGAAGCTCAAATTCGCAGTTCTGCCCTGGCCCGATGTGCCACAAGCACTGCAGACAGGGGTCATTGACGGCCTTGACCATACGCCAATTGTCTGCAATATTTCAAAAAAATTCACCGTTGCCAAATACTATACTGAACTTGATTATGCTCAAGGCCTGTATATCCATATCATCAATAAAAAATGGCTCAAAAAACTGCCAGAGGACCTGCAACAGCTCCTTCTCAAAGTCGTAAAAGAGGAAAGTGCGGTTGCCAGGAAGCGGACTGAACAACAACAGTTGGAACAAATCGCTGCTGCCAAGGCTGATGGCGTTACCTTTCTGCAACTGAAACCGGAAGATATGCAAACAATGGTTGCAGAGAGTGAACAGGTATATGAAAAATGGGGGCCACAAATTGGTCAGGAATATCTGGACAAGGTGAGGAAGGTTTTGCAGGAATAGCCTGCACATATTGCCTCTCTAAATAACTTTGTTATATTTTATCAGGCCCGGTATGCCCAGAGGGGGGTACCGGGCCTGATTTGCGTTTACACGATGGACGGCGTACAATAACCCGTTACTTTTTGAATTCGAAATGATTCCATATCGTACACAGGAGAAGTATGCGAAGTAATAATAGAAAATCAGACAGTCTTAGACCTCTATCCATCGAGCGAGGATTACAGCATCAGGCCGATGGTTCGGTGCTTATCCGTATGGGCAATACCCACGTCATCTGCGGAGTTTCGGTGGAAGAGAAGGTCCCACCCTTTTTAAAAGATAAGGGACAGGGATGGATAACCGCCGAATATGGCATGCTTCCCTGTGCTACCAATAGTCGATACCGGCGCGAAACCCATGGGCAGTCCGGCAGAACCATGGAGATTCAGCGTTTGATCGGCAGGAGTCTCAGGATGATGGTTGATCTTTCGGCCATCGGTGAAAGAACCATCCGGGTAGACTGCGATGTTCTTAACGCCGATGGTGGCACCCGTACGGCATCCATTACCGGTGGGGCTCTGGCGTTAAAAGATGCGTTAAAAAAGCTGGTTGCTGAAGGCCGTCTGCAAACACTGCCGGACATCATGCCGGTGGCGGCAATTTCTGCCGGCATTGTCGGTGGCGAGGCCATGCTCGATCTTGATTATAATGAGGATTCGTCGGCTGAAACCGATGCAAACTTCGTTATGGCAGGAGATGGCAGGTGGATCGAGATCCAGGCGACAGCAGAAGGAAAGCCATTTGCCGACGAATCATATCTGGCCATAGCAAGATTAGCCCAAAAGGGGATTGGTGAACTCTTTCAGCTTTGGCAGGACGAGGACTAAGATGATTCTGGTGATTTTCACCGATGAGTGATGACGGATTCGGCAAAAAGAACATTCGGGGTACTCTGGAATGGGCAGTTGCTGAAATAAATTGCAGCGTGGGTTGCCCCCATGGATGTCGGTATTGTTACGCCCGCTATGATTTGGTGGAGCGTAAGGGAATTGTTGACGCCTATGAGTGGGGCAAATGTCGGGTACTGGCTGATGAGGTTGCCAGAACACAACCGCTGTATTCCGGCCAGGTTATGTTCCCATCCGCTCATGACATTGTCCCTGAAAATCTTGACGCTTGCCTGAGTGTCATAAGAAATCTCGTTGACGCAGGCAATCGGGTTCTGGTGGTTTCCAAACCACATCTAACCTGCATCAAAAAGCTCTGCTCGGAATTGTCGGATGCGCGTGAGCAGCTGTTGTTGCGTTTTACTATTACCGCCCGAGAACCGAGAATTCTGAAAATTTGGGAACCATATGCTCCTGGATTTGCAGAACGAAAGGAGTGTCTTAAATATGCCTTTGATAACGGCTTTGCCACCTCGGTCAGCGTCGAACCGATGCTTGACATAGAAGATGTGGTGGACATGGTCGATGAACTGCTGCCATTTATTACCAATACGATTTGGTTGGGCAAGATGAACAAGATTGAGCGGCGGGTAGCCTGTGAGTCGGAGGAGATGCGAAAAGAGGTTGATCGTATAGAAAACGGCCAAAGCGATGAGCGGATTTTGAAATTATACCATGAATTGCAGGGTATTTCACAAGTGCGATGGAAAGAGTCGGTGAAAAAGGTCATAGGAGTTCCGCTGGCATCTGAGCCGGGACTGGATATATAATCGATTGTTCTTTTTCTAGAAAAAAACATAGGTAGTTTCCATCCTGAAACGAGGCTTTTTTCTTAAATCTAGGCACTCGATAAATTTAACCGCAGGTATATGTTTGAGATTCCGAGGATTAAAATTTGAGAGTAACGACGAGTTAGGGAAAAAAGGCAGTTTCAGGATGGAAACTAGGTAACATAATTGTTAAAGAAAGGTGAGAAGATGCATCTGATCCTCGGCTTGGTGATCGGTATTCTCGGAGTATTGCAATTTGGAGCTGTCGGCCTGATTATAGGCGCTATAGTTGGCATTTTGGCGGCGGAAGTTCTATCCCTTCGCAGGCGATTATCCCTCCTCGAAAAGGCCCAGTTAGTGAAAGAGGTGCCGAAAAAATCGGCCAGCCAGGAGGTTGTTTTTCAGCCACCTCATGAGGAACCGGTAACCGCTGAGCGAAAGCCTCGCCAGGCTCCTCAAAAAACACAACGAGTCTCCCCGCCGATTAGAGAAGCTGCGATAAAAGAGGTCCCGGTGGCAGAGCCTGTTGGACAAGTTTCCTTTGTCGATGGTCTTTTTGCAAGCCTTGGTTGCAATGCTACAGCACTCGGCTCAAAAATCATCCAATTTTTTACCAGCGGAAATCTGGTGTTGAAAATTGGTGTCATTGTCATTTTTTTCGGGGTGGCATTTCTGCTGAAATATGCCGCTCAACGTAATATGATTCCCATCGAGTTCCGCCTCATCGGGGTAGCCATTAGTGGTATGGTACTGCTCGGTATCGGCTGGCGGCTAAGGCGAACCAGGTTAGGCTATGGCCTTGTCCTGCAAGGAGGTGGGGTGGGGATCCTGTATCTTGTGGTTTTTGCCGCCGCCAAGCTCTATAGCTTTTTGCCGATGACTCTGTCCCTTACCGTGATGATTGGTCTCGTTGCTTTGTCTTGTATGCTGGCTGTATTGCAGGAGTCTAAGTCTCTTGCTGTTTTTGGTATTATCGGTGGTTTTCTTGCCCCGGTGCTTATGTCCACTGGTGGGGGCAGCCATGTACTGCTTTTTTCCTATTACGCGCTGCTCAACGCCGGGATTCTGGGGATCGCCTGGTTCAAATCCTGGCGTGAACTGAATCTCATTGGTTTTATATTCACCTTTGCTATCGGAACCCTTTGGGGTAGCACTGGTTATCAACCGGAATATTTCGGATCGACGGAACCCTTTCTGGTACTCTTTTTTCTCTTTTACGTTCTAATTTCGATCCTCTTTGCTCATCGTCAACCTGTCAATCTTCGTGGCTTTATCGACGGTCCTCTGGTCTTTGGCCTTCCTCTGATAGTTTCCGGGCTACAATATTTCCTGGTGAAGGATTTTCAGTATGGTATGGCCTTTTCGGCTTTGGCACTTGGTCTTTTTTACCTGACGCTGGCCATTTTATTATGGCGCAGGCTTATCCTTTCAATGCACCTTTTGTGTGAAGCTTTTCTTGCCTTAGGGGTGGTTTTCGGTAGTCTGGCCATCCCTCTTGCCCTTGACGGACATTGGTCCGCGTCAATCTGGGCGCTGGAAGGTGCCGGAATGGTTTGGATCGGGGTGAAACAGAAGCGAGTACTCGCACGCCATTTTGGACTTTTGCTGCAACTGGCGGCCGGTTTCATTTTTCTTGATTCGGTCTGGTATCCATTTGTTGCTACGCCTTTTGCCAATCAGTATTTCCTCGGCTGCCTGTTTTTATCTCTTGCCGCTCTTTTTTCCAGTTATTTCCTGGACAGATACAACAGCGAATTGAAGAAATGGGAACGATATTATCCTCTGCCGCTGATGATATTGGGCCTTGCCTGGTGGTATATCGGTGGTCTGCGTGAAGTTGACAAACAGATGGTCCACTCCGGGGTTGAGAATGGCTTTCTGTTATTCTGCTGTGCCAGTTCAATTCTTATTGGAATGGCCACGAAGAAACTGCAATGGCAACGCTTAGGGCTGGCATTGTACCTGCAACTGCCGGCCATGGTTCTTTTGCTGGTAATAAGCTTTTTAGGCTTTCACTCCAATTTCCACCTTCTAAAGGGTTGGGGACTGGTCGCCTGGACCGTTGCCTTTATTATTCAATACCGGATTCTTTATCTTTTTGCCGGGAATTGGCCCGATCGAAATATGATTGCCTGGCATCTCGGCACTCTATGGCTTCTTCTCTTCGTTCTTTGCCACGAAGGTGCTTGGGCGGTGAGCCAAATATTCGGCATGAGTGACATCTGGGAGTTGATCTGTTGGGCTCTGATCCCCAGTAGTGCTCTTTTAATCCTTTTGCGCTTAGGTCGGGGCCTCTCCTGGCCTGTAGGAAAATATGCTTCAGCTTACCTGGGCTTGGGCGGTGTTTTACCGGCTTTTGGTCTTATACTCTGGACCTTTGTCTCTTTTGGTGTTGCTGGTGACCCATCACCTTTACCCTATCTTTCGATCGTAAATCCTGTGGAAATCTCAGGCCTTGTGGTGGTTGTTACCCTGGTATTGTGGGTTTTGAGCAGGAAGAACAACGGTTATTCTCTTAAATATCTGCCAGAGAAACAATCTTTTTGGGGGCTCGCCGTCCTTTTCTTTTTTTGGGTGAACAGCGTGGTAGCCCGTTCGGTGCATTTCTATGCCGGTATTCCTTATTATCCCGATTCGCTCTATCGTTCAGTGGTTTTTCAGGCTGCTCTTGCTGCTCTCTGGGGTTTTGGTGCCCTGGCTATCACCATCTGGGCTACCAGGAAAGGAAGCAGAACGCTTTGGGGCGTGGGGGCCGTACTGCTTGGCATGGTGGTGCTGAAGCTTTTTGTCGTTGATCTTTCCGGTACAGGAACTATTGCCAGAATCGTTTCCTTTCTGGTTGTCGGTGTTCTGATGCTTATAATTGGCTATTTTTCACCTTTACCTCCGAAAAATGAGGAAATTTCCCAATGAGACATCTTCTGTTGTTGTTCGTTTTGGTTTTTTCGTCTGGCCAATTAATGGCCGAGGAAATTAGCACCCGTGATTTTGCCGCGGGATATTACCTTGAGATCGATAAGAATGCTGCAGTTTACGCCCTTGAATTGCCGGAAGATGTCTATCATACGGTGAAAAGTGCAGATCTCCGAGATGTCGAGGTCTTTAATGGTGCTGGCGAACTTGTCCCTCATGAGTTCCGTATCCTTACAACTGATCTGAGTACACTTCGTGAAGAAGAACCCGTTCCGTTCTTCCCACTTTTTCAGGAAAAAGCCTCAAAAGACACGGCTGGGGTCTCACTCCAGGTGTCGCGTGATGCCGCCGGGGCCATTATTAACATTAATTCCGACCAGGCCGCGAATCAGGATGATCAACAGGTTACGGGCTATCTACTTGATCTCAGTCATTTAAAACAGACGTTGGCTGAACTCGAATTTTACTGGCAAAAGGACGTTGATTCATCTGTTTTTACAGTGAATATTGAGCAGAGTGATGATCTCGTGCGCTGGACACCGCTGGTGAACAGAGCAACACTCGCTGATTTGCAGTTCGGCGGACAGATGGTCGAAAGAAGGAACGTTCAATTGCCGCGACAACCCAGGAAATATCTGAAGCTGAGTTGGCAGGAGTCTCGTTGGCCTCTCAGGTTGACGAAAATAGTCGGTTTCTCCCAAGTTATCGAGGCGCGTAGAGATAAAAGATGGGTCTCTTTGTTTAATGGGGTTGTTCTTGATAAAAATAAACAAATACAGGTTGATTTCACTTCCAACTATCGGCTTCCGACCAGTAGTGCAAAAATACGTTTTCCCGAAACAAATTCTATTGCCAGACTCTCGATTCAATCCAGACCTGATGTTGATGCAACGTGGAGGACGCGATGTGAACAGGTATTTTACGATCTGAGTTTTGAGGGAGCATCCATAAAAAATGAGCCTTGCGATTTTCCAATCACCGCCGATTCGCTTTGGCGGGTGGTGGTCAAACAAGATGGAGCGGGCTTACTTTCTGGTAATAGGGCAATCACTCTGCAGCTTGGTTGGCAACCAAGCGAACTGCTTTTTATCGGCAGGGGGACACCACCCTATTTACTCGCCTTTGGTAGTGGTAAACGTGCGCAACAGGACAAAAATCCGACCAGCGGAATGCTCTTGCAGACGATAAAAAATGAATCCTCAACCAAGGTAATTAGCCAGGCAAAACTTGGCCGGAAAATAAGTCTTGGCGGTGAATTGGCTCTGCAAAGTCCGGCCAAACCACCACCTTGGAAAAAATGGCTGCTCTGGTCGGTCCTGATCCTGGGGGTAGGTCTTTTGGCTTTTATGGCCCGTAGCCTGATAAAAGAAATGAAGGCCGCTGAAGAAAAAAAGGTGTTTGAAGAGAGATAAGAGATTATTGTTTGCGGCTCCTGCAGTCAGGTGATCTGCATAATTTTAAAGCGCGTGTCTTAAATAGATTTTTGCGAGAAGGATAGAATTACATGTTTCGATCGTTTTTTAGTAGTAAAAGGTGGTCCCTTTGGGCTTATGGTGGAGGGCTCATCCTGCTGGTAGCATTATTTGTTCAGGTGGAGTTGAGTGTTAAGATGAATGCCTGGTATGGCGGTTTTTATAACATTCTGCAAAAAGCTACCGATCATACCGTGGCCGAGTTCTGGGGGCAGATGCTTATCTTTGCTAAGATTGCCTTTCCCTATGTGTTGATTGCCACAGTGACCTCATACTTTACCCGTATTTACGCCTTTAAGTGGCGTGAGGCCATGACCTTTTCTTATGTGGCTAAATGGCAGACGGTGACCGAGGAAGTGGAGGGTGCCAGTCAGCGTCTTCAGGAGGATATTTATCGGTTTGCCCGGATTTTCGAAAGCCTTGGTCTGCAGGTGGTACGGGCGGTTATGACTCTCATTGCCTTTTTGCCAATCCTCTGGGCGTTAAGCTCAGGTGTTGATATTCAATATATTAAAGATATCCCCGGCAGCCTGGTCTGGGTGGCTCTGGTGGTTTCGCTAGGTGGTTTGTTGATTTCCTGGTTTGTGGGGATAAAGCTGCCGGGCTTGGAATATAACAACCAAAAGGTAGAAGCGGCATTTCGAAAAGAGCTGGTCTACGCCGAGGACGATAAAATTCAATATGGCAAGACAGAAACCATTACTGAACTTTTTGTCGGTTTAAAATTCAACTACAACCGGCTCTTTCTTCATTATGGCTATTTCGATATCTGGGTGAATTTCTTTGAACAGCTGATGGTTATAGTTCCATATCTGATTATGGGGCCAGGATTATTCAGTGGTCTTATTACGCTAGGGGTGCTGGTCCAGGTGTCCAATGCCTTTAGTAAGGTGCGGGAATCCTTTTCCATCTTCATCGCCAATTGGACGACTATCACCGAACTTCGATCTATTTATAAACGCTTGAGGGAATTTGAAATCAATATTCATTATTAGGGGTTTCTTTTAGAGTACATGGTTAAGCCATTCATACTTTTCACTGAAAGTAGATCCGGTGGTTAGCTCTATCATGAACTTTGCAACCCTTTCCGAACTGAAACTTTGGTGAGAGGCTATTCGCCCATTTTTTGCAATCTTTCTTCTCTCCTCATCGTTTTGATTAAAATAAAGTATTTTCTCAATCAAATCATCATAGTCAGAATAGAAAACTGCTTCATCTTCATGGATAATTTCATTCAAACCGGTTTTGGCTGGAATAAAAGTGAGTATACCGTTGCCCATTATCTGAGCAATTCGGCTGGAAGAATAGAGTGAAAAATCATTTTGCTTTGATAAATTAATGCTCATTTTAGAATTACTTAGTACCTGGTCATATTTATCTCCGAAAACCTGGGGTTTTCCACCTAGTCCACGTACATCAAATCGTACTGTATCAAGACGTTTTTCTGACAAAAGTTTCATAATAAGATTATTTCTCTGGTCAGCTATATTTGTGCTACCGCAAAACATCAAATCACAATCAAACTGAGATTTCTCGTCGTTTAAAAACCTCTCTATCGAACTATCCACAGCGTTTGGAATATATGCCACTTGGTTGTTTGGGCTTTTAAAATCAGCAAGTACTTTTCCTCCCGTTGTCGCAAAAACAGCGTCTGAAACTTTAGCAAACCGTTCAAACCTTTTATAATTGCGAGGAACGAAAAAAGCATCAACATTCCAGTGGGCAATTCTTACGTTCGGAATAAGTCTACGCGCTTCAATCAGAGCTTTATTTGATATGATATCTGCATGTCCTAAAAAAATAATGGCCGGTCGAAAATTATCACATACTTCAAGAAACCGTTTATTGGTTTTATTTGTTCCACCAAATCTTGAGGAGAAGAGACTCTGGGAGCGGGCTATTTCCCGGTCATCAAAAGTATATATATAATGTCCCAGGCGAATAAGGCCGAAATCTAATTTCTTGGCGAATAAATTAGCTACCCTGCCAAACTTACGTTGCCCGGTTCTAACAGTTAGTATTTTCATAATGGTTCATTTGATCCGTCAATTCATGCTTCAGATGGCTTATTCAAAGTTCTGTTGCACTTAATGCTCTGTAGATTCTTGTGTCTTTTCTTTGCAGGACACCTCGGCAATGCATGAATTTTTACCTTGCTGTAGTGTTCTTTTTCTGCAACCTACTTCATTCTGTAAGTGTTGGCGATTGAAAAATATCCAAGAAATATGGCGAAATACAAGAATTCTCTACCAGGAAATCTTTCGAGAAGTATAATTGCAAGCCAATCGTCTGACGCAAATTTTACCGCGAAACTGAATATGCAAAAAGGATTATGATGATTCAAGCGCTGAATAAGGATATGGCAATAAAATATTTTGTATGGACAATGGTTTCTGTTTATCCGACCTGTGTTCTGTTTGTGAATCAGTCATTTTCTCTTGCCATGCTTTTAATGGTGATTTTAGGAAGTGTCATTTTCTTTAGGGACATTAAAGCTCACGTGCCATCTGATTACTCCTGTGAGATACTTTTTATTAAAGTAGGACTGGCAGGAGTCGCTGTTTCGGTTGTCTCTCTGGTTGCCCATGGGAGGCTTCTTGACATATCATCTGAAGAACTTGAGTTTATTTATAAACAGCTTCGTCTTCTTTTCTTTATTCCTTTTCTTGTTCTGATGAAACGGACCGAAATCTCAGAAAAACTCATTTGGTATGGAGCCGTTACCGCCGCGCTGTGTTCAGGGATATGTTCAATTGCCTTGAAAATCACCAACCCTGAAGTTGTTAGGATAAGTGTTGTAAATAATCCCATAGATTACGGATATTTTTCTCTTATTGCGGCTTTTGTCTCATTAAATGGGCTGGCTTTTTTTATGAAGGCTGGAAAGTCTTGGGCTCTTTTATCGGTGGTAGCATTTATTGCCGGATTATCGGGAACTGTTCTTTCCGGCTCCAGGGGCGCATGGCTTGCAATTCCAGTATTGATAATAGTTACAGTTTTGAATCTAAAAAATCATTTTCGACCTATCCACGTTTATTCGTCTGTCATATCTGGGCTTGTTCTTGTGGCCATTTTTAGCGTATCGACGGATGGTGCTTTTATTCAACGCAGGCTTACAGAAACCCGTGGCGCAATAGAAAAATATTTAAACGGAAAGGATAGTCTTGCTGTAAGCGTTGACCAGGGGTTTCTGAGCGTTGGAGGACGGCTTGAGATGTATCGGGTTACTCTGGATATTATTAAAGAAAATCCTGTGCTCGGCGTTGGACCTGGACGCTACCAGAGTAAAGTGATGGAATATATTGAAGCTGGCAAAGCTGACAAGGGAATAGAAATATATAAATATCCTCACAATGACTACTTAACTTTCGCAGCATGTAATGGGATTCCAGGTCTTATTATATTTATAATAACCGCTTATCTGTTGCCTCTGTATCTTCTTTATATCTTTTCAGGGAAAGACCTGCGCCAACCGCTTTTCTGGGCTGGAGTAATAATTGTGACCGGATATATGGTTTTTTCTCTTACAAACTCAACGTTGTTAAAAAATGTAAGAATTTATTATTATTGCATAACTCTATGTTCTATCTGTGCTTCTATGAAGAGTAATAGAAGCACAGATGCAAGTGACGGCAACCCACTTATCTGTTGAAAATCTGACGACGTTTAAGCATAAACAGCATAAAGGGAGCGACAAATTGATGTACTTTCGCAAGACTATGCCGTGTGCTGCTAAAAACTCCGTGTGATTGAGTCGGTGCACCGGCCAATGCCGTGTAAAACTGTAATTGTTTTGCTGCGAGACGAAATTCCTCTATATTTCGCAGCGGCAAATTGCCAAGAGAGGCCAATAAGGATGGCATGGCGCAGGCCGGGAGTTCATGGCGTTTCCATCCTCCCGGTAACCTCATAAAGAAATGCATCCCGTTGCGTTGCACCCTGTTGCCCATAACTACTTTCTGAGGGATATCTTCAGGTGTGATGGGTGGCCGAGAAAAATCAATGATAGTGGCATGTTGGGCAATTTTCCGGTGTAGCTGGCAGTCCATGAAGTCCTTACCCCTTGGCAGAAGATTGACGACTAAATCCACTGTGGCTAACTGCCGATGCGCTTCCTTTTCATCTGTTAATTTAACATCTCCTTTTCTCGTATATCGAACATCAACTATTGACATCTGATACCCATCGGCACCAAGATTCTGCATCAGGTCTTCCCCGAGCAGCCCTCCTCCGATAACGGCTACTGAAACCTGCCAGGGCTTTTTCTTTAAATTCTGCACCAGGTGACTGACTGCTTTCTGGATGCTGAAAATATTGCCATAGGTACTCGAGTAGAAAGGCGGGGCCATCTGGAAGCCGTGGCGTTTTTCAAATATCGGCCCAAGCTGTCCTGCCAGACCTATGGCCTTTGCTCCAGAAATCTTTTGGGCCCAGAGCATGCGCTTGATAATGGTCTCGACCATGGGACGGTTGTTTTTACGCATCAATTCCATTGCTGCATTTGGAATTACCAGATAGATACCTAAGGGACGCCATCCATTCATAATTAGTCCGGCCGGTGTAGGGCGGCCTGAGAAAAACTTTCGCAGCCAGCCAATATTGGGACAGAAATCAAGGCATTCAGAGCTATCTGTCGGATATATGAGAAACAGGGTCTTGAACATTCCACTACGCCCTAAAAGCCATATCAGCATCCAGATAGGCCAGCGAAGCAAAAAAGCGTATAACAGAAAGATGATTTGTCGAAGATATTTTTCCATTTCATTCTCCTTATTTGATTTTATAATTGTGCAGCGGATGCAGGGGGAGTAAAACCCTTGCTGATACGTATCGGTAGAACTTCATGAAATCATTATATTTTGAGAAATAATGACGATGAGGGATATAATTGTAACTGAGCTGGTCTATCTAACGATGTGCAAAAAAAAGGCCACGTTATCCAGAGAGAGATAACGTGGCCTGTAATAAGTCGAATCCCGGTGAACGGAACTAATCCGGGATTTAATTGAGTGTCGGTATAATATTTACGTTAGAAGCACCTTGCGGACAGTTGTGACAAAATCGTCCAGCCCATATGGCTTCTGGATATAGCAACGTACTCCAAGTTCCAATGCCTCTTTTATTCGATCGGTCTCAGAGTACCCGCTAACGATAATAACCTTTTGGTTGGGTCTGATTTTAAGAATCTCCCGGTAGGTATCCAAACCATCCATTCCTGGTTCCATGATCATATCAAGGAGTACAAGATCAACTGCTTTGCTTTGTAAAAAGGTCACGGCGGCATCACCGCTTGCAACAGTCTCAACCGCGTAACCTAGGGTAGTTAATATTATTTCCCCCAGGGAGCGCTGTTCCGGATCATCATCGACTATGAGCATCGTTTCTCCGTTTCCCTGAGTGATTGCTTGTGGCGCATCTTCAGTAAGAGGTATTTGGTCGGACGAATTCTCGTTGACTGGTAGAAATACAGTAATGGTCGTTCCTTTTTCTGGAGAACTTACTACATCGAGGTATCCACCATGATCTTTTACCGTCCCCCACACAACAGTCATGCCAAGGCCAGTCCCGCTGCGGCCCATTATCTTGCTGGTATAGAAAGGTTCAAAAATCTTCGCCAGTTTATCCTGGGGGATCCCCATGCCGCTGTCACTGATAGCCAGCGCCACATAATTTCCGGGAATGGTGGTGTCATATCCTTTAATGGAACTATTTATAAACCGATTTTCCGTTACCACTAAGACGCTTCCCTCGTTCTCAATAGCCTCAAAACTGTTTATAAGTAGGTTCATAATGGCTTTCTCTAAATGTACCGGAGAACCGGACAACCATTGCAAGTCAGGGGCAAGACGTGACTCCAGCGTCACATTGGGAAAATTTTGCTGTAGATTGAGGAATTCTGGGCTCTGAAGATGGGCGGTGATAATATCATTCAACTGAATCCTTTTTCTGACAGTGATTTCCCGTCGAGCCAAAGTCAGCAAATCCTGAACAATAACTGCAGCCCGGGCTCCCGAACGACGTATATTTTCGAGAGGGCCTCGCATTTCGCTTTCGGGTGATAACTTATGAAGCAGCAGATCTGGATAACTGACGATACCCGAGAGCACATTGTTCAGATCATGGGCGACACCGCCGGCCAGCCTGCCGACAAGTTCCATTTTTTCAGCCCTGATCAGTTCTGATTTTAAGCGCAACCGTTCCTGTTGTGACCATTTTCGCTCTTCTATCTCCACCCGTAATTGTTCGTTGGCCTTGATCAATTCCGTTGTCCTTTGAGTGACTCTGAGTTCAAGTTGATTTCTGGCCTCTTCCAGTTCTTTTTCTTTCTCCTGTAATTCGTTTATGGTACCAGCAAGAAGTTTTTGCTCTTCGATTAAGGCGTTGCGGCTTGCGGAGCGACTTTCTTCCACCAGAAAAGCTAAAACGCAGACAAGCGTGTAGGACGGGATGAAGCGAATAGCAAAATCTTTACTGTAGACGTTGATACTGTCGGAAGTTAAATCAATAGCCAGAAAACCCGCACAAAAGCAAAGAAGAAGGCTTGATAACCATGTGCCTCGCGGTAATCCAAGCAGATAAAGAGAGATAAGGGGAAAGGTGTAAAGCCACATGAAAGAAGTGGTGTGAACCCCTCCAATTAGAAAAAGATAACAAAAGAAGAAGAGCAGAAAAGTCACCCCGACGCCTGAGGCGATAGGTTCATTTCCGGTTCGGTGGAGATAAACAAGCAGAAGAAAAAGAAATGTAGCAGTGATAAAATCGGCAATGCCAAGAAAAATGGCATTTTGCACTAATGCAATGAGACCCATAAAGCAAAGAAAGATAGCACCAAGAAAAAGAAAAATATTTAACATAATTATCTTTCTCAAAGTTTCGCTATCCTGACCTTCACGGGTACCACTGTAAAGAAGAGAATACATCAATGTCTCCAAGATTTTCATGCAGACCTTTATTTGGAAAAGACGCATTATCAACCGATCATATTGCTTCGCTTCCTATCTACTAGTATAAACGATATTTTATACTAGTCCAGTCTTTCAATATTTCACTCAAGCCGTTGTCAAAAAATAACATGGCAGGAGTAATGCTCGGAACGGCATTAGGATCAGTAACGAAATGGATGAAAATGGTCAGGTTATTTCGTAACGCTGCTCTTAAGCAGCGTGTGGCATTACGTACAATAAAATGGCGAGAAAATGAGCTGCGCTACCGGCCATCACAAAAAGATGCCAAATAGCGTGATGATAAGAGAGATTTTTCCAGATATAAAAGATGATACCAACAGAATAGAATAAACCGCCGGTGAGAAGGAGTATAAGGCCGCCGGTTGCGAAGGAAACCATGAGAGGTTTAATGGCAATTACCAGTAGCCATCCCATGCCAAGGTAGATGGTGAGCGAGAGCCATTGGATTCGCTTTTTGATAAGTAATTCAAGGGTAAGTCCACTAATGGCCATTCCCCAGACCAAGCCAAAGAGGCTCCAGCCCCATGCGCCTCGTAAAGTGACCAGGGTCAGTGGGGTATAGGTTCCTGCGATGAGGATATATATCATCGAATGGTCAAGTTGCTGGAAAAACCTCTTAAGATTGGGAGCGGAAAACAGATGATAGAGGGTTGAGGCTAAATAAAGCAGAATGAGAGAGCTACCATAGATTGCGGCGCTAACCACATGCCAGATAGTACCGTAGCGGATGGCTGTAACAAGTAGAAAAACTAAGCCGAGAACAGCCAGGCCAGTGCCGATGCCATGAGAGATGCCGTGAGCGAGCTCTTCTCGGAACGAATATTTGCTGGTTTTGGGGGAATTAAGCATTGGATCTCTTGTAAAAGTGTGCGTTTATATCTTGACACGAGTTACCGCATTGAGCCTGTAGCAGCATTCATCTTTACAAAGAACTATCAGCAGATTTACCCAGGCTGTCAATACACCTTTGTTATCGACACGATTTTCTTGTGGTTTTATGGCACGTTGGAAAGGTTGCCGTTGTGAAACAGCAAGCTCTGTGTGTCGTCGAAAAAAGGAAAAATCCTGATATATCCCTTTAGTTTCGGATGAACTTCTCTTGAAAAAATGGTATATAGGGCACAAAAGAAAATAAATATGCTGAGAGTAATGTGAGCTTTATAACAGATGATATTGCTCTTTGCTCATTGATAAGGTAATGGCAGTTTATAGTCAATTTGTTGGAGCTATAACAATTTTCGAGGTTTGAATATAGTTTTGTATAGAAATATTGGTCAGAACCTTTTGTTAATATTGTTAAAGATCAATTGATTTTTATTTAGAACTGCTTATTCTAATGCAAATTGAAGGGAAATTGGTTTTAAACTCGTGCTCAAAAAACATAATTTTATTATTAATGAGAATAAGGAGGTGGAAAAGGGAAGACTTTGGTATGCTGTGAACTGCTGATTATATCAGTCAACTGTCGTACTTCTACCAGTTAATTGTAGTGGTTCAGCACGTACAATGTGTCCTGTGTGGATTATCCTCCGATTTATGCTTTGGTGCCTGGAGGGCTCCTGAAGAAAGATTTGCATGTTCGAATTGGAGGGAGGAATTGTTGTTTGTATTTCATCGCAAATCTTTGACGTACAAAGAACCATTATTGAGTTGATTTTTGAGATGCGTGCTGTTAGGTTTGTGTCTTGGAGTCAGGATCGTTTTTTTTATTTTTTAAATCAAATTTTATCGAGGAAACAATTATGCAGAAAAAAACATTGTTTGCAGTGCTGGCTATGCTTGCAATCAGCACACCTGTACTGTCAATTGAGTTGCCGCAAAATGCCACTCCAACCTTTGAAAAATCCTCCACCGCATACGCATCGTCGTACAAATTTAACGATTTGCTGGAAGCGTATGGCTTAAAGATGGCTCCGGAAGGTGTTGCTGATGTTCCAACATCTTACGCTAAGCTTGATGGTGATAAGATTGTTTTCAATAACAATTCAGTGGCTTACACTCCTGCTCAATACCATGGTATTTTGTCTGCTTACGGTCTCGTACTCTTACCATCAGATGTTAATGCAAAGCTCGGTGGCTTGTCTTCATACGCAAAAGCCTCAGGTGAAGATATTACTTTTGGTAAAACCCCAACTGCTTATGGTGCTGATGAATGGGTGACTATCTTGAGTGCCTATTCTCTCCCAGCAGCTCCGGCAGCAGTCACTGCAATGGCTATGCCTGGAGATGAAGATGGCGACGGCGTTATGGATGATAAGGACCTTTGTCCTGGAACTCCAAAGGGTATTGCAGTTGATGAGACTGGTTGTTGGGCATTGACCAACGCTCTGTTGTTTGACTTTGACAGCGCGGTAGTTAGGAAAGAAAGCTATCCTGTCTTGAATTATACCAAAGAAGCATTTGATGCCTACCCAGAAATGAAAGTACGGATAGATGGATATACCGATAGCACAGGACCTGATAATTATAATATGAAGCTTTCTGAAAGACGTGCAAATGCTGTTATGAATTACTTGGTTAATTCTGTTGGCATCTCAGCCGATCGCCTTACAGCGGTAGGATTTGGCGAGACCAATCCAGCTTTCCCAAATGACACGAAAGCGAATCGACAGAAAAACAGAAGGGTTGTGTTTACCCCTATGAAATAAATTATAAGGCATGACCGAAGCATCAATTCGGTCTGCTAAGTAATTGCAAGTGAAAGCCCCCGGGATGTCGATCTGATATCCCGGGGGCTTTTTTTTTATGCGGCAGGCAAATGAAATTGAAATTAACCGACCGGTGAAATTTGTCAGTTTGTGTAGGGAGAACGAGGACGCTTGTAGGAAGCCCCCCGTATCATACTTCTGCTGCTGATTGTTTGGCGGCGTAGGCTGTTGCCGCGCACTCATTTTTACCAAGATCGAGCTCCTCGGCCTTGTCGTCGTTTACCTGTTCAAGGTTGGCGTTAATCAGTCGAATCATCGCGTATTCGTCGGGTTGCTTTCTCATGTTGCTTTTAATGAAATGAAGAAAACTGACTTTATCCTTAATGGCATAAATATCTTTGTTGAATGCCTTTGTTTCAGCCAATGTCGAAACAAAGGCGAGCTTGTCATTTGCCTCTTCCCAGCTCATATAGTGGCCAGGGAGAACAACAATGTCATCTTTATATTCCTTGATTCTCTGGAGTGTTTCGAACAGCTTATCGGACCATGCTTCCACCTGCCCGCCAAGGTCTGGACGACCAATTGACCGGATGAAGATGGTGTCACCGGTAATCATATATCGATCATCGATAATAAAGCTGGTCGAGCCTGGTGTGTGACCCGGGGTGAAGATACATTGTACCGTTGGGCCGGGTTGTGAGAAGGTGTATCGAGCTCCGTCCTGCAATGGGCTGTAGTTAATCTTTGATCCGGTAAAATCATTGTCGTTGGCCAGAAATTCTGCTCCGGTTTTTTCTGAAAGGATTCTACTGCCAGCGATATAGTCTGCCTGGAGATGGGTCTCAAAGGTTTTTATCAATGTGCAGTTATGGTCTTTGGCAAACTGAAGGTAGAATTCAGTGTTTCTGGAAGGGTCAAAGAGCATGAGTTCATCGCCGTTTTGCAAACCATAGCTGGTGGCAGCCTTGCCTGGTCTAATGAACTGGTACAATTGGTATGGTTCTTCTGGATTGAGGAGTACAGGTACCAGAAGGTTTCCCCATGATTTAATACCACCTGCCAGGTAGCCAATGTCTTTAAAACCGTGCTTTTCAAGAATCTCTGCAACAAATTTGGCCGAACCTTCTTTGGCGCAGACAATACGAACAGGTTTATCTTGAATGATTTGAGCGACACATTCATCCTCGATTTCCATGAAATCGAAATAGGAGATATTTTGCATAATAAAAGGATGGGGTGACTCGACCTTAAACCTGCCAAAATCTACCTTGTTTCTGACGTCAAGGACGACCATGTCTGCTTGGCTCGTCAGCATGGTATAAAGTTCTGCTGCCGTGTATTTAAAGATACTCATAGGGGGCTCCTTTAGTGTGCCATTTAAGAATACAGTATGCAAAAATTAAATTTATGGCCGGGCGGGAGAAACATAATAGTGCCTGTAAAAGGCGCTAAAGGTGCAAACGGCAAGCCTCCTCCGCAGTTGTTGCAAAACAGTCAAGATGCAGTAGCCAGTAACGCTTCGGGTCATTATGGATAAGCTCGGCAGTTTCAGATGGGAGCCAGTGACTGTCGTCGATCAGATTATAAAAATAAGAGTCTATACCAATGAAACCGTCGAGGAAATGGCTGAGGATATGGAGGGTTTTACTCAAATATCCCTGCTCAAGATCTCTGAAATCTTCTGTTTTCCTGATTTTTGCTTTCAGGAGTTCGTTGATCAAATCCTGAACTGTCTGGCGATTAAAAGCTTCGGCCTTTACAATCTGATCGAAAAAAACAACATCGAGACCGGAAAAAGATTTGCTTTCGATGGTCTCGACGCAGTCATAGATAACCAGAGAGGTGAGGTCAAAAAATTTATGAACCTGTTCGCTGCAGTGGTCAAAGGAATCGCCAGCCAAAAGCATTTTATGCTGGGAAATTTTATTCATGGTCCATTATATTTCATGGGTTAAAACTGTCGTTAACTCGTTTGCCGATACGCTTGCCCATTTCTACACACTCCTGTAATTTGCTTTCATCGGGAACGTATTTCAGGCGAAGCCCATCTTCGATCACCTCAATCTTCATGTCAGTCAGTGCGGTATTTATCAGTCCGACTGCTTCACCGCTCCAGCCGAAAGAGCCAAAAGCGGCTCCAAACTTATTGGTGGGTTTCAGGCCCCGCATATACATGAGAAATCCCGCCATGCGTGGCAGCAGTCCGTTGTTCAGGGTTGAGCTACCGATGATGACCGCCTTGGCACCAAGGACCTGAGTCATCACATCGCTGCGATGGTGCACCTTGAGGTTAATCATACTGGTACTGACCCCGGTTTCTATGAGACCGGCACCGATAGCCTGGGCCATTTTCTCGGTGGAATGCCACATGGAATCGTAGATAACCAGCGCCTTTTTTTCCGATTCATTGCGACTCCATTTGTCATAGGCCTCAACAATTTTATTTTGATGAGTTCGCCAAATAACACCATGATCCGGGGCAATCATTTTGATACCAAGGTTCATGCCGTTGACTGTTGCCAGCAATTTCCTGATAAGTGGTGAATAAAGGTAAAGAATATTGGCGAAATATTTGGCACTTTCCTGCATAACCTCCGAAAGATCTACCTCGTCATCGAATCTTTCACTGGTCGCGTAATGTTGGCCGAAGGCATCGCTTGAAAAAAGGATTCCATCTTCTTTTATGAAACTGAACATCGAGTCAGGCCAGTGGAGCATCCGTGTCTCTAAAAACTGGATTGTTCGCTTGCCTAAGCTGACTTCGGTTCCGGTTTTTACGACTTCGTAGGGCCAGTCTTCTCTATGAAAATGTTCTAAGATCGCTTTTTGCCCCATTGGCGAGCAGAAGAGTTTTTCTGGTTTAATTATGTCCATCAATTCAGGCAGACTGCCGGAGTGGTCCATCTCAACATGGTTGACCACGAGATAATCAATTTTTGCAGGATCGATAATTGCTCGAATATTTTGCAGCAGTTCGCCCATATGAGAACGTTTAACGGTATCAAAGAGGGTTACTTTTTTGTCAACAATCAGAAAAGCATTGTAGGTCGTTCCCTTGTAGGTCGAGTAGCCATGGAAATCGCGAACGTCCCAGTCAATAGCTCCCACCCAGTAAATGCCCTTTGCCAGTTCAGTGTTACTCATTTTAGCTCCTATAGTATGTTCTGGAAAAAAGAGTTTTGAGCCACGTTAACCGCTGTTCAAGTTAACCCTGGTAAACAGTAAAAAAAGCCAGGGTATGTACCTGTAGCAAATCCATATTTCGGGTACTAAACAGTCGGCGACGTGGAATCAACCAGTTCCTTGTGTTTTTAAATATTTATGATAAATGACAGACCAAAATAATACAATAAAAGGATCGAAAAACTTGGGAATCAGCGTGCAACAAATTGTTTTCATATGATAATGATTATTATAAAGTTTAGAGGGTTTTATTGCTACGGTAAAAGTGTCCGTTAAAACAAAATATTATCTGGTCATGGAAATAAACTGATATGAAAGAAAAATTAAGCGTGATGTACACCTATTCCGGGAAACCGGAAGAAGGTCGATGCATATGAAAAAACATCCTTCAATAGACCTCGGCCTCTGTAGCGATTGTAGAGGGTGTGTTGAGATTGCTCCACAGATTTTCAGACACAATCCGGATACCGGTTTGATGGAAGTGATTGAATTAGATGAGTATCCGATTGCTCTCGTCGATGAGGCCATAAAAAATTGTCCCAGGGATTGTATCTTCTGGGAGACTGATGGTAAATAGGCTCTCGGTTGCCAGTCGGATAACGAGCTGATTGGTGGATAAAAACAATTTATTCTGGTAGGGTGAACTCCTTTTTTTGATTCAACCAGGTCTAAGCAATTCATGGATATACCATTTCAACTTGTATCACAGTTCCAACCTTCCGGAGATCAGCCGGATGCCATAAAAATGCTGGCAGCCGGGGTTGAGGCGGGTCTGCAAGGTCAGGTTTTGTTGGGGGTAACCGGGTCAGGGAAAACATTTACCATGGCCAATGTTATCCAGCAGGTGCAGCGGCCAACACTGGTCATTGCACCCAATAAGACACTGGCCGCACAACTTTTCAGTGAATTCAAAGAGCTTTTTCCGCATAATGCCGTTGAGTATTTTGTCTCTTATTACGACTATTATCAGCCGGAAGCCTATATCCCCCAATCGGACAGCTACATTGAAAAGGATTCTTCCATCAATGATGCCATTGACAAAATGCGCCACTCGGCCACACGTTCTCTGCTCACCCGCCGGGATGTGCTGATTGTTGCCTCGGTGTCCTGCATTTATGGCCTTGGCTCCCCGGATGAATATAAAAATATGCATCTTTTTCTCCAGGCAGGTGGCGAGTATCCGGTGGAGGACGTCCAGCGGCGCCTGGTTTTTATGCAATATGAACGAAACGATATTTCCTTTCACCGGGGGACTTTTCGAGTGCGGGGCGATGTGCTGGATATTTTCCCCGTCCATGAAGAGGAGAGATCTGTACGGATTGAGTTTTTCGGAGACACTGTCGAGGCTATTACTATTATAGATCCACTGCGAGGGGTGGTCCTGGAGCGGATTGAGGAGTATACGGTTTTTCCAGGCAGCCACTTCGTTACGTCAAAGGATCGGTTGAAGGAGGCCTGTGAGACAATCAAGCTCGAACTTGTGGATCGTCTGGACACCTTTTATAAAGAAAACAGACTGGTAGAGGCCCAGCGCCTCGACCAACGGACCATGTTTGATCTCGAAATGATTCAGGAGTTGGGCTACTGCACCGGAATTGAGAACTACAGCCGTCATCTGACCGGCAAGAAGCCGGGTGTTCCGCCGCCTAATCTCCTTGATTATTTTCCGGAGGATTATCTGCTCTTTATCGATGAGAGTCATATTGCCATTGGTCAGCTCAACGGTATGTACAATGGCGATCGGTCGAGAAAGACAACACTGGTCAACTATGGTTTTCGACTGCCTTCTGCGCTGGACAACCGGCCTTTACGATTTGATGAATTTGCCGGCCGTGTTAATCAGGTCATCTATGTCTCGGCGACCCCAGGTCCTTACGAGTTGGAGCAGGCCCAGGGCAGGGTGGTTGAGCAGGTCATTCGCCCCACCGGACTTCTCGATCCGAGAATTGAAGTACGGCCGGCCACTAATCAGGTTGATGACCTGCTCGAAGAAATACGGCTGCGGGCAAACCGGGGTGAAGCTGTACTGGTGACAACGCTTACCAAAAGAATGGCGGAAGACCTGACCGATTATTATGAAAAGATCGGTATCCGGGTTCGCTATCTGCACTCTGATATTAAAACTCTTGAACGTATCGAAATTATAAGAAGTCTACGTAAAGGGGAGTTTGATGTTTTAGTCGGCATAAACCTTTTGCGGGAGGGGCTGGATATCCCCGAGGTTTCTCTTGTGGCGATCCTTGATGCCGATAAAGAAGGTTTTCTTAGGTCTGAAAGATCACTGATTCAGACCTGCGGTCGGGCTGCCCGGAACGCAGACGGCTTGGTGATCATGTATGGCGACAATATCACCGGTTCCATGCAGTACACCATTGAAGTGACCGAACGTCGGAGAAAAGTTCAGGAGGAATATAACAGGAAACATGGCATTATCCCTCAAACAATTATTTCTGCGGTGAAGGATTCAATGCAACAGCATCTGCAAAGCACCGGGTATACCTCGGAAGATTTTGGTGACACACTGCTTGCTATTGCCGAAGAATTACCTATGTTTTCGTCGGTCAAAGATTTGGAAAAGGAAATTACAAAATTAGAGAAAGAGATGCAGCAGGCGGCCAAGGAACTGGCTTTCGAGAAGGCGGCTGAACTGCGGGACCGAATCAAAAAAATTCGTTTGCTGGAAATTGAAATAGGATAGAGGATAGTGGTAATGGAAAGAAAAGGATTGGTGATTGCCGGGCTCGCCGGAGGGTCAGGTAAAAGTGTGGTTGCTGTGGGGATTACGGCAGCCCTTGCAAGGAAAGGCCGTAGCGTTGCACCCTTTAAAAAGGGGCCGGACTATATTGATGCGGGATGGCTGCAACTTGCCGCCGGGAGAAGGTGTTATAATCTCGATCCCTTTCTTATGACCCAAGAGGCCATTGTCCGATCCTTTGCCCTGCATTCAGCCGATGCTGAGCTGGCCATTGTGGAAGGTAATAGGGGCTTGTACGATGGTGTCGACGTCAAAGGCGGCTACTCCACTGCTGAACTGGCCCTGACCCTGGAACTGCCGGTGCTTCTGATGGTCAATTGTACCAAAACGACCCGCACCGTGGCGGCGATGGTTTTGGGATGTCAACAATTTGATAAACGGATCAATATCAAAGGGGTTGTGCTTAATCACATTGCGACGGAGCGTCAGCGTCGTCTCGTCACCGAATCAATTGAAAACTATACTGGTGTTCCGGTCTTTGGCGCTATTCCACGGTTGAAACGAGATATCTTCCCTATGCGGCATTTGGGGATGATTCCCCATCAGGAATATAAGGATAGTGATGGCGCACTCGATTTTCTTGCCGATATGATAACAGAAAATGTCGATCTCGAGCGAATTGAGGCGATAATGGGATCTATCTCACGAGCTGTCCTACCGGAACCGGCCGAACGCGATCAAGGCGCACAGACTGTCACCACTCTGCCAAAAATGAAGATTGGTGTCTTACAGGACGCAGCTTTTCAGTTTTATTATTCCGAAAATCTGGAAGCACTGGAAAAGGCCGGAGCGCAATTGATCTATATTAATGCTATGCTCGATAGTCGTTTGCCGGAGCTTGATGGCTTGTATATCGGTGGTGGTTTTCCCGAAACGAGTGCGCGTGAGCTGGCGGCGAACGCAAGCTTTCGTCAATCCATCAAAAATGCAGCAGAGTGCGGCCTGCCAATCTATGCTGAGTGCGGTGGCCTGATTTACCTCGGCAAATCAATATTGATCGAAGGACAGGAGTTTCCGCTGGTTGGGATCTTTCCCGTCTGTTTTGGCATGTCCGCAAAGCCACAAGCCCATGGGTATACAATTTTCCATGTTGAGAAAGAGAATGCTTTTTACCCCAAGGGCTTAGAGGTGAAAGGCCACGAGTTTCGTTATTCAAAAATTCTCGACTGGCAGGGAACAGAAGATCAGCTGGTTTTGAAAATGGACCGCGGCCATGGTTTTAAAAATGGTTGGGATGGCTTGGCCTATAAAAACGTTTTGGCCTTATATACCCATATCCATGCCCATGGTACTCCGGAATGGGCCGGTAGTTTCGTGCAACGGTGTCGAACGGCGAAGGGTTCAAATGTCTGACCTTTCGCCGGAGTCGACAGGGCAAGGATCAGTGAGAGGTTGAAGAACCGAGGACTTTCAGGCTGATTTCCTTTTGTTTTTTTTCACTTGGGGCTGGTTCAACCCAGTGGATAAAGGATTCTTCCGTACGCATAAAGCTGCCATTGTCTTCTTTGCACTTGTCACAGATGCTTTGAGCCTGATCACGATACATGATAATTTCTGAGGCTGGATCGCCTTCTTTTGATACAGCTGCCATTTTCCTGCAGCCGCATTCAAGGCGGACCACGACCACGCCAATGGCATCAGGGCTTCCTTCGATAATACCTTCTATCATGGCTTGCTCGCGCTTTTCTGCCTGCAGTTTCTTTTTTGGTTTTTTGTCTTTCATGGCTAAATTATAATTATTTGCAGTATGGATATGTCCGATGGTCACATCGGTGATTGCCTGGAATCCTCCTTGCCGGAGGAATGTAAAAAGAAGGCCCACTATATAAAAAAAAAGGTGTTCTGGTCAATAGTTATTAAGTATAGAATAGCTTGCAAAATTGTCTTATTTGTGGCGTTACGTACTGATATCTTAATATAATGCAGTATACGTGTATGGTCGATATTGCGAAAAATTAAAAGCCGTTTTTGCTTGACAAAAAACTGGCCGTGAATTAATGCAGTAGGACACGTAGTGACAGGATCAAAACGATGTCGGACAGCCAAATAAGTATGATGAATACTTGTTTTTCACTCAAATTTTATGGAGGAAATCATGTTTGAAGTATTAGTAGATAAAGACAAGTGTATCGGCGATGAAGAATGTGTAGCAGCATGTCCTGCTCAAGTTTTCGAGATGATCGACGGTAAAGCAGAGCCTGTAGAAGCTGATGAATGTCTCGGTTGTGAGACCTGCGTTGAAGTTTGTCCAGAAGGTGCTATCGTTGTAAACGAGATCTAACTTCTGCATTTCGATTTTAAAAGAACAAGCCCACCTCCTGCTCAGGAGGTGGGCTTGTTCTTTTTCTGCCTGGTGAGTTATCAATGCTAAAAGGTCTATCTCGCTTCAAACCGGGAGTTAATAGACGAACCCATCTTCTTTTGTCTGCTTTTCTCTGGACGGCTATCGGTATAATGTTACTGGCTAAAGGTGCTTATCGGATCAGTCAGCTTGCCGATTGGCACCCATTTCTTGTGGCTTTTGCACTTCTTGCCGGTTCCTTGAAAGCGTATTTCATTCTTGATAAATCCGCTCGACGCGGAGTTCGTCGCATTCTCCAATTTGAAGACGGGACCTGTCTTGGAGCAGTATACTCTGTGAAAACATGGATATTGGTATTGTGCATGATGGGATTGGGTGTTATCTTGCGCAATTCTTCTCTTCCCATTACTTTGCTCTGTTTCATGTATTTCACCATAGGTTGGGCGCTCCTGATGTCTAGCAGGCTCGCTTGGATGGCCTGGCTGAAAGAACGATAATCTTCCTCTTTTATTACCAGCATGTTTGATAACTCTTTTAATTGTATAGAAATTAATTGTTCAGCCTTGCAGCAGAACTATGCCTTTATCCAACAAAAAGTTGGCAAAGATATTCAGGTTATGGCCATGGTGAAAGCAGATGGCTATGGTCATGGAGCGGTGATGGCGGCCAAGGCCTTTGGCCGGGCCGGATGCAGGACGTTTGGCGTCGCAGAACTCTGTGAGGCCATCCTGTTGCGACAGGCCGGCGTCGCAGGTGATATTTACGTTACCCTCGGCTTTGCAGTGGAAGATGCTGAACTTATCTTTCAGCATCAGCTGATCCCGGTCATTTACAGTTATGAGGCGGCTCAGGCTCTTTCGACGAAAGCGATGGCTTTGGGGCGGGACATTGATGTCCATATTAAAGTAGATTCGGGAATGGGGCGACTTGGTGTTTTTCCTGGTGAATTACCAGCGTTCCTGGACGCTATATCCAGCTTGCAGCGTATTAAAATTGCAGGATTAATGAGTCATTTCCCTGAGTCGGATAATCCGGATTCAAAGAGTACAAAGACAAATTTCGGGTTATTTGCCGGGGCTTGTGATGTATTGAAAAACAGGTTCGGTGGTCTTTGTCATATTGCCAATTCTGCAGCAGTGCTTAATTTTCCCGACACTTACTGTGATATGGTGCGGGCCGGGATTGCTCTTTATGGCTACCATCCTGCCGGTGGAGCTGCAACAGCAGATGCAGGAAACCTGCAATTGGACCTGCATCTGGCCATGTCTTTTTCCTCGAGAATACTGCAGGTGAAGACATTTCCTGCCGGAACGGGGGTCAGTTACGGCCATACCTTCCGGACCAAAAAACAAACCAGGGTCGCCGTATTGCCGGTTGGTTATGACGATGGCTACTCAAGGCTGCTGTCTAACAAGGGACAGGTTTTGGTGCAGGGTCAGCTCGCATCAGTTTTGGGCAGAATTTGTATGAATATGTGTATGATCGATGTCAGTGACGTTGAGGGTGCTAAAGCCGGCGATAAGGTCGTTCTGCTCGGTCAGCAGGGTGATAAGAAAATAACTGCCGATGATATAGCAGAAAAGATAGGCAGTATCAGCTATGAAGTTCTCTGTCTGCTGGGCAATAATAATAAACGACAATTTATCGAGTAGAGACGAATGATCCGTTCACAACTGAAAAAAGCGCTAGACGACTGTTTTGACCAAGGTGTTGCTGAAGGCCTGTGGACCGCAGCGGCCGCTGAAAAATTTACCGTCGAGTTACCAAAACACGAAGGTCAGGGGGATTTTTCCACCAATTTCGCACTGGTGCTGGCCGGAATAGAAAAGAAAAATCCCAGAGAACTTGCTCAGGCAATAGCCAAAAAACTCACGAACCACACGGAACTGATTGATGATGTTGAGATTGCCGGACCGGGCTTTGTCAATGTCTTCATCAATCCTGAAGTCTGGCACAGGTTGATTCCTGAGATTATCAATAAGGGGGCAGCTTTTGGTAAAAGTGACATTGGTTGCGGACGAAAGGTGATGGTGGAGTTTGTCAGTGCCAACCCCACCGGGCCCTTAAGTATCGGCCATGGTCGGCAGGCAATTCTTGGTGATTCCATTGCCAGATTACTCGAAGCCACCGGTCATGATGTCTATCGGGAATATTACTATAATGATGCCGGCAGGCAAATGCGGGTCCTCGGCGAGTCAACCCGGGCCAGATATCTTGAGTTACTCGGCGAAGAGTTTACCTTTCCAGAGGATGGTTATCAGGGCGAATACATCGTTGACATCAGTCGGTCACTTATTGACGAAAAGGGCGATTCCCTGAAAGATCATGCCGATGTCACTCCCTTCAAGGAGCAGGCCGAAAGGCATATCTTCAAAGACATATCTTCTACCCTGGAGCGGATGGGGATTATTTTTGACAATTTTTATAATGAGCATTCCCTGTATGAAAAAGGTCTTATTGATGATGTAGTGGCCGAGCTGAGAGCAAAGGGCTATGTCTATGAACAGGATGACGCTGTGTGGTTTAAGACCACCGCTTTTGGGCAGGAACAGGATCGGGTCATTATTAAGAGCAGCGGCGAACCCACCTATCGCCTGCCGGACATGGCCTATCATCGGGAGAAGTTCCGACGAAACTTTGATTGGCTGGTCAATATTTTGGGCTCTGACCATATCGCAACCGTCCCGGATGTGCTTGCCGGCGTCAAGGCGCTTGGCTATGATCCAGACAAGGTAACTGTGGTCTTGCATCAATTTGTTACTCTTACCCGGGATGGCAAACAGGTGAAAATGTCCACCCGAAAGGCCAATTTTGTGACCGTTGATGAACTTCTGGACGAAGTGGGCGTTGACCCTGTGCGGTTCTTTTTCATGATGCGCAAGGCAGACAGTCAGATGGAGTTTGATCTTGAGCTGGCTACCAAAAAGAGTCAGGACAATCCTGTGTATTATGTTCAGTATGGCCACGCAAGACTTTGTGCTATACTGCGCCAGGCGGCAGAGAAAGGCTTTGCTGAACCGAAATTTGATCTCGCTGAATCGGTACTCCTCAAAGAGCCGGAAGAACTGAGATTATTAAAAGCCATGTCGACTTTTCCGTCTTCCATAGAAGGGAGTGCTTTGGAACTGGCACCGCATAAATTTATTTTTTATCTCATGGAACTTGCGGGTCAATTGCATAGCTACTATAACAAACACAAAGTAATAACCGACGACATTCCACTCAGTCGGGCGCGGCTCTGCATGATAAAGGCGCTTCAGGTGGTATTGAAGAATGGTCTTGAGATGGTAGGCCTTACAGCCCCGACAAGTATGTAATTGGGGAACCCCGGATGGCAGCGAGGCGGAAACCCCAGGCAAAAAAACTCAGGTTTGAGCTGACTAAAAGTGCAATTGCCGGCATTGCGGTGATAGCCTTTTGCCTCTTTCTCTGGATGTTTTTACTCGGGGTCTGGGCCGGGCAGTCATTGTTGCTGCCTTCGTATGTAAAAAATGAACTGGTCATGAAAGAACCGGTTCAAAAATTCGGACCTTTAGTCATTCGTGCAGAGAAGAAGGTTGTCAAGAAAGTAGAATAGTTTCCAACCTGAGAAAAGAGACGATGCTGGTTGATCTCTTGGGTTGCTCGGCATAAAATAAATAGTTTTTATCCTGAAGCGGGATAAGAACTTTTGTGAAATTCTTTATTAAACGAAAGCAAATTCTAAAATTTAAATATCTGAAGACGGATTTACCGACCAATTCAAACGGCAAAATATAATGATTGGAAAAATACTCACTAAGGTTTTTGGCAGCAGTAACGAACGGTATCTTAAACAACTTCGGCCTATTGTTGCCCGGATTAACGAGCTTGAAAAGGATATCCAACCCCTCGACGATGCCCAGTTGGCTGCAAAAACGGTGGAATTTAAGCAACGACTTGAAAAGGGTGAACCTCTCGACGATATTTTGCCGGAAGCCTTTGCGGTGGTTCGTGAGGCGGGTAAAAGGGTCCTTGGCGAACGCCATTACGATGTCCAGTTAGTGGGTGGAATCGTTCTTCATCAAGGTAAAATCGCCGAGATGAAAACGGGTGAGGGAAAAACGCTCACTTCAACCCTGCCGGTTTATCTCAATGGTTTGACGGGCAAAGGCGTTCATGTGGTCACCGTCAATGATTACCTTGCCGCCCGTGATAGTGAATGGATGGGGCAGGTGTATCGATTTCTTGGTATGAGCTTTGGAAAAATTATCCATGGACTGAATGACCAGGAACGTCGCGCGAACTATGCGGCCGATATCACTTATGGTACCAACAACGAATTTGGTTTTGATTATCTCCGCGATAATATGAAGTTTGAGCGGAGTGATTATTGTCAGCGCGGTTTTAATTTTGCAATTGTCGATGAGGTGGATTCAATTCTCATTGATGAAGCACGTACGCCTCTTATCATCTCTGGTCCAGCAGATATTTCCACCGACCTTTATAAGAATGTAAATCGTATTATTTCTAAATTTAAAAACGAGGAGCATTACACCGTTGATGAGAAGGCAAGGCAGGTTTCCTTGACAGAAGAAGGTGTTGCCCTTGGGGAAAAACTGCTTGAGGTGGAAAATCTCTATGATCCAGGCAGCATCGAGAAACTTCATCATCTCAATCAGGCCTTAAAGGCCCATATCCTGTTTAAGAAGGATGTCGATTATATTGTCCGGGATAACCAGGTTATTATTGTCGATGAATTTACCGGCAGAACGATGGAGGGCAGGCGTTACAGTGACGGTTTGCATCAGGCGCTGGAGGCAAAAGAAAAAGTAAAAATTGAACAAGAAAATCAGACGCTTGCCTCTATTACCTTTCAGAACTATTTCAGAATGTATGATAAACTTGCGGGCATGACCGGTACCGCCGATACAGAGGGTCCGGAGTTTAAGAAAATTTATGATCTTGATGTTGTGGTCATGCCTACCAATCAGCCAATGGTTCGTGACGACTACGCCGATGTTATCTACAAAAATGAGGCAGCGAAATATAAAGCGGTGGTTGCTGAGATTGCTGAGATGCACAAGGCTGGACGACCGGTGCTCGTCGGTACCATTTCCATTGATGTCTCGGAAAAAATCTCCGAGATGTTGAAGAAAAATAAAATTGAGCATGAGGTCCTAAACGCCAAACAGCATGAGCGAGAAGCGGAGATCATCGCCGGTGCCGGCCAACTTGGCAAGGTGACAATCGCCACCAACATGGCTGGTCGTGGAACGGATATTAAACTGGGGCCGGGAGTAGTTGAGGTTGGCGGCCTGCATATCCTTGGAACATCACGCCATGAATCCCGCCGTATCGACAACCAGCTGCGTGGGCGTTCCGGTCGTCAGGGTGACCCCGGTTCCTCACGGTTCTTTTTGTCTCTGGAAGATGATTTATTGCGTATTTTTGGTTCTGGCCGTATTTCCGGAATTATGGACAAGCTCGGCATGGAGGAAGATGAGCCCATCGAGCATAACATGATATCCCGGGCCATCGAGAATGCTCAGAAGAAGGTTGAGGGCCATAACTTTGATATAAGGAAACATTTGCTTGAGTATGATGATGTCATGAACAAGCAGAGAGAGGTTATTTATCAGCAGCGCCTGGATGTCTTGAATAAAGAAGATGTCAGCGAGGTCGTCCAGGATATGCTTGAGGATCTTGTGGACAATGTCATAGGAGAATTCCATCAGGATCGACTTGATTCCGCTGAATGGGATTGGGAAGGGTTTAAAACCCGGATGGAAGAACTGTTCCACAATGTACCTGAGTGGTCGGAAGACGAACTGGACGGATTACAGTTGGAAACATTCAGAGAAAAAACTCTCGAATTTGTCCAACAGGCCTATAAAAAACAGGATGAAGTCAATGGTGCTGCCACCCAACGCCAGCTTGAAAAATTGATCCTGCTGCAAATTGTTGACAGCCATTGGAAAGATCACCTCCTGTCCATGGACTACCTGAAAGAAGGAATAGGTTTGCGTGGTTACGGTCAGAAAAATCCTCTCAATGAATACAAACGGGAAGGATTTGAGATGTTTAACAATATGATCGAGACTGTGAAGTTGCAGGTCGTCTCAAGTCTCATGCGGGTCAGGGTTGTCCGCGAAGATGAGGTGGAACGTTTGGAAGAAGAGAGACGCAGGCGACATGAACAGGAGCAGCTGCGCTTGAACAGGGTGGGTGGGGGTGAAGAACAACAAGCTGTTCAACCCGTTCGACGTGATGGCGAGAAGATTGGTCGAAATGCCAACTGCCCCTGTGGTTCAGGTAAAAAATATAAAAAATGTTGCGGCAAAGAAGTGTAGGTTTCTTTCTCGGCTGAGAGAAACTTTCCGATGATGAAGAAACAAAAAACGGGCCAACGGATGATATCCGCTGGCCCGTTTTTTGTTATGTGGTTTCAACCGCGGAGTTGATCCGGCTGCATCAAATTATCTTCCATATGTTTGAGTTCGTCGATGCCGGAGATAACAATTTCCGGATCCGGGGCGAGATCCTTCGCCTTCATCTTCTTGTCATAATCCATCATGGTGAGGATGTGTTTGATACAATTCAATCGGGCCTTTTTTTTGTTGTCGGAGCGGATAATGGTCCACGGTGAAATTGTTCGGTTGGTTTCAGAGAGCATCTGGAATTTGCGAATGGAGTATTGATCCCAGTACTCCTGGGCAAAATTGTCAACTGGAGAAATTTTAAATTGCTTCAACGGATCGGTTTTCCGTGACTCAAAACGTTCATTCTGTATTTTTTTGGACACGGAAAAATAGAATTTAAACAGCTGTATGCCATCTTTAACCAACATTTCCTCAAACATCGGTACATCTTTCAGAAAACGTTTGTTTTGCTCGTCGGTGCAGAAGCCCATGACCGGCTCAACCATCGCCCGGTTGTACCAACTGCGGTCAAAAACAACTATTTCGCCAGCTGATGGAAGGTGGGTGATATAGCGTTGAAAATACCACTGGGTCAGTTCCGTCTCGTTTGGTTTTACCAGGGCTACAACTCTGGTGTAGCGGGGGTTGAGGTGGGCGATAATCCGCTTTATGGTGCCTCCCTTGCCCGCAGCATCCCGACCTTCGAATATAGCCAGCACCCGTTGTCCATTCTGCTTCATGGAACTTTGCAGTTTCATGAGTTCAATCTGGAGTTTTTTTAATTCAAGTTCATACTCAAGATCCGAATTTTTAATCCAGATAGCGGTTTTATTGTCACCCTTTTTGGTATCGATGTTTTTAGAGGCAGTTTCTTCTAATAATCTGATTTCTTCTAATGTACTCGGTTTAGTTGTTGTTTTCTTTTTTGCCATGCGGGATTCCTCAAATAAAAGGGTGCGAGAAAAGATACTGCAATTTGTGGTCGGAGAAAGGTGTCTCAATAGAATAGCAGTAAAATCAGGTGAAATGCAAAGATCAATTCAGCTTTTTGCCTTCCTGAAACATCTTTGCGTATATTTCAGGGAGATTGCATTCCCTGATTTTCGAGACAACTTCATTTATATCATAGGCTATTCTGAAATGCTCTACGGTTATCGAATCACCTGTCAATTCCAGGGTGGCACAGGATGCCTTCGGATCACCATCAAACATTCTGCCCACCGAGCCGGGATTTATAAAATGGATGTCTGATAAGATCTTGTGGTAAGGCGTGTGCGAGTGACCTGTGACCACAAGATGACATTTGGTTAGACCGGCCAGCTCATGGAACCTTTCATCCGGGGTATCGGCAAAGAGGAATTCGTTATGATCGGCAGGGCTGCCGTGAAATATCCCCAGCCTCTTTTTGAGTTTTTTATCTGTTTTTGCAGCTGGAACCAGTTTCAAGCTAGCTGTTATGGCAAGCGAGAGAAGATAGCGTTGGCTTGTTTTGGTCAGCACCTCGGCGCTTGAGGTGTACATGATGCGTTTTTCAGGATTGCCAGGTTTCTTAAACGACTTGCCCTTAAGGAGTTTGATCACCTTCTGATCGGTGTTGCCGAGGATGGAGATGGCCTTGTGTTCTGCCAGCCAGCTGATGGTTTCATTGGCAAAGGGTGCGTACACCAGGGAATCACCGGAATTGATAATGTAATCGAAGGTTGAGGCATCCAGTTGTTGGTCGATAGCCTTTAGGGCTGGATAGTTGCCATGGATATCGGATATGAGTAATATTCGTATTGTCATCAGAGTAGTGGGGAGATGAGTAAGACTGCGCTTTCTTTGAATGTTTCCCAAGGCCCTCGTTGGGAAAAGAGTTCTATGTCAAGTTCATTCGATTGATCAAGGTAACCCTGCTGGATGGCACAGAGTCTTTCGGTAAATGTTTTACAGTAAACAAAAAGAGTAGCTTCAAAATTGAGCCAAAAGCTGCGCATATCGAGATTTACCGAGCCAAAGACTGAAAAATCCCGGTCGACGGTAATTGTTTTGGAATGCAGCAGGCCGCCATGGAAAAGAAAAATCCGTACTCCTGAGTCGGCTAATTCCTGGTAGCGGGCACGACAGGCATATTTAACCAGAATTGAATCGTTATGTTCCGGGATGATGATTTTGACGGCCACGCCCCGTTGGGCAGCGGCTTTCAGTGCCACCAGTAGTGGTTCGTCAGGGATAAAGTAGGGGGTCGTCATTACCAGTTCGCACCTGGCAGCGTAGATGGTGGTGAGAAGAAGGTTGTGAATTGCATCTGGCACGAGACCAGGGCCTGAAGGGACGAGTTGGATCGCCGATTTGCCGGCAAAGGCAGGCGGCTGTGTTGCGTCACCCTCATTAATGGATGTGCTTATATCCCGCAGTAGAGATTCCGCGTGAAACTGTTCTGCATCGGTATCGAGGAACCAGTCACTGATAAAGGTGCCGGCAATAGCTTCAACAACCGGCCCTTCCACTTTAACCATTATATCGATCCAATTGCCGACCCCGGCATCTTGTTTAAAAACATCAGGGTCGACCATGTTCTGGCTGCCGGTGAAGGCAATCTTTCCATCTATTACCACAAGTTTTCTATGGTTGCGGATATCAATTCTTGAAAAGAAAGCGGTAATAATCCCGGCGGGTAGTGACGCCTGAATCTCGATACCAGCTTTTCGCATTTCAGCTGCAGTTGAACTCTTCAGAAAATCCCGGCTGCCTATGGCATCTAATAATATTCTACAGGTAACGCCTTTAAGAGCGGCCCTGATCAAGGCGTCGATGACCTGATTTATTCGGCCGCCTTCCTGCCAGATATAGAATTGTAAATGGCAATTGATTGTTGAGTGCTCGATGGCCTCAATGATGGAGCTTATAATCTCGTCTGGCGCGGTAATGAGGGAAAGATCGTTGCCCGCCATCGTCGGTATGCCGACAAGGGTTTCTGCCTGGCGATGCAGGGGGAAGCACTCCAGGTTGAGGTCAGCCCAGGCAACCGGTGCTTTATTCTTGAGAGTATCTAACCAACACAGATAGGTGTTGTACGCAACCTTGGCCCGCCCTTTGCGTCTTTCTGAAATACGGTTTTCGCCAAAGAGCAGGTAGCAGCAGCCTCCTAAAAAAGGAATAACCAGAACGACAACCAGCCATGCCACTGAAACACCATAGGGGCGTTTGCGCATAATGACTCGCACCGATAGGCCGATGCGAATGAAAAAATCGGCTAACAGCACGATCGTTGAAAAAAGGGTATAACTTCCTTGGACTCCCTGGGCATCCATGGCTAGAAACCTTGTAATTCTATTGAGTCAAATACAATCATCTGGTTGGTAGGTACTGAGAAATTTTTGTTACACCATACAAAGAATAGCAACTCATGCCAGTGAAAACGTAGCGAGACCACGGTTCGTCAGCTGTGAGCACCATTTTAAAGTAGCATAATCAGGCGGATAAGTGGTAGATGTATTTTAATGTTCAAACAGGGGATTGCCGGAAATATCATTGTTTACGAGGGTGATGCCAAAGTGGAAAAGTCTCTGTCAGGTGCAGCGGTGTTATAAAAAAAAATGATTAAAGGAATAAAATAGTTATGAAGATCAAAGGTTTTTCATTTGCCGCAGTCGAGGCGGGAATACGTTATCCAAATAAGCTGGATCTTGGACTTATTTACAGTGATATCCCCTGTGTGACAGCCGGATTATTTACCACCAATCAAGTCAAGGCCGCGCCCGTGATTCTTGACCAAAAGCGGCTCAAAGGTGGTTATGCCCAGGCCATTCTTGTCAATAGCGGCTGTGCCAACGCCTGTACCGGTGAAATGGGCATGGAAGTGGCCAGGGAAACCAGTTCTCTAGCCGCCAAGGCCCTTGGTATTGCAGAGGATTTAGTTCAGATAGCTTCAACAGGTGTCATAGGGGAGCAGCTGAACCCGGAACCCTTTAAAAAGAGTATGCCGACACTTGTCAAAGAATTATCTGCCGAAAATTTCCAGCGGGTTGCCCAGGCGATAATGACCACCGATACCGTACAGAAAATTGCCCAGACCAAGGTGACAATCGGCGGAAAGGAGATCAATATAATGGGCATGGCCAAGGGCGCGGGGATGATTATGCCCAATATGGCCACCATGCTGGCCTTTGTTTTCACCGACGCCAGAATCAATTTTCCAGAACTGCATAAATCCCTTTTGAATGGCACTGACCGCACCTTTAATCGCGTAACCATCGATGGTGATACCAGTACCAATGACATGGTGCTGGTCATGGCTAACGGAGCTGCTGAAAATCCCTGGATTGACGGTGACTCTCCCAAAGACCAGCAGCTTTTCCAGGATGCACTGGAAATTGTCCTCAAGGATCTGGCATTACAGATAGTCAGCGATGGCGAGGGTGCAACCAAGACCATTACTATCAAGGTCTGCGGGGCAAAAGAAAATGCCGATGCTGAAAAAATAGCCAGAACCATTGCCAACTCGAGTTTGGTAAAAACCGCCTTTTTTGGAGAAGACGCCAACTGGGGAAGAATTCTAGCGGCGATGGGACGATCCGGAGTTCGTTTTTATCCTGACCGTGTCGATCTTTCTTTTGGCAATGTTCAGATAGTCAAGAATGGCCTTTCCATAGGAAAAGAGGCCGAGACCGCCGCTACCTCAGTTTTAAAGGAAAAAAACTTCACTGTCAGTGTTGATCTGAAAGACGGGATGTGCTGCGAGGAAATATTTACCTGTGATTTCTCCATCGATTATGTGAAAATTAATGCCGACTATCGGTCTTAGAAAAATAGGCGTCTAATAACGTCTCAGTAACAATCGATTAAACCAGCGTAAAAGTTGACTCCTTTGTTTTTTCTCATTCGTTAGTGTTTAGAATACCCATGAGACTTTTAATGTTTGCAAATTTCCCGATTTGCCAAACCGTGATCTAAATAGGAAATGGCGATGGTGTATGAATGAAATACAACTCTTAACATAATTAAATAAATTCAAAGTCATACACCAGTGCGAGTACGGTACAGAACTCCTGAGTGTAGCAGCTATTTGAGGCTGTAGCCGCAAAATTTGAGGGAAAAATTATTTTCGGACGCACTTCGGGTGTTACAAAAAATTGTAAAAGCACGACAAGTGGAGAAGGGGGCAGTTTTCAAATATTGACAAAACCCAGAGTGATATTCAGCCAGTAGTTCCCGTTGAAATTTTAACTAGCTGAAATAATAACAAAAATAAAAATTAGCGTTCGTAAACTATTAAGGTGAAAGTGTTACTCAATTATCTGAAAATATAGTATAAAAAAGTTACGGTTACGTCATTTTTTACTTGACAACGGCCATTAAAAAAACCGCGTTTTTCTATGTGATATCAAACATATACATAGGAGAACGTTATGAATTCACGAAAAAAATATTCTATCAACGCCTTCAACTTACCGCCAGTTTCACCAAAGAGAAAAGTGAGAAAACATTTAAACGCCGATACATTACTTGCGCTCGTACGACAGGATTTTCAAAAAATCCCTGATAGCCGTGCGGATAATACAAAAATATCGCTTGATGATGCATTGATGTCTGCGTTAGCAATGTTTCAGCTCAAGGACCCTTCTCTGCTCGCCTTCGACAAACGCCGCCGGGAAAAACCTGAAAATTTACATACAGTGTTCGGAATTGCCACTATTCCCTGTGACAGCCAGATGCGCACCATCCTCGACCCTTTGCCCCTCTCTTTTCTTCGATCACCATTCCGTACAATCTTTAGACAAGTCCAGCGAGGGAAGGATTTTGAGAAGATGGCCTTCTATGATGGACATTACCTGCTCAGTGGCGATGGCACCGGATATTATTCTTCGGCGAAAGTGTCTTCACCTTATTGCCTGAGCAAAACATACAAGAATGGTGAAACCCTCTATTACCAGCAGATGTATGCCGCGTCTTTTGTCTGTCCTGGCTGTAAGGTTGTCATTCCAACATGCCCGGAGGTGATCATTCAACAAGACGGTTCCACAAAAAACGATTGTGAGCGGAACGCTGCCAAACGCTACTATGAACAGTTTCGACAGGAGCATCCGCATTTAAAAGTGATCGTTGTCGAGGATGGTTTGAGCAGCAATGGTCCCCATATTTGTGATCTGCAACGACATAACCTGAGATTTATTCTGGGAGCAAAGCCAGGTGATCATGTAGCTTTTTTTACACAACTGAGACAAGCTGCCAAAGATGGGACTGCGACTGAAACTGACTTTCTTGATCCCGATGACAAGAAAAAGATGCATTTCTTTCGATTTATGAACCAAGTCCCTCTTAATAAATCAAATTCGGACCTGCTGGTCAACGTGCTTGAATACACGCAGATCGACAAAGATGAGAAATTCACCGTATTCAGCTGGGTCACTGATATACCGATCACCGAAGAAAACGTGTTCCAGCTTATGCAGGCTGGCCGTGCTCGGTGGAAAATCGAGAATGAGACCTTTAACACCCTCAAGAACCAGGGTTACAATCTCGGCCACAATTATGGTCTTGGTAAGAAAAACTTAAGTGCGGTTTTTACCATTCTAATGATGCTTGCCTTCCTCATTGATCAGGCTCAGCAGTTGAGCTGTTGGCTGTTCCAGGAGGCATTGCAAAAAGCGGAATCAAAACGCTATCTGTGGGAGAGTCTTCGCTCGTTTTTCCGCAATTACCGGGTCGATTCCATGGAAACGATTTTACGCGCAATAGCCCATGGTTTTGAACGTAGGGAACTTAGCGAGGTCTGCCGAACATAAGAGAAAATTGCTTCATAGTGTTGTCAAAGATAGTACTCTGGAGACTATATAAACAGGGTGGATGGATTATTATGTCCAAAAAACGACAAAAATCGCTTTCACGTGTAAATATCAAGAGAAAGGAAGTTGGAAACATTGGTCACCAACAAAAAAGTCAAATATTGACCACTATTATTGGCTAGAATTATCGACATTCAAATTCAAGACGCGATTGCTTTGCCAAAAAGGGATTTGTTGATATTCAGCCGTTTTAAGAGATTCCTTTAATCTGGCGACACAACAGTTAAGCGATAGCTCTCACAAGGCGTGTTGAACAAAATTTCGTCTTTCTATTAGGTTGCCGTGCTTAGGTCTCATTAAAAGATGCATAGAGTTTTTTTGTCGTAAAAAAGCACTAATTGCCAGAATCACGGGGCAGGATGGTGCATATTTAGCCGAGCTCTTTCTTTCGAAACTTTTTGAAATACATGAGAAAATAAGCTCATCACTTTTTATTACAGAATGTATTGATCACCTCTATCAGGCACTACATGAAAAACTGACGTGGCTGTCGATAATCATAAAAGTTCAAAAACTTACAGCCTGGGAACGAACGGAATCCTCTTCGCGGAGAATAAGCGGTAGTTGTGGGTCCCGAAGGTTTCGCCTATGGCTTTTTGGTACTGACTGAAACGACCTGATTTTTATATAAGATCATAGATTACTATGTACAATCGCATGAGCGGTGTATCCTCTGGAATGATTCTGATCCTGGAATTGTTTGGCTTCTGATAAGAGAGTTGCTGTTGTCCCGCAAAGAGTAGGCGAAATTGGCCTGTTGCTCTGGTTTTTTAGCTCATGACGTAGAATGGAGAGCAGCAGACTGTTGCTCTTTTCGATAACGTCATTGAAAGGAAAAATTGAATGAGCGTTCAAAGAAATACTTTTGTTAACCTCATTGGCTCCATCATTCCTATGGTCGTCATGCTTATTACTGTGCCACTCTACCTCAAGATTTTAGGCGACGTACGTTATGGTGTCCTTGCCCTCGTTTGGTTGGTATTGGGATATTTTGGTTTCCTTGAGATGGGCCTTGGACGGGCTACGTCCAACCATATTGCGCGATTGCGTGATGCCTTAGCCGAAGAAAGGGGGGTCGTATTTTGGACGGCGATTCTAGTTAATGCCACTTTTGGTGCCGTTGCTTCTTTGCTTCTTTGGCTCACAGGCACTTACCTATTGACGAGCGTCTTGAATATACCAGTTGAATTTCGGAAAGAGGCTCTGTCGGCACTACCCTGGATGGTTGCGACACTTCCTGTTGCGCTAGTCTCTTCGGTCCTGAATGGCTCATTGGAAGGTAGAAACAGGTTTCTCACAGTCAACTGTCTGCAGGTTACAACAGTGGTTTTTTTTCAGGTCGTGCCGCTGATTGTAGCCTATCGTTATAGCCCAAGCCTTTCGGTTGTCATACCGGCTGCAATATTGACTCGCGCATTCATGAATGTTCTATTCTTATATGCATGTTTCAACTATATCCCTTTGACTTTTAAGTTTAGTTTTTCTAGGAAAGCAGCCAAGTCCCTTTTGTCTTATGGTGGATGGGTTGCAGTTTCAGGTATGATCAGCCCTTTGCTGGAAACATTTGACAGATTCTTGATTGGCATTGTGCTCGGTGCACAAGCTGTGACTTACTACACACTGCCATACCAATTGGTGACCAAAGCGAGAGTTCTCCCTCTCAGTCTGTCGCGAGTTCTTTTTCCTAAATTCTCAGCAGATAACGCAAAAGACTCTCAGGCCTTGGCTTTAAAGTCTTTACGCGTACTTCTGGTGGTGATTACACCAGTTATTATCTGTGGAATAGTTCTCCTGAAGCCGTTCATGATTATTTGGGTTGGTAACGACATTGCTAATGTAGCGTCCCCTTTAGGAGTGATCCTTTTTTTGGGTCTGTGGGGCAACTGTCTTGCGCATATCCCTTTCTATTTACTACAAGGCAAGGGGCGGCCTGATATCGTGGCAAAGCTTCATGTTTTGGAAATAGGTCCTTTTATTTTAGTCCTCTATTTCTCACTTGATTTTTTTGGGCTTTACGGAGCTGCCTGGGCGTGGACAGTTCGAGTATTAGTTGACGCGGCACTCATGTTCCATTATTCGGGGATGCTTAAAGCTTGTGTGCGGATTGCATGTACACCTGCTGCAATAGTTGTTAGCGCAACAGTGGGTTCATATTATGCCGCACTCTATCCTTGGCCATGGCGTTTAGCTCTCTTCATATTGCTAAGCCTCTGTTTTTGTATTTGGCTGCTTAATGGTGATAGGCGCCGATTGTTAGATGAAGCTTTTCAGCTGAGAAAAACAAGATCATCTGTTAAAGAAGGGCATTGAAAAATGAAAAACGATCTTATCTCAGTTGCAATGTGTACGTATAACGGCGCTCCCTTTTTAAGGGAACAGCTGGAAAGCATTTCTGGACAGACGTTCAAACCTTTTGAAATCGTCATAGTTGATGATGCATCAAATGATGAATCTGTTGAAATTATTCGAAATTTTTCGGCTTCAGTGCAGATTCCAATTAGGTTGATTGAGAATAAGAAAAACCTTGGTGTCATACCTAATTTTGAAAAAGCAATTGGCTTGTGCAGGGGTAAAATTATTTTTCTTGCCGATCAAGATGATATCTGGGACCTTGGGAAGATAGAGGCCCATATGGAAGTTTACGCTACACACCCTCAGTGTGGTTATGTTTTTTCTGATGCAGAACTTACGGATGAAAATTTGCGGACCAAGGGCCAAAGTCTTTGGTCTGCAGTCCATTTCAGCGGCAAGCGATATAAAGCTTATGCAGCAGGTGAACAGCTATCGACAATGCTTAAAGGTAGGAGTTTCGTTTACGGGACGACTATGTCTTTCCGGTCAATTTATCTAGACTTTCTACTGCCATTTGCGACACGAACTTCAGTATGCACACACGATGTTTGGATATCATATCTCTTATCCTCTGTCGGCGCATATGGAGTGGCACTACCGCTACCCTTAGTAAGGTACCGACAACATTCCGATAACCAAGCTGGTGCTGGTCGAAACATTTCATTTTCAGACCGAATTCATCGTATTCGAGAAACAAAGGCAAAGAAAGCAAGGACCTGGGTCGAAGTTTATAGGAATATGGCGAACAGAATTAGGAATCGGACAGATGCTCACGTCTCTGAATCACTACAAGATTTTGAATCAAAGATTATGCATCTTACTATCCGGGGCAATTTCTCTGGAAAAAGAGGAATAGTTCGTTCCAGAGATTTGATCGCTGAAGCATTATCAGGGAGGTATAAAAAGTACTCTGGTAGTTGGAAAAGCTTTTTTAGAGATTTAGTTTTTACAGATAAACAATAAGCTAGTCCGAAATTTCGTTCTTTTTTGTGAGGGAGTTCTGATATTCCATCTTATGATGGAGGGGGCCGATCATTATCTAGTATTTAGTTTCAATAATATATTTACAAAAAGTCGTTTTCAAGCTATCCTTTCCCAAAAAAACTGAGGAGGATAGCTATGGCCAGAAAAACAGAACGTGCGCAACTGTCTTTATCTGTGGAACAAAAGAACAAACTTGAGCAAATTAGTAAATCCCGCAAAGGCCCTTTACGGGAAGTCCAAAGGGCTCAGATATTATTACTTTATGCGGATGATTTGCCAATCAGTCAAATTCAAGAACTGACTAAAGTGAGTAGGCCATCCATATACAAATGCATTGATAAAGCTTTGGCCGCTGGTCCGGATGCAGGTTTGAAAGATTACTACCATAGGCCATTCGAGCCAACTATTACAGATGGAGCGAAGGCTTGGGTTATAAACCTTGCATGTACAAAGCCTAAAGATAAAGGCCTTGCCGCAGAATTATGGACACTGAGCGAGCTTGCCAAATATTCTCGTCAACATGCCCCCGAAGCAGGACATCATTGTTTGTCTAAAGCTGCAAAAGCCACTATATGGCGAATTCTTAGTGCTGATGCGGTAAAACCACATAAACTTGAATATTACCTTGAGCGTCGCGATCCCAACTTTGAACAAAAAATGCAGGAAGTACTCATGGTGTATCAAGAGGTCAATTTACAAAATGACGAAAAAGGCGATACGCTCCCGTCAATCATTACTGTATCTGTCGACGAAAAACCCGGAGTGCAGGCTATTCAAAATATTGCCCCTGATTTGCCGCCAAAACCGGGCAAACACAAAACCGTCAGTCGAGATTACGAATATAAAAGACTTGGTACTCTTTCTATTCTTGCCGCTCTTGACTTACATAGCGGTCATATAATTGGTCAAGTTCATGAACGACATCGAAGTCGTGAATTTATCGAGTTGCTCAAAGAACTTGATGCTCGCTACCCTTCCGAATGCACGATACGGGTAGTTCTTGACAATCATTCAGCTCATATCTCTAAAGAGACGATGGCATATCTCGCGTCAAGGCCTGGAAGATTTATTTATGTGCACACTCCTAAACACGGATCCTGGTTGAATTTAGTTGAAGCCGCTTTTTCCAAAATGGCCAGAACATTTTTAAGACATATTCGCGTTTCATCTAAGGCTGAACTGAAGACCAGAATTCTTAAGGGAATTGAAGAAATTAATTCTGCTCCGGTTGTTTATCGTTGGAAAAAGTTCAGTAGTTCCCGTTGAAATTTTAACTAGCTGAAATAATAACAAAAATAAAAATTAGCGTTCGTAAACTATTAAGGTGAAAGTGTTACTCAACTATCTGAAAATATAGTATAAAAAAGTTACGGTTACGTCATTTTTTACTTGACAACGGCCATTAAAAAAAACCGCGTTTTTCTATGTGATATCAAACATATACATAGGAGAACGTTATGAATTCACGAAAAAAATATTCTATCAACGCCTTCAACTTACCGCCAGTTTCACCAAAGAGAAAAGTGAGAAAACATTTAAACGCCGATACATTACTTGCACTCGTACGACAGGATTTTCAAAAAATCCCTGATAGCCGTGCGGATAATACAAAAATATCGCTTGATGATGCATTGATGTCTGCGTTAGCAATGTTTCAGCTCAAGGACCCTTCTCTGCTCGCCTTCGACAAACGCCGCCGGGAAGAACCTGAAAATTTACATACAGTATTCGGAATTGCCACTATTCCCTGTGACAGCCAGATGCGCACCATCCTCGACCCTTTGCCCCTCTCTTTTCTTCGATCACCATTCCGTACAATCTTCCGACAAGTCCAGCGAGGGAAGGATTTTGAGAAGATGGCCTTCTATGATGGACATTACCTGCTCAGTGGCGATGGCACCGGATATTATTCTTCGGCGAAAGTGTCTTCACCTTATTGCCTGAGCAAAACATACAAGAATGGTGAAACCCTCTATTACCAGCAGATGTATGCGGCGTCTTTTGTCTGTCCTGGCTGTAAGGTTGTCATTCCAACATGCCCGGAGGTGATCATTCAACAAGACGGTTCCACAAAAAACGATTGTGAGCGGAACGCTGCCAAACGCTACTATGAACAGTTTCGACAGGAGCATCCGCATTTAAAAGTGATCGTTGTCGAGGATGGTTTGAGCAGCAATGGTCCCCATATTTGTGATCTGCAACGACATAACCTGAGATTTATTCTGGGAGCAAAGCCAGGTGATCATGTAACTCTTTTTACACAACTGAGACAAGCTGCCAAAGATGGGACTGCGAATGAAATTGACTTTCTTGATCCCGATGACAAGAAAAAGATGCATTTCTTTCGATTTATGAACCAAGTCCCTCTTAATAAATCAAATTCGGACCTGCTGGTCAACGTGCTTGAATACACGCAAATCGACAAAGATGAGAAATTCACCGTATTCAGCTGGGTCACTGATATACCGATCACCGAAGAAAACGTGTTCCAGCTTATGCAGGCTGGCCGTGCTCGGTGGAAAATCGAGAATGAGACCTTTAACACCCTCAAGAACCAGGGTTACAATCTCGGCCACAATTATGGTCTTGGCAAGAAAAACTTAAGTGCGGTTTTTACCATTCTAATGATGCTTGCCTTCCTCATTGATCAGGCTCAGCAGTTGAGCTGTTGGCTGTTCCAGGAGGCATTGCAAAAAGCGGAATCAAAACGCTATCTGTGGGAGAGTCTTCGCTCGTTTTTCCGCAATTACCGGGTCGATTCCATGGAAACGATTTTACGCGCAATAGCCCATGGTTTTGAACGTAGGGAACTTAGCGAGGTCTGCCGAACATAAGAGAAAATTGCTTCATAGTGTTGTCAAAGATAGTACTCTGGAGACTATATAAACAGGGTGGATGGATTATTATGTACAAAAAACGACAAAAATCGCTTTCACGTGTGAATATCAAGAGAAAGGAAGTTGGAAATATTGGTCACCAACAAAAAAGTCAAATATTGACCACTATTATTGGCTAGAATTATCAACATTTAAATTCAAGACGCGATTGCTTTGCCAAAAAGGGATTTTCTGGAAAAAGTTTGACCTTGAGATTGCTTAATTGTAAATAAATCAACGAATCGAAATACTAGATTATGCTTGAGAAGGCTGCCGAGTCGATATCTTTTTGGGTGCAACCATATGAAAGGACACTGTGGGTGTTGCGGGTGTCTTGGTTAACAGAGACTTCCCACCTTATACAATCGAAAGCGGGCCAGCGAAATAAATTGGTGAAAATCGTTTTTAAGTTAGGTGTGCTTAAGGAAGTGCAATGAAAGAAACAAAGCCTGTGGTTATTTGTGGACTCCATAGAAGCGGCACCACCTATGTTGGCCGTATTTTGTCTTTGACAAGTTCAACCTATGTGCTACATGAGCCGTTTAACCCAATTTGGGGGTTAGACTATGCCCCCTCCACTTATACGTACTGGACGAAAAACAACACTAATTCTGATGCTGACGAGATTGTTTGCAAGGCCATGGCGTTTTGTGGAAAATTTGCTAAACCAACTTCAAACAAATGTGGTTTACAAAAAATAAGATATCAGGTTTTGGGAGGGAAGCAGCATTTTCAGTGGAAGTTACTGAAAATATTGAAGATTTTACGAATGCCGCCAGTTCATATTGTATGGAAGGACCCTTTCTGCACCTTTATGGTCGACTATCTTACCCGAATTTGTAAGATCAAGACTGTAGTTATGGTACGACATCCCTGTGCCCATTACTACAGTGTAAACAAACAAAACTGGCATTTTGACATAGGTAACCTCATAGGGCAACAAGAGTTGATCAATGACTTCGGGATGGGGATTTCTGAAGATCATTGGGAGAAAGCAAAAAATGATAATCTTGTTTCTATTGTCTTACTCTGGAAAATAATGAGTCGGATGCTGGCATCTGTCGGTGAGCAAAATGACAACCTTCTACTCGTTCGTCATGAAGATCTTTGCATGGATCCGGAAAATGAAATCCATCGTATTTGTAAGCATATGGGGATCAATTTTACATTGTCTATGAAAAAGTACATCAAGATAACATCACAAGGTTCATCTGCGGAAGCACCTGAAGGTCAGGTGCATAGTTTTCAACGCAATAGTAAGGCGCTGGTAAATGTATGGCGGGAGAACCTTTCGAGGGATCAAATAAAAACTCTACTTGAGATTGTGGGCGAAGATCTGAAAACGTTTGATTATATTGAATAAAATACCAACTTTAAACACTGCAGAAATGCAAAGTTTTATCAGTAGTTCCCGTTGAAATTTTAACTAGCTGAAATAATAACAAAAATAAAAATTAGCGTTCGTAAACTATTAAGGTGAAAGTGTTACTCAACTATCTGAAAATATAGTATAAAAAAGTTACGGTTACGTCATTTTTTACTTGACAACGGCCATTAAAAAAAAACCGCGTTTTTCTATGTGATATCAAACATATACATAGGAGAACGTTATGAATTCACGAAAAAAATATTCTATCAACGCCTTCAACTTACCGCCAGTTTCACCAAAGAGAAAAGTGAGAAAACATTTAAACGCCGATACATTACTTGCACTCGTACGACAGGATTTTCAAAAAATCCCTGATAGCCGTGCGGATAATACAAAAATATCGCTTGATGATGCATTGATGTCTGCGTTAGCAATGTTTCAGCTCAAGGACCCTTCTCTGCTCGCCTTCGACAAACGCCGCCGGGAAGAACCTGAAAATTTACATACAGTATTCGGAATTGCCACTATTCCCTGTGACAGCCAGATGCGCACCATCCTCGACCCTTTGCCCCTCTCTTTTCTTCGATCACCATTCCGTACAATCTTCCGACAAGTCCAGCGAGGGAAGGATTTTGAGAAGATGGCCTTCTATGATGGACATTACCTGCTCAGTGGCGATGGCACCGGATATTATTCTTCGGCGAAAGTGTCTTCACCTTATTGCCTGAGCAAAACATACAAGAATGGTGAAACCCTCTATTACCAGCAGATGTATGCGGCGTCTTTTGTCTGTCCTGGCTGTAAGGTTGTCATTCCAACATGCCCGGAGGTGATCATTCAACAAGACGGTTCCACAAAAAACGATTGTGAGCGGAACGCTGCCAAACGCTACTATGAACAGTTTCGACAGGAGCATCCGCATTTAAAAGTGATCGTTGTCGAGGATGGTTTGAGCAGCAATGGTCCCCATATTTGTGATCTGCAACGACATAACCTGAGATTTATTCTGGGAGCAAAGCCAGGTGATCATGTAACTCTTTTTACACAACTGAGACAAGCTGCCAAAGATGGGACTGCGAATGAAATTGACTTTCTTGATCCCGATGACAAGAAAAAGATGCATTTCTTTCGATTTATGAACCAAGTCCCTCTTAATAAATCAAATTCGGACCTGCTGGTCAACGTGCTTGAATACACGCAAATCGACAAAGATGAGAAATTCACCGTATTCAGCTGGGTCACTGATATACCGATCACCGAAGAAAACGTGTTCCAGCTTATGCAGGCTGGCCGTGCTCGGTGGAAAATCGAGAATGAGACCTTTAACACCCTCAAGAACCAGGGTTACAATCTCGGCCACAATTATGGTCTTGGCAAGAAAAACTTAAGTGCGGTTTTTACCATTCTAATGATGCTTGCCTTCCTCATTGATCAGGCTCAGCAGTTGAGCTGTTGGCTGTTCCAGGAGGCATTGCAAAAAGCGGAATCAAAACGCTATCTGTGGGAGAGTCTTCGCTCGTTTTTCCGCAATTACCGGGTCGATTCCATGGAAACGATTTTACGCGCAATAGCCCATGGTTTTGAACGTAGGGAACTTAGCGAGGTCTGCCGAACATAAGAGAAAATTGCTTCATAGTGTTGTCAAAGATAGTACTCTGGAGACTATATAAACAGGGTGGATGGATTATTATGTACAAAAAACGACAAAAATCGCTTTCACGTGTGAATATCAAGAGAAAGGAAGTTGGAAATATTGGTCACCAACAAAAAAGTCAAATATTGACCACTATTATTGGCTAGAATTATCAACATTTAAATTCAAGACGCGATTGCTTTGCCAAAAAGGGATTTGCTGAAGTTTTATCAAGCATAATATTAAAAATAATCAGAGACTCTTTTGTTTGTGATATAGCAAAGGTAATAAACAGGAATTTACGATACTGGCGTTAGTAGAAGATATGCAAAGATCAATACAAATACGTTTTAATGAAATTACTAAAATAAGCATTTTTGCAATTGCCTTAGTCTTTTCATTAAAGTTTTTCCAGTCCACACCATTTGAAACACTTTTTTTTAAGGTACATGCAGTTTTTTTGGTCTTACTCGCTTTTTATTTTTTATTTTATGTTGGCAGATTTTCTGTCAGGCGTGAGCGGATTAACCTTATAGTTCTGTATTTTTTGATTCTAATAGCTGTTGTCCCCTTTTATAGCGCCTGTAGAGCCAACGTAGAATTTGGACAACCTTATATCTATGGAATTTTGTCCGAGCGGGGGTGGGTCGTAATTTGTGTCGCTGTCTGGTTTCATCGTATACTAGTAACTAAAAAAATATCTCTTGTAACTTTTGAATCAACCTTTGTTTTTATGGCATGGGCTTCACTGGTAGTTTTTTACCTTATTATGATGACATATGACCCCAGTAAATTAAGTAGTGAATCTAACTTTATAAGAGATACTGTAGATCGCGGGTTGCGCTTTAAATTCCAAAATTATTTCATAACGTTCGGAGCAATTTATTATCTTGTTAAGCATGCTCTTTATAAAAGAAATAGTCACCTTTTATTTTTCGTCATTTTTATATCATATATTGTATTTATAGTACAGGGGCGATTTTATATAATAGCAATGGCTGTAACAATTTCTCTGTTTTATTGGATTTTCTATCAAAGAAAAAAAATAATACTGTTTGTTAATAGTATATATTTTATATGCTTAGCTGCGCTGTTCATTCAGTTACTAAGTCCTGAGTACTTTGAGCGTTTAGGGTCTTTATTTACACACATGTTTATGGCGCTGATGGGCAATGAATCTCAAGATAACTCTGCCAATGCAAGAATTTATGAAATTAGGGTAGTGTTAGATTATTTTGATTCCCATCCACTGAGCGTTTTGTTTGGTACCGGAAAAGTAAGTAACCAATGGCACGCTGGATATGAATCTATTTTTGGCTATTTTTTCACGTCAGACATCGGTGTTATTGGCGGGATTTTTTTGTACGGAGTTGTAGGTTTTGTTTTTTTGTGTTTGGTACCTATTGTTATTTTAATAAAAACAATGAAAAGAGTAGGTAAAAACAAAAATACGTTCATTTTGGCTTTAAAATGCATGATAGTTTTCAGTCTGGTCACAACAGTACAGGGTAGTTTTTACTTTAGCCTTATAGATTATGTCATCCCGTTATTTATTTTACTGGCATATCAAGAAGTGAAGGAGCGACAACTTGTTGCAAAAAAATAGATTGCCCAGCATTTCAATTATTTTATTAAACTACAACGGTGCTGAAGATACTATAGACTGCCTGCAAAGCCTCCGGAAGATTAGCTACCCGAACTATAACATCGTCCTTGTCGACAATGATTCTTCGGATGGTTCCATGGAAGAAATTGGCCGCTATCTGGCTTCTGAATGCGTGGATCATGTCATTTACAGTTGTCCTGACAAGGCTATGGAATCTGCCGGCAAGTTGCCATTTGTTACCTGTATCCAAAGTGACCGGAACGGAGGCTATGGGCATGGCAATAATATCGGTATAAAATATGCCTTGGAGAATTGTCCTGATTATTTGCTGGTTCTTAATAATGATACGGTGGTCGATTCAGGTTTTCTGGCGCCACTGGTGGCAATCTGTGAAGCTGATGCAAATGTCGGTATCGCATCAGCGAAAATATATTTTTATGATAGGCCCAAAGTCATCTGGTTCAATGGTGGAAGATTTCACCCATATACCGCAAAAGTAGAACATGTAAATTTCAATGATAAAGACATTGGGCAAAAACCTCCCGAAGAGAATACCTTTATCAGCGGTTGCATGTGGTTGGTACCCAGGAAGGTCTTTGAGACTGTAGGGTTAATCAATGAAGAATATTTTATGTATGTGGAGGATTTGGAATACTGTCAACGTGTCCTAAAACATGGGTACACCTTGAAAGTTTGTGAGGAGAGTAAATTATGGCACAAGGTTGGGAATGCTTCAGGTGGACATTTGTCGAAGTTTTCTGTCTACTGGACTTCACGAAATCAATTTAACTTTTATTGCTCCACCATGTCTGGATTTTACAAAATTATTCCCATATTGAATCTAGTATTTATTAAACCATTAAAGTTTTTTAAAATAAAAAAATCTCATTTAATATTTATTCATTTTAAAGGAATTTGGGATGCTATCAGAGGGTAGAATTATTTTCATCGTAGGAAATTCTCGTAGTGGTACAACCATGTTAAGTAGAATTCTTGGCAAGAATGAAAATGTTCATCGTTTTCAGGAAATACACTTTTTGGAGAGAATGGTCACTACAAGAAAACTTCGAAACCAAATAACAGAAAATGAAGGGAAAAAATTATTATGTAAGCTTATAGGAATACAAGTAGAAGGCTTTTACAAGCAAGAAAATCTAACAAATTACGAATCAGAGGCTGAGTATATATTACATACATTGCCCCAGCAATCTTGGAATCCTTTAGATATATATAAACAGTTTCTGTTCTATTGGGCAAAAAAACATGGTAAAGAAATTCCTTGTGAACAAACACCTAAAAATATCTATTACTTAGATGAGATACTGTGGAATTTGACAGACGCAAAGGTGATAAACATGGTCAGAGATCCGCGTAGCGTATTGTTGTCTCAAAAGAACAAGTGGAAACGAAAATTCTTAGGTGAGGCAGAAATGCCTTTTTTTGAAAGTTTACGTGCCTGGACCCTGTATCATCCTGTTACTATAGCTCAATTGTGGGTATCCGCTGTGCGAGCTTCCAACGATAAAAAAAGTGAAAAAGTACTGACAGTTAAATTTGAAGATTTTTTAAATTCACCAGAAAAAATGATTAAAATAATCTCTACTTTTTGTGGAATCAAATACGAACATAAAATGTTGCTGATTCCCCAAGTCGGATCCTCCTTAGGAAATGATGCTCCAGATAAATTAGGAATAGATAAAAATAAGATATCAACATGGAAAAAAGGTGGCCTTTCAAACGCAGAAATCTATATCGTTCAAAAAATCACAAAAAAAATTATGGAAGAGATGGATTATGAAATAATAGAAATTAAGCCTAATGTGTTAATTGTATGTTATTATTATATCCTGTACCCATTCAAGCTGAGCGTTGCAGTCTTTTTGAATATAGGGAGAATGAAAAACGTTTTTGAGACACTTAAAAGAAGGCTAGGATAATGTGTAATATTGCTGTCATTGACCATGTCGGCCAAAAAGCCGGTATGAATTGCTATGACAGTTCCCTGATGAAAGGACTAAAACAACATGGCTGCCAGGGGACGATTTACAGCAATTTTATTGGCATTGATTCTCAGACAATAACCTATAGAATATGTTATGAAGGGCACTCCAAAAGTAATGCACTAGTAAAACTCTATCGCTTTGTTCGTGCAACTTGCCTGGCATCTTATCGGGCCCGCAAAGAAAAGACCGACCTGGTTATCCTGCATCTTTTTAGTGCCAACGCTATAACACTGTTGCTGGTGTCTATCCCAAAATATTTTGGTTTAAAAACGGTTGTCATTTCACACGACATCTCAAGTTTTACAAACAATGACAGCACGATAATCAAACGTCTTATCTATAATACTTTTGCAGATTATATTGTTGTTCATAATCGTTTTTCCCTTGAAACGTTGCTAACCAGCGTCCAGATAAATAATCCTAGAAAAATAGCTGTTATAAAACATGGTGGGTATCTGGATCATATCGGCCAAAGACCATCAAAAGAAAAACTTCGCCGCGAGCTGGGATTGGAGGAAGATGGAAAGTATATCTTATTTTTTGGGCAGATAAAAAAGGTTAAAGGGTTGGATATTCTGCTTGAAGCCTTAGGGAAGGTTCCGGATGATATTAAGCTGATCATTGCAGGTAAACCCTGGAAGGATGATTTCTCTGGTTATGATGAGCTGATAGAGAAATACTATTTGGAACATAAAGTTATTAAAATGATACGCTTTATTGAGGACAATGAAAGAGAGAAGCTCTTTTTTGCGTCAGATGTCAATGTTTTGCCCTATCGCATCATTTATCAGAGCGGTGTGTTGTTGATGGCAATGAGTCACGGGTTAGCGGTTATTGCCTCTGATCTCCCTGCTAATAAAGAAATTATCAATGATGGTGAAAACGGCATGTTGTTTAAGAGTGATGATTCCGATGATCTTGTTTTGAAAATCAAATATTTTTTTGAAAATCAATCCATTTCAAGGAAACTGGCGGACAATGCCCTGGAAACGATCAAGTCGGATTATGATTGGCATACGATAAGTAGAGAATATCTTAAGATGATTAAAAGATAAAATCATATGAAACTCTTATATCCTTTATTGCTATTGCTAATGATTCTGTTGGGAGGCATGTTGCTGTCGTCATGTATAGCCAACAGTAAAGTGCCCCACCCCAAAATTGAAGAATTTACAGATAAATATATAATAATTCCAAATAATATTGAGTTTATCCGTGATGAGGGCTTGTATAACAAATATAAAGCCTCGTTTGATTCGTTACAGGAAACGATACGCTTGAATGAAAAGAATGAAGGTGAGAAGTTAACCATTGTCTTTTCAGGCATACATGGCCCTTTGCCTGTTAATGAAAAGCAGTGGGCTTACCTGAACAGACCTGAAGCCTACCTGCTCATCGTCGTGCCAGAAAATATTAGCGTAATGGCGCAAGATGACCAAGGGGTGCTCAATGGATTGACTACCCTTGAGGCAATCATTAACCAATATAAAGGAAAATTGCCTCAAGGCTGGATTGTGGACTGGCCGGACACTAAAATGAGGGTGTTGCACCTTTCTTTATGGCCATGCACGACACAAAATTTTAAGGAAGCCATCAGGTTGGCTCGCTTTGGACATTTTAATGCCCTGATATTGCTCAATCACAACGGCGTAGGCCTACAATCATTTCAGCATTTGGAAATCGTAGATGCAACCAAATGGAGCAGTGCAGAGTTTCAGGATATGGTGCGGTTTACTCAAGAAAACGGCTTGGAGTTTATCCCTGAGTTAAAACTATTGTCCCACCAAGAAAAATTCCAAAATGAAAGCCTGGTGCAATATTTGTATAACAAGTCCACGTACGACCCACGAAAAAAAGAACTGTATGAAAAAATTGTATTTCCTGCCATTGACGAATTGCTGTTATTAACAGGTGCGACTAAATTTCACATCGGCCATGACGAAGTGGTTGGCTGGAATGAAGTCCACTACAGAAAAGAAATGTTGAAAAATGGTGAGAAGCAGTTACCCCCTGAGCTTTTTCTTAAGGATGTTCTGATATTGCATGAATACCTCAAGGGAAAAGGTGTAGAGACCTGGATGTGGGGAGACATGCTTGTTTCGCGAGACGAGTTTCCCTCTATGAGGGACAGTGGTGCTAATCTTAATGGTTATAACGGTTATGCAGCCTTAAGAGAAAGAATCCCTAAAGATATTGTCATCTGCGCTTGGCATTATCGTGGCAGACAAGTCTCGTTCCCAACGGCATTGGCTTTTGCGCAAAATGGGCATAAAGTTTTAGGGGCAACATGGGAGTTACAGGAAACAGCAAGGAATTTCACGAAATACATGAACCAGTTACCGAACAATGGTGAAGGAATGATCGCAACCACGTGGTATGGGTTGCGTGGCGAAAAAAAAGAGGAAGTTCAAAAAATTATCAGGTTTTCGGGTGGGATATTTTGGAATGCAAAATAATAATACTAAAATTGCAATCATCGGTACAGTCGGCCTACCTGCAAAATATGGTGGTTTTGAAACACTGACGGAATACCTGACCAAACATCTAGGTGGCTCTCTAGATCTTACAGTATTTTGCAGTTCTAAAAGCTGTAGTAAAAAACAACAAACATACAATAATGCGCGTTTGGTCTATGTTCCTCTCGAAGCCAATGGGATTCAGAGCATATTCTACGACATTGTGTCGATGTTTAAAGCCGTCAGGTTTGCTGACACTTTATTGATCCTGGGCGTTTCTGGATGTATTGTTCTACCATTGATCAGGCTTATCAGTAGAAAAAAGATCGTCGTCAATATTGATGGTTTGGAATGGAAACGGGCTAAGTGGAACAGACTGGCTAAATGGTTTCTCAAATTTTCAGAAAAATTAGCTGTAAAATTCTCTGATGAGGTTATAACAGATAACAAGGCAATTCAAGATTACGTAATTGAGGAATATGGGGTAGAGAGTAATTTGATAGAATATGGTGGCGATCATGTTGAAAGGTTGCCTCTATCTAGTGAGATAAAAGAAGCATATCCTTTATCTAAAAATTCTTACGCCTTCACGGTTTGTAGGATAGAACCGGAAAATAATATTCATATTATTCTTGAAGCATTTTCACAAGTTTCCTTCCCTCTTATACTGGTAGGGAACTTTGGCAACAGTGTCTATGGGAAAATTTTAGTTAAACAATTTTCAAAGACAAAAAACATTCAACTTTGTGACCCGATTTATGACCAAGGCAAACTCAATCGGCTTCGCGGAAATGCAGTTCTATATATTCATGGACACAGCGCTGGTGGTACGAATCCGTCCCTTGTTGAAGCAATGTTCTTTGGCGTATCTATTATAGCTTTTGATGTAATATATAACAGGCAGACAACAGAAAACAAAGCTGAGTATTTTATTGATGAATTGACACTAAAACAGTGCGTGAACAAATTTACCAGTGGTGTAATGAAAAGTAATGGAACGCAAATGCATAAAATCGCACTGGAAAGATATACTTGGAAAAAGGTTGTTCAAGAGTATGAAAAGCTCCTTAAGTGAAGTCGGCAGAGATAATCGATGGAAAGAGCAGGTTGGTTGGTGGGGGCAATCCTGTGATTTACTATTATACAATCGCTGTCAAAAACGTTGTTGCTAAAATGGTGCATGAAGAAAGTAGCGTGTGTAATCGTGATACTGGAATACAGGAAGAATGGAAAAATACTGATGTAAATGCCACTGTCTTGCATAAGTCGATGGTTGCATGAGCTTTTAATATCCAACTTTGTTGGATAAGGCAGTGTTCTCTATATGTGACTGGCTTCTGGCGCAATCTTATAGATATTACATGTCTTGCCTCTGGAAGACCAGTATTTAGTTTCAATAATATATTTACAAAAAGCCGTTTTCAAGCTATCCTTTCCCAAAAAACTGAGGAGGATAGCTATGGCCAGAAAAACAGAACGTGCGCAACTGTCTTTATCTGTGGAACAAAAGAACAAACTTGAGCAAATTAGTAAATCCCGCAAAGGCCCTTTACGGGAAGTCCAAAGGGCTCAGATATTATTACTTTATGCGGATGATTTGCCAATCAGTCAAATTCAAGAACTGACTAAAGTGAGTAGGCCATCCATATACAAATGCATTGATAAAGCTTTGGCCGCTGGTCCGGATGCAGGTTTGAAAGATTACTACCATAGGCCATTCGAGCCAACTATTACAGATGGAGCGAAGGCTTGGGTTATAAACCTTGCATGTACAAAGCCTAAAGATAAAGGCCTTGCCGCAGAATTATGGACACTGAGCGAGCTTGCCAAATATTCTCGTCAACATGCCCCCGAAGCAGGACATCACTGTTTGTCTAAAGCTGCAAAAGCCACTATATGGCGAATTCTTAGTGCTGATGCGGTAAAACCACATAAACTTGAATATTACCTTGAGCGTCGCGATCCCAACTTTGAACAAAAAATGCAGGAAGTACTCATGGTGTATCAAGAGGTCAATTTACAAAATGGCGAAAAAGGCGATACGCTCCCGTCAATCATTACTGTATCTGTCGACGAAAAACCCGGAGTGCAGGCTATTCAAAATATTGCCCCTGATTTGCCGCCAAAACCGGGCAAACACAAAACCGTCAGTCGAGATTACGAATATAAAAGACTTGGTACTCTTTCTATTCTTGCCGCTCTTGACTTACATAGCGGTCATATAATTGGTCAAGTTCATGAACGACATCGAAGTCGTGAATTTATCGAGTTGCTCAAAGAACTTGATGCTCGCTACCCTTCCGAATGCACGATACGGGTAGTTCTTGACAATCATTCAGCTCATATCTCTAAAGAGACGATGGCATATCTCGCGTCAAGGCCTGGAAGATTTATTTATGTGCACACTCCTAAACACGGCTCCTGGTTGAATTTAGTTGAAGCCGCTTTTTCCAAAATGGCCAGAACATTTTTAAGACATATTCGCGTTTCATCTAAGGCTGAACTGAAGGCCAGAATTCTTAAGGGAATTGAAGAAATTAATTCTGCTCCGGTTATTTATCGTTGGAAAAAGTTTGACCTTGAGATTGCTTAATTGTAAAAAAATTAACGAATCGAAATACTAGTGTCCTGTCACGTTTCCAATGTTGGATAGGGCCGTTTTAGTTTGATCCGGGCATCTTCGGCGGTGAACTGCCAGTTTACCTTTGCTTGCATTCCGTTTCTTGCCACTTCCCATGCCTTAACCTCAGAGCGCATAACTTCAATGTCCGAAATTCGACGATTCAAGCATTGCCCAATCAAGACGTTCAACTCAATCTCAGCCATGTTAAGCCAACTACCGTGCTTCGGGGTGAATACGAACTCGAAACGATCCCAAAGTATTTTAGCCTTTTCAGGCGGAAAAGTTTCATAGAGAGAGCCAGGATTATGAGTGTTCAGATTGTCCATCACTAAAGTGATTCTTTCTGCATCTTCGTAACGGGAGGCAATCTTTTCTATAAAAATAGCCCAGTCCTTCTTTGTTTTCCGTTCCGTCAAATCAACCATTCGTGTTCCAGCAAATGGCTCGTTTGCCATGAAAATGTTGCATGTGCCGCATCGAACATATTCATAGTCATATCGAGCCGGTTGTCCTTTGGAGCAAGGAATAGGGGATCTAGTCTCATCGATTAGCTGGCGAGGCGACTCATCCATACAAACCACTGGGAACCTCGGGTTATAGGGCCTTTTGTATACATCCAACACTTGTTCCATCTGTGCAACAAATCTGCCGTCTTCGATGGACGGAATAACCCAACCTACTTTCTGCCAAGGTTTGATCTCGTTTTTTTTAATACGCGCCTGATCGTTTCATGCGAGACACTTGCTATATAGCCCAACTCAACAACCTTATCCGCAAGCAAGCGAAGTGACCATTGCGTTTGCCCCTCCGGCGGATCACTGCAACTAAGCGCAACAAGGTATGCTTCAAAATCTCCATCAGCCTTTCGCTTATAGACTCTCTCTCCTTTACGCCCATTAAGCGCAATATCCATACCTTCCTCGACAAAACGTTGTTTTATTCGATGAATCTTCATGGCGCTGCACTTCAACACGTTGGCAATCTCTTGCTCTCCTAACGTCCTCGGCTTGGAAGCATCTATGTCGTAATTGAGAAGAATCAATGCATTGATTACTTTCTGAGAGTTGTGCTTCCCCTTGGCTACAATCGCTTCAAGTTCATCGCGCTCTTCTTGAGTTAGTGAAAACCGGTATTTGATTTTGGGCATGGTCATCTCCGTTTCTTTTGACCATATAATATTTAACTAACTTTTCAAACGTGAAGTGACACTAGGAATAGAAAAGAGGCTCTTGGGTCTTATGCAATTTCATAGAAAATAGATAGCTTGAGCAAGCATTGTTGTTCTTATGTTGAGTGGTTGAGACGGTGCTGGCTAGGTGGCATTTTATTTTCAGGGTGGAAACTTTCTTTCCGAAAATCGGTATTTTTGTTCTGGAAATTTCCGGAAATTCGCACTGGAGTGTGTTGGCTTTCGACTGAACGTTTTAGGTTATGATTTGATTTTGGAAAGAGTTGTCCCTATACTATGTGTATATAGCTAATATATGTTTTTTTTGAGATTGGTAAGTTCAAAGAATTTCTAAACGATGTTAATTGGCGCAATTTATGCATGGATAAATGTAAGAGTTTCAATATTGGTTTTAATTAATACTAAGGGTACAAAAATGATTAAAAAAAATAGTTTTATAGTTGGCTTGGCTTTACTTGGAATGATTGGAACTGCGAATGCAACCCCAATAACAATGACTGCTACTATTACAGCAGATAATCATTATGCGCTTTATTCTGGCAATCAAGCAGGCGATGATGTGAGGTTCGTGGGAAGAAATGAGTTTGGGAATATTGGAAGTGCTGGTGGAAGTAATTGGACGAATCCCGAAGATTTTACTTTCAGCGTTGAAAGTGATGGATATATTTATGTGGCAGCATGGGGGGATGGCATTGCTGCCCAAGGTTGGATTGGACAGTTTTTAACCGGTACGGGCAGTATTCTAACGAATACTGCAAGCTGGGAAGTTTTTCTGACTAATATAGATTTGTATCATAATAATGGTCATGCTCCAACAGTGAGTGCTTTAGGGACTCAAATTGCTTTGGCAAACAATGCAGGGTGGAACCCTGTTTCCTATTACCTTGATAATGGATCTTCCATCTGGGGAACTATAGCTGACATTAGTGCAGATGCTGATTGGATCTGGGGCTCACCTCTTAGTCCTGGAAGCTTTTTTGGTGGATATCAGTTATTTAGAACTCAAGTGGCCCCCGTACCAGAACCAGCTACTATACTATTATTTGGCGTAGGGTTGGCTGGGCTTGCGAGCGCAAGGGTTAGAAAGAAAAAAAAATAATACCCCATTAATCCAAAACAGAAATGGCAGCGTCAGCAATGGCGTTGCCATTTTTATTTCATGTGAGAATATCTATATAGAACACAATGCTAAGGCGACTATTGTTATAGAGCGCTGTTACAAGGAGAAAGGGTAATGATGCAGTTGTTCGCAAATTGACCATGTTTTCGGAGCGGGAAACATTTCGTTCAATGAATCGTTCCTTTTGAAACAGATAGCCGTTGGAGTAATGAATGAGTGAACCAGCCTTTGGTTGGTGTGTGAGAGCTCAAAAAAATTGTAATCGTTCACCGGGTAAAACTCCACCAAGCCCGAAGGCAAAAATCAAATACAAGCTGCAGATTGCGAGGCATACGTTGCGGCAGAAAAAAATATCGCGGACAACACTCAGTAAATGTCCGGTAAAATGAAAGCCAATTTGAGACTGCGATCCAAAGCATATCTTACGCCATTGCGTAGCCGGCTGGATTGTACGTTCATCGCTATTGTTGGTGGGCTCGACATCATCTGTTTAAGAAATGTAAAAAGGTGCTGGCAGTTGTCAAGCAAGCGTATTGTGCGATTTTGTACTCTTTGATCGGGACTGTAACGAAAAATCAAACAAAATGTGTTCGTTCGTTCCCGCATGGGCTGAGTATCAACACGCAACTGTTTTCTTGATCCGGGTGAGTTTTGGAAAGCATGCCAACAGGAAAAAACTGATCCAATACCCCCCAGCATATTTCTGGCAAAGCAATATGCATGTGGACGTGAGCCGTCCTTTTTGAGAGCTTTTAGTTTGCGCCTTTAATGGGAAGCTTCCCATTAAAGGCGTAATGAGAAGTCGGTACAAATGGGAAGTCGGTTATGAAAAACGTATTATAATAATATGTTATAATGTATCAACTTCCCATTATATTTTTAACGACCAAGGCTATTTAACCATGCAAGTAGGTCTTTGTTGGTTTGCCATATTGGCTCTCTATCAGTTGGGATAATATTCATGCCTTTTTCTAAAGCTTTACGTTTCATTTCGCTATCAATCCTTGCGTAAATTTCAGTTGTTTTTACATCCACATGTCCCAGCATGTCACGAATATAAATCAAATTAACCCCTGACTGTAGGAGATGCATACTTTTGCTGTGCCGACAACAATGCGGTGACATTTTTTCAGGAAACAAACCAGGCTCTGTTTCTCGGGCTTTAGTAAAATACTTTTGAAATATGTATGTAACTCCTTTGCGAGTAAGCTTTTTTCCACTACGATTTAAAAACAGAGGAGACCAGCTTTTATCTGGATACTTAAGTCCAACATCCTTCATGTACTGTTTCAACAGCTTCACCATCGAATCCATGATAGGAACAACTCTTGTCTTATTTCCTTTCCCCGTAACCTTGACAGTAGCTGGTTTCTGAAGGCGTACATCTGAAACAATTAAATCACACAATTCCTGTACTCTACAGCCTGAGTCATACATAAGGCTCAATATAGCAGCGTCTGTTCTCCCTTTTTGGGTACGAATGTCAGGCAGGGAAAGAAACAATGTCATAGCCTCTATGCAGATATATTCCGGAGTTTTCCTGTGGCACTTCTTGAATGGAATTGACTGTATTTTAAACATTTCATGCATGAGTTCGGGAAGAACCCTTGAAATATATTTTGTATAGGCATGAATTGCAGCCAATCGTACATTCCTTGTCGAGACAGAGTTGCCACGATTATGTTGTATCCGCCAATTAAACCCCAGTAGGTTTGTCAGATAGCACCAACAGCTCTGGGCTCAGATTCATTGGAAGCAGAGCTTTGTAATCCGCCTCGCATTCTGCAAAAGGAATCTTCTCAAACAGATAGCGCAGGTATTTGTATGGTTCGAGTTTATTCGCTTTTGCAGTTTCAATGAGACTGTAAAGATCTGCACTGGCCCTCGCGCCATCAGGAGTTCCTGAGAAAATCCAGTTCTTGCGTCCGATCACAAAGGGCCTGATAGCATTTTCAGCCAGATTGTTATCCGGCGTCACAAAGGGATGATCAAGGTAAACAAGTAACCGGCTCCATTCGTTGAGAGTGTAATTGACGGCTATGCCGAGGAGGCTTTTCGGCACAACCTGCAGTGATTTTTTACTCAACCATTTGAAAAAGTCATCAAAGATCGGTTTTACTTTTTCCTGGCGCAACTGCAGCAGTTGTTCGCCGGTGATTTCTTTTTTTCTGGCCTCTGCTTCTATGGCATATATTTTTCGAATATAGCCAAGGGCAATATCGACACTTCCTGGTTTTTTAGTTTTCCCTTGAGCTTTCTGCGCATCGGTGAATTTACGCCTTGCATGCGCCAGACAACCAGCATGATAAACCTCAGGCATGTGGTCGAGAAAACCATAGCCGCTATACCCGTCGGACTGTACCACACCGCTGTATCCTTCGAGAAGATCTTTGGCAACATCAGCCGATCTGCTCGGGGCATAATGATAGAGCAACGCCGGTCGGTCCGGCAGACCTCCGCGACAAACCCACATATAGGATTTAGTCGATGCCGCCCGACCAGGTTCATAAAGAACCTGCAGTGTTGTTTCATCAATATTTATCAGGGGCCCTGATCTAATCTCCTGTTGTAGCAGTTCAAGGATCGGCTGACAGGCAATTGCAGCCTTCATAGCCCAATTACACATATTTGCTCTGGATATTTCCACCCCAATCCGGAGAAATTGACGTTCTTGCCGATAAAACGGCAAAGCATCACAAAATTTAGCGATGAGGATGTATGCCAGTAACCCGGCCGTAACAATTGATTTGGCGATGATCTGTCTGGGCGGTGGAGCTATTTTCACTACTGGGCCGTTTGTTTCCAGCCCTTCGCATTTCCTGCAGGCATATTTGGGGCGGATGTGCCTGATTACGCGGATAACGGCGGGAATGATATCAAGTTTTTCTGAGATATCTTCACCGATACGCACAAGGGTTTCACCACAGCCACAGATCTTGTCCTGTTCGGGAATATCATGGACAATGATTTCACGGGGAAGGTTTTCCGGTAATTTTTTCCTGCCTGGTTTCTTGCGTTGATGGGGAGTGACTTCGACTTTTTCCGGTTCCGGCTCGACCTCCGGTTCAGGCATATCGAAGAGTGGTAGCGGCACGGCACCAGTGTCCGCCGTCCCCTTTTCGCTTTTGTTGCCAAACATCTGCGCCTGGAGCAGACGGATCTGTTCGCGTAACAGATCGTTTTCCTTCTCGTATCTGCGTTCAGTTTCAAGAATAATCCGTTTTAATTCTGCTGGATCATCCGGTAATGTTTTGACTGTTTTTAACATGACAAAACTCTACCACAATTTCAAGGGAAAATCAATATTTACGTAGCAATATCAGCATATTAATCAAGAAACAGAACTATATTTTAGTCGTTTATGTGCCTGCTGCACATCAAGTCCCTGAAGAAGCCAGTTCAGTGCTGTCTGGCTCACCTCAACAACCTCCTGCTCTGATTCAGGCCAACGAAATACATCCTTTTCCAGACGTTTCATCCAGATGCAATTATGCCGATGTTCTGATTATGCCGAACAAAATTCCTTGATCTGCTAACCCCAAGCACTCACGCCTCTGTTTACATTCCATCCTGTTCATCAATTCGGCATAATTCTGTTTTCATCTCCTCACATCCATTCACCCAAACTAGGAGGGAAGACAGTATGAGTGAAAATTCCTACTACACAAGGCCATGGATTCTCAATCGTTATTCCATAGGTCCAATTGCACCACACCTTACTCCATTTTCTGAGTTTCTCGCAAAACGGGACTACTCGTATGCAACTGGCCAGCGGTATGTTCGAGAAGCAGGCCACCTGAGCCGGTGGCTAGCCCGGCAAGAAGTCGGTATTGCCGAATTAAGCGAAGAAACTATCAGGACTTATTTGTGTTTCCGCTATCAAAACGATCAACTTCAGGTAAAAAAATGGCCCTACCAACATCTGCTCAACTACTTGCAGCAAGCAGGAATTGTCGGAAAACAGAAACCTGTGGAAACGCCTCCCGACCAATGCATCGCCAAGTATCAAGAGCACATGGTAAGAAATCAAGGTTTGGAAAAAGAAACTATGCGTGTGCGCATTCGGGTTGCTCGAAATTTCCTCTCACTTCAATTCGGAGAAAACAGTCTTGAGTTTGCAGATCTACTGCCTCGTCACATTGAACAATATTTTCTCAATCGATCGCACCACTGCAACACCACCACGCTTAAGACAGAAGCGTCTGCTCTCCGATGCTTTCTCCGTTTCCTGCAGTTCCGTGGTGACATCTCTGTGCACCTGGCAGATAACGTACCCACGATACCTTCCTGGCGACACACGACTATCCCGGAATTCCTTACCACTGACGAGATTAATTTGCTGATTCAAAACTGCGAGTGTGAGACGCCCCGAGGACAACGAGATAAAGCGATACTTTTATTGCTTATCCGCCTGGGATTACGAGCTATTGAGATTTGCCGATTAACCTTAGACGATATTGACTGGGATGCCGGATTCCTCAATATTCTTGGGAAAAGTGGCAAACGGGATCGGCTCCCTCTGCTTCAAGATGTTGGAGAAGCCATAAGCACTTATCTTTGCCACGGTCGTCCTCAGTGCTCAACTCGATATGTCTTTGTGCGAGCAATAGCTCCTTTTGAACCCTTTTCGAATTCACGCTCCGTTGCCAATGTAGTCCGCAATGCATTGCGACGCGCAAATTTGAATCCACCGGGGAAAGGTACTCACCTGCTGAGGCGTAGTTTCGCAACGATGCTGCTCCAGAGTGGAGCGTCTTTAACCGAGATAGGACAAATCCTTCGACATCAAAAAGCAGATACGACGGCCATTTATGCCAAGGTTGATCTTGGCCGACTACGCCCCATGGCTCGTCCATGGCCAGAAGGAGGAGATCAATGAGCAATCTACAAGATTACCTTCAAGGATACTTGGAATTGCGGCAGGCATTGGGTTACAAGCTGCGCACACATCGATCTTCTCTCCAAAACTTCGTGCAATTCGCCTTAGAGAAAAAGGCGACGACCATAACCACACAGTTAGCACTGGCCTGGGCAATTAAGCCGGATGGTGCAAATCCCAAATGGTGGGCTTACAAGCTGCGCATGGTTCATCATTTTGCCATTTATGTGCGAGGTCGAGACCATACCTCGGAGGTTCCCCCATTGACGTTGCTACCCTATAGCCACAGAAGACCAACACCTTATATCTACTCGGAAGAAGAGATCTCACGTTTAATTGCTGCCGCAAAATCGCTGCCCTGTCGTAAGGGGCTCAGGGGATTGACTTACCTCACCTTATTCAGTCTGATTTGGGTGACAGGTCTTCGTATTTCTGAGGCCTTAGCCCTCGACAGAGAAGACGTGGACTGCACCAACCAGTTGCTTACAATTCGTAATGCCAAATTCGGTAAATCTCGTCTGATCCCTGTGCATGTCTCTACCTCAAATGCCCTGACATATTATGCTCGCAGCCGTGATCAAATCTTTCCTGATGTTCAGTCTCCGTCATTTTTCCTGAGCACCATCGGTAACCGGCCAACCACCGCAATAGCCCAACTGACTTTCAGACAATTATCCACCAAGATCGGCATTCGGGATCCCAACCAAGGTAAAAAACCACGAATTCATGATATGCGCCACAGCTTCGCCGTGAAGAGCCTGATCGACATCTATAAAAGGGGTAACAATATAGAGCAGGCGGTGTACGCCCTCTCGATCTATATGGGCCACGTCGGTCCTTCCTCTACTTATTGGTACTTTTCAGCCATTCCCGAACTCCTGGAGCTGGCTCGCAACCGTCTTGAGGAAAAGCGAGGTAATCTATGAAAAACTCATCTTCTGCTCTGGCCTACAACTTAGAAGGATTCTTTATTGAAAGGCTGATGAACCAAAAACGGGTCAGCAAGGAAACTATTTTAGCTTATCGGGATACATTTCGCCTGCTACTCGAATACGCTCAACGTGAACTTGGGAAAACCCCATCAAAGTTATTGCTCGAGGACTTGGACGATTCACTCATCTGTAAATTCCTCAATCACTTGGAAGAGGGGCGCCATAACACTCCTCGGACGCGTAACCATCGTCTTGCAGCTATCCGTTCTTTTTTCAATTATGCATCCTTTCAGGAACCACAGCTATCCGGTCATATTCAGCGTGTCTTGGCGATTCCAACCAAGCGATACAAAAAGCGTGAGATCGACTTCCTGACTGTCGATGAAGTCGATGCAATATTGGCTGCTATTGACAGGTCCTCCTGGATCGGCCGGAGGGATCACGCCCTCATTTCATTAGCAATACATACGGGGTTGAGGGTCTCGGAACTCATCAATCTCCGTTGCAGCGACGTCATTTTAGGTAAAGGTGCTTATGTTCACTGCACTGGAAAAGGGCGAAAAGAACGCTCAATGCCTTTGGGAAAAACAGTATCGGAAGTCATTGTGCATTGGCTCGATGAGTTGGATGCTAACCCCACAGTTCCTCTATTTCCAACCCGGCAAGGGAAAAAAATCAACCGGGACACAGTTGCATACACTCTCGGTAAATATGTATCCTTGGCTGAACAGAATTGTTCATCACTCTTGAAAAAACGTGTAAGCCCCCATGTGCTTCGACATACCGCTGCTGTACATCTTCTCCAGGCCGGAGTGGATTTATCTGTCATTGCACTTTGGCTGGGGCATGAATCACTTGAGAGCACTCAAGCCTATATGAGTTCGGATCTGACACAAAAGATTAAGGTTCTCGAAAAAACACTCCCTATCAGTGCCAAACCGATGATCTTTAAACCTGATGACAAATTGATGGAATTCTTGAAGGCACTCTGAACCTATGGCAAAGTTGATGGTAACAAATTATGCCGAGGTATGGAACTGTGAATACCTTGTTATTCTATAGATATTCCTGTTACTACTCGGCATAATCAGAACATCGGCATAATTGCATTTATGCTGAATTCGGCATAAATGCAAAAACCGTTTTCGGCCCAATACAGGATTTTGACGATATCACGCCTCCTATTACAAAAAACAAAATAGCTACCGGAAAAAAGATCGAGCGTAAACTGTTCTTCGACGAGTAACGACAATCCATTTATCGACTTGCGCATATCGGTGGTGCCGATGGCAAGGAAAACCTGGACGTGTCCGGGAAAATCAAGAATCATAATTGCTCCAACGCCGATATGAGTTTCTTCAGTGCAGCCGGGGAAAATTCCTCCTTAAACTCTATAGCATACCTTCTTTGGCAAATATGAAGCAGCAAACCGGAGTCTGCTGGGTGGGTGATTGGAGGCGGCACTGAAAGTGGATAAAATTTTACTTTTTGCGCTTCACGAATTTCAATTCTACGTTTCCAGTAAGAAAAGGTTGAGAGCGCGAGTGACTCCCGGCGGCAAAATTGTTTCTGACTCAGGCCACTGGCCTTCCAGTTACGGATCTGTTCTTGCCAATAAATTTGCTTGCTGTTGCTTTGAAAAGTGGTTCGGGATTCCATATATGCCTCCTGTGATTTATGGAAGCAAATGGAACATATTCTCAGAGCTGTGGATAGAAGGGGTTCTTTAGACGGTTACATTATGTTCGAGCCATTCAAGAAATCTTTCCATTCGATGTTGGGTTACGTCTTTGAGCATAATTTTCTCTGCTTTAATGTCTATTACTTCTTCATAGAAGGTGATCATCAATGCAAACATATCTCTGTATGATGCAATTGTGTTTAGACTGAGCCCCAAAATACCTGGGAGATACTTTCCTAGGTAATTCGTCAAGTGGTATGAGTAATCAGTGGGTTTCATTTGTTTTCACCTCCACTGACGGTATGACGCCACTACATTTTTTATCCACTTGCTCCATGACATCAGGGGAAAATTCAGCAGTGAGTCTCAGGTAATGTTGCGTTGCATTAGTGGATGCATGACCGATGTATGTCGATAGCACTGGAAGTGAAGCATATAAATCTCTGCCCTGTTCTTGCATCTTCTTCAGGGAATGGACACAAAAACTGTGTCTCAAATCATGTTCGCGTGGCCCTTACCTCTGCCCAGATGATGTATTCCGGCAGACTCTAAACATATCCTGAACCATTTATATATTTTATGCCGCGTTAGTTTTTTTTTGTATTTCCCCTTGAAAAAATATTTATCTTTATTGTCGCCGTCGTGGTAACGCTGTTGATACTGTTGCATGCATTTTGCCATCGAATCAGAAAGTGGTACAAGCCTATCTTTTCCATTCTTTCCTGCCCTGATCGTAATAACACTTCCGGTGAAATCCACATGATTGTGCTTTAGATTTACAGCTTCTGAAGCACGCAATCCGCAACTGTATATCAACCGAAATAGAATTGGAATCGTGTGATGCCGTAAAGTGCCGGAATAATACCTTACGTGATCACACGCATAAAAAAAGCGCTCTAATTCCTTCTTTGTAAAAATATATGGAACGTATCTAGGGATCTGAATCCGCCTCATTAGTTCAGGGAAATTAACTATGTAGCCATGCTTTTGGGCAAACCCCAGCATCTGCAACACACAGTTCCCACGGGCTCTCTGTGTATTGGTTTTTTCATTTTTACGCAACTTCAGCCATCCTTCAACTAATCGTAATGGAACTTCATGACCGGTTATCACAAAACCCAGTGAAAATACTGAAAAACGGTATAGGATGCCCTCTTCATTTTTGTAAATACAACCCAATGAGCGCTTATACAGAATAAAGGCGACTATGATATCGGCCAGCACACCAACCGGATGGTGCTTAAAGATATAGGTATTGTCCATCAGAACACCTCCCCGCGGGTAACATTCCAGTCAAACGCTGGAATTTCAAGACTGCAATTTCGCATCTGCTCAATGTCAATTTTCAGGTATGTTTCGGTTGCACGTGTACTGCTATGACCTAGAATTCCGGAGATAATTGGTAGTGGCATATTTGCAGCCAACAATACACTGGCAAGAGAGCTTCGCATTGCATGTGGTCCTTTCCCGTGTCAAGGAGCAGAGTTTATGCCTGCTTTATTTGCGTAACGTTTTACAATAGCGGTCATTCCAGGGGCACTTATTCCCTTGATTGGGCTGATATGTCGCAAGAAAACGACCTTGCTATCTGATACTGGCCTTCCGAATTTGATATAGTCAATCAGAGTTTGCCCAACATCCTCCAAAAGTGGCAGCACGATGCGTTTGCCTGTTTTTTCATGGTTAGTTCAATTGTATTTTTTTCCCAGTGAATTTCTGAAAAATTTAAACTTCTTATATCAATTGAGCGGAGCCCTAGTCTGTACGCAATCATTATGATGGCATAGTCTCGCTTCCACATTGGATTCGACCTGTCGATTGCTTGAAAAATCCTTTCAACTTCCTCAGCGGTAAATATAGCCGGAATCTTGGACTCTCTTTTGTAACGAACCGAAGGAACTGCATTCGAGTAGTCTGCCTCCAAAATTCCTTCCGCTTTTAGGTAACGCAGAAATACACGAAGAGCAGAAAATGAATTATAGAGCGTTGGCAATGCGTATGTAGATTGGCTGGCACAATAATCTAAAATGATGCCAGGATTGAGCTGATGTAATTGACTAATACTGTGTTTTTCCAGATACAAGAGAAACTGACCGAGATATCTGTTGTAGTTTTTAAGGGTAGTGTTACTTATCTGAAACTCTTGGGCCTGATGCAGTAGTTCCCGTTGAAATTTTAACTAGCTGAAATAATAACAAAAATAAAAATTAGCGTTCGTAAACTATTAAGGTGAAAGTGTTACTCAACTATCTGAAAATATAGTATAAAAAAGTTACGGTTACGTCATTTTTTACTTGACAACGGCCATTAAAAAAAACCGCGTTTTTCTATGTGATATCAAACATATACATAGGAGAACGTTATGAATTCACGAAAAAAATATTCTATCAACGCCTTCAACTTACCGCCAGTTTCACCAAAGAGAAAAGTGAGAAAACATTTAAACGCCGATACATTACTTGCACTCGTACGACAGGATTTTCAAAAAATCCCTGATAGCCGTGCGGATAATACAAAAATATCGCTTGATGATGCATTGATGTCTGCGTTAGCAATGTTTCAGCTCAAGGACCCTTCTCTGCTCGCCTTCGACAAACGCCGCCGGGAAGAACCTGAAAATTTACATACAGTATTCGGAATTGCCACTATTCCCTGTGACAGCCAGATGCGCACCATCCTCGACCCTTTGCCCCTCTCTTTTCTTCGATCACCATTCCGTACAATCTTCCGACAAGTCCAGCGAGGGAAGGATTTTGAGAAGATGGCCTTCTATGATGGACATTACCTGCTCAGTGGCGATGGCACCGGATATTATTCTTCGGCGAAAGTGTCTTCACCTTATTGCCTGAGCAAAACATACAAGAATGGTGAAACCCTCTATTACCAGCAGATGTATGCGGCGTCTTTTGTCTGTCCTGGCTGTAAGGTTGTCATTCCAACATGCCCGGAGGTGATCATTCAACAAGACGGTTCCACAAAAAACGATTGTGAGCGGAACGCTGCCAAACGCTACTATGAACAGTTTCGACAGGAGCATCCGCATTTAAAAGTGATCGTTGTCGAGGATGGTTTGAGCAGCAATGGTCCCCATATTTGTGATCTGCAACGACATAACCTGAGATTTATTCTGGGAGCAAAGCCAGGTGATCATGTAACTCTTTTTACACAACTGAGACAAGCTGCCAAAGATGGGACTGCGACTGAAATTGACTTTCTTGATCCCGATGACAAGAAAAAGATGCATTTCTTTCGATTTATGAACCAAGTCCCTCTTAATAAATCAAATTCGGACCTGCTGGTCAACGTGCTTGAATACACGCAGATCGACAAAGATGAGAAATTCACCGTATTCAGCTGGGTCACTGATATACCGATCACCGAAGAAAACGTGTTCCAGCTTATGCAGGCTGGCCGTGCTCGGTGGAAAATCGAGAATGAGACCTTTAACACCCTCAAGAACCAGGGTTACAATCTCGGCCACAATTATGGTCTTGGCAAGAAAAACTTAAGTGCGGTTTTTACCATTCTAATGATGCTTGCCTTCCTCATTGATCAGGCTCAGCAGTTGAGCTGTTGGCTGTTCCAGGAGGCATTGCAAAAAGCGGAATCAAAACGCTATCTGTGGGAGAGTCTTCGCTCGTTTTTCCGCAATTACCGGGTCGATTCCATGGAAACGATTTTACGCGCAATAGCCCATGGTTTTGAACGTAGGGAACTTAGCGAGGTCTGCCGAACATAAGAGAAAATTGCTTCATAGTGTTGTCAAAGATAGTACTCTGGAGACTATATAAACAGGGTGGATGGATTATTATGTACAAAAAACGACAAAAATCGCTTTCACGTGTAAATATCAAGAGAAAGGAAGTTGGAAACATTGGTCACCAACAAAAAAGTCAAATATTGACCACTATTATTGGCTAGAATTATCAACATTTAAATTCAAGACGCGATTGCTTTGCCAAAAAGGGATTTGCTGGGCCTGATGCTTTTTGAAAGCTTGCAGAATTGGGTAAAAACAGGCCAAGAAGCTTACTGTTGGGGGACACCCCCGAGATGGAAATAGCATCCCATCTCGGCTATAATTATTTAGAAGCGTAATCGATCGAGCACGGACTTTGTCTTGTTTGCTCAAGGCGGTAAAGACACTGATGCCATAGAAAACATTTAGAAATTCAAGTCCAGATTTTGGTGAATTGGACTTAATTCTCTTTTTGGCTTCATACTTTAATAAAGCATTCCAGCATCTTTGATAAACCTGAATGGTTCCTGACTTATAGCCAGCATTTGATAATTCTTTCTTTACGTTTTGGATTAAAAGAGAAGTACTTTTGCATTGAACAATGTCTGATTTCATAGACAACCTCCTTAATAAGTTTTTATTAAACTCTACCAAGGAGGTATTTTATAATGAGACGTTATTGTTTGGTAAGATATTATTATAATGCGTTTTATTCAGTCAACTTCCCATTTGCACCGACTTCTCATTACGGATGATATGTGTCCAGCAAAGTTGGCGAAGGCCATCTTTTCGGCAGCTCCCATAGGCCGAATGATTATCGCTAGTGATGACACCACCGAAAGTTAGGCCAAGCACCTCACGTAGCACTTTGGCACCCTGGATTAGAGAGACATGAAAGAGGGTGGCGTTGGGAGCAACAAAGGTTCAGAGATAATTTCTTTCACCTTTGCTTTTTCATCCGGCTTCGTCAATATTCAGAGTCATGGCTGAAGCGACATACTTTTTGATGGTAATGGTCGCAGGCCAACAGGCGTTGGAAACACGTCTTGCAGCATTGCAGATGGCTTCGGTAGAGATGTTGATGCCAAAGGGCGATTGCATAATCTCAGCAATTCCTCTGTGGGTCACGCGATGAGCGGAACGTTCATGAATTTGAACGTAACAGAATCTTTTTATGAACGTTCGGATTTTTTTCACCGATGGTCAAAATCCCGGTGAACGGTTACGTTGGAGGTTAGTTATGGGGGATAAGCATTATGTTACTAAAACTAAATTCGAAAATACGGAAGCATACTGAGTGTTTTTCCGTAAATTCGAACTGGACTGATTTGGTTCTGGAATGAAGGTTGCTTTGTGGTATCTGCTATAGGTGAAGAATTTTTTGTAACACTTTTATATTGTTTGCATAAATTAAAATGCAATAGATCTGCATCTACAGAATTGTTATCTCGTGGCGCAATTTTTGCTAAAGATTAAGAGAGATTTGTGGCATTTTAGCATTGGGACACAATATCATGGAATATAAGAGTATCATTAAGTAGTATTGTTTCTCTGTATAAAAAAGTCCCTGTCTTTTCTAAGGCTTGTGTGATATCACTTAATTAGTACTTGACTATAATGGATTGTATGGAACATTTTTATCTGGATTTGGATGTTTAATGGTTTCCTTTGAATTACGTACTATACTCGTCTTTCTCGTTTCGTTTTTTTCGGCAATTTTCGTTTTACCGAAAATTGCTAATATTGCGCAGCGTATAGGATTGCTTGATCAGCCGACCGAACGGAAGGTGCACACTCATCCGAGGCCTTTGGTGGGCGGCATTGGTATGGTCGGTGCGGCTACATTTGCCAGTCTTATTTTTATCCCGAGTAACGGTTTGCGCGGATATTTTATCGGTATGGCCATTTTGTTGCTCATTGGTTTTCTTGATGATTTCCGAGAAATGGGCCATCGACAAAAATTTATGGCGCAGATAGTTGCAACCGGGGCACTGATTTTTTTCAGCAATGTTGCTCTTGTTACTTTTGGTGATCTGCTTGGGCTCGGGGAACTGAATATCCCCGGTGGGGATGTTGCTGTATGGCTGGTAACTATCTTCTGTGTAGTGGGCGTGACAAACGCAGTAAACCTTATTGACGGGCTTGATGGTCTGGCTGGTGGATTGTCTTTTATCGCCTTTGTCTTTTTTGCCATCCATGCGTCGTTTGCCGGGAATCAGACATTAATGCTTTTAAACCTCGCGCTTGCCGGAGCAGTTCTTGGCTTCCTCAAATTTAACTGGTCTCCAGCCGTTCTGTTTATGGGGGATGCGGGGAGTCTTTGCCTTGGTTTCTCACTCGCTTTTATGGCATTGGCTTTAACTCAGGGGGACGCCGCTACGACGAGTCCGGTAACCGCACTGCTCATTCTTGCAGTGCCGATTACCGATACGATTATCGTTATGTTCAAGCGGATTGTGCATGGACATAGTCCTTTTAAGCCTGATAAATCTCATTTGCATCATATCTTTCTGAGATATGGGATGAATAGGGCCAGTGCCGTGCGGCTGATTCTTGTAATAAGTACGCTGCTGGGGTGTTTGACACTGCTCGGGCCGCTTTATGGTATTTCTGAGTCATGGTTGTTTCTCTTGTTTCTCCTCTACTTTTCAGTTTATCTTTCGTTGTCATTCTATATTGTCGGATTTTTCCGTTACAGTCTGAAATTGCGCAAAAAACGACGGCATTTGGTCAGTAATGATTTATTGTTACGGTTTATTTTTGGTAGTTTTGATATTTTTAAGATTTTTCGGAAAACCAGAAGGTACAACGTGAACCTGTTGGTAAATTGTTTGGCAAGTGACTCTGGATCGACCTACAGCGGGTTGGTGTTGAACCTTTCGCAAACCGGTTGTATGGTCAAAGTGAATGGGATTGAGCAAGAAGATCATAACATGATATTGCGTCTTGATTTGTATGATGGCATTGAGTTGTTGAGGTTTGAAGTGCAGGCCGAACATCTCTGGGTATCAAACCATGAGGGGGCTTGTTATCATGGTTTTAGATTTCAGAAGCTCACTTCTGAAAATGCAGAGATCCTTTCCGAATACCTTGCTGGTTTGAGCCAACAGCAAGCAAAGGTGAGACATGCTACTGCGTAGCGCTGTTTTTAATAGAAACTTTAGGCGTTTAGTGTGGGTGCAGTGCTGTGTTGTGAAAATAAGTTGAGCAAGACCTTACTCAACTTATTCTTATATTACATTTTTAGAAGTATAATTTGATAACTGCTTTTGATAAGATATAAAACAGGGGATAAAAATGAAAAGAATTATTGCAGCTTTTTTTATTGTTGGGTTTGTAGCATCCTTTGCCTATGCTGACTGGCTGAGTGATTTCAAGGACAACTACAAAAACAAGAATATTGATATGGCTGTCGAAAATGCCATGAAAGAGGGTATTGGTCCAGATACCATTGTTGAAAACGGTCTTGCTCTTGAAAACTTGAATCCTCAGAATCTAGTAAAAGCCCTTTACTGTGCTGGTGTTACTGGCGAGGAAATTTATAACGCCGCTCAAAAATTTGATATTTCAGAGCTGATCGTTGAAGCGGGTTTTAAGAAAAGTGTGGAAGAGTGTGGGGATCGGGTTAGCGATACCCAGCCATATACTCCTGGTGGACGACAGGGGCTGGGTTTTGGTGGTCCTAATAATGGCCAGGGGACTGCGCCTTATGTGAGTCCTTCTAGATAGAAAATTTTTTTTGTACGCTGGGCTTAAGTGTTAAAATCAAGGCTGACCTGAATTTTCAGTGTCGGCCTTTCTTGTGGTTTGGATACATTTCGCCCGATTTTCAATCGCGGGTTTTTGTGAATAGAATTTAAAGTTTAAAAATAATAAAAAAGGGGTTTGAGGATGAACCGTCTATTGCTGTTCATTGTATTATATCTGTTGGCTTTTCCAGTTGGTAAGGCATGTGCTGATAGTCAGCATAGAATAGATATAAATAACATGATAGTCGTTGCTGCAAACAGTCCTCTAGAAGGTGTCGATACCGGGCAGGATATGCCCATGGGACAGAGTGGAGATGGAAGCGTCTCTTTACTTCCTGAGGAAGATGGTGCTCCAGATGATCTCTTTGGTTTAGAAGGTGGCTACGTTCATCCGTATGTCAGTGTAGCTGGTGCATATACGGATAATCTCTTTAATGTCGATTCCGGTAAAACTAATAACTTCCTCACTACTATCTCCCCAGGGCTCTGGTTTTCTTTGCCCCGGACGAAAATTATCCCCGTTACCATCAATCCGATCAATACATCACCGGGTGGCCTGCAGTTGCAAATTGACGATCATGAGGGAACGGATAAATATCAGCTTTACGCTCTGGCCGGTACCGATTTTCTTTTCTACTCTGAAGATTCTGATCTGAATACCGAGGATGTCGTTCTCGAAGGCCTTGGACGATACAACATGGCCAGTGGACTCTCACTTCAGGTTCTTGACAGATATTCCCTTGGGCACGACTCTTTTGGTTATGGTGCAGCCACAGAGAAAAACCAGCGAGAGTTTAACAGCAATCTGGTGATGACAACCGCGGACTGGGATCTTACCGAGAAAGTGCGTCTCAAGGTTGACTATTCCAATTTCTATCTGAACTATAATGATTCAATAAATGATTTTTTAGATAGGCAGGATAATTCAGTGGATCTGTATAGCTTTTATAAATACAGTGTCAAGACCTCGTTTTTCCTTGAATATCGCTACGTGGATGTCAACTACGATACCGCCCACGAGAGTGATAATAAACAGAACTTTTATTATGGTGGTGTGACCTGGAATACAACGGATAAACTTGCCCTGTTGTTTAAAGCAGGGCTTCAGCATAAAGTTTTTGACGATTCTGGTCCCGGCTATAATGATAAATCCAATAATTTGGCCTTGGACCTTCAGGCGACATATCGTTTTACTGTAAAAACAAAAGCAGTTGTCGATGTATACAGGTTGAATGAGGAGTCAAACAGTTCTCAGGCATACCAGACGGAAGTCTTTGGCGTACGATTCGGTTATACCCAGGAAATGACTGATAAGATAACCGGAAAATTCGATTTTTTATATGAAAATTCTGATTATAGCCAACTGGTGAATGAGAATAGAAATGATGATTACTACGAATTCAAACCATCTATTCAGTATCTCTTTAAAGAATGGCTGATGGGTGAAGTGGCTTATTCTTACGAGGTGGACAATTCATCCGACAATCAGTTTGATTATAAAACTAATACCTTGCTTTTTAGTTTGAATTTCGCACTTTGATACGCCATCTTCCCTAAGGAGGCATTTCAGGAATAAGTTCTTTTGGAAGGGAGTAGTGCTGTTTCATCGAAATGAAATTGTTGTTCCTCTTCGAATCTGGTTATACCTCTCGGAGAGGGTTTCTTTTATCATTTATCTCTTTTCTGGAGTTCTTGAGTTGTGAAAGGTTTTTTACTTGTCAGTGTAATGTTTGTTTTGTGTCTCAATTTTTCAAATCTTTGGGCTGATGACTATCTTGTCGGGCCCGGTGATGTACTCGGTATCAGCGTTTATGATAACGAAGATCTCACCACAAAAGTCAGAGTATCGTCTTCGGGCACGATCGTGATGCCGTTGTTGGGGCAAGTTGAGGTGAAAGGTTTGACGGTCAATGCCATAACCGAGAAGCTAACCCGCTTACTTGCCGATGGCTATCTCGTTAATCCACAGGTTAACATATTTATCCAGGAGTATCGGAGCAAGAAAGTGGTGATTCTGGGAAATGTACGAACGCCTGGGCTTATTGAGCTGAGTGGTTCGATCAATTTTCTCGAATTGGTTTCTAAAGCCGGAGGGCTTGAAAAGGATGCGGGTGATACGGCGACCATTCAGCGTAAGAAAAACGGTACAAAGGATTCCTCTGTTATTGTCATTGACCTCCTGGCGCTGATTGAAAAGGGCGATCTTTCCCAGAATGTTCAAATAAAAGATGGTGACACCGTCTTTATCTCGAAGGCTGGCATGTGTTTTATAACCGGCGAGGTGCAGAATGCTGGGACGTACTCCTGTGGCGAGGGCACGACTGTTCTTCGACTTGTTGCCTTGGCTGGGGGATTTACAGGAAAAGCTTCGAAATCAAGCATTAATGTTGTTCGGATTATTAATAATGAAAAGACCGTCTTTAAGGATGTTGATCTGTATACACCTTTGAAGGACAATGATGTTGTAGTAGTGCCTGAAAGTTTCTTCTGATGGTGTCGTAAAAAAATTTTCATCTGCTTCGTTGCCACCAAAACTATATCATTTCGACGTACTTGAGTACGCCGAAATGATATAGTTTTGGCGCGCCTCGCATATGAAGTTTTTTACTTAGCCATCGCGTAGTTAGAACCTTTAAAAGTTTATACTATACATCGTTACCACGCTCCAACGCATGGGAGCGGTGCCATAGATGAAGTGCCACCCACTAAAAACAAAACAATCAATGCAAACGATGTACAAAGACCACGATTTCGAGGAATTTGAAGAGCAGGAAATTCATCTGCGGGATTACCTTCGTATTATCAGTAAGCGGAGATATGTTATTTTGACCGTGTTTGCCATTATAGTTTTGGCAACAGTTGTCATAACATTTACCATGACTCCAATTTATACATCTGCATCGCAGGTCCTCCTTGAGAAAAATACCGGCAACAAAGGGCTTGATGATCCATATCGGTATGAGCCGGATTTTTTAGATACCCAGGCGGAAATCATAAAGAGCGCCAATGTTGCCAGGAAGGTTGTTGATAACCTGCAGCTGGCAAGTCGGTACCGCCGTTATTTTATTAATGATGGGGATGCTTCGATATTATCTGTGGCCCAACGATTTATAACAGGGCTGATTAAGCCAGTAATCACTTTTTTAAAGAACAGTCCGGAGAAATTAAAAGATGTCTCGGGTGAAATGGATGTGCCCGAAATTGCGCCAAAGACGGATGAGCAAATCATCGCCGATATTATCAGCGAAGGTCTAGAAGTAACTCCCTTAAAAAACACGAAGATAGTGAGTATCTCTTATAGCGATATGTCGCCTGCAATGGCCAAGCTGGTGGCCGATGCAGTCGTTAAGGCGTATATGGATGAAATGCTGGAGATTAAGCTCAGTACTTCCAGTTATTCTATTAAATGGATGACCGATAAGGCGCAGGAGGAACGGGAAAAACTCGAGCACTCAGAGCGTGAACTGCAGCGTTTTATGCGGGAAAACGACCTGGTAACTGTTGAGGACAAACTAACCGTTCTCCCACAGAAGCTGAGTGAATTTGCTCGCCAGATTTCTGTCGCCGAGGCACAGAAAAAGGAATTGCAGGATCAACTGAACCAAATTAATGCTGCCGGCAAGGATCTTAATAAACTCGAAAGTATTCCCGCCCTGGCCTCAAGTGAGGTGCTTAAATCCATCAGAGAACGTATTTACAAGGCGAATCAGACTCTTCAGGAATTATCCAAAAAATATGGTCCGAAGCACCCGAATATGATCAAAGTTCATGATGAGTTACGCACTCTGAACAATGAAAAACGGTATGAGATTGATCGTATTCTCTCCTCAATTTCCAATTCCTATGATCTTGCCGCATCCAAAGAAAAAAGTATGAAGGAGCTTCTTGCCGAAACCAAGGGTGAGATGCTTGGTTCGAACGAAAAATTCATGCAATATCAGATCATGAAACGGGAGGTCGACAGTAACCGGGTCATGTACGAGACCCTTCAATCCGGCATAAAGAAAGAAGGGGTTACCGAACAATCACAAAGCGTTAATATCTGGGTAATGCAAAAGGCTGAATTGCCTGAATTCCCCTCGAAACCGGATAAGACAAGGAATTTGTTGCTTGGTATGATTCTTGGATTGTTTGGCGGAGTCGGTTTGGCGTTTTTTGTCGAATACCTCGATAATACGGTCAAGGGCGCTCAGGATCTCGAAGAAAAGTTTGGCTTGACTGTCCTTGGTTCTATTGAAGAAATACGTGACAAGAAAAAGCACATCGAATCATTTATTACCCAAAACCCGCTCTCGCCGATGGCTGAGAGCTATCGACTAATTCGGTCCGGTCTTCTGCTCTCTTCTGCCGAACGTCCACCAAAGACCATGTTGATCACCAGCATGAATGCCCAGGAAGGAAAAACGTCTACTACGGCTAATCTTGCCCGTATCCTGGCCCAAGGTGGCAGTAGTGTGCTCATCATTGATTGTGATTTACGTCGCCCGCGCATGCACACCGTATTTGATGTAAAGAACGAGATTGGCTTAAGCTCCTTTCTGACTGGCACCACCAAAGACAATGTCATTCAGAAAATTCAGGATGAAAATATCTCTTTGCTGCCCTCCGGGCCAATTCCTCCAGCTCCTGCTGAGTTACTGGGATCGGCAAAAATGAAACAATTAATTAAAATTCTTGCCGAAAAGTTTGATTTTATCTTGGTCGACTCTCCGCCTGTACAAAGCGTCACTGACAGCTTGGAACTCAGCCAGCATGTTGACGGCACTATTGTTGTTGTGCGCGCAGGTAAAACCATTAATGAGGATTTGGAAAGCGGAATGAAAAAGCTGCATGACGTTCAGACACGTTTTCTCGGCTTTGTTCTTAATGGTATGAAACAGGACATGGGCAAGTATTATTATGGATACAGCAGCTATTACGCCAAGGATGAAGGTTGAGGGGCTTTTTCGTCCTTGTTCCCATGCTCCAGCGTGGGAACAAGGTCTGGTCTTGTGCGGGAACAACTCAACAACGTATGTTGGCGCTGGAGCGCCTAGAGTGCGTTACCACGCTGGAGCGTGGTAACGATGGGAAGCATGCTCCCGTGTGAGAACTATAGATAATAATTTATGAAGGCTTCTTATAAACTTTATCTATTTATCCTGCTCTTTGCCCCTCTTGCCTTTGGCACGGTGGAATTATGGTCACTGGCCACGGTTGAAGTGCTGACAGGCATTGCTGCTGTTCTGCTTTTTGCATCGGCCTGGTTTAGCCGTAAAAATCTATATTTCATCCCTGGCCTTATTCCGCTGCTGCTTCTGTTGTTGTTTATTCTGTTGCAACTCATCCCATTTCCAGCAGGTTTTGTCCGACTTGTTTCACCGGCAAGCTACGCTGCATATGCCCCGGTTCTCTCCCTTAGCGGTGGCGAATGGATTCCACTGACGATTAACCAGAAGGCAACTCTTCAGGAATTTTTTCGCATCTCCTGCTACAGCGTTTTCTATATACTGACCATCCAGCTTTTAAGTATTGATGGTCGCTTGAAAAAGACTGTCTTCACGGTTGTTGGCCTGGCTGCGGCAATAGCAATGCTGGCCATTGTTCAACAGGTTGGCTCGCCGGATAAAATATACTGGATTCGAACCGTGCCGGAAAATGCCTCGCCTTTTGGTCCCTGGGTCAACCCAAACCAATTTGCCGGTTTTATGGAGATGATGAGCCCACTGGCGCTTGGACTTTTTCTCTTTTATAAACCGAGAGTGCGATCGGATGAGACTTCGCGAGCGAGAATCGTAGGCTTTTTTACCATGCCTGGGAGTAATCGCCACATCTTCCTCGGCTTCTCGGCCATTCTTATTGCCTTATCTGTCTTTGTCAGTCTGTGCCGGGGAGGAATTCTGACCATTACCCTTTCTGCTTTTGTCTTTATGTTGCTCTTCAATATAAACAGGCCAAAGCAAGGTCGAGCAGCGATTTTGGTTATAGTAGGCTGCGTGGTTATGGCGGTTTCCTGGTTTGGCTGGGACGCTATTATTGCCGAATTTAATCATGGCATCAATTCTTCCGGCGAGCTGAGAGATGGCAGATTTGCCCTCTGGGGGGATTCGCTAAGAATCATTCAGTCATATTTTCTTTTCGGAAGTGGTTTTGGCACCTTTATCGATGTTTTCCCTTCTTTCAGAAGTTTTCCCGGCTTCCATATATTTGACCACGCTCATAATGACTATCTGGAGCTACTGACGGACGGTGGAATTATTGGTTTTGTTCTCGCTGGCTGGTTTGTTATTGCGGTTTTAAGGCATGGCTGGAAAATGATTCGAGTGAGGCGAGATCAATATGCCGTTTTTCTTGGTATTGGTGCATTTACCGGAATTATTGCCATGCTGCTGCATAGTGTCACTGATTTTAATATGCATAACGGCGCAGATGGTCTGTATTTCTTCTTTTTCTGTGGTCTGCTGGTGACTGTCGTTAATGCCCGATTTGAATACCGTCAGTCCACAAGCTTGTTGAAAAAGCAACAGGGCAGGAGAAATATAAGCTTTCTGGCAGGTGCCGTGCTTTTAACAGTATCGACTCTGGTAGTTCAGTATGGTGTACTGCGTGCCCGTGCAGAATATCGCAAGGTTAAGGATATTTATGTCAATCGACACCTGAGTGAAAGCCGGTTGCAGGAGCTTGAACAAGGAGTATTTATCGCCAAAAGGTTTGACCCTTTGGAGGCTCTCTATAATTATAAACTGGGGACTGTCGAATGGGTTTTTAAAAACCGTGAGAAGAGTCTATATTATTTTCTGCAAGCTGCCCGGCAAAACCCGCTAGATGGGGGGATACTGCAAAGTGTAGGGCTGTTGGTTGATGACGTGACTAAAGCGAAGATGTTCCTTGAAAAGGGATATCAGCGGGGGCTGGACAATGACGAGCTTGTCGTGACATTTGCTGATTATCTCTTTAAAAACGGTGAACGAGAGCGAGCCGTTGAGGTCATTAGAGATATGCTTCAGAAAGATCCTGCTCTTATAAAAACGTGGGCACCCTTGTTTGGAGACTTTGGTTTTAGCCGGGTTGAGATAGCCACGGCTCTGCCCCACTCGGTGGACGCGTGGATGGACTATGGCACTTATCTGGAAAAGGAGAATAATCTCGATGAAGCGGCCTATTATTTCAATACAGCACTGTCGTTTATAAAGGGTGAAAAACAGGTTAAGCCACAATGGTTCCAGAGGCTAATTCAGTTCTACAAAAAAAACGATCAACCTGAACAGGCAATCTTGATACTACGTCAGGCGGTAGAGGCGGTGCCTGATCATGCAGCCTTTCATCTTCAATTTGGTGACTATTGTTTGAAGGAAGGTATAACTTTTCTGGCCAAAGAAGAATATCAACGTGTGCTGGTTCTTGATCCTGGCAATAAAGCGGCTCGTAAAAGGTTGCGGCAGATGGGGTTGGCTGATGCTTATTAGTGGAATAGAAAAAACATCATTGTGCTGTTTACAATGATGTTTTTTCGTGATGGAACTTATCCCCGTGCAGTGCGGGGATTAGTGGCGACGGACCTGAACCCTTGCACCTACCCGGTAATTTTTTTACCTGACACCGTGAAAAAATCATTTGCCTCAATTAGAATAATATTACGCACACTCTTCGATACTGAGTTTCGATAGTAATCTGAAATGATTATGCTAAAGAACGCAGGATATTGGCTTTGAATCTCACTAATCCCCGCACAGCACGGGGATAAGTTCCATCACGAAAATTTTACCTTGTAAAAAGCACAAGGGAAAATTTTCTATGTCACTAATCCGTAATATGTTTCTCAGTAAACTGAGCCATCAATTCATGAATATTATAAGGTGGCCGGACCTTGAAATAATGGTCAACAATCGCATGGCCAACTTCGTGGGCAATAACCCTCAGTTTGGTGTCGTCCACAGAGATGTAGATAGTATCTTCCTGCAATGAATAATAGGCAATATGGTCGGCTTCTTTGCCATATTTTTTCATGTACATCTCGCTCACATCACTTTGTTCAGGGAGCAGTACGAAGTTAAGATGCAGGTCATCGGGGAACATATCGAGCACAACTTCCGCTTTTTCGATAATAACATCGAGCTTGGCGAGTACTTCGTCTTCCACCGTGATGATATCTTTGTTCCGGAGATAGTAACTCAGTTTTCGACCAAGACTGAGTTCGTCGTTAAAGTCACGGAGGAGCTGCTTGTCGCTGTAGGTCAGTGTTACGTACCTGCTTTTCCCTTCTGCCTGAACGTCGTGAGGAATCTGGATTACCAGCAGAAGAAATAACAATATGCCAAGGAGCCGTCTACTCATCCTTGGAATTGAAGTAGTCACTGCTGTTGGCTATCTTGCGAACATGCTCCTGCATTGCCCAGCAGAGGCTGGCCAGTTGCTCCTTCTCCTTTTCGGGCAGATCAAGGGTTGATGCCTGTTCAATCAGGTTGTGGAGAGCCTTGGAATTTTGACCGATATCACCAAATGTTTGGGCGAGTTGATGGTTGAAATCATTAATCTTTTGTGCCAGCTCTTTTCCTTCATCTTTATCGCGCAGATGGATAGTGTAGTTCAAATACCCCTTTTTCATTTTATCCAGGGTTGATTCAAATCGAAACAATGGCCCGACTATCCTGTGGGAAAGAAATAAAGAAGCCAGCATCACAAGACCGCCGCCGATAATAATCAGAAGCCAGTTTGCTGTCAGCACCTGTTTGATCAGCATAAAAGGGGTGCTGCCCAGCTGGAGATCCTGATTGGTATAGGAGATTGTCACGGAGTCGGCCGAGAGCACGCCGAGAAAGACATTAAACAGCAAGCCACCCCCAGCAACAAAGAGGAAACAGCCGAGGATCAATTTTCCCTGAAAGTCCTTTTTAATAAAAAACTTTCTACGTTTAATTTTGTTTGCCATGAGCTTATCCGTTGTGAATGGTGATTGACGCCTTGTTGCGTAAACCGTGGAGCCAGTTGGTGATCTGTTGTTGGTATTTATGTTCTCCAAGAATTTTTCTGACTTGTTCACGATCAGGCGTCGATTTGGGCGTGTCCATAGCGGCTGTAACCTTATCCAGTCGGATGGCGTATTGTTCATTGCCTGTGTCGAATTTCACGGCAGATTCGCCAGGTTTGAGGCTGGATATAAGACATTTCAGTGGCTCTGCCAGATCGTCGAACAGTACTTCGTTCTGTACGCCTTTTTCTGAAGAGTCGATTTTAGGAGGTGATGTGGTGATCGGCAACCTGGTGAAGGTAACCGTCTTTCCATAAAGGCTAAGGAAATTGTCAATTTCTGAATCTTTGACCACTACTTCTGGTAAATCATACTGGCGGTCCATGAGTGTCTTGATCAGTGACTCTTCATAAAATGTCTTGAGCGACACTCGAAAACTTTCTTCCTTGTCTAAATTCTGTCGCTGGGCTTCCTGGATAAGTAATTCGCGAGTTATGGCTGAGTTCAGGAGGTCGGGGTAGTCTTTGCTATGATATGCCGATCCGGCCCCTTGCGCCACGACAGTGGCCTTAGCAAGGTCATGTCCATTTACAGTGACAGCAACATTTGTAGGCGCCATCTGTTGTTCCGGCCAGACAAAGTAAAGAGTCAGCAAGCTTGCTGCACAAATAATGGCGAATATTATAACGAGATACTTCATGGCAGTTCAGTTTCTTGATTGTTAAAATTAAGGCTCCAGGTCACGAGAGTAGAAGGAGAACAGTGCCAATTTGAGGCGACGCCCGCCAAAAGACTATCGTTAGGAGAATAGAGTATTCTATTGAAGAAAAAAAGGAAAAAGGAGATGTCTGGCTATCTCTTGTCTGGTTTTGATGAAAATCCCAGGGAATGATCTGCTGCTTTGATTTTTGGAGAGCGTCAGAATTGGTGCCGCGTTAGTTCGGTCAACAGTTTTGGTTGTTTTCTATAGGCGCATATTCATAGTTCAAAAGAGGAGAAACCCCAGAGATTGTCTCCTCTTTTGATTTTTGACCGGGTTAAATGTCGAACTTGATTCCCTGGGCCAAAGGCAGGGTCTTGCCGTAGTTAATGGTGTTTGTTTGCCGGCGCATATATCCTTTCCAGGCATCGGAGCCGGATTCCCGGCCGCCGCCGGTTTCCTTCTCGCCACCGAAAGCCCCGCCGATCTCAGCACCTGAGGTGCCGATGTTGACATTGGCAAGGCCGCAGTCAGATCCTGCCGCCGATAAAAAGAGTTCGGCTTCGCCAAGATTCTCAGTAAAAATGGCCGACGAGAGTCCCTGGACGACATCGTTTTGCAGTTGCAGAGCATTCTCGACATCGCCGCTGTATTTGATCAGATAAAGGATCGGCGCAAACGTTTCTTCCTGGACTATTGTGTAGCTGTTTTCCACCTCGGCCACAGCCGGTACCACATAACAATTTGACTCAAAACCTTTACCTTCCAGAACAGATCCTCCGCAGATAATCTTGCCACCTTCTTCCTGAACTTTTTTAAGTGCGTTAAGGAAATCTTCCACTGCACTACGGTCAATCAGGGGACCGACATGGTTGCTCTCATCAAGAGGGTTGCCAATCTTCAGACCACCATAGGCCTTGACGATGGCCTCTTTGACATTGTCGTAGATCGATTTGTGGACAATCAATCGGCGAGTGGTGGTGCAGCGTTGTCCGGCGGTGCCGACTGCGCCAAAGACGATGGCCGGCAGGGCCATGGTCAGGTTGGCATGAGGAGTGAGGATAATAGCGTTGTTGCCGCCCAGTTCAAGGATAGATTTACCGAATCGTCTGGCGATGACCTCGGCACCGTGCCGCCCAACCTTGGTGGAGCCGGTGATTGAAATCAATGGCACCCGCTTGTCATTGAGCATTTTTTCACCAATGGTGGAACCTCGACCAACGATCACGTTGAAAAGACCTTCCGGCAGCTGGTTTTCTTTTATCACCTCGGAGAGAATGTTCTGCACAGCAATGGAGCAAAGTGGTGCTTTCGACGATGGTTTCCAGAGATTGGTGTCACCGCAAACAGTAGCAATCATGGCATTCCATGACCAAACGGCCACGGGGAAGTTGAAGGCTGAGATGGTGCCAACAATGCCTAAAGGATGATACTGGTCATACATGCGATGCATTTCTCGCTCGGAGGCCATGGTATTGCCATACAGCTGTCGTGATTGTCCTACGGCGAAATCGCAGATGTCGATCATTTCCTGGACTTCGCCCTTACCCTCCTGTAGAGACTTTCCCATCTCGTAAGATACCAGGGTGCCAAGGGCATCCTTATATTTACGTAATTGCAGGCCGATTTGTCGGACTATTTCGCCGCGCTTGGGTGCCGGCACCATGCGCCACTTTTTAAATGCTTTCTGGCTGGTGGTGACTAAATTGTCATAATCTGCTTCTGAGGCGAGGTAGACCGAGGCAATTGTTTTGCCGTCAACCGGCGATGTGACCTCAATTTCGCCTTGATCGGTGGTGGTGTTCCAGTTAAGACCAGTTGACGCACCGAAGTTCTTATCTTTAATATTGAGTTCATTTAAAAAAATCATTGTTATCTCCGTAGCTATTTTTAACAATTCAGTCCACCACTTAGGAGCTTGTTCTAAAAAACATCTCTTTGCAGTGAGTCCCGGATTCTCTCTTTTATAAGTGATACTTTAGGTGCGGGAGGTGAAAAGGTACAATACCCATTTTTTCTATGGGGTATAGCTAGGGGCTATAGGTGTGTGTCCTGTTGACATTTTAAAATGATCAAAAGATATCTATGATTGACAAAGTTCTGTTTTTACGGGAAATTGTCTTGTCGCATAGTGAAGAGTAGGGCAGGGAGGTCTAGGAGTCTGTCCGATAATGCCCTTTCGAAGTCTACGCTATCTGCCCAAACTTTTCGTTATTTTTATAAAAATAATGCTCGCAATATTAATTATATAGCTCCGCTTATTTTTATAAAAATGCCTCAATTTTGAACAAAATGCCTATTCTCGGACAAGCTCCTAAGATACAGGAAGAAGAAAATGGAATTACGAAATCTGCAATATTTTATCTCGGTCTATCAGGAACTCAGTTTCAGTAAAGCTGCACAAAAATGTTTTGTCTCGCAACCGTCCATTTCAGCTGCCATCAGCCAGTTGGAAACCGAACTTGATAAACAGCTGTTTATCCGTCATGCCAAAGGGGCCAGCCCAACTCAGGCAGGAAAAACCTTTTATCCTGCCGCAGTCAAAGTACTCAATGAAATTAACACCATGAAGGGATTGCTGCATGAATGTCCTTCACTCATCCCGTTGCGAATTGCCCTCATGCCCTTTTTATCAGGGGAGCGGGTCGGTCTGATAATAAATGAACTGATACTCTCTCTGCCGGAGTTGGATTTAACAGTTGTCGACTGGAACGAGGAAGCCGATGCCCGTATCATTTCAAGATCTATGGTTTTGCAGGACGAAGCTTTTCACAACCTATGGGTAGATGATTACGTCCTCGCCATGTCGGTTAAACATCCACTTGCCAGTCAAAAAGAGATTATTCTGCAAGATCTGAATGGGCTTTCTTTTATTAGCAGTAAATTTTGTGACGCAAGGGATAGCTGGAACTATGCCTTACGAAAATATGGGGTTTCCTTTGTTTCCAAGGCGACAGTTAATACTCAGGAATATGCTCTTGATCTGGTTGCCGCTGGACTGGGGGTTTCCTTTGTGCCCAGTCACTCGGCCAGCCAGCGAGCAGATATTGTCATTCGAACGATTAACAATGTGAAACTTGAACGCGTCATCGGTCTTGCATACCAAAAAAATCATCCGCTGCCGGCACAGCTACTGACCGCCGTTGAGAAGGTTAAGAAAAAATTTTAGTGAAAAGCTGTCGGCTGCTCCTGGCCGTTTTCCAAGACCGCAAAACACCAACCCCTTTGATCATTTTAGGGGCCGGTGTTTCTTTATCCGTTTACTTTACCACTTCGGTGCAATGCTCTTCAAAGCCAATCTCCATGGCCGCCAGTTCGTCTAAGACGGGATTGTAGATCTCTGGAATTACCGGGATATGGACTCCAGTTAGATTGATCTCACCGCTCAGTATCATCTTAACTGCAATAGCCGCAGGATAGGCTACAGTTCTGGCGATTGATGTATCGCCTCCTGGAATACCATATTGCAACAGCGTCGAAGTGATGGATTCGACCTTTTCAGGAAAATCGGCAGTAAATTCATGATGCATAACGATCATATCTCTTTCATTTGCGCCGATTGTCATTTTCTGCATGGTTAACTGATTGAGAAAATCCAAAGGACTTTTACATGTATCTGAAAGCTGCTGCTGGCTAAACAGACCTAACCACTCCAGGCGTTTAATGGCCGTGGAATATAATTTCAGACCAAGATACTTTGCTGTGGCCTCGATAACGTTCGAGTCAGGTTTTGCATTAATTAAGTGGGCACTCAGATCTCGATATGTTTGACCCTTAAAATTCTCCACTGCCTTCTCTGATAGCCAGCCTAAATCAACAATCATTTTTAAGGTTTCACACCAGCCAACCATGCGAAAGGTCCCACGATATACTGTCTGTGCTTCACCTATCCCATAGACATCCTGATACGGCAGAGAGTTGCGATTGGGGTAATTTTCAAATGTACCGACATTGGGTACGTCCTGAAGAACATAATTTTCAAATAATTGTTCACCTGGAAAGGATAAAATTTTCCCATTTTCCAGCCATTTTGATGGATTTCTTGAAGCAAGCAATACCCCGCGAGGGGACCAGGAAAATTTATACCCAAAAGGGTTGGTATTCGCCTCGTGAGCTGGCAGGGCGCCAGTGGTAGACTTAAAGCTGACAACCTTCCCGCCCCGTTTATGAATATCATCAATTATCCGCTTTGCAGACATATGGTCGATACCGGGGTCAAGGCCAATCTCGTTTAGCAAGATAACACCGGCATCTTTGGCCTCCTGGTCAAGTTGCCTCATCTCATCACTGACGTACGAGGTCGTAACCAAATTTTTCTGATGTTTAATACAGAAACGGGCTACTTCCACGTGAAACACATAGGGGAGCAGACTTACCACCAGGTCTGCTTCTGTTATCAGGAGTTCTAATTTTGCCTTATCTTCCACATCAAGGGCTTCGGCAATACCGTTTTTATGGCCATCAATGTTTTTTTCGGCCTTACTCAAGGTTCTGCTGACCACCTTCACAAAATAATCTTGCTGATTTAACAGATACTGCACCAGGGGTTTTGATACCATGCCGGCACCGAGAACGAGTATTTTCTTCATGAATTCTCCGGATTATGAAAGTTGTCGAGTGGCCCTGTCTTGAGCCAGGTTTCGTTTGTGAATGTTTTTTGATATATTTGTAATTTGGTTCAAAAAATCTATTTGAACCGTTTCAGGGAATACGGGTTGATGTCAATTTCCACTGGACGGCCAAGAATCATGTCACAGACCATCTTTCCAGTTCCAGGGGCGAGAGTCAGGCCCAGCATGCCGTGTCCCGTTGCAACAATAAGGTTATTCAGATGGCCGATTCGGTCAATAACAGGCATATCATCGTAGGTCATGGGCCTGAGACTGGTCCACTCTTCTATCAAGGGTTTTCCGGTGGGTTGCTTCAAATAGGCCTTTGCCCCGCTGATCAGTTTGTTGATACGTTTTCTGTCTAGTGAACTGCTGTAGCCTGAAAACTCCATGGTGCCACCCAGACGGTAAGCGCTTTTCCAGGGAGTCATAACCATATTTTTTTCGTACAATACACAGGAATGGGTCGGACAGATTTCGGGACGCTCCATGGTAATGCTATATCCCTTGCCAGGAAGCACCGGCAGATTCAGGCCCAATTTCCTGGTAATCTTGGGTGTCCATGCACCGGCGGCGAGGATTACCTCGTTTGCCTGAAATGATTCCTGGCTTGTATGGACTTGATCGACAGACCTGTTATTAATGCTCAAGTCCTCAACCGCACAGTTCTCATGAAAGATGACACCTTTGTCTGCAAGCAGTTTGTGCCAGGCCTTCATTAACAGCTCTGGTCTCAAATGCCAATCCGCTTTGTTTAACCATGCCCCGGCCAGGTCATTTAGCAGGGCAGGTTCCACTTCCGGCAAGTGTTCTTTTGAAATTTTCTCCCCCTGAAGTCCAAAGCCAGCTAGAAACTCCTGGGTACTTGCATAACCCGTAAAGTTTTTCTCTTCTTTGAAAACCGTCAGAACACCAGCATCTTCAAAATCACATGGCAGGGAGAATGAGGCAAAAAGGGATTTGAACAACTCCATGGAGTACATCAGGAATTCATGCTTGTCTTTTGCCGCCTGGTTCATGTGCGCCGAATTGCATTTCATGGCAAATTTTAATAGCCACAGATATTTAGCAATGTCCAGGTCGGGTTTTACATAGAGAGGAGAAATGCCTTTTAAAGTCCTGATGAACTCCTTTGATACCACACCGGGAGAGCATAGAGGCATCACATCGCTAAAATAAAGCAGCCCACAGTTGCCATGAGAAGAGCCTTCACCGACTTTGCCACTGTCGATCACTCTGACTCCAACTCCCGAGTCAATTAAATAGTGGGCACATGCGAGACCAATAACGCCGCCACCTATAATTATCACATCTCTCTTTGATGCCATATTCTATCTCACCATATATCTAAGGGGGACTTTAGTACCTTACAGATTGATTTCTTGTTTTGTTGCAAGAAATCAATCTGTCTCAAGGTGCTTATCCCGGCTTATTTCCAGTTTACCGGGGTTTAAAATATTATGAACGATCTTCCAGGGATCTTTGATATGCAAGAATGGATAGTGCCAGGTCTCCCATAGCGTGCCCCCTAAATACAAATGCATTTCTTTCACTGTCCTGATTTCGCCCGGTAAATTTCCCCATAATCAAACCACATAAATCCCCTGTTACAAATTCTGGCGATAAGAGTTTATTAGGCAGAGCAGCCTCCTGTTCCAAATCATCGATAACTATTTGATCAAGCACAGCGAAACTGTCTTTATTCCAGGGAGCGGCCAAATCTGTAATTGCTGCAAAGGCACCCTGCTTGAGCCAGGCCGCATCAAGGAAAGGGACAAAGTTTTTAGAATACGTGACGGAGCTAACAACAATATCTGCGTCCACAACAGCTTCTTGGGCCGAACTGCATACCACAGAAGATAGCGACAACTTCGTAGCTTCTTCGCAAAGACTTTCAATGTTTGCTTGCCCCCGACCTAACAACCGTATCTCCTTAAGCGGGAAAAGATCTGCAAAAGCACGCAAATGGCTCTTAGCTTGAACGCCGCAACCGATGAAGGCTACAACCGATGAGTCCTTTCGGGCCATATATTTGGCAGCGGTAGCGCTCAAACCTGCTGTGCGAACAGCTGTAATCCAGTTTCCATCAAGGATGGCAACTGGCAGGCCGCTATGACTATCAAGCATGGTAACAAGGCCGTTTATCTGCGGCAGGCCCCGTTCTGGGTTACGGGGATTCAGTACAAGTGTTTTTACGGCAAGCAAAGGTGGGTTGTCAGTGGCCGCTAAAGCCGCCATCATATAACGGCCATCTTCCGGCAACATTACGGCCTTAGGTGCGCTCCAGGCTGTTCCAATTTCCAGGTTCGATAATAATGATTCAATGGCATTAATGACCTCATTGGTACTGATACCAAGGTTAGAAAGCTGTTCATTAGAAAAAAATGGTATTGTTTCCTGTGTGGTCATAAGAGAGTTTTCCCAGCATAGGTAAATTTTTCAGTGGTGTCTGTTCTTCTTCTTGAATAGAGATTACATTTTCTTCCAAAATGTGGCTATCCGAGCGAGAGACTATCGGGACTTTTGTGAATATATATACAGAATTACAGATCATAACAACAGGAATATTCAGTAGAATGTTGAGCACCACAAAAGATATTGCGTACATACTGTCTGTAGAGATGTATTGAGAGTTGTGATGATATTTTATACTTGATTAAACGTGTCTGGATTGATATACGTATGTTATCTCGATAGAATACCAATGATATACTTGGTTGCGACAGTCCTTTATCCAACGGGCCAACGGTCTTAACAAACAGTCTTAATATAATGAACGTAGAAATTTATAATGAAATCCGGAATAGGATTTTATTTCTTGAATATCAATCCGGCCAGATTTTGAACGAAAAAGTTCTGGCTGCTGAATTTGGAGTCAGCCGGACTCCGTTGCGTGAAGTGCTGTGTCGTCTGGAGTGGGAGCAGTTGGTCCGGATTCTGCCGCGTTCCGGAACCATGGTGACCGAAATCGAGTTTCATAAAATGGTCAACACCTTCCAGGTACGACTCGAGATAGAGGCTCTGGTTGGTCGGCTTGCTGCAGAAATGATAACACCGAGTCATCTGGATAGTATGAAGCAGCTGGAAAAGGATTGCGGGGCGTTGATCGATCAGCGTAACCAGAAAGGGTTGGCCATGATCGATTTTTCATTTCGGTCAATTCTCTACGATGCCGGCAAGAACAATGTACTCAAAGATATTTCCAATCAACTGCACAGTCTCACCTTTCGAATATGGTTTGTGATCATGGGGCACGGAGAATGGGCTGAGGAGGTTCTGGCCCTGACCGAGGAAATTCGGACCACCCATGAGGTCTTGCTGCGCCGGGACCCAATCGAAGTTGGTGAAGCCCGCAAGTCTGCACTGTTACGCCACGTCGAACGTATCAAACGTAAATTTCTCGAAATCCCCTCCTGAAAACTGCTTGTCCCGGCCCGGGGCAAGCATTCAGCTTGTAGATTATAGATCTCCTCGCTCTAAAGTCTCTTTCCCCGTAAAACGTCTCGCTGGGCAAGTAGCATTTCCGCTGTATCTCCATCCTACTTCAAATATATCTGCACCGTCGTAAGTCAAAATATTTCACTGCCGGCAATCTTTCTATGCCAACATACCTGTCAGGTTCAAATATTTATCAATGATTATAAGAAAACATTGATATCTTTGCCGAAGTCCTTGTAATTGCTATGATTGTTGCGGCGGTTGAGAGTGCCCAAATATGTCGACGATCAGCTAAATAGATCAATGTTAATTCAGTATGTTAAATTAACTCAGAAAGTTGAGTATTTAAGATATTTATGTAGTATATTTTGTGTTGACAGTTAAAAATATCACTGATATTAATAATGCATAATTGGAACGAAAATGTAAATATCAGTATAGTTTTAGCCTTCGGAAGGCACATTCCGAATTTTCTTACAAAAAAGTGGGGGTCATCAATGGCCGTTTTTCAAGTTCGAAACAAATTACAGTCATGGTATGGAGAATCTATTGGCATTCTTATTCTCGATGCGACATATCCCTGCGTTCCCGGGAATGTTGGTAATGCCAGCACATTTGACTTTCCTGTACGTTATAAAGTCGTCAAAAATGCCTCGATCGACCGTCTGCTTAATCAACGGGATCCGTCTCTGCTTATTCCGTTTATCGAAGCGGCCCGCGAACTTCAGGATGAGGGCGTAAAGGCGATTACCGGGGCGTGCGGATTTATGGCCTTGTTTCAGCGACAGGTCGCCGATGCGCTGGACATTCCGGTTTTTCTTTCCAGTCTTCTACAAGTTCCTTTTATTTATCAGATGCTTCCCCGAGGCCGAAAAATCGGTATCATTTCCGCGGATTCAAGCGCGCTGACATCTGATCATTTTGCCAGCGTGGGCATAACCCCTGACATTCCGCTGATCCTTGGGGGGATGGAGAAGAAGAAGGAGTTCCGTGAGGCTGTTCTTTTAGAAAAAGGGACATTGGATTCGGAGCAAATTCAATGTGAGGTCGTTGAAGTTGCTGAACAAATGGTGGCTAATGACCCTGATATTGCTGCGATAGTGCTCGAATGCAGCGATCTGCCTCCCTATGCCGCTGCGGTTCAGGCTGCGGTGAATAGACCGGTTTTCGATTTTATAACCATGATTCAGTACGTTCACTCATCGTTGGTGCGAAAACCGTTTCAGGGTTTCATGTAAATATTTTAATGTATTGGAAAACAAGTTTTTCTCTAAAGTATCTGATTAGTGATTTGGGTTATTCGTAGGAAGCATTTTACGATTCAATGCATAGAGGTTGGTTTCAAAATTAACTCCACTGAGAGGGGGAGCTATCGGTCAAACTCAGACATGTAAACAGCTTGTGCCTTTTTGCCATTCTTCGATGGGATAGCGAAGGCAGGTAAATGAGACCGTTTAAACGAAGAATATAAAAAAAAAAGGAGGGAGATTGCGCTAGAGGTTCATTGTCAACAATATGAATTTACACAGAGAAACTTTTTTTTGAGGAGAAAAAATGAAAATCCAACGTATGTTCACCCGGGGCCTAGTGATCGCGCTTATGAGCGTTTTTTTGGCAGGAGGTTCTTCCCTGGCAGCCGACACTAAAACTTACAATTGGCAACCTTCGTCTTGGCTGCCTTCTGGAATCAGCTGGGATACCATCCAATATATGTCTGACTACGTTAACCGGATGTCCGGCGGACGAATGATCCTGAAACCAAGCGCCCCCGGGGCCATTGTTCCCGTGGCAGAGCAGTTGCAGGCCGTAAGCATGGGTGTTATGCAGGCAACCTTTATCTGGCCAGGATATTTTCCAGGAGAACTTCCGGTAGCCTTCGGTCATGGCGACTCTTTTGCCGCTCCTAAAACCATCGCCGAAATGCGCTACCTCTATGAGCAGTATGACGGTGGTCGCATTATGAAAATTTTGCGGGAGGAATACGCCAAGCATGGCGTGTATCTCGTGGGGAATGTTTATTGGACACTGGACAATTTGATTATTTCCAAGAAGCCTATCAGGGGCGTCAAGGATATCAACGGCTTGAAGTTCAGGTCATCCGAGTTGATCGCCCTGCAGCTGGCCTCACTGGGGGCAGGAACCATCTGGACCCCATCCACCGAAATTTATACCATGCTTTCCACCGGCGGTGTCGATGCCATCACTTTCTCGAATGCAGCCGACGATGTGGCCATGGGTTTTCATGAAGTCACTGATTTTTGGATTAAATCCCCCACCGCGGTCGGCCCGGCTGCTGATGCCCTGATCGTCAATCTGGAGACCTGGAACTCGCTTCCTGATGACCTCAAAGCTATCCTGGAGGCCGCCTGTGAAGTTGGGAGTGCCAGAAACAAATTTGAAGCTGAATTAGCTATCAACGAAGCTTGGAAGGTTGCGGCCAAAAAGGTTGAAGTCATTGAGTGGTCAGAAGAAGACGCTCGCATATTGGCAGGGACAGCTCGTGACGTTGTGCCGAAAAAATACTTTGACGATAAAGCCTTTAAAGAAATTTTTGCCATTACCGAAAAGTGGGCCGTTGAAAAAGGGTATTGGGATAAGAAATAGTTTTCTCCCTCTGTAGAGATGCCGTCTACGGTCATTAACGGTATTTACGGCGTTTGTGGTGCGGTCGGCGTCTCTATAAGCAGTGGTCTCATTGCTGGTATTTCATATCTGTAGTTTTTATTCCAGTGACGTTTACAGATATTAATTGCGCTTTGTGTGAAAATTCAGCCGACCAGGTTCGGTCAGTTTATTTGCTGAGGCTTGATTGTGGTTACCTAGTTTAAAGGGGTATTCAATGAAACGTATTTTAACCATAATAGATTCTGTTAGCGAGTGGAGCGGAAGATTAATTAGTGTTTTTTCTTTCTTGCTTACCTTTTTGCTGTTGTACGATGTGCTCGCCAGGTTTGTCTTCAACGCGCCGACCATCTGGTGCCACGAGATTGCGCTTCACTTCTTCGGTGCCTATGCCGTGATCTCAGGAGCCTATGTAGTTCTGCACAATGGGCATGTTAAAATAGACATTATTTATAACCTGTTCTCCAAAAGAGGGCGGGCCATTATCGACTGCTTTACTTACCCATTCTTTTTTATGTTTATCGGTCTGCTCTTTTGGTATGGGCTGCAAATAGGTTTGCGTTCCTATGAGTTAAAACAGACAGTCTCTCCCTCACCCTTTGCCTCTCCCTTGTGGCCAGTCAAGCTGACTATCCCATTGGCTGCATTTATGATGCTCTTACAGGGGCTGGCCCAATATATCCGAACCCTTGCTCTTGCAATTACCGGAAAGGAGTTATCATGACGGACTTACTGCCTGTACTGACTCTCATTGGCGGCTTGTTTTTAGGTCTGATCACCGGCTTTCCCATGGCCTTTACTCTGTCCAGTAGTGCCATTGTCACTGCCTTTTTCTTCTTTGGCCCCCAGACGCTGCCGTTTGTTGCGACCAATATTTTGGGTATGATGTCCAGTATGGTCCTTATCGCCATGCCCTTGTTTATTTTAATGGCCTGCATACTGGAAAAATCAGGTGTTGCGGAAGACCTGTATGAATTTATGTATCAGGCTCTGGGGCCGGTCCGTGGCGGATTAGCCATGGGCACGGTGCTGATTTGCGCCATTATTGCTGCCATGTCCGGGGTCAGCACCACTGCGGTGGTTACCATGGGCATTGTCGCCCTGCCCATTATGCTTAAACAAGGCTACCACAAGAGTCTGGCCGTCGGGCCCATTCTGGCTGGAGGGGCTCTTGGGCTGCTTATCCCGCCTAGTATTTCCCTGGTCGTTTACGGGATGGTGGCTCGGGTATCCATTGGTAAACTGTTTGCCGGCGGAATCGCCCCCGGTTTGATCCTTGTCGCTTCGTTCTTAATTTACATTGGCGTGCGATGCTATTTACAGCCCAACTATGGCCCTGCTCTACCCAAGGACGAGAAAGTCTCATTAAAGGAACTGCTCATTCTCTCCAAGGGTTTAATCCTGCCCATCGGCGTGGTAACCATGGTATTGGGGACCATTTTTTCAGGGGTTGCTTCGCCCACTGAAGCGGCTGCCGTCGGGGTTGCCGGGGCTTTATTCAGTGCATTGGTTAACCGCAAACTCAACTGGGACATGCTTGCCGATGCTGCCATGCGGACCATGAGTATCACTGGAATGATCATGTGGATCCTCTTCGGTGCCGCTTGTTTCACCAGTATTTTTTTTCGAACCGGCGGCCAGGCCTTTATCTCGGAATTCCTGATAGGCTTAGAAAGTCCGGTTTTGATCTTCGGTGTCATTCTGACCGTCATGATTGTTCTTGGTTTTTTTCTCGATGAGATTACCCAGGTTATGATCACGGTTCCGGTATTCCTGCCCATCATTGTTCATCTGGGCTATGATCCGGTCTGGTTCGGTGTTCTTTTCATGACTCAGGTCCAGATGGATTATCTGACTCCGCCCTTCGGGTTCTGCCTGTTTTATATGAAGGGAGTGGCTCCTCCCGAGGTGAGTATGGCGGATATCTACCGCTCTATTTTACCCTTTGTCCTGATACAGCTGGCTGTGGTCATTTTTATTCTCATTTTCCCTGATGTCGTCATGTGGCTCCCTAATCTGCTCTTTAATTAGCACTGGAGAGAGAAGCTGAAAGTAGCTTTGATATAGAACAAACCCACCGACCTAATCGATGGGTTTGTTTCAGTAATGACCGACTTTTTGACTCCTTTTAAAAATACTTGACAAGAAAAACACCAAAGGTGTACATTTGATATTCTTATGGTATACCAGTGCCGGCTAATACGACAGCACAGTGTATGCCCGTGTTTCGGAGTGGGACCTGTTGGTGAAAATTGAAATTTGTTAATAAATATAACCATGGCACTCATCCGGCAATAAACGGCCTGGATTTGGCCCATGATTTGGTAAAATGACACTGATGCGATGCAATCCTATCCAGATTAATTTCTGAATTTCGACCAGTGCATCCTGACCGTCAAATGCTCAAATGGAGATGGAATGAATTATAAAAATTATGACGTTGTTATTGTCGGCGGAGGTATAATGGGGAGCTCCACAGCCTATTACCTGATGAAAACCGCACCGGGGCTTCGAGTCGCTGTGATTGAAATGGATCGGACCTACAGTCGTGCCTCCACGACCCTCTCCATGGCCAACGCTCGAATCCAGTTCAGTTTCCGGCCCAATGTGCAGATATCCCAATATGCCTTTGAAGTCCTGGAAAATTTTGAAGAGGAAATGGCAGTTGACGGTATCGGTCCTTCGATCAGGTATCGCCGGGAGGGAACCTCTTTATGGTCAATGAAGAAAACCGGATTCCTGCGGGCGAGGCCTTAAAAATGCAGCAGGAGCTCGGCTGTGACATTGAATGGTGGTCGCCGGAAAAAGTTCGTGAACAGTTTCCGCTCTACAACCCAGAAGGATATGTTGGCGCCTCGTTCGGCCCTAAAGACGGCCATCTCGACGCCTATGGTGTGCTGATGGGGTACCGGGCAAAAGCCATTTCCATGGGTGCGGAATTTATCAATGGTGAGGTCTCTGAGATTACAAAAACAGGAAACCGGGCTAAAGGCGTTCGTTTGAAGACCGGAGAAGATATCAGTGCTGGTGCTGTCGTAAATTGCGCCGGTGCCTGGTGTTCTGCGATTGCCAGTACCGCTGGTGTGAATCTGCCGGTTCAGCCTGTAAAGCGCCAGATATTTGCCCTCGACACAAAGGTAAAGCCGGATGGTCCCCTGCCGCTGACCTATTTACCGTCCGGGATGTATTTCAGAACAGAAACCGGCGGACTGATCCTTCTTGGAAAATCATTGTCGGAAGATCCGGTGGGGATTTCCTTCTCATGGGATGAGAAACGGTTTTACGACCTGTTATGGGAAGAGCTTGCCGAGTTTGTGCCCGAATTTGCCGAATTGAAGTTGGTTCGTGGCTGGGCAGGTCTTTACGCCATGAATACCCTGGATGGAAATGCCATCCTTGGGGAATGGCCGGAACTTGAGGGGTTGTTTCTGGCGAATGGATTTTCCGGACACGGACTGCAACAGGCTCCTGCCGTTGGCCGGTATATTGCCGAATTGATTACCCGGCAGGCCCATGCCATGGATCTCTCAATATTTAGTCCGGAACGGATATTGAAGAACCAGCCGTTGAAGGAGACCGGCATTTACTAATCACTTTTGTTTCGCCACCTCGAATGAGGAATTTTTACGATTTTATCAAAAAAATAATTAATGGGATATCATGGGACTGACTTTAATGGAAGGAAATGAGGCCATCGGCTGGGGAGCGATGGCCGCTGGTTGTGACTTTTTTGCCGGTTATCCGATTACACCGGCAACAACAATTTACAATACTATGCTGAAACTCCTGCCCCCCAAAGGTGGCGTCTGCCTCCAGGGTGAGGATGAAATAGCCTCCATCGGCTTTTGTCTGGGGGCTGCGATGTCGGGCATGAAGGCCATGACCGCCACTTCCGGTCCGGGGATCAGTCTTTACAGTGAGCAGATTTCCTTTGCCATCGGCAGTGAGATCCCTCTTGTTATTGTCGATGTTCAACGCCTGGGGCCGTCCACAGGGTCCGCCACCAAAGGTGCCGATGGCGACATCCAGTTCCTGCAATGGAGCAACAGCGGGGGACTGCCGGTGATTGTGCTGGCACCAGTGGATGTGAAAGACTGTTATGTGCTTACCATGGAGGCCTTTAACCTGGCCGAGAAATATCGCTGTCCGGTTTTTGTGGCCGCCAACAAAGAAGTCTCCATGACTCGCGAGACGATTGATCTGGATAAACTTGATTTACCGCAGATAATTGACCGGAAAATGGCTGATGGTGATGGGGCCTTTGTACCTTTTGGGGTGAAGGACGATCAACTGGTGCCGGATTTCCTGCCGATTGGCAATGATCGTCTGGTCAGGCAAACGTCCTCGACCCATGGAGCAGATGGCTATATCACAACCGATCCCGAGCAAATCGCCCGTATGCAGCAGCGCCTGGATGACAAGCTGCAAAAAAACATATCTGCTTTCACCTATTACGATGAATACCTGGTTCCCGGCGCCGAGACATTGGTGATTGCCTACGGGGTCACCGCCCGGGCGGCCAAGGCGGCTGTGAAAAAAGTCGAGCAAAGTGACACCAAGGCATCGCTCTTGGTTCTGAAAACCCTGTGGCCTGTTCCTGAGCAGTTGATCTTGGAGAAAGCCGCTCCCTACAAGCGGGTGGTCATGGCTGAGATGAATTTAGGACAGTATGTCCGGGAGCTTCAGCGGCTATTGACCGATAAGAAAATCGACTTTTTAGGGCAGATGAATGGTGAGCTGATCAAACCAGGGCAGATTCAGGAGGTGATTCAAAATGGATAGTTTATTAAACAGCAAGCGTCCAAGCGTGTTCTGCCCAGGGTGTTCCCATGAGCAGGTTCTCCATGCCCTGGATCAGGCCTTGGTGCATATGGGGCTTACCGGAAAAGATGTTGTTGTCGTCTCTGATATCGGCTGTTCCGGCCTGTTCGACACCTTTTTTAACACCCATGCTTTTCATGGTCTCCATGGCCGGGCCCTTACCTATGCGACCGGGATCAAGATGGCCCGGCCGGATTTAAAGGTGGTGGTGACCATGGGCGATGGTGGCCTCGGGATCGGTGGCGCTCATGTCTTAAGCTCCTGCCGGCGAAATATTGATCTGACGCTTTTGGTGCTGAATAATTTTAACTACGGCATGACCGGCGGTCAGTGCTCTTCGACCACTCCGCAGGATGCACAGGTGGGTTCGGGCTTTTTAAATAAGTTGGAAAAGCCTATGGATATTTGCCAGGTTGCCGGGGCCGCAGGGGCGGCTTATGTAACACGCACATCCACCTATGATAAGGAGTTGGTGGCAGATCTTCAAGCGGCTATGGCCTTTGACGGTTTTTCGCTGGTGGACATCTGGGGGATTTGTCCCGGCCGTTACACCCGTCGCAATAAGATTACCCCAAAGAATATCGAAACGGATCTGGCGAAACTGCCGCATCTGGATGATTACCAGGTTCAAAATGCCAGATCCGAATATGGCAAGGCCTACCGGCAAGAGGCTGCAAAGCTGCCCACCCCAGCCGAGCCAGTTCGTATTGAAGCGTCCTGTACTTCCCCGCAGTCGGGGCGCATGGAAGTGGTTGTCCTGGGAAGTGCCGGGCAGCGCATTATTACAGCCGGTGAATTGCTGTGTCTGGCAGGAGCAGCCGCTGGATGCCAGGCGGCACAGAAAAGTGACTATCCGATCACCGTCATGCGGGGCCACTCGGTCAGCGATATTATTCTTTCCGACGCAGAAATTGAATATACCGGGATCGAAAATCCCGCCGTAGTCATCGCGTTGGCCCCGGAAGGCGTCAACCGTCGGAAAAAAATGTTAACACAACTTTCCCCCGAAGCTCTGGTCGTAAAAGCAGCTGGCGTTGAGCTGCCGCCATGTCAGGCGTCTATAATCGAGGTCGATTTTAAAGCCGAAAAGATAAAGTCTCCGGATTGGGCATTGGTTGCATTGGCGGTTCTGGCGCAGCAGAACAAAGTGTTGACCATGGATATGCTCAAGGCTGCTTTGAAATTGCGTTTCAATGCCGGGCAATACGAGACGGCAGTCGCCATGGTCGAGAAGTCTGCTGTTTCCCTTTGCTCTAAATGATGCGCAAGATTGGCTAGATGAGTTTTCATCCTAAAACGTGGCATTTTTTTCTAAATTGAGGCGTTCAATAAATTTAACCACAGGCATATAGACGATATTCCGAGGATTAAATTTTGAGAACAACGAAGAGTTAGGATAAAAGGGCCGTTTCAGGATGGAAACTAGATTAAACAGGAGAAAACTATGAATATATTGGTTTGCATCAAACAGATTCCGGATATGGAATCAAAATTTAAAGTTAACGGGGATGGCACCTGGTATGACAGTGCCGATCTCGCCTGGCGGATGAATGAGTATGACGAATACGCCGTCGAGCAGGCGGTGCAGTTGAAAGAAACGACTGGTGCGGATTTGACGGTGCTCTGTATCGGTCCTGACCGGGTAAAGGAGACTATGAAGAAGGCGCTGGCCATGGGCTGCGACCGCGGTGTCCATGTGGTGGATGATGAATCCTTCAAGAAAGACCCTTTCTTAATCGCCTCGATAATCGCCGAGTTTGCCGGTCCCAAGAATTTTGACCTGATCTTCACCGGCATGCAGTCCCAGGACCGGGGCAGTGCTCAGGTGGGGGTTCTTGTCGCTGAGATGCTGGAAATACCCTGCGCCACAACCATCGTCGGCTTCAGTTTCGAAAACGGCGTGATTTCGGTGAAACGGGAGTTGGAAGGTGGGGCGAAAGCGAAGGTCACAGCGTCGGTTCCTGCTCTTGTCACCTGTCAGCTTGGCCTGAACAGCCCCCGTTACCTGACATTACCCAATATCCTAAAGGCCAAAAAAAAGGAACTGCTTGCTATTCCGGTGGCCGAATTGTTGAAGGCGCAGGCCCTGGAAGAGACCACATCCCTGTACTTCCCGGAGAAGAAGGGGACCGGGCTGATTCTGGAAGGGGATGTTGCTGATCTTGCCGACCAATTGATAAAGATTCTGAAAGAGAAGACCGCCGTTCTGGCTTAAAGAGGATTTTATGAAGACGCTACTTGTTGCGGAATATCGAGAAGGGAAATTGCTTGGCTGTGCCAGCGAATTGATGGCCTTTGCCAAAAAGCTGGGATCAGAGAGCGCAATGTTTTTGGTGGGTTCTGAAAAGGCTTTACCGAAATTTGACGGGAAACTGTACCTGGCGGATGCCGCCACCTGCGGCGAATTTAATCCCAGCGGCCATAAACAGCTCCTTCTTGAGGTTATTGAGAAAGAGAAACCGGATATGGTGGTCTTTAGCCATTCGTCCTACGGTTGGGATCTGGCCCCCCGGATTGCCTTTGCCTTGAAAGCAGCGCAGTTTTCCGAGGTGGTGGATGTGGTTGATGGTGTGCCGGTCTTGCCGGTCTGTAATTCCAAGCTGCTTCGAAAGGTTGCTCCGAAGACAGCAGTTTCGGTCTTGACCATACAGGTTGGAGCTTTCGGCCTGGAGGATGAGCCAACAGGCAGCCCGTTGGTCGAGAAGATCGGTACTGCCCCTGCTGGAAATCTATCATTTGAGGGGTATGAACAGGCTGAGAGGGGAGGAATTGACCTGACCAAGGCCCAGGTCATAGTCAGTGCCGGCCGTGGTATCGGTAAGCCTGAGAATATTGAGATTATTGCCAAGTTAGCCGAGGCCCTGAAGGGCGAATACGGCGCCAGTCGGCCTGTAGTTGATGCGGAATGGGCCGATCATAACCGGCAGGTTGGGACCACCGGTCAGATTGTGTCGCCGAAGCTCTATATGGCCTGCGGCATTTCCGGCGCCATCCAGCATCTGGCCGGGATGAAGAAGTCCGAGTTTGTGGTTGCCATCAACACCGATAAGGATGCCCCTATCGGTGAAGTAGCAGACGTTTTGGTTGTAGCTGACCTGAAGGCTTTTGTGCCTCTGCTTACAGAAAAAATAAACGCTCTTTAATGCATTCGGTTAAACATCTTTTTAAAATAAAAATTGGGGTAGAAAATGTCCAATCCTCAGGTAAATCCACAGACTAATGCAGCTCTTCACGAGCGACGCAGCAAGGTCCTGGCGAAAGGTTTCGGCAGTTCCACAAGCAAGTATGTCGCCCATGCCAAAGGGGCTGTGATTACCGATGTAGAAGGCAACGAATATATTGATTTTGCCGCCGGTATTGCGGTGATGAATGTTGGCCACTCCCACCCGAAGGTGGTCCAGGCCATAAAGGATCAGGCGGAAAAATTTACCCACACCTGTTTTATGGTGATTCCCTATGAATCTCCGGTGACGCTTGCAGAAAAGCTGTGTGACGCTGTCCCGGGGGATTCAGAAAAAGCTGTTATGTTTGTTAATAGCGGCGTTGAAGCGGTGGAGAATGGTGTGAAAATTGCACGATATTACACCAAGAAAAAAGGCATAATTGCTTTTGAAGGTGCATTCCATGGCCGAACTCTTTTGGGGATGTCACTCACCTCAAAATTCAAACCTTATAAACAAGGCCTTGGTCCGTTTGCCCCTGAAGTGTATCGTATGCCCTATGCCAACTGTTACCGTTGTCCATTTGGCAAAAAGTATCCGGGCTGTGACCTTGCCTGTGCAGACCATCTCGAGGATTTTTTTATTAGTCATGTCGGGGCCGAGGATACCGCGGCGATTATCTTTGAGCCGGTTCAAGGCGAAGGTGGTTTTATCGCACCTCCCAAAGAGTATTTCCAGAAGTTGAAAAAGATCTGTGAGAAAAATTCCATTCTTATGATCGCCGATGAAATCCAGACAGGGATGGGCAGAACGGGCCATATGTTTGCCATGGAGTATTATGGAGTTGAGGCAGATATCACAGTTGTTGCCAAGAGTCTCGGTGCTGGTATGCCTATCAGTGCTGTCGTCGGTAAAAAGGAAATAATGGATTCTGTCCATGCAGGAGGCATTGGCGGAACCTATGTCGCGAATCCACTCGCCTGTGAAGCAGCCCTTGCGGTTTTTGATATATTTGAATCAGAAGACCTCCTTACTAAGGCAAAAGTTCTGGGCGAAAAACTGCATAATAAACTGAAGGCACTTCAGGACAAACATGCTCTCATCGGTGATATTCGAGGCATTGGCCCCATGATTGGCTTTGAGCTTGTCTATGACCGGGAGACGAAGATACCGGCAACTGATAAGGTAAAACAACTGGTCGATTACTGTTTGGAGAGAAATCTTTTTATTTTAGCCTGTGGTACTCATAAAAATGTTATCCGGTTATTGATGCCTTTGGTTATTACTGAGGAACAAATGACCAAAGGGATGGACATTATAGATAGTGGGCTGACCGCTATCAGTTGATCTTCCGTTTTATTTCAGCACCTTACTGCAAAAAAAAATATGCTGTGAGGTGCTGCGTCTTTTTTGATAACGTTCACTACCGGGAACCAGATGACAAGGTTTGCGGTTTTCGACCGGCAAGATCTTGGATAATTATTGGTTCTAAGAGTGGTTTTGCAGCGCAATTATCGCTGGTCTCCAGTTGCTGAGCTGCCTGGTTTTTCTCAAAAAAAGTCTTGGGTTCAAGGGTCCAGCCCTGTGTAAATCGTCTATCCTCTCTTTTCATCGCCCAATAAATATATCGACCAACCACCGGGGCCGCCAGTCGAGGCTGCAGGCCCAAGGTGGTATAGATATCCTGAAGAAGATCGGTCAGTTGCTGATGCAGGACCTTGTCATGCCGGTACCACTTCTTCATGGCCCAGACGGCGCCCGCATACATATTACGCAGCGGCTTGACATCGGCCAGGTAGCGCTTTCGTATCCGGTCATCTGGATGGGAATGATAGCGCTGCCAGCCCTTGAGGATGGTACGAATCAACCGGGAAAGGCTTGGACCATTGACCTTGAAGTCCTGTTCGAAGGCCTTGACCAGTAACTTCTCTTCCGCTCCTGCGGGGATATGGGGGTGACGATGGTTGAAGCGAAACTGACCATGGCTGTCGGAAACCTTGAATTCCTCCGCTGGCAGCAAGGTTCCCTTGGCCTTTAACTGAGCATAGAGAGGAGTACCCTGATTGGCTGTGTAAAGCATGAATTGATGAAAATCGGTTCCATGGGAAACGGCATAATCTATGACCTGATCAATATTTTCCAAAGTGTGTTCTTCAAGACCAATGATCGATGAACCGAGGACCCGAATGCCATGGTCCTGCAGGTCGTTAATCAGTGTTTTGGTTTCAATACCCGCAAGTTTTGAATATTGACTTTCTTTACCCTCCAGTCCCATCCAGACCCAGGAAATGCCAAGCTCCACCAATTGTTCCATCCGATAGGAGCGTAAGACTTTTGCCGAGCTGAAGACATAGAGCGACCAGCTTTTGTCATGCTTCTTCATCTCCTCGAGTAGGCTCAGTGCTCTTTTTTGATGGAGGAGAAAGTTTTCATCAAGGACAAAAAAGGAACTTGTCTTGAGCTTTTCCTCAAGGTCGGCCATGACCTTGTAGAGTTCTTTGCCGCTTTCAAAAAAATTCTTAAATTTGCCCTTGCCACCAAAAAGAGCAGAGGTCGAGCAGAAGTTACAGCCCATGGGGCAGCCAACTGAGGGGACAACGATGGCTGCAGTTTCTCCCGGTTTGTCGGAGAGGGTGTGGCCCAGAACTCTGGCACCAAAGGCTGAAGCCACAGCCGGATGTTTTACCGGGCCCGTCATATCCTGTCCCAGGTATTGCCGGAACCATTCTATGCCATCTCCCCGGACGATATGATCGGTGTCGATAATTTCATCAATTCCCTCCATATTGCTGATATGGCCGCCGACCACGATGGTCGCATGAGGCTGATAAGTGCGGATTAATTCACACATTTTTTTGACTTTACCGACATTGGGAATGATGGAACTAATACCTATTATGTTATACATATTGGAACGGATACATTGTATAAAGCGATCCAGATCCGGGAAATCCAGCAGGGTGCAGGGGGCTTGGATGTTTTCTTTGATCATCAGGAGACCAAATGATCGATGGAACATTCTAAGAGAGAAAACCCCCTGTACGCGGGTGACCTGGTTATGGTAAAGTTCCATCGGATTGATTGCGCTGCTGCCATATTCATCGTCCTGTGCATATGGCCCAAAAACGCTGGTCAATAAGACCTTTGCCTTTGTACCGAGATGATGGACGGGATGATTGTTTTCCATTGTTGTGCCTCTTTTAGTGAAAGAATCAGAAGAAGTGATTAAAGATAAAGTAACCCTTTAATTTGATGGTAGATAGTCAGCGGAGACAAATGACAATTCTTTTACAAAACAGCGGTAAGCTATGAAGCGCTCCATCTGGTTTCTTCATCCGATCTCCATCTTTATCTTTTCCATAATCGCCCTCGGTCTTTCTCTTTTTTTGTATATTTACTGGTATGTTTCGGTCAGTACCGGCCTGCAGGCCGTCATTGCCAAAACCAATCTTGACCCGGAACAGTTCGTTGCCTGGCAGACCTGGGTGGTGATTATGGTCCTGTCAATCCTCGTTGGCATTATTCTGGTTGGTATTTTTATGATTTTCGCCTACCAGAGAAAGACCCTGGCTTTGTACCGTTCCCAGTATAATTTCATCAATAGCTTCACCCATGAATTGAAGACCCCGACGACCTCACTCCGGCTCTATCTCGAGACCTTCATAAAGCACGAGCTGCCAAGGGACAAACAGCTGAAGTATTTGGATTATATGTTGGCTGATGTGGGGCGTCTCTCCGATAACATTAATGGCATCCTCAATCTGGCCCGGATCGAAGCCAAGATTTATGGCGGGGAGTTGGTCGTGGTTGATGTGGTAGAGGAGGTGGAAGATTTTTGCCGGAGTAATGAACAACTCTTTCGTGGCAATGAGATCGTTATTCATCAGCAGCAGAAAAAGAGCTATTTTTGTGCTATAAACCGGGCACTTTTTCAGATGTTGCTGATGAACCTGTTGTCAAATGGGATCAGGCATAATGAAAACGATTGTCCACGTATCACAATTACATTCAGTCAGACGGAAAAGGTCGTGCAGCTTTGTTTTGCCGACAATGGAATAGGCTTTGAAAAATCCCAGGGGAAAAAGATTTTTGAGAAATTTTTTCAGATTGAGCACGAGGAACCTCGTAATATCGGTGGTACCGGACTGGGTTTGTATTTGGTCGAGCAGGTTGCCAGGTTCCATAAAGGCAAGATTGCTGCCCATAGTGATGGGGTAGGAAAGGGGGCGCGATTCATACTTTCTTTACCCAGACAAGAGCCCGTTTTGTTGGAACAAGAGGACACAAGTGAATACACAAGATAACAAGCGCATTTTGATCATCGAAGATGATCTCCATATCGCCGAAGGCATTGAATTGAATCTGAGCTTATTGGGACATGAGGTGAAGATTGCTTTGAATGGCCTTGAAGGACTGGAGGCCTGGAAACAGTGGTGTCCTCATTTGATTGTTCTTGATCTGATGTTGCCGGGCATCGACGGCATGCAGATTTTAAAAAACATTCGTCTGGAGGATGAGCGACTGCCTATCCTCATTCTCTCGGCCAAGGTTGAACCGTCCGATAAAGTTGATGGTTTTCTCGATGGTGTCGACGACTACATGACAAAACCGTTCAGTCTGGATGAATTTTTGCTCAGAGTCAAACGATTACTGACTAGAGATCAGTGGCAGCGGGACCAGCTCGAATCGTCAACAACTCATTCAAGCGAGCAAAGACCTTACAGCTTTGGCGCAAATAAAATCGATTTTTCCAGCGGTCAGGCGGAGTGTTGCTCAGGAACCATCAAACTGACCGAGCAGGAGATCAAATTATTGAAGCTTTTCATTGTTAACAAAGGAAAACCGCTGTCGCGGAGTAAATTATTGGAGATCGGCTGGGGGTATAGCAAAGGAACTTCAACCCGGACCGTTGATAACTACATTGTCCGATTTCGCCGGTACTTCGAAGAGCATCCTAAAAAACCCAAATATTTTAAGAGCAGGCGTTCTTTGGGCTATGTTTTTGATCACGAATAGAGAAAATGTTCAGTACCTCTGCTCGGTACCTCTGTTCTAGCACCTTTTGGGCAGGGAAGCTGTCTGGATATTAATCAACAACCACAATTTCCACTTCTGCTACTCCATTCTCAATATCTTCAATTTCTGAAAAAGCAGCTCTGGAGAGATCAATAATTCTTTTGTGAATATATGGACCTCTGTCGTTGATCGTCACCTTGACCGATTTGCCATTGCTGAGATTTTTTACCACCACATGAGTACCAAAGGGGAGCGTCTTGTGAGCCGCTGTCATTGCGTTATTGTTAAAAATCTCGCCGCTTGCTGTTTTCTTGGACTGAAATTTCCGAGCATAATACGAGGCTATTCCTATTTGTTTATACTCAAATGTTTCTGGTAGCGGAGTGATATCGTTTTTGCTGGAACATCCATCAATGAGTGATAACAGTGCAATAAGTAAGGCAAAAACAAAGATGATCCGTAGGTAATGAAAGACATTCAATTGAAATTGAGTATAAGTATCTGGGGTTTGCAATATATTTTTCATGATCTATTGTAAATTGATATATGAAAAAGTTACAATAAGTAAGTGAAAAATGGATAAACGCCAGGTTATTTTGTGCGAGGTTGTCTGTAGTTGTCAGATTTAGTGAATCCAGCTCAAGGGTATCTGAGAATTAAACCAAACTATATGGAATTGTAGAAAGAAGATGAGAAAAAAGAAAATGCAGAAGCGGGAGGAACGAATTCTGCTTGAAGCTTTAAAACTATTTACTGAAAAGGGTTATTTCAACACATCAGTGAGTGATATTCAGATTGCATGCAATTGCAGTGTTGGTACACTTTATAATTATTTCGACAATAAAGAAGCTTTAGCACTCACACTTTTTAGTAATATCGAAAATTGCCTGCATGAGGCTCTCTGCGAAATAGAGAGAAAATACGACAACACGTATGACCGCTGTAAAGAGGCGGTTCGCCATTTGTTTAACACAACAGAAAGAAATTCCGATGGTATGCAGTATTTATTGTACACCAAGCACAGAGAGTTCATGGCCGTTGAAAAGTCGGTTTTTGCCTCGCTTCCCTTTTTAAAAATGAAAGATATGGTCATTAACGGACAGAAAAATAATGAAATAAGAAATATTGATGCCGATGTGGCGGTGGTTGCCCTCTTTGGTCCCCCGATTCGAATGATTCATTTGCGAATCGATGGCGCTCTGGGCAATGCGTTACCGACCTATTTTGAAGAATGCTGGGAGTGTTCCTGGCGTGGCGTCAAGGCGTAGATACTCAATTTCCGTGATATGGGCAGAGAGGTGGCCATATTAATTCATTTTCCATTTACTGGGCTTAGATACCACCATCGAGAGCTTTTCGCATAGCATGGGCCATCTCATCAAAGCTAACCGGTTTTATCAGCGCTGCAGTAACCCCGATGTCCCGGAATCTATCCTCGTGTAGTTTTGTGCTATAGCCTGTACAAATAATTACCGGCAAATCAGGACGCAGTGCTTTCGCTTCTTTGGCCAAAACATCTCCTGTCATGTGTGGCTTGGTTCAGATTCATCAAGCCTGAAATATACTTGAACGGTCGGGCCGACGTTTACTTCACTATAGTAATATTTTTTCCAGATAAAAAATTACTCCATGGCATCGGTTCATCGCAATAAGCAGAAGAGCTATGGCGAGTGAATTCAACGAAGTGTTGTTAAAAAGATTGCGTGACTATAAAGTGTTTGTTTAAACTGGTTGCTTGGATATTGAATGCCGTTTCTTTGAATGTTGACGATTGATTCTCGTTGGAAAATATAAATGAGAGGAGATCCTGTCGGTATGCTTCTCTTGTCGAAATAAGGTTTATCTTATGAAAATATTGGCAATTTACAGCGGCAAAGGTGGCGTTGGCAAGACAGCTACCGCTGTTAACCTTTCTTCAGTAATTGCCAAGTCGGGGCAGAGGGTATTGCTCTGTGATATGGATTCTCAGGGTGCTGCATCCTTCTATTTTCGGGGGGAGCCGAATAAAAAATATAACAGCAAGAGACTGCTTGAGGGCAAGTTTGATAAATATATCAAGACGACGGAGTTTGCCAACCTTGATCTGTTGCCGGCCCATTTTTCTTTCCGCAATCTTGATCTGGCGCTGAGCAGGGTGAGTGAGAAAGGTCGAAGCAACGCGCTTCTTGGGGTTTTTCGGCCGTTGCACACTGCTTATGACTATATGATACTCGATTGTCCGCCGACCCTGACAATCCTTGGCGAAAACATAATTGAGGCCGCGGATTTGGTCATCACCCCTGTTATCCCCACTTCCCTTTCGGTCCTTGCGCTGCAGCGGCTCCTCAAGCTCTTTAAGAAGAAAAAGGTCAGTCAGAAGAAGATTGCGGCATTTTTCTCCATGGTGGAGAAACGAAAAACCATGCACAGTTTATTTCTTGAAGAATACGGCAGTCATTCGCTTTTTCTTTCAACTCGTATTCCTTTCATGGCTGAAATTGAAAAAATGGGGCTTTTCCGCAATCCGGTTGGTGCTGATGGCAAAGATTCAGCGGCTGTTGAGCAGTATGAAAAGCTCTGGCAGGAAATTTTACAACGGGGTGACGTCTCATGAAGCGACTCTATCTAATCCGCCATGCTAAATCCAGCTGGTCCAATCCTGATCTGGATGATTTTTCCAGGCCTCTCAATAAGCGTGGTCAAGAGGATTGTCCTGAAATGGCGTCCCGGCTTGCCAAAGCCGGTATCTCCCCGGACCTGATTGTTGCCAGTCCGGCCAAGAGAGCGAAAAAGACGGCCCTCTGCATGGCAAAAGGGACTGGATATGATAAAAAGGACATTTGTTTCTACGATGATCTGTATAACGGCTCATTCTCCTATCATCTTGATTTGATAGAAGAAATGTTGAGTGAAGTCGATGTATTGTTTCTGGTGGGGCATAATTATGTGATTACCGAACTTGGCGAGTATCTGACCGGGAAGCCACTTGATAATGTGCCGACCTGCGGTATAGTTGCGGTGGAGTATTCCGGACAAGATGGCTTTTCTGCCGATGCCGGTGCTGGAAAGCTGCTGTTTTTTGATTACCCTAAAAAAACAGCCGAGTAAAGGTGGGCATAGCTGACGAATGACGTATCCAAAAATGATTGTTGAGCATGATACTCTTCATGGACAAACTGCAAAGAGTACGGTTTGTCAGGATCAGAGAGTTGTCGAATAGGAATAAATGATGGAAGTTGCTATCCCGAACTGTTTAAGATGTAAGAATTATTTCATTACCCACGATCCCGCAAGGCCATACGGTTGCCGGGCTATGGCCTTTAAAAGCAAAACCAATCCCGCCCGGCTGGTCTATGAGACGTCCGGCATAATCTGCCAGCTCTTTGTTGCCAAAAAGCAGGGAAGCAATGGGCCTAATGGGTCTGGCTCTACCAAAATTGCCTGATCGATTCACTGATTTATCTCCCCCCTTCTGATGATAAACGATAAAACTCGATACAAAGACCGGTTACAACAACTGGCAGTAAAACTCTTCCGTGAAACATGGTTGACCAGTTGGGAGCTGATTCGGATAACCGTTCCGGTGGCCATCATAACCAAAATATTCGAAGAATTTGGTTTGATTGCTTCTCTCAGCACACTTCTTGAACCGTTCATGGGCCTTGTTGGTCTGCCTGGCTCGCTCGGCCTGGTCTGGGCCACGGCAATACTCACTAACTTGTATGGCGGTATTGCCATTTTTGCCGCTCTGGCTCCGGGGCTTCAGCTGACCAGCGGCCAGATAACGGTGCTTTGCTCAGCGATGCTCATTGCCCATGCTCTTCCGGTGGAGCTCAGTGTCAGTAAGCGGGCTGGGGCGAAGCTCATCCCTATTGGTCTTCTTCGGCTGATTGGTGCTGTGGTCTATGCTTTTCTCCTTAATCAGATAATCCTTGGATTTCATATCTGGCAGGAGCAGGCTACTGTGCTGTTCAAAGCGGCTGTTCAATCTGCAGATCTGCTGCAATGGGGATTCAGCTTGCTACGGAATCAGTGCCTGATAATTTTGATAATCTTTTGTATAATCGTCTGTATGACGCTCTTTAGAGCGGTGGGCTTTCTCGCCCTTCTGGAGAAAATCCTGGGACCCATTTTGCCTTTTTTCGGAATGGGGCGGCGGGCCGCGCCGATCACCGTCATCGGTATGATCATGGGGATCGGCTATGGTGGGGCCTTGATAATCCGGGAGACCAGTACCGGCAAGATGGCAAGAGAGGAGGTCTTTAATTCCATGGCTCTGTTGGGACTGTGCCATGGGCTGGTAGAAGATACCCTGGTAATGGCCGCCATTGGTGGCAAATTTGCTGGAATTTTGTGGGGAAGGATTGTCTTTTCACTTATTGTCACCTATATACTGGTGAGATTTCTTCATGCTCTTGCCGCCAGACGGGTACGGTATCAGCTTTAAATTTACAAGAAACTTTAACTCAACACACGCAGGCTATGAATTTTACAAAATTTGGCGAAAAGATGACCAGCAATGCCGGGATTCTTTCCTTGATGGATGATCTGGGTAAGGCTACGCTCGCAAGCGGCGAAAAAATGATCATGATGGGTGGGGGAAATCCTGGACTGGTGCCGGAGTTTCAGGAAATAATGCGCAATCAACTGCTGACAATATGCAGCGACAGCAAGAGCTTTCAGCAGCTGGTTGGCAGCTATGGGCCTCCCCAAGGGGATAATGTCTTCAACGAAGGCCTGGCGGCTCTTCTCAAAAAAGAGCAGGGATGGGATATTGGCCCGGAAAATATCTGTCTGACAAACGGTAGCCAGACCGCCTTTTTCATGCTGTTTAATCTTTTTGCCGGTGTCTTGCCCGGTGGCGGGGAAAAAAAGATATGTCTGCCTATGGCCCCGGAGTACATCGGCTATGCAGATCTTGGTTTGACGGAAGGCCTCTTTGTTTCCACCAGACCGAAGATTGAACTGCTTGAAGGCGGCTTCTTTAAATATCATATAGATTTTGAAAATCTGCAGATTGATGACACTATTGGTGCCATCTGTATCTCCAGGCCAACCAATCCGACAGGGAATGTCGTCACCGATGAAGAGCTGGCCAAATTGGCGGATCTTGCGGCATTACATAATATTCCTTTGATCGTTGACAGTGCCTATGGTCTGCCGTTCCCGGGGATGATCTACACTGAGGCAACTCCGGTCTGGAATGAGAATTTGATCGTTTGCCTCTCACTGTCTAAACTGGGACTTCCTGCTGTCAGGACTGGAATTGTTGTCGCCAGAAAAGAGATCATTCGGGCTCTGGCCAGCATGAACGCCATTATGTCGCTTTCACCAAACAGTTTTGGGGCAATACTGGCCCAGCGTCTTGTTACCAGTAATGAAATCACGGCGATCAGCAAGGATCTCATGCAGCCTTTTTACCGGAACAAAATGGAGAAGGCTGTGGCGGTAGTTCAGGAAAAATTTACTGATATCCCCTGTCGCATTCATATACCGGAGGGTGCCATGTTCCTCTGGTTGTGGTTTAAGGACCTGCCCATAACCAGCCTCGAACTTTATCAACGGCTGAAAGAGAAGGGCGCTTTGGTTGTTTCCGGGCACTATTTTTTCCCGGGTTTGAACGAAAGCTGGCAACATAAGGATGAATGTCTGAGAGTGACCTACTCTCAAGATGATGATGATGTCCGCCGTGGGCTGGAAATTATTGCCGAAGTTGTGCGGCAGGCATATCAGTTGAGTTGAGAATACACATCGTCGCAGCATGCCGTTTTGACGGCTGGTGCCTATTGTTGCAATTACATATCAGATCTGTCGACCGAAAATAAAGGAAGTGAGACAATGCGCTGGAGCTATAAAACCGTACATTATGATCTGAAAAAGGAAGGTTTATTGGGAAATTCCTTCCTTGATGAGTCGGAAATTGAGTTATCCTTGAACCAATACGGCAAGGCTGGTTGGGAACTGATTTCCCTGCTTGAAACACTGGATGGCTTAATCGCTGTCTTTAAGCAACCGTTAGAGCTGGACACGCGGTCTTTTGCTTCTCCGCCCGAACCAGCGGAGAGGGTGATTCGGGCGATGAAAGGGGTCGAGAAGAAACCAAAAATATTTGCGGCCAAAATTGAAGAAAGGTCGGACTTTGAAATATTAAGCGATGGTGACGAGAACGAGGATATCGCAGAGGCCATGCTCCTCGATGAGTTTGAGGTTGAAGAAGATAAAGTCGAGGAAGACAAAGTTGAAGAAGCCGTCGTCAAACCATCAATTCCACCTTTAGATATCGGTATGATCCGGATTGAGTAGGAACGGTTTATACAAGGCAATTTGATGCTGATGTGAAAGTTCTGTGAAAATCATCTGACAAAAAGACCTCTCTTCAGGGGGAATATGGGCAGTGGGTATACATGACAGGTCGATAGTTGCTTCCGGGCATCAATTAGTCAGCGAGGCTGCTGGGCAAATACTTGCTGCAGGCGGCAATGCCTTTGATGCGGTCGTTGCTGCAGGATTTGCCTCTGCAGTGGCTGAGCCCGCTTTGACGAGTCTCGGCGGAGGTGGTTTTATGGTTGGTCATAGCGAAAAGACCGGCCAGGATATGTTCTTTGATTTTTTTGTTGATACCCCGGGGAAAGGTCGGGAAAATGAGGTTTTTGATCCTGATTTCTTCAAGATAACGGTTCAGTTTAGCGGTTCAGCTCAGGATTTTAATATTGGACTGGGATCTGTTGCCGTTCCCGGTACTCTTAAAGGTCTGCTGCATATTCATAAACGACTTGGTAGTATGGAGCTGGCCGAAATTCTCAGCCCAGCAAGAGACATCGCGCTCGATCACAGGATTAATGAGCGAATAGCCCATTTCCTGAAGTTGCTGACCCCTATCATGACACTCACCGAAAGGGGGCGACGGATATACGAACCCGGCGGAACATATCTGGAGGTTGGCGATTCTCTCAGAAATCCTGAGCTGGCCGGTTTTCTCGATCAGTTGATGGCAGAGGGTGCCGAGAGTTTTTATTGTGGAGAGATTGCCCACCAGATAGATAATGAAATGAAAGATGGTGGAGGTTTCCTTTCTGGCAATGATCTCGCTGCATTTGAGGTCAGAGAGAGACCACCTCTGGCAATATCGTATCGGGATCGTCTGTTGCTAACTGCCTCTGAGCCATCGATGGGGGGTACACTTATTGGCTTGTCCTGTTTTCTTATGGATGAGCAACCACCAAAAGATCATGAATGGGGCTCCGGCGAGCATTTACTCGAATCTGTCGGCTTGATGAAAGAAGTCGAAGGGCTAAGGGAAAAAGGCCTGATTACACCTGGCGCTCTGCAACAATATTTATGTCACCAAACCGTCAAGAGCGAGTCCCTGGAGAACATAAGGTTATTCAGCCGGGGAACCACCCATATTTCAGTTGCCGATAATATTGGTAATTGCGCCAGTATGACCTGCTCCAATGGTGAGGGGTCCGGATATTTTGCGCCGGGAAGCGGAGTGATGCTCAACAATATGATGGGCGAAGATGATTTGCATCCCAATGGCTTCCATTCCAGCCAGCCTGGAGACAGGGTTCTGTCAATGATGTCACCCTCGCTCTTATTAAAAGATGGACATGTGCAGCTGGTTATCGGCAGCGGCGGTTCCAAGCGGATTCGAACTGCGCTGACTCAGGTTTTGAACCAGATCGTTGATTTTAGCCGACCATTACAGCAGACGGTGGACGCGCCACGGCTGTATTTGGATGGAGACTGTTTGCAGATGGAACCTGGTTTTGATGAATCGGCCGTCGCGGCAATCAAAGAGAGAATAACTGTCAATGTCTGGCCGCAAAAAGACGTCTATTTTGGCGGAGTCCATGCGGTGATTCCAGGTGTTGAAGGTGCTGGTGATCCCCGCCGGGGAGGCTCCGTAGTCACAGTCTTTCATGGTGACAACGGGGAGTTTGGTGATGAGCCCTGTAAGTCCAGTAAACCCTGATGTCTTTTGAGTCGTTTAGCCAAGGTTGAAAAACATCCCCACCTGATATACCGCAACCGCCATGCCAAAGGCAAAGATAGTGTTGAAGGTGACGGAAAACATAGCCCATTTCCATGATGCTTCTTTGGCAATACAGACTACGGTGACAAAGCAAGGGGCGTAAAACATAATAAAAATCAGTGCGGCGACGGCAACTACTCTGTTCCAGTTGCTGTCATTTTTTAATCTTTGTCCCAGCGACTCAGACTTTTCCGAGTCGACCTCTCCCATTGAATACGCCGTCCCAAGAGTTGAGACGATAACTTCTTTTGCTGCAAATCCACCGATCAGGGCGATATTTGTCCGCCAGTCAAAACCGGCCAGTTGTGTAATCGGTTCGAGAGACCTGCCAAGTTTTCCAGCTATTGAGTTCTGTAGTCCAGCTTCGGTCTCGGTGTTATCTATCTGGCGGATTCGAGCAGCAACCGAGGCGGCTTTGTCTGATGAAGCCAAGGATTCACTCATAACGGCTTGACGTTGCTGTTCAAAAGACGCCACTTTCTCCGCAGGTAAGCCAGGAAAGGTCATCATGGCCCAGAGCAGAATGGATATGCCAAGGATCACTGTCCCTGCCTTTTTGATATATTGATACGTCCGTTCCCAGGTGTGGATAAGAAGGCCGCGCAGGGTAGGGAATCTATAGGGCGGAAGCTCCATAACAAAGGGAGTTGGCGCACCTCGAAGTACTGTTGAGCGCAGGAGTTTAGCAGCCAGCAGTGCCACAACCCAGGCAAGCATAGTAAATATAAACATGTACATGGCCTTTTTATCGCTAAAAAAGGCGCCAATAAGCAGGGCAAGAACGGGAAGTTTCGCTCCGCAGTTCATGAATGGTACAGTAAGCAAGGTAGCCATACGCTCCTTGGGGGAACGAAGGGTACGGGTTGCCATCACCCCAGGTACAGCGCATCCGCCGGCTATTCCGCCGGAGACGATAAAAGGCATGACCGAAGAGCCGTGGAGGCCGAAAATTCTGAAAATCCTGTCCATCATGAAGGCGACCCGGGCGAGATAACCGGAATCCTCAAGGATAGCAATACTAAAAAACATGAACATGATCAGTGGCACGAATCCTAATACTCCACCAACCCCATCGATGACACCGGAGACAATCATTGATTTAAGAAGACCGTCCGGCAGGTTGTTCTCAACCACATTACCGAGCCAGCCGAAAAGATTTTCCAGCCAGGTGACAGGGATGTCACTCCAACTGAAGGTGAACTGATAGACCGCAAAGAGGATAAGGAGCATAACGATGGGGCCCACAAGTCGATTAGTGAGCACTTTATCGATTTTGTCCGAGGTGTAGAGTCGGTCGGTATCAAATTTATGGGTGACGACCCCTTGTCTGAGTATCGATTTAATGTAGCCGTAGCGATGATCAGCGATGATGGACTCGGGAAAGACTTCAAGCGTCTTATGGGTGTGGCTGGCGGTTTTATCAACTATATCTTCAAGGATACTCGCCGTGAGGGGATCAGCTTTTCGCCCTTTGGCAAGGATCTGATCGTCATTTTCCAAATATTTGATTGCCGTGTATCTGGCGGGGTAGGTGTCTTCTAAAAGAGAGGCCTGTTGTATTTTTGTAACAAGCTCAGTCAGAGTGGTGTCAAGATCCTCACCGTAGGAGATATCTCGTGGATTCCAGACGGTTTCTTTGGTGGTTACCCGCAGGCAGGCATCAAGGAGTTCCAGCTTGCCAAAACCCGAGCGGGCGATGATAGGCACCACCGGAACCTGAAGGAGTTTTTCCAGTATTTCCGTCTTTATTTCAATTCCTCTGTCCTTGGCCACATCCATCATGTTCAGTGCGATAACCAGAGGAACGCCAAGTTCCATCAGTTGGCAGGTAAGATAGAGGTTCCTTTCGAGATTGGACGCATCAACAATATTAATCACTACCTGCGGGCGCTCATTTACCAGGTAGTCCCGAGTGACCAGCTCTTCGGCGGAATAGGCGGTCATGGAGTAGGTCCCGGGAAGATCAGTTAACGTGATTTGCAGATTCTTGTGGTGGAGGGAGCCCTCCTTATGGTCGACGGTAATGCCAGGGTAGTTGCCGACATGTTGTCTGGCACCGGTTAACTGATTAAAGAGCGTTGTTTTACCTGCGTTTGGATTGCCCGCCAGGGCCATTAATAGCTGCATTGGTCGATTTATAAGTAAGGTGAGTGAGGAATATAAAAGAAAAAATCCCGGCTATTTTGATTTCCGGCTGTTGCAGGATGTATCTGTACAACATGTACAGCCATCACCGCAGGATATATTGGCGTCTTTGCTGGTGGCGACTTTCCATTGTCGATAGAACCTTCGACCGGTAAAAAAAGCGCAGATGGCGATTATCACCCAAATAATTATTTTTTCAACCATGCTCTATTGTTGCTCCTGTTAGACAGCCCTAACTCATAGGACAAAAAATAAGTCCGATAGTCTCGGACTGGGTTCGCGCTTTTATAAGCTTGTTACTAAAATATTATCAGAAACATCAGAGTCAAGACTGATGGTGCCGCCATTGACCTTTAGAAGACATTGGCTCCCGGTTTCAGAACATATCACATCCGCTTCGACTCCAGGATAAAGACCCATGGATGCCATACGGGCGCAGATCTTTCTGTCTCCGGTTACTTTACACACTTTAACTCGGCCGGTTCTGGCTCTTTGAGAAAGTGGACCGATAAGATTGTGACATCGACGTCTGCCAAAACAGTTTCTGACCACATCCGAAAAACATAAACCGTCTTTTTTTTCTCTTCTGCAAACCATAATTTTCTCCGTTTGATGACACCTTTAGGTACACCAAACAATAACCGCAGTCAACAGATATTTCAAGAAGTTCCAATATATTTAGGGCGAGCTAACAGCTGATTGGGGCTTCGCTATAATTGTTTGAAATCCGGTAAGCTACCGGCAAGGTAAGTACAGCCGGACGCAACGGGTGTCAGAGGAGAAGAGCGGATGATTTGCTGAGGCGACGGGGTTCTTGTGCGCTAAAAAAAATAAAAAAATAAGATTGGACAGGGGGGCATTTATAGCCGATGTTGTCCCCAGAAAACTCAATCAGTGGGGTCTGTCTCGACCATGATATAGTCGGCCTCATTATTTCGAAGTGTTAAAGTGCCGCCCATAACCCGGAGGGCAACGGGATCATTAAGCGGTGCCCTTCCCTGAATAGTGATCTCGGTTCCAGGGACCAGGCCCATTTCTCTTATTCTTCTGCCGAGCTCTCCGCTGACTTTGACAGAAGCGATGACTCCCGACTGATGTTTGGCCATTTTACGTAAATTGATGAGTGCCATTTTCTGTTCCGTTGAATATGAAAGTACAAAAAAAATGTAGAAAGCAGATGTCTAGGAGCTTGTCCGAGAATGCCCTTTTGCCAAAACTTTTCGTTATTTTTAGAAAAATAATGCTCGCAATATTAATTATATAGCTCCGCATATTTTTATGAAAATGCCTCAATTATGAACAAAATGCCTATTCTCGGACAAGCTCCTAGCTCACATAAATTTTGCTTGTCAATACCGCTATTCCCCTTAAAAAAGTGAAAATCCATTTTTCGGGGAATAGCGGTGGTTTTAAAAATAACGATTATTTTTTGGACTCCCAGGAATCTCTTAAGGTGACCGTTCGATTAAAGACTGGATTTCCAGCTGTCGATTCAACAGGGTCAGCACAAAAATAGCCCTGTCGTTCGAATTGTACGGTTTCTCCCGGTTGCAGCTTGGCAAGGCTCGGCTCGGCAATTGCACAAGAAACCACCACTTTTGACTGAGGGTTGAGCTGATCGAGAAAATCGATGTCCTTGTCAGCTTCAGGGTCTTCCACACTGAAGAGCCTGTCGTACAATCGAACTGTGACAGGCAGGCCTTTTTCTGCTGAAACCCAGTGGATTGTGCCTTTCACCTTCCTGCCATCGGGAGCGGAACCGCCCTTGGTATCTGGGTCGTAGCTACAGTGGATTTCAGTGATCTCCCCAGTGGCCTCGTCTTTTACGTGGGAAACATACCTTACGAGATAGCCGTATCGCAGCCGTACTTCCCTGTCCGGGCCCAGTCGGTGGTATTTCCTGGACGGGTTCTCCATAAAGTCCTCTCGTTCAATATAGAGTTCTCTGGTGAAGGGAATAGTTCGCTCGCCCATCTCTGGATTTTGAGGATGATTCTGGCCAATCATTTCTTCAACCAACCCTTCAGGGTAGTTATCAATGACAACTTTCACCGGATCAAGAACGCACATGCGTCGTTCAGCCCGGACATTGAGGTCGTCTCGAATTTCATTTTCAAGAACGCCCATATCGATTCGGCTTTCACTCTTGCCAATTCCGATGGTCTTGCAAAAATTGCGGATTGAGGCCGGAGTATAACCCCGTCGACGCAGACCTGAGATGGTCAGCATACGTGGGTCATCCCAACCGTCGACATACTTGCCTTCCACCATCTTGAGGAGTTTTCGCTTGCTCATGACCGTATATGTCAGATTGAGTCGGGCAAACTCGATCTGTCGAGGGTGACATGGGGTCTCAAGGGTATCCAAGACCCAATCATACAGGGGACGGTGGTCCTGGAATTCCAGAGTGCAGAGCGAATGGGTAATACCCTCCAGCATGTCAGAGAGACAGTGGGTGTAGTCATACATGGGGTAGATTTTCCAGGTATCTCCGGTGCGATGATGATGTGCTTTGAGGATTCTGTAGATCACCGGGTCCCGCATGTTGACGTTAGGGGAAGCCATATCTATCTTCGCCCTCAGTACATGGGTTCCTTCCGCTAATTGCCCAGCTTTCATTTGTTCAAAGAGATCGAGATTTTCTTCTATGGACCGATTGCGGTATGGACTCTCCTTGCCAGGTTCCGTCAGGGTGCCACGATATTCTCTCATTTCGTCTGGTGAGAGCTGACAAACATAGGCCTTTCCTCTTTTAATGAGCTCCACCGCATACTCGTAAAGCTTGGGGAAATAATCGGAGGCGTAGAGGACCTGGTCCCCCCAACTAAAGCCCAACCATTTGACATCTTCCTGAATGGCCCGAACGTAGGCAACATCCTCTTTGCTTGGATTGGTGTCGTCAAAACGGAGATTACATATACCACCGTTTTCCTCAGCAACGCCGAAGTTCAGGCAAATTGATTTTGCGTGGCCGATATGAAGAAACCCATTGGGCTCGGGTGGAAAGCGAGTGATGCTTTTTTGATGTTTGCCGGTCTGAAGGTCGTCGGCGATTATCTGGCGGATAAAATCTAGCGATTTATTTCCTGAATCTTCTGTTGTTTCCATGATTAGCTGCTCAAGTGAAAGTTAATCGTTCAATATTATACAAAAAGTTTTCCAACAGCGCGAAGTCTCTGGATGACTCTTTCCTGGCCGATGGTCACCAAAATGTCAAACATTGAAGGGCCTGCCAGCTGGCCGGTAACTACCGTACGCATTGCATTAATGATTATGCCAGGTTTGATTTCAAGCTCGTCGGCCAATTCCCTCGCGACCCGTTCTGTTTCTTCAATATCAAAACTTTCAAGTTTTTCATACCTGTCGGCGAGTTCCGGGAGCCATTGCTGTAACTCAGTATATTTAAGCACATTTTTCGCAAGAGGCTTGGGTTCGACCGTAAAATCATCGGCAAAATAGGCCCGGCCGAGGGTGGTGAAATCCTTGAGGGTATGGAAGCGGTCACGAATGAGATCGAGAGTTTTGAGATACCAGTCCTTTTTCGTTGAGTCGTAGGCCTCATCCCAGAGTCCATCTGCTTCGAGTTCTTTTTTGACCATGGCTCCTATTTCACTTATGTCCATGGTTCTAAGGTAATGTTCGTTTATGAAAATTGCCTTCGGATCGGTGAAAAATTTTGGGTCATTTTTTTGAAAATTAAAAATCGCGCTCGATTTATTGATGCGTTCGAGGGAAAACGCCTGGATAAGCTCTTCCTTTGAGTAAAATTCCTGGTCATTGCCGGCAGACCAGCCGAGCAAGGCTAGAAAATTATTAAAGGCCCAGGGGATAAAACCGTTGTCGCGGTAGAATTGAACCGCCACTATCTCGCCATGGCTGCGCTTGGATATTTTGGCTTTCTTGGTGTCAAGGGTCAGTGGCATATGGGCAAAGATTGGTAATGGCGCATCCAATGCTTCGTAGAGCAGTACCTGTTTGAGGGTGTTGGTCATATGATCCTGACCTCGGATAATATGGGTAATCCGGTCCCGGATATCATCGACGACATTGCAGAGCAGATAGAGTGGTTTACCGTTTGATCGAACGATGACAAAATCATCAATTTCTGAATAGTTAGACTCTATACGGCCGAGGATTTTGTCATCATAGCCGAGATTGCCCGATCGTGCAGGAACCTTGAAGCGGAGCACGGATGGAAGCCCCGCAGCCTCTTTTTCAGCTATTTCAGCGGCTGAAAGGTTTCGACAGCTACGGTCATAGCCAAGAGGTTGTTTTGCCGCAAGGGTTGCTTCGCGTTTCGCATCAAGTTGTTCTTTTGTGCAAAAACATTTATAAGCAGATCCTTTCTCTAGGAGTTTCTTGGCAGCTGCCGTGTGATCTTCTTCAAATTCTGTCTGGAAATAAGGGCCTTCATCGTAATCAATCCCAAGCCATTCGAGTCCTTCAATAATCCCTTGAATTGATTCCTTGGTGGATCGGCCTGTGTCAGTATCTTCAATTCGTAGAATGAGTTTGCCGCCGGTTTGTTTGGCGTAGAGCCAATTGTAAAGTGCAGTTCTCGCCCCCCCGATATGAAGATAGCCTGTGGGGCTGGGTGGAAAACGTAAACGTGTTTCAGTCATGAAAAAAACTCCTTGAACCAGCTCGCGCTGCTGGTAATAACATTAGTGCCTTACTCCAGACTTTCTGTCTCTCTGTTTATTACCCCTTGAGGGGTGTTAAAAACAAGAAATCTGCGAAGTGTATTGCAATTAATAATTTTGATTAAGCTTCATGGCACTTTTCCTGGCTACCTTTCCCGGTTTAGCTGAAATGTTCCGATGGCGTTATATCTTTTCGAGTACCGTGAATTACCTTTGACGGCGAGTAGCTCCATCGAAAAGTGCATAAGGCTGCTATATATCTTTTTCCCGATTAATGTTCAACATTAATAAGGCTTCATGGCCCAGACGTCACGTGAGAACTACAGTTTTTTTGTTGTTCTCGGTTGGGGAACTTTGTATAGTTTTGCCTTCATTGCCGAGGCTCCGTTGCTTCCTGAATGTATATGTTCAAAAGGTTTTCAACGGCACTCTCTTCGTTGATTGCGCTGTGGGGGAACGTCAATTGTGAAGATGCCTCATAAAATATTGCGCATGGTATTACCCATGCTATTGCTGATAAGGAAAATTGCTGATGTTACCCTTGATGTTTTCAGCAAAGAGCCTACCATTCTTGATTGTCATTCTTTTGCTTGCAAGGACATTAAATATATTCGTGTTTAATGTCGACGAACTTATCGCTGACAGGAATTTTTCTCAAAGCTAAAGAGTTGACAAAGATATTGCTGGCCTGCAGTTGCTGGATAAGACGTCCATATAAATATAATTAGGTTGAAGAGGAGCTAAAGATGGTTGACGATGGGAATAAAAAAGATTGTGAATGCGGCTGCGGAGAAGGGAAAGTTCCGGACAAGAAAGGTAAATGTGTTATGCCGGAAGTGACTTTTCCCGCTTTTGTCATGTCTCTAAACACCTCTGCGCTTTTTCATCTCGGTGAAATTGCCGATCCGGCCACCGGAAAAAGGGTCGTGGATTTGGATATCGCTAAACATGCGATCGATACCTTGGCCCTTATTCAGAATAAAACAAAGGGAAATTTGGAAAAAGATGAGGATGAGCTGTTGAAAAATATCCTTTATGATATCAAACTTCGCTTTGTCCAAGCGGTAAAAAAATAATACTTCTCTGAAATGATTCAGAAGATTTCCAAGATATCCGTTGAGGCTCCGGCAAAAATAAACCTGTTTCTAAGTGTTTTAGGCAAACGTCCCGACGGCTACCATGATCTGGAAACCTGGATGCAAAAACTTGATCTGGCTGACATTCTTCAGCTGGAGTTACATCCTGGAAGCGGTATTGAGTTTTGCTGTACTGACAACTCGGTTCCAGCTGATGATACCAATCTTGCTGCCAGGGCGGCGCAAGCCTTTTTTAAGGCCAGTAAAAAAAATACAGGGTACCGGTTAACGATTGTCTTAGAGAAAAAAATTCCAGTGGCAGCGGGCCTTGGGGGGGGCAGCAGTGATGCAGGGGCAGTGCTGCGAGGTCTTAATCGTCTCTTTGATAATGAGTTTTCGGACAAAGAACTTATTGATCTGGCACGTCCCCTCGGAGCAGATGTCCCATTCTTTGCTGTGGAGCATTGCTCGGTTCTCGCCACAGGCATCGGTGACATTATGTTTCCCGTTGATCCAGTCAGCAATTGCACGTTTATTTTAGTCAATCCGGATTTTTTTGTTTCAACTGCCTGGGTTTTTCAAAATTTAACATTGACAAGCTTGTCGAAAAACTCTAAATTGTCATGCTTTCAAAAGCACAAGGCAGATTCTTTGTCACTGCAGGATATGCACAATGATTTGGAACAGGTTACCTGTGAAAAGCATCCTGAGATAGGACAAATAAAAAAAGCTCTGCTGGCAGCAGGTGCATCGCAGGTTTTGATGTCCGGCAGCGGGCCGACTGTTTTTGGAGTTTTTCCAGATGCAGATGAGTTTGCTGTTTCTGATTTAAAGCGTATTGTTGGTGCATTCCGTCAGGAATACGGAGAAAAGGTTTTTATATCAAGAGCGTGTACTGGGGCGTCGCCAAGCGGTAAGGCACCGGGTTTTGATCCCGGCATTCGTAGGTTCGAATCCTGCCGCCCCAGCCATCACTAATACATTTTTTAGTTATCCCCGAATACATCAAAATAAAGATGCGAGATTTAAAGGTTTTTTCAGGCAACGCTCACAAGAAAATGGCTGGTGAGATTGCCGCTCATCTAGCAATACCCCTCAGTGAGGCTGAAGTTAGAAAATTCAGCGATGGGGAAATATTTGTTGAAATCAAAGAGAATGTTCGCGGGACGGATGTTTTTATTGTGCAGCCGACCTGCACGCCGGTCAACGACCATTTGATGGAGCTGGTGATCATGGTTGATGCCCTCAGGCGGGCTTCAGCCAGAAGAATCACTGCTGTATTACCCTATTATGGATATGCCCGGCAGGATAGAAAGAACGCTCCCCGTGTGCCTATTACAGCCAAAGTGGTAGCTGAGATGCTCATGGCGGTGGGGGTGCGAAGGGTTCTCTGTATGGATCTTCATGCAGGTCAGATTGGCGGTTTTTTCAATATCCCAGTCGATCACTTATATGCCGCTCCCGTAATTCTCAAACACATTCAGAAATCTTTTGGCGATAACGTTATTATGGTTTCTCCGGATGCTGGTGGTGTCGAGAGAACCCGCGCATTTGCGAAAAGACTGAATTCGGGTTTAGCAATAATTGATAAACGCCGCGATAAACCCAATGAATGTGAGGCGATGCATGTCATTGGTGATGTACGTGGCAAAACTGCCATATTGATGGATGACATGGTTGATACGGCAGGAACTCTTTGTGCGGGCGCTAAAACCTTGCTGGAGAATGGAGCTAAGGAAGTTCACGCCTGTTGCTCCCATGCAGTTCTTTCGGGCCCTGCGATCGAGCGGTTAAGCAAATCCGATATTAAATCTCTTGTAGTTACTAATTCTATCCCGCTCCGAGGCGAGGCAGAGAAGTGTGACAAGATTATAGTACTTTCAGTCTCACAACTGCTTGCTGACGCGATAAGCAGAATACATAATGAAGATTCGGTCAGTTCACTTTTTGTGTAAGTGGCCATTGTACGTTGCAATAATTTCAAATAAGTTAAAAATTTATCATATTCTGCTCAGTCGTATTGTTATTTACATGAACGACTGTTTGGCAAAGGAGGAAAAATGCTTCAGGTAGAAATATCCGCATCTGTTAGAAATACTTCTGGTAAAGGACCCATGCGGCAGTTACGTATGCAAGGACAAACTCCTGGAGTGGTTTATGGTGGTGGTGGTGATGCACAAAATATCCAGCTTGATTCCAAAATACTTATGGCTCAGCTGCTCGAATTTTATCGCAAAAATACCATTGTTACTCTCAATGTAGACGGTTCATCGGCGAAGACAGTCATGGTTGGTGAAGTACAGACGGATCCCGTTCGCGATACCCTTATACATGTTGACTTCTGCGAAGTTGATCTTCAAAAAGACCGTCCCTTTACAGTACCGGTTGTTTTGAAAGGCAAAGCCAAAGGTGTTGATCTTGGTGGCCAGATGATAGTTGGCTGTAACAAGGTTGTTCTCGTTGGAAAACCACTTGATATTCCTGATGAATGCGTCGTTGACGTTGGACCTATGGCTATTGGCAGTTCTATCAAGTGTGGTGCAATTACTCTTCCCGAGAATGTCCGGTTGGTCACAGATCCAGAGGTAGTGGTGGTGGCTATTATTAAACCGGGTGAGAAACTTGAGGACGTCGTTGATGCAAAAGCCGCTAATGCAACAAAGAAGAAATAATTAATCCATGCCGGGAGAGGTAGCAGCAGGTTTTTATGGCTGGCCGCCTAGTTGGCGTTGATATTGTAGGGTTAATAAGAGGTCCGGGAAAAGGCAGTTTTCCCGGACCTCTTGCTATTTGTAGTTACGCTATCTATGGAAAAGAAAGAATTTATTATTGTAGGCCTCGGAAATCCTGGTGAGCAGTACAGCGCAACGCGGCATAATATTGGTTTTTTTGTTGTCGAAGAACTCGCCAGAAGTTGGCACACCGCCATCTCTCATGAAAAGTGGCAGGCACTGTATGGTTCTGCGGTTGTTGGAGAAGAAAAGGTCCATCTGGTCAAGCCCATGACTTTCATGAATCTCAGTGGAAAAGCGGTCGTCCAGTTTGTTCGGTTTTATAAAGTCAATGCTGAACGAATACTTGTCATCCATGATGATCTTGACATGAAACCTGGAAGGATAAAACTTGTTAAGGGAGGAGGGACAGGAGGACACAATGGAATACGATCGCTTATTGAACACCTGGGAACAAAAGAGTTTTTTCGGTTGAAGATAGGTATCGGCAGGCCAGGAGATGGTCTGATTCATCCCGACTTCCCTGTGGATAAATACGTCCTCAGTAATTTCAGTGACGAAGATCTCACCCTTTTGCAATCAAGATATGATGGTATCGACGACGGGATTCGCCTATTTCTGCAAGGGTTCCCGGTCAAAGCCATGAACATTCTTAATAGTTTGAAATAGCAGGTATCACTCCCGGCTCGTTTCCCTGTCTCCTTATCGATTATCCCGCCAAGATGAAAAAGTACGGCAATATAGTGGGAAACGTGTTATAGTATCTTTATTCAGTTTCCAGATATGTGTGGTTAAAGTAGCGCTCGCTGCAGAAAAAAAATCTCAAAAAATGCCGGAAAAAGGATAATACCTTTGCAATCCGACGCTTCCTCTTAGTATGGCAAATAACTGCGTTGTGTCTTGTGCTTTTCTCATTTATTTATTATGGCCTTGTGCAAGGCGTGTTGTGTTTAAAGGAGATATCCGTGTTTATTGAAGGTGATATGGCTGTTTATCCAGCTCATGGTGTTGGGGTTATCAAGGCCATTGAAATTAAGACTATCGGAGGAATTGATCAATCCTTTTATATTTTGGAGATCTTGGACAATAGCATGAGGATCATGATTCCCACCGCAAGCAGTGAAAATGTCGGCTTGCGTGCAATTGTCGGTAAAAGTGAAGTGAGAGATGTTCTTGCTATCCTTGCTGATCGTTCCGTGGAATTAGGAACTCAGACATGGAACCGTCGTTATCGAGATTATATGGAAAAGATAAAAACCGGTTCTGTGCATGAGGTGGCTATAGTGCTGCGGGATCTTTTTCTTCTAAGCGTTGATAAGGATCTCAGTTACGGTGAGAGAAAGATGCTGGATACAGCAAAAAACCTCATTGTAAAAGAACTTTCTTTAGCTCAAAACACTGAGGAAGAAGACGTCAGTAAAACTATTGATGCTATTTTCTCCTAATTCGCTAAACACTTCTCGGCGTTTTTTTCACTCAACATCGTTTCTTAAGAAGTAATTGAATGGAAGCAACAGAAGCAACTCCCGGCAGATCCGGAAGATCGGGTCTCCAATTTCAGGTGACAATCGATTCTGGACTGACGGGGATGCGTCTAGATCTATTTCTTTCCCACCACTTACCTTCCGTGTCCAGGGCACAGATTACTTCATCCATTAAGCAAGGATTGATTTTAGTCGATGGTGTTCAACGAAAGAGCAGCTATCGGCTAAAAAAAGACGAGTCTTTGCAAGGTTCTGTCGAAAGCCAAACGGCGATTGATGTCCTGCCGGAAAAAATTGACTTTCCCATCCTTTTTGAAGATGAGTCATTGCTGCTCCTTTCCAAGCCACCCGGTCTTGTCGTCCACCCAGGCAGTGGTAATCATCAGGGGACTCTGGTCAATGGTCTGGTGTATCATTGTGAGACAATAGCAGATGTTGGAGACAGCGTCCGACCAGGTATTGTCCATAGGCTTGATAAAGATACCTCCGGCATAATGCTAGTTGCTAAAACGGAGAGTGCACATCGATTACTGGTTGACGATTTTAAAAATCACCGATTAAAAAAAGAATATATCGCTTTGCTTCATGGGGTGCTGAAAGAAAAGACCGGCAGAATTGTCGCACCAATAGGTCGTCATCCTGTGAACCGTCAAAAGATGTCGGTAAGGATAACAGGTGGAAAACATGCTGCCAGTTGCTGGGAAGTCTTGCGTGAATTTGACAATAGGTTCAGCCTGGTGAAAGTGACAATTGAGACTGGACGAACGCACCAGATCAGGGTGCATATGGCCCATCTTGGATGTCCGGTCGTCGGGGACACGGTCTATGGGGCAGGTAAGGATAATAGTCGTTTCTCCAGACAGCTGCTGCACGCATCAAGGCTTGTCTTTCATCATCCCGTAACTGGAGTTGTGGTCGATAGGCGTGCTGAACTTTGGCCTGATTTCGGTGCGGTGCTAAGTGAGCTAGGTTGGTCTGAGGCTGTGGAGGAAGGGAGGTGAAAATTGCTGTAACAGGTGGTTTAGGAACCGGCAAATCAACGGTTTGTAAAATACTTGCTACAACACTGGCGACGGAACTTGTTGATACAGATCAATTGTGTCGCTTGCAATTGGAGCCGGGCACCGAGGCCTTTAAAGAATTCTGCCGGATTCTCGGTGACAGGTTCATACAAGCTGATGGTACCATCGATCGATTGCTTCTGCGGCGGGCGGTTTTTAATGAGGATGAGATCAGGGGGAAGCTCGAAAATCTTCTTCATCCAATTGTTCGGGGGCAAGTGGCCGCCCTTGGTCAAGCCTTTTCAGCCCAAGGCGAAATACTGGTGGTCGAAGTTCCCCTTCTGTATGAGGTCGGCTGGCAGGATGATTTTGATGCCTGTGTGGTTGTCTATGTCCCGGCAGAAATGTGCATAGAGAGGGTTCAGAAGCGGGATGGAATGAACGCCGAACAGATTAAACGAATCTTGAATGCGCAACTTTCCATAAAGAAAAAACTTGAATATGCCGATTTTATAGTTGATAATTCTGGTACCTTTACAAGTACTGTGCAACAGATATCCTGGCTATCCCGGCAGATACAGAGATAAAAGTGATAGGTTTGTAAGAATTATAGACCTAAAAAGCTTGACAGCATAGATCTGAAAACGTATAAAAGAATCGATGATTTTGAAAATCAACTTCCTGTCATTGCCTGAGCTTCTTTAGATCTTATAAAAATCTCTTTGGAATTGCTTGGACCGTGATGGTGTCCTGAAGATCTGCAGACGTCAATAACGTGATTACTCACAGGTCTGGCCAATTTCCACTCTGTTTATTTAATTCAAGCGAAGAAAAAAGCTCAAAAGAGTCTCTTTACAACCAGCTATGATTTCAATCGCTGTTGACTATGCGCTGACAGTTAGCCCAACGCATAGACCTGACAGTCTGAATATAACTACATCGGCAATATTGTACGGTTCGTCCGTAGGGGGGAGCGTTATAAGCGCTGTTTCCCTAATATCCTGCCACCAATCCCACAAAGGAGAAGAAGATTAATGAATCTGGCGGAACTGAAACTGATGAAAATCGGTGAATTGGTACAGCTTGCACGTTCGTTAAAAATAGAAGGCTACAGTTCATTACGCAAACAGGAATTGATCTTTGCGATATTGAAAGCTCAGTCGGTTAAAGATGGGAAAATGCGGGGCAGTGGTGTCCTGGAAATCCTACCGGATGGTTTCGGTTTTCTTAGAGCGCCAGACTATAATTATCTTCCAGGTCCTGACGACATCTATGTTTCACCTTCGCAAATACGCAGACTCAATCTACGAACCGGCGACACCATTGAAGGTCTCGTCCGGGCTCCCAAAGAAGGGGAGAGGTATTTTGCACTGCTGAAAGTCGATAGCGTCAACTTTGATCCGCCGGATGCAGCAAAGCAAAAGACACTGTTTGGTAATCTGACTCCACTTCATCCAAATGAAGCTTTCAACCTGGAATGGCAGCCTGATAACATGTCCATGAGAGTTATGGACCTCTTTGCCCCCATCGGCAAGGGACAGAGAGGGCTTATTGTGGCTCCCCCCCGTACAGGTAAGACTGTACTTATGCAGAAAATTGCCAACTCCATTGTCAGAAATCACAAAGAGGTCTACCTAATTGTTCTGTTGATTGATGAACGTCCGGAAGAGGTAACCGAGATGACCCGAAGTGTCAAAACTGCAGAGGTGGTCAGCTCAACCTTTGACGAACCTCCCCAACGTCATATTCAGGTCGCCGAGATGGTCATTGAAAAAGCCAAGCGACTTGTTGAGCATAAAAAAGATGTGGTCATTCTTCTGGACAGTATTACTCGACTGGCAAGAGCCTATAACACTGTAACTCCCGCTAGTGGAAAGATTCTCTCCGGTGGTGTTGAGGCGAATGCACTGCACAGACCTAAACGTTTTTTTGGTGCGGCACGAAACATTGAAGAAGGTGGCAGTCTGACCATTCTCGCAACCGCGCTCATCGAAACAGGAAGCCGCATGGATGAAGTTATCTTTGAGGAATTCAAAGGAACGGGTAATATGGAGCTTATTCTTGACCGTAAGATGGCCGATAAGCGCATTTTCCCCGCCATTGATCTCAAGCGTTCCGGAACCAGAAAAGAAGATCTGTTAATGAAGGCAGAAACACTCAATCGTATATGGATACTTCGAAAACTTCTCAATACCATGAATCCGGCCGACTGCATGGATTTTCTGGTGGATAAACTGAAGAACCAGAAAAGCAACGCAGACTTCCTGGATTCCATGAATACCTGATTATTTACTCGGCTATCGACGTTGCTCTGCCAATTTTTGTTGAAAAAAAACGCTTTTTGGTTATTATATAGTGTTTGTGTGTTAGTACCTTAGAAATTTATTTCTTGTTTTTTATGAATGAATTTCGTGAAGGTACTTATCCCGACTTACTTCCCGTTTATCGGGGTTAGTATATCATTAATTGTACCAATTGATTATCGCCCATACAGGCGATGGAGGAATAATAGCTATGAAAGAAGGAATACATCCGGAATATCACAAAATTTCCGCAGTCTGTGCCTGCGGCAATCAGGTGGAAATAGGATCTGTAATGGAAGAGATGAATGTTGAAATATGTTCTGCCTGCCACCCATTTTTTACCGGCAAGCAGAAACTCATCGATTCTGCAGGTCGTATTGAGAAGTTCAAGCAGCGTTATGCAAATCACTATGCCAATAAAGAAAAAGGTAAAGCTTAATTTTCAAAGCTTTTCTTTGTCGGTGAACTCCAATAGCCGACTGGGTGACTTGGGGAATAATTTGTTATTTTCACAGAATAAATTATTTTCTCGAAGGAACTTTCCTTCAGGGGCGCGATAAAGATTTTACTTTATCGGGGTTATAGTTTTTTAAATGGTCCACAACGATGCTCGGCATGGTTGTGGACTTTTTTCTTTCTTATTCTTCTTCTGGTAGAATGCTATGTTTGAAAAATTTGCTGATCTTGAAGATAAAATTTCTGATCTGGAAGGCAGATTGTCTGATCCCCAACTGGTCAGTGATCAGAAGGAATACCAGAAAGTCGTTCGGGAACACTCTACTCTCACCAAACTCAACGAAAAATATTTAGAGTATGTAAAGATTCAGGCGGATATTGAAGAAAACAGAATGATACTTCATGATGAGAATGAGGATGATGATCTCAAAGATCTCGCCAAAGCTGAACTTGAAGAACTTATTGCCAAAGAGAAAAAGCTCGATCAGGCGATGAAAATTATCCTCCTTCCTAAAGATCCCAACGACGACCGAAACACCTTCCTTGAGATCCGTGCAGGTACTGGTGGCGATGAAGCAGCTCTGTTTGCCGGTGATCTTTTTCGGATGTACAGCCGATTTGCAGAAGAGATGGGCTGGCGAGTTGAAGTAATGAGCTCGAATCAGCTTGGAACAGGTGGGTTTAAAGAGATTATCGCCCTTATAAGCGGTGAACAGGTCTACTCAAAACTCAAGTATGAGAGCGGGGTGCATCGCGTTCAGCGTGTACCTGAGACTGAAACCCAGGGGCGAATACATACTTCGGCGGTTACTGTTGCCATATTACCTGAAGCCGATGAAGTGGATTTGCAAATCGACATGCATGAGTTAAAGTTCGATGTTTTCCGCTCTTCCGGTCCAGGAGGACAATCGGTCAATACCACCGATTCTGCGGTGCGCGTCACTCATCTTCCCACCGGGTTGGTGGTTATTTGTCAGGATGAGAAATCGCAGCACAAGAATAAGGCAAAGGCCTTGACCGTTCTGCGCGCCCGTCTGCTCGACAAGTTAGAGCAGGAGCGCCACGATAAAATATCACAGAATAGAAAAAGCCAGATCGGTAGTGGTGATAGGAGTGAACGAATTCGTACCTACAATTTTCCACAGGGAAGAATGACTGACCATCGTATCAACCTCACCCTTTATAAGCTCGACTCAATCATAAGCGGTAAACTTGAAGATGTGATTTATCCCCTTATTGCCCATGATCAGGCCGAAAAACTCAAGGAGATTCAGTAAATGGTTGGCAATAATCCTCTGTTTCTCTCCTCACTGTTTATGAGATGCAGCTGGTAGACCTCCTTCATTTTGGTGAAACAGCCTTACAGGGGGTGGGGATTACCGATTATAAGCTTGACGCCCGGCTTCTTCTTGAACATTGCACAGGAAAAAACAGGACTGAGATTTTTCTCAGTGGTGAAACCGAGGTAAATAGAGAAGTACAGAGTGTCTATTTAACTCTTCTGGCGCGGAGAAAACAACGCGAGCCTGTCGCCTATATTCTTGGTGAACAAGAATTCTGGTCACTGCCCTTTTATGTTAGCCGGGACGTTTTAATTCCCCGACCGGAAACGGAATTTTTATTGGATAGAGTTTTATCTCTCACCGATTCCGATAACTTTAAAGATGGCTATATTCTCGATCTTTGTTGTGGTAGCGGTGTGATCGCAACAGTTCTTGCCAAAGAGACCCAGAAGAGGATTATCGCATCGGATATTTCTCATAAAGCGTTAGAGATGACGAGGAAAAATTCCAAACGCCATGGTCTTGACGCATCGTTATCGCTCATTCAGGGGCACCTTCTTGCACCTTTTGCAGAAGAAGGAAATTTTTCTCTGATCGTTTCAAATCCACCCTACGTGAGCAGTTTTGATGTTCAAAACAATCTCATGCCGGAAGTTGTCGATTATGAACCGCATTTAGCTCTTGATGGAGGAGCAAAGGGATTAGACTTGATTCAAGAGATTCGTCTCGGATTGTCAAGGGTTCTTCGTTCAGGTGGCCAGTGTTTTCTTGAGATTGGTGCCGACCAGGGCGCTGCGGTACAAGCAATATTTTCAGAAAATGTTATAGATCAGCCTGGTTTTCAGGAGATTGAAATATTGGTAGATTACGCCGGACGTGACAGAGTTGTGCACGCCAGGCTGGAATAGTTATAGGAGAACACTACTGACAATGGAAAAACTAATTATTGAAGGTGGCATTCCACTGCATGGTGAGGTGAGAATCAGCGGTGCTAAAAATGCAGCCTTGCCTCTGATGGCAGCAACACTACTTGCTCCCGGAAAACACTTCCTCCGGAATATGCCGAACCTGCGTGATACCAGGACCTTTGTTCGTCTTTTGGAAAACCTAGGTGTGAAGAGTGAGCGAGCAGGTGATGTGCTTATGTTGGATACAACAGATCTGACTCATACCGAGGCACCCTACGAGTTGGTCAAAACCATGCGGGCTTCAGTTTTAGTTCTTGGACCGCTCCTGGCAAGGTTTGGTAAAGCGAAGGTCTCTTTGCCTGGTGGCTGCGCGATTGGAGCAAGGCCTATTAATTTCCATATTATGGGACTGGAACGTTTAGGGGTGACCTGCGAGTTGGAAGGCGGCTATGTCGATGCCAGTATCAATGGACCAATGCGCGGCAGTGTCATTTATTTTGATATCCCTTCTGTAACAGGCACAGAGAATCTCCTTATGGCCTCGGTTCTTGCGGAAGGGACGACGGTTTTAAAAAATGCGGCAAGAGAACCGGAGATCGGCAATCTTGTGGATATGTTGAATGGCATGGGGGCAAAGATTGAGGGGAGGGACACCGATAAGCTCACTATCCAGGGGGTGAGCCATCTCGATCCCGCTGACTGTACGATAATTCCTGATCGAATTGAAACCGGGACATACCTCATCGCGATTGCCGCAACCGGTGGTTCTGGCACAGTGACTCACTGCAATCCCATGCATCTGCCATCACTTCTTGAAAAATTGCGCGGGGTCGGGCTGGTCATTACCGAGACCGAATCTACGATTCGTGTTGATTGGCCTGTTCCCGATGGCAAACCAAAGGCAATAGGAAATGTTGATATCAAAACAATGCCATACCCTGGATATCCAACGGACTTACAGGCCCAGTTTATGGCACTCATGACTCTTAGCTCTGATACCTGTGTTATTAACGAGACTATTTTCGAAAACCGTTTCATGCACGTGGCTGAACTCCACCGAATGGGAGCCAAGATCCGGATCGATGGACATTTTGCCGTTGTAACCGGCCGGGGAATGAGTGGCCTGGATGGAGCACCGGTGATGGCGACCGATCTTCGCGCCAGTTCTTCTCTGGTCATTGCCGGTCTTGCGGCTTCTGGCAGAACGGAAATTTCTCGTATTTATCATCTTGAGCGTGGTTACGAAGACCTTGTTGATAAACTTACCGGTTTAGGTGCAAAGGTCTGGAAAGAACAGGAGTAAGGCTGTACAATTAATAGTTTGGAGCTGTGTATCACGCGTAAATTGAACCGAGAGAGGTGGCCACTGAGCTGCTGGACGTCCCCTCTGTCTAAAAAATCGTCTATGATAAGTAGAATACTTCTCTCAGGAAATTGGTAGTAAAGTGAAGGCCAAATATATTCTTCTGATAAAGTTTTTAAAAAAGCATAAGGAAAGAGTGGCGCTTATCGGAGTAGGAGTGGCCTTCCTCTTTTTCATAGGAGGTGGATTGTATTTACAAAAAGATGCTAAGACTGAAAGGGAACCTCTACCCACAGCCCTTCCAGTGCGTGTGGAACTCACAACTCAGCAAAATGACAATGGGGGACATCGGAAGCAAGCGACGACTGAAAAAACCTCTTACTTCCTAAAACCATCCCCTGAGGAACTCTTAGAACAGCTAGCTTCGATGGCTAATATGAATGTAGCTGTAGTCGATGAAAAAATTAAACAGCTACCGGTTTTATGGCCTGCCTACTTTTTCGCTCTTCGGAAAACCGAGGGAGGGCCGACCATTCTCTTGCTGGATGTATCAGAAGATGGTTTTGGGGTGGTGATAGAAAGTGAAGTGGATCCAAGCGTCTATCCAGAGCTTGGCGAGCTTGCCATTGGCGAAAAGGTATGGATAGGCGGGAAAATACTGGCCGTTGATCGGACTGGGGTCGGTAGGATATATCTATCAACAGAAGAACTCAGGTTCGGTGTTGATACACTTTTTCCTCAAGATTCTCCAGATACAGAAAAATAATTTTGCCAGAGTGCTTATCCGGCTTTTGTCTTTCGTCAGGGGTGTAGATTGCTGCTCTTCTGCCTTTAAATAGGCAAGGGCAGCGTTATGGTAAAGACTCCCCCCCCTTCATCGGTTTTATTGCGCACATTGATAGTGCCGCGATGCTCTTCTATGGTCTGTTTGACGATAGCCAGTCCCAGGCCTGTCCCATCCGCTCGAGTTGTGTAAAATGGCTCAAATATTTGTTCTCTTTTGCTCTCCTCAACCCCAGGGCCATTGTCAGCGAATGAAATTTCGATGGCCTCACCGTCATCGATGGTTTTGGTCTCCCTGGCATTAATGGTGATTATTTCCCTTCCTTCCGGACAAAAAGCAAGGCCATTTTGAATGAAATGGTTAAAAACAGTAAATATCTGTTTTTCGTCTGCCCAGACATCAGTAGTTTCTTTAAAGTCGAAGACGATTTGTGCTGTTGTTGGCCAGGTTGGATCGGCTTTTAGGACCTGAATGACTTCCTCCAGACAACTGCGCAGAGAAAACCAGTTGCAATGGCAATTTTCAGGTCGGGAGAATCTTAGAAAATCTGCAATCGTTGTAATCAATCTGTTGGCTTCTCGCTGAATGATGTTGGTTAATTCAAAATTTGCAGAATTTGTGGCCCCCGTCGAAGAGAACTCCCTGGCCAAAAGTTGAGCACAACCAGATATGGCGGTGAGTGGATTGCGAAAATCATGGGCAATGCTGGCACTCATCATACCAATGGCAGCAAGTTTCTCTGTTTGCCTCACCTGTTGTTCAAGTTTTTCAATCTCGCTGATATCGCGGAGTGTGATGATTTTGTGCGGTGGGTTTGAACTGTGTTTGTCACTCTCGGTTCCCTGAATGAGCATATGGGCATAACCTATACGCATTTTTTTGCCATCTTCTCTATGAAAATCGGTGGTGAGTCGGTGATTTGCTTCTGACAAATCTATATCTGGAAAGACAGAAGACAATTTCTTATCAATCAGCTTCAAGGGCGATTTACAGCCGAGTATCTTAACGATGGCGGCATTGGCGGAGGTGATGATACCCTGATGGTCAATTGTTACTATTCCGGTGGAAATATTATCGAATATTTGCTTGTAGAGAATAGCGAGCCGATCAAAATTTTTAAGGGAATCACTCAGTGCATCTTCTGTTTTTGAAAGGCGCTTGCCAAAGAGGGTGCTGAGGATCGCGGCAAGAAAAAATATAAGGCCGTGTACTGAAAATTGATTGAGAAGCACCATGGAGGATTTTTGCGGATGGGTGATATACTCCAGTATATAATCGGGATAGAGTCCGGAATTTTCAAAAAAAAGGATTGTCCCAAACAGAAGAGTCGCCGCTGCTGCCGCAACCAGGCCACCTCGTCTGGGGAGGATAAGCCCACCAGCCACAATGGGAAAAAAGAAAACAGAGGTGAAAATTGAACGGGATGAACCGGAAAAGAAAATAAGCACAGCTGCAAAAAAAGTATCTATAAGAGCCTGGATGTATCCAAACTTTCGAAGGCTTCCCTGGTAAATCAAAAGAAAAAAAGCAGAAAAAATAGTCGTCAGGTAAACAGTTGAAAGAAGTAAAATGAGAAGATTAGACGGGAGAATGATGACATCAAATCCTGAGCTTCGAAAAACAAAACTTATGGCCAGCAGAAAGGTATAAAGAACAATACGCAGTAAGAGCATCCAGAGGAGCTGGTTTCTGAGGAGTTGGTCGGTACTGGTCGTGTTTTTGGCACGCTCTAAAAGAGTTGATAAATCCATACGTCTTAGCTCAGACCATACTTTTTCACTTTATAACGAAGGGAACGGAAACTGATTTGCAGGAGTTCCGCAGCTTTCATTTTCGAATTGTCTGTTTTGATCAGGGTGTGGGCAATGAGGCGTTTTTCAAGGTTGGCAATAACTCTCTCGATGCCGAGATCATAAAGTTCCTCTTCACTCTCCGCGGCCTGCATCAGAGGGTTGGCTGAACTGACAGTGGTCTCTGGCTCAGATTTATTAATGCCGCCTGCAAAGGTGAGACTTTCAGGAAGAATAATGTTTGAGCTTTCCAGTGCTACCCCCCGCTCAATAATATTCTCCAGCTCGCGAACATTCCCCGGGAAATTATAATTCATCAGTACCTGCAGGGCGTATGAGGATATTTCCTGTATTTCCTTGCCGAGTCGTCGGGAATATTTTTGTAAAAAGTGATTGACCAGAAGCGGGACATCGTCTTTTCTTTCCCGCAGTGACGGTACTCGCAGAGGGACCACAGCCAGTCGGTAAAAGAGATCTTCCCGGAATCGGCCGGCTCTGATTTCATCTTCAAGAACTTTGTTGGTGGCAGCGATTATCCGAACATTTATGCTTTTGGTTCGCGTTCCGCCCACCGGCTTAATCTCACGTTCCTGAAGAACGCGTAAAAGTTTCGTTTGGATGATAGGCGTCAGTTCACCAATCTCATCAAGAAAGGCGGTGCCGTTGTCAGCCTCGTTAAAAAGGCCGGATTTATCGTTAATCGCACCGGTAAATGATCCTTTGACGTGACCAAAAAGCTCACTTTCCATAAGATCTTCAGGGATGGCGCTACAGGTGATGGGGACGAAGTTATGGCTGGCAACGCTGCTATGATCATGAATTGCCTGGGCAACAAGTTCCTTGCCTGTTCCTGATTCCCCATAGATAAGGACATTGGCGGGAGTAGGGGCGACACGCCTGATCATGTCAAAGATTTTCAACATTTCCCGGCTTTTGCCGATGATCTCCGGAAAGGTTGTGCTCAATTCCTGCGCTTTTTTGGTGTGTAGGTTTTTGTTTGTGGCAGATTCGATGACCGATTTGATTTCGTCAACGTTGAAAGGCTTGCTGATATAATCAAAGGCACCGTTTTTCATGGCCAGGACAGCATCGTCGGGAGAGGCGAAGGCAGTAATTAAAATTACCGGCAGGTCGTGGGATTGTTCCTTCACCGTTTCCAGCAATTCAATTCCCGTCATGCCGGGCATACGAATATCACTGACAATTACATCCACCGATTGTTTGTCGAGTACTTCAAGAGCGCTTTTTCCGCTACCTGCAGTGGTAACCTTATAACCTTCTTTTTCGAGAAGAATTTTGAGGAAATCCCGCATGCTGCGTTCATCGTCTACAATTAATACGGAAGGTATGGCCATCTTTGACAATAACAGTGTAAAATTAATATATTACAAATTGGTTTCGTGTTCTTTGCAAAAAAAATCACACGAACCATATTATGAAAAAAAAATCGCAACAATGGAGCAGGTGAAGAGTTTTTATGACTCCATCATATTATGATAATATATTAAATAGTGGCAAGAGACAAGCTGTCGAGAGAAAAGATACTGGAGAAGAGAACTGTAAATACGAATAGCTTTTGAGCACCTCTTCTCAAAAAATCAAAAATGGTTCAATAGTATGGCTCGAAATATCAGAGTAGGAGCGGAGAAAAGGTTGGTCTTGGACTATTGCTTGGCTGCTTTATTGCGTGAATGCAGCAGCAATGCTTTTGCCTGTTGCCGTGAAGAGCTTTTGTTCGATGAGTTGCTGGCCGGCTAAAGCTTCCTTTCGATTTTCTTTGATATCTTCCTGAAACTGCCTGATAGTCAACGCGTCGTGAAGTATTTTTGCTGGCAGAGGAGCGTCATGCGGCAGATCGGTCTGAGTCTCAAGAATTGCGCAAATTTCAACAATCATCTGCGGGGGAGCTCCCACTTTTTCAAGGATTGATTGTGCACCCTCGATACCTGTACCATAGAGATAGGCAGCACAAAGGATTACCGCAAGATTTCCTCCCTCTTCTTTTCCTATGTTTTCTGCGTATCTGGCTGTAGTGGTGGCTTGCCTGATGCTTTTGAAATCTGTTTTAAAGTAGCGCTTCATTTCAACGGCGACCTTATCTTTCAACAAGTCTTCCCTTGATCCCAAAAACTCTTCGGGCAGCGTTCCCATACATTGCTCGGCAAACTGGCAATAGGAGGCACAACCGAAGTCCATTTTGGGATTTACTAAGCGATGCTCGCAACGGCTACATTTTCTTGTGGTATCATCTTTATAAAATTCAATTGAGTTACCGCACTTGGGACAGTTGACATCAAAGATTGCATCATCCTTCCAGTAGTTCATATCCTGGCCTGGCATTTCATAAGAGTTCTCCTGATAATATTAATTGCGATGGCCGGTTCTGTGCTGGCTTAACCGCTGCGGGGGATTGATCTTTGAAGTATACCGTAAATGATGTGGATTCCCTTGATATAGGTCAAGAACTGATTTTTTGTGGCTCAAGACAAAAAAAGGGAAATACCGCAATTGCCGTATTCCCCTGATGCTAAAATTAAGCCGGAATCAAAGAACAGGACACTGCTCTTCCATGAGCTTTTTAATCGCCATAACGGAGAGTGAATCATCGGGCAATTCCAAAAGAGACCGACGCTCCATATCAAATTCCAGCAATGCAGGATCATGGGGAATAACGCCGCCAATCGGCAGGCCAATTTCTTCAACCTCTGAGAGGAATGCCTTGCTCAATTCTTCCGGTCCCCGGGTGACCACTATTGACAGATTTTTGACATCAAGCTTTAGGCCCTCAAGCATAGTGTTGATTCTACGAACAGCCCTTAAACCGCGCAAAGAATAGTCGGTGACCAGGTACAACATGTCTACATGTCCGCTGGTACGTCGACTCAAATGTTCCATGCCGGCTTCGTTGTCGACGACCATATATTTATAGTGGGCACTGAGTTTGTCGGTGAATTTATTGAGGATGTTATTGACCATGCAATAACATCCCTGTCCTTCCTGTCTGCCCATAACCAGTAAGTCGAAGTTCGGTCTTTCAATCAGTGCTTGTTCTATTAAAAGTTCCAGATAATTCACTTTGTCCATACCTGAAGGGATCCCTTGCGGATCCTTCATGTAGTTTTCTCGAATATCGCCGATAGTGCTGCGTACCTCAAGACCAATCGTTTCACCCAGATTACTGTTGGGGTCCGCATCCACAGCGAGAACCGGCGCTTTACCCGCCGAGCCCAGGTAACGAATTACCAGTGAAGCAACAGTGGTTTTGCCGACGCCGCCTTTTCCGGCAAACGCAATAATTTTACTCATACAAATCTCCGTAGAAAAAGTGCTAAGCAAATGAGAAATCCATTCGCATTTTACCATCTTCTGGCAATCCTCTAGACTCCAGGTGAATAGTAAACATTTTTAGGGGAAAAAAAAGGAAAAACCACCTTCTTCGGTCTAGAAAGAGAGGTGGTTTTCTTAACTTAAGTGTTTTTTACTTAAAGAAAAATGATGACCAGTTAAGCTGCAACCGCAGATGTCTTCCTCCTTTTCTTCTCCTCGACTGGAGGACCGAGCAAGGATTTAATGCGCTGAATATCAGCAGCTTCAATGGTACTGTTTTCTTCAATTCCCAGTGTCCCGTCATCAATTCCAAGACAGAGACCGAGAAGCTGCGGATAAAGAAGCACCGGAAGAAGCTTTTCGGAAGGATTGTCGCCATTGATGTTTTTCTGTGTTGTGTCAAATTGCAGATGGCAGTACGAGCAGATGGGGATAATGTACTCAGCCCCGGCTGATTGGGCGCCGGTGATTTTTTCTTGCAGCAGCTTTCGGGAAAGCTCATCATTAATGCCAGCAAGTGCTGCTCCGCAACACTCCAGTCTACCCCGCCAATCGCGGCTTGAAACTCCTGTTGTGGCAAGGAGCTCTTCGGTGATTTTCGGGACAAAGGAATCGTCGAAGGTGGTTATTTCTCGTGGTCGCAGAATGTGGCAACCATGAATGACCGAGATGTTAAGATCTTGAAATCGGTTGACAAGCTGGCTTTTAATCTTGTCTGTTCCGACATCCTCATAGAGGGCCGTCAGGTAATGTTTGATCTGCACCTTGCCAGTGTATTGCAAGCCTTCTTTGACAAGCATTCCGTTCAATTCATTTTTCAACTGGCTGTCTTTGGCCATGACGCTCTTGGCCTTTTGCAGACTGGCAAAACAGCAATTGCAAATGACCAGAATGTCCAGACCCATTTTCTCGGCGATAGCCATATTTCTGACAGATGGCAAGAGATAAGCTTTCTCGTCCACGTTGCGGGCCGGGTAACCACAGCAGTTGAAGTCCGGGACAACGACCAGTTCTATGTCAAACTTTTTGAATACGGCTACGGTGGAAGTTGCGTACTGCTGGATACGTATAGGGATGTTACACCCCTGAAAGAATGCGTATTTCATGCGCTCGCTCCTGCCTCGATTTTATCTATTTTGCTTATCGCTTTGTTCTTCAGGTTATAGAAAATATCACAGAGTTCGACCTGGTTGGGACAATGTTCCTGACAGAGGTAGCAGGTAGAGCAGCTCCAGATCATCTGGGCACCCATGGCCAGATCAACATTGCCAAGACCTAAACTGAACATAATTTGATGGGGAAGCATGCCTAAGGCTTCTACCGGGTTGTCATAGCTACGAACCACCGGGCAGATATTGGTGCAACGCTGGCACGAATAGCAACTTTTGTAACTATTATTACTAAATACAGTTTCTTTACCGATGGTTACAGGAGATGCCAAATCCACCAGATGTTGAAAATTCTTTTTAAAGAGATCCGTCACCTTCTTTAAAGCCTTTATGTGGTCATCGACAAAGTTTTGTGCCAGGGCCAGTGGGAAGGAGAAGTGACTTAGCATGGTTGTTTCAGGAGCACCACTACTTAGGAGGCTGTACCGTGAGCTGATAAAAAGTTCTTTCAGATTAATGCCTGAAGGGCAGACGGTGGTGCAACGATCACAACTGGTGCAGATATAGAGTCCCTGCTGCATACGTTGAATTATTTTAGGATCGTGCTCTTTGTTGGCAGCAAATCTTTTGAGATACTGAACTTTTTCGGAAGGTAAGATAAAATCATTTTGGAATGTCTCATAGAACATGCTCGAGGAACATTCTATGGAGCAAGTACCGCAATGGGTACAGGCCGACAGGCCAATCATCTGACTATTGAGAATATTGGCAGGTTCGCTCACCAGATCACCAGTGACAGTTTTGATGATAAGACTCACGGGAGCGGCGAGAATGTGGAACATTTTACTGAAAGGGAGCCAGGCTAAAAATGACAGACAGGCAAGGATATGGAGATACCAAAATAAAGTTACTGCTGTAGAATCACCAACAATGGCAGAAAACAGGCGACTTACTTTGGCGATGGCAAAACTTGCAAAAGCAAACTTGTTCGAGGCATGACAGTCAATACAGCTGTCACCGTTAATCTCCCTGCCTTGTGCTATCAGCTCTGCATCGAATGGCTTAGTTACATTGGGAGATACCAGACCATTTTCCTGAACCCAGAAGGCCTCAAGGGCCTTGCCTTCCTCTTCATCAACCGAACCATATTCATCCACCATATTCTGATAGATGGTAATGGACGACATTTTAGCGCCCTCAAGCAACATGCCGGAGAGAATAATTACCCCAACAAAGATAAGGGCTGCCCAGTCACTTACAGAAGTTCGTAATCGCTGAGGTTTGAGTGAAATTCTTCTAAAGACAGCGAGGCCGACACCAACAAGTACCATAACTCCAAAAAGATTTCTTAAGAACAGAAAGGGGTTTAAGGTAGGCAGGTAATTATCAAAGAGAGCTTCTGATACTGTCGAACTGAGGGCGTGCATTAACAGCAGCAGGATAAAGCCGACAAAAATAAGGGTATGTGCGATCCAGCGGATGGAACTTTTGTCGAAAATACGTTTTTGAAAGAGTAAATCAACGAATATCGACTTAAAGACAAGAAAAATTCTGGAACTGAAGAGGACTCCAAGGACGCCTTGAATGGCGGCTATGACTCTGCTACCAACGCCGATCTTTGGTGTGGAAGGGCGTATGCCCTGGGAAAACCAGATTGATAATCGTAAAAATACCCCAACCAAACAGATAATGACGGATAAACCCAGTAGTATATTAAAATTCATAGTTAAATCTCTATACCCTCAGTTTTTTTCCAATAATTGGAAATATTTATTAGTTTATCAATTCGTGCTTATCAAATCATAGGAAACCAACCTGCGATAATCACCAATGATACTGTTTGTCTCCTTCTAATCCCAACTTTGATTGAACTCTTGTTTGAACATGGATAAAAATCCATGTTCACTTTATTGTAAAATCACATCCCGAAAATAGACTTTGGACATCGTCTATCGATGTCACTTTTCAGTGTAATTCTCACACACCATGAAGAACTAACTCAGAATATACTGGTTTTTACTAAATGAGTCGAGTAGTCATTTGTATAATTATAAAAATAATTGATCATGAGTATCTGTAATACCGGATAAAAACAAATCGTACTTTTCGACTTAGCCGATGGACATGAATTGGAAGCCGTTGGAGACTGGTTCCTCTGGCAGTTCAAGGAGAATTGTCGTGCCTTCAGGTCCGGTTTGTTGAATAGATATTCTGCCGTGATTCTCCTCCAGGATACCATAGGCCATGCTGAGGCCGAGGCCGGTACCCTTACCAACCTCTTTGGTGGTGAAAAAGGGATCGAACACCTTGGAAAGATTTTCCTGCGGGATACCGCTCCCTGTATCGGTTATTGCAATGTAGGCCTTATTCACCTGACGGTCACGATAGGTGCGGAGGGTGAGGGTGCCTCGACCATCCATGGCATCAATGGCATTAATTATCAGATTGATCAACACCTGACAAAGTTGGTTTTTATCGGCATTAACGAGGATCTGGCAATCGTCGAGCTCTTTTATGATATTTATGTTCATAAAGAGCTTCTGGTCGCGGATCAGTCTCAGGCTTTCGCTTATGAGACTGTTCAGATAAAAAACATTTTTAGCGGGCCTGGTCTGCCGACTATAGGCTAAAAGATTTTTGACTATATCTTTACAGCGCTCAGCATCCTCAAGAATATAATTAAGACTATTGGCCAGAGGATGTTCTTGCTCGAGTTTCTCCCGCATCAGATTGCCGTAGAGCAAGATACTTGTCAGGGGGTTGTTTATCTCATGGGCAACCCCTGCGGCCAATCTACCAAGAGACGCGAGTTTTTCAGATTGAAACAGTTGGATTTCCGTCTCCTCAAGTTTCTTCTGAACCGCCAATTTTTCACGTAAATCATTAAAAATTGCTGCGGATGCGGCCTCTTTTCCATCTTCATATATTACGGCAGCGGTCATTTCGACAGGAATCAGTTCGCCGTTTTTTGTTACGATATTGACCTCGGTGCTGGGGAGTTTACCTTTCTCACCAAAATTTTCATCGCGAAGTTTCCTCATGATTTCGCGGGCGGTTCCAGGCGGATAAAAGTCTTCAATATTAACTAAATTTGCATCATGAACCGAATAACCAAAAAGCTTTTCCGCCGCTTTATTCATCAAAATGATCTCACCTTTTCGATCTGCAGCCATTATGGCACTAACCGAACTTTGCACGACTTTGTCGATCAGTTCCCGGACATCGCTGTATTTTTTCTCTAAACGCTTTACTTTTGTTATGTCACGCAGGCTCTCAATGACATATATAACTTGCCCGTTGTCACCAAAAATGGGGGAAAAGACTCGCTCTTCCCAGATAACTTCGCCATCGGCAGTGACATTTTTGTGAATCTCGGACTGATTTTGTTTTAATCTGACCACTCGCTGCAGGGGGCAGTTTTCTCCGGAACAGGAAAGATGTTGAAGCGATTTATTTTCTGAAAAAATATCTTGGCAAGTTTTTCCAATAATTTTGGTGGTGCTGGTTTTGTTCCGTTCATAAAATTTTTTATTGGCAGCAACTATTGTGTGATCTGGTTTTAGAATGAGGGTCGGAAAGGAGAGGGAGTCAAATACCCGAAGTCGCCAGTCGACTTCACTTATGTCAATTTCAGGCTGATCTGTCATGGGCTTAAATGTACAAAGAGTCTTTGTCCAGGAGCCTGTCGGATTATGCACTTTTTCCCCATCTCTGCGTTATTTTGAAAAAAATCAATGCTCGTAATATCAACTATATGGCTGTGCTTGATTTTTTCAAAATGTCTTAATCTGAAAAATTGCTATAATCCGACAGGCTCCTAGATGTTAAATTGTGGTCGGTATTAAAAAAGTATCAGTGAGAATCTTTAAACCATCGCCACTCTGTTTTTTCGAGGTAACAAAATACATGCTGGTTCCCGCACAGCCGGAAACAAGAATATCTATGCCGTTTTTCAAAAGTGCGTTGAAGGCAATATCAACTATACCGTATCTATCCTGGAAATGAGGACCGAATAAATACAGAACATTCACTGGTTGTTTGAGGGTAAAATTGGTATCTGGTTCAGTCTTGATTTTTTCTCTGAGACTGATGCTTACTGTTCTCGAAGCATTTTTGTCAAAGAGCAAATGCAGCTCTATTCTGTCTTTGTTTCTGACATGGCAGGTGATAAGTTCAAATCGTTTACTATGGGTTTCCAGGTGAGCAATATGGTGGCCCCAGAGTTCAGTTTTAATCGCCGGGAAGCTGAGAAGCCCCAGGGCCAGGTCGGTTTTTTCTGTAATGGTGTATACTTTAACTCGTTCTTCTTTATAAACGGCTATTGTTTCCATCTGCATTACACCAAGAATGGGGTGATCAATGATCTATCTGCTTTACCAGGAAATCCTGTCGAAAAGGAGCGTGATTCTCAGGGAGAGCAAGAATCTGTTGTAATTTTTCAGCAATATTTTCCAGCAGGCTATATTCAGTATTAAAGGCGATTGCTGAAATAGACGTGCTGAAAGAATGGATAGGAAAGTCGTTTTGACCAAACAAAGAGAGTATACGACCTAAGAGATTAAAACTGTTTCTGTGTGGAAAAAGGGTAATCGTCCCTACGGATGGAATGATGTTGATCTGTTCGTTCTTTAAAGATGAAACCTTGAGGACTTGTTGGAACTTAACAAAATCAACACGATCAATACAAAATACACTTTCAGGTTTGGAGGTGATGACCGAATGACACAAGAATGAAATGTTGATGTTCTGTTCAGCTATCAGTTGCAATAATTGGTAAATGGTCGCATCATCCGGTGATGTGCGCGCAACGATCACCTGCACCAGTTCTTCACTGAACTTAATGCCACCTATGCGAACTTTTTGACCTTCTTCCTTTTCCATTGGGGCTCGCCGGGAAAAAGAAAACTCTTTCCCCGGCAATAATATTGGGTGGCCGGGGAAAGAGCAGAGTTCCTACATATTATCTTGAACTATTTCCATGAGTTTATCGAGATCGATAGGCTTGGGTACAAAGTCGTCAGCCAGAGTCGTCTTTCCGCCCATATGAGTGTAGTTAGTAGTCTTTATTGCTTCGGTAACCGCTGTCAGCAGCACAATGACAATATCTTTATACTCTTCTGAATTTTTCAACTCATCACACAGAGTATAACCATCTTTTCGAGGCATCATAACATCAAGGATGATCAAGTCTGGCCGTTCTTCCTTGATTCGATCCATGGCTTCAATACCATCATATGCTTTGGAGACGCGGAAATTTGCACTTTCCAACTTCATGGAGACCATTTCTACGAGATCGGTATCGTCATCTACCACAAGAATAAGTTTACTATTGCTCATGTTAAATTCTCCTCCATCTTCTTATTGGTTGAAAACTTCGTCTCTTAGTTATACCTGAGGTCGGGGAAGAAGTCCTGCTCTTTCACAAATTTCTTCAACTTTCTCTTCCCACTCAATGGCCATGATGTGAATCCCTGAGACGCCCTCGATTTTTTTGAGTCTTTCGATGGTCTCAACGCAGATGGTTACACCTTCCTCAGATTGCTTCTCTTTTGGCACAGAAGCCATCCTTTCAACTATCTCCTGTGGTACATCCATTCCGGGTACTCGGTTTGCCATATACTTGGCGGCTCCAAGTGATTTACAAGGAGTGACACCAGCAAGAATATAACATTTTTTATGGAGGCCCATCTTGCGGACGCCTTCCATCCATTTTTCAAACTTGTCTACGTTGAAAATACACTGGGTCTGGATAAAATCAGCACCGGCGGCAATTTTTTTGGCCAGTCGCATTACTCGCAGTTCGAAAGGATCGGCAAAAGGGTTGGCTGCAGCGCCAATAAACATTTTCGGTGCTCCTTTAATTTCAGCACCTCCCTGGAATAAGCCCTTGTCACGCATATCTTTAACCATCTGGATCATCTGGATGGAATCAAGGTCATGAACGTTCATGGCCATTGCGTGATCGCCAAACTTGGTATGATCACCAGAAAGACAAAGCATGGTGTCGATGCCAAAGGAGTAGGCGCCTATGATATCAGCCTGCATGGCCAGTCTGTTTCGATCCCTGCAGGTAACCTGAAACAGAGGATTTAAACCCTGCTGCTTGATTATTATGGAAGCCGCCAGGCTGGACATGCGGACCATGGCCGTCTGATTGTCGGTCACATTCACTGCATCCACAATACCTTCAAGGAACTTTGATTTAGCGACCACTTCTTCAGGCTTACAGCCGCGTGGCGGCCCACATTCACCGGTTACTGCCAGATGTCCAGCTGCTAAAATTTTTTCTAATTTGCTTTCAGTTTTCATTCCGCCAAATCCTCTCTGATAATCTTTCTGGGACCACTGCCGCCACCTGTCCTCCAGTCTTTTGCTGGTACAATATCCAAATATCTGTCCTGTAGACCAAGGCCTTTCAGTCTGTCCCAGATAAGTTGCCATGCACAGTCAACGTCATTGCTGATTTCACACTTACCACCGGTGGAACCACCGCAGGGACCGTTCATCAACTGCTTGGCGCACCTGGCAATTGGACAGATGCCGCCGGTAATGCCCAGGAGACAGTTGCCACAGCCTTGACATCTTTCTTCCCAAACACCCTGACGCTCAGACGCGCCCATAAAGGTGGTATTAACGGCCGGAAAAACCGGTTTGTCCTTAAACCGCATAGCTATCTGCTGGACACCACAACCGCAAGCCATGGACATAACCGCATCGGCGCCGTCGATCATGGGCACGAGTTCTTCGACATATTCCGGGTCGCATTGTCTCTCAACAGTATGTTGACGGACTTCAATATTGTGGCCATTTTTCAGCATAGCCATTTGCAGACCGGAGGCCAGGAGTCCAACCTCTTTCCTACCACCTGCGGCGCAGACGGTTACACACTCGTTACAGCCAAGCAACAATATGCGCTTGAAAGGCTTTATGTATTCAATAAGTTCTTCTAAAGGTTTTCGTTCAGCAGTGATCATGGTGTTTCACTCTCCTTATTTTTAATACCGTCAACTAAAAAAGATGTCGGTTACAGGGCTAGGGCCGTCCTTACAGGGCTGGGACCGAGTTTACGTATTTTCTCTGTAATTTCTGTCGCCACCTGGGCGAAGCGATGTCCCATTCCGGCGGACATATTGACCATTTCAAGTCGCTCACTTTCGATGCCGATTTCTTCGAGATATTTTTTGACAAAGTCAATTCGTCGTGCAGCTCTTGTGTTGCCACTTTTGAAGTGACAATCACCTTCCAGGCAGCCTGCCACATAAACGCCATCTGCGCCTTTTTCAAAGGCGGTGACGATATGCTGCGCATCAACCTTTCCTGAACAGGGTACTTGAATAATCTTAACATTTGGGGGATAGGGCAAGCGTTGACTTCCCGCCATATCCGCAGCTGTATAGGCACAGTAGTGGCAGCAAAACGCTACTATTACCGGTTCAAAATTTTCCATTATGCATTTATCCTTTCAAAAAGTTGTTCTACCTTTGCAAGAATTCTATCATCTTCAAATTGCATCAGTTGAATGGCTTTGGCCGGACATTCCGAGGCACATATACCACAGCCATGACACTTGGCCGGATCGATTTCGGAATAGCCATCCGCATTGATGAAGGGAATGTCAAATGGGCATGCCCTGACGCAGATCAGGCAGGCGGCACATAAATGACTATCAACCTTTGCCGATGCAGCTCCCAGACTAATTATATCTCTGGCAAGCATGGTTTGGGCCCTGGCTGCCACTGCATTGGCCTGGGTGATGCTTTCTCTTACAAGTTTTGGAGAATGCGCGGTACCGGCAACAAAGAAGCCGGGAACAGACATATCCACCGGTCTGAGTTTAATGTGATCTTCAAGGAAATAGCCATCCACAGTGCGCGATAATTTGAAGACCATCGCAAGTTCCTCAGTGGAATCGGTATCGGCTACCATACCGGTGCTGAGACTCAGATTGTCAGCGGTCACCGTTATTTTCATACCCAGAATGGCATCATGAAAAGTAATGTCGACCCTATCGCCTGCAGCTTCAACGACTGGAGGGACATCAACATCATAGCGGACAAAGAGCACACCTTTGCTTCTTGCCTTCTGATAGTATTCTTCCTGGAAACCATAGGTTCGCATATCCCGATACAGGACAAAGATTCTCGCCTCAGGATTGATTTCAAGAATAGCCAGGGCGTTTTTAATGGCGTTCTGACAACAAATACGTGAACAGTTGGGATTCTCTGGTGTTCTGGAGCCAACACACTGGATCATCACCACATTTTCCCATTTCTTTACGGCATCCGGATTGTCATAAATATATTTTTGAGTTTCCAGTTGCGTTCTGACCGCGGCTGATTGGTCAAGCAGGTATTGTGCCGGACGATTAGAGATGGCACCCGTCGCTAAAATTGTGACGCCATGTTCAACTTGTCGGTAAAACATTTGTGGGCCACTCTGCATTCCGGTTTTAAACATACCTGGCATGCCAGAATGGTCAACGATCAAGGCACGAGTGAAAACCTGAATTTTCGGGTGTGCCTGAACTTTTTCAACAAGGTCGGCAAGAAATGTTTGGACATCGTCACCTTCCAAGGTCTTAATGAGTTTGTTGGCTAAGCCACCCAGTTTATCACTCTTTTCAGCCAGATAAATCTGGAACCCTTGTTCCGCCAGGCGCAGGGCTGAGGTCATGCCGGTAACACCGCCACCAACCACCAGCACATTTTTATTCATGGGCAGGCTCTGGTCGGCAAGCGGTTGTGCCTTGACAGCAGCACCCACAGCCATTTTGATCAAATCTTTTGCTTTTTCGGTAACTTCGTTAGGGGCTCCGGAATGAACCCAGGTTGCCTGATCTCTAATATTGGCAATTTCCACCAGATATTTGTTGAGTCCGGCTTTACCCAGAAGTTCCTGGAATTTAGCAAGATGGGTGCGGGGCGAACAGCCGCCTATAACCACGCGGTTGAGTTGTTCTTCTTCAATTGTCTGTTTAATGTTCTCCATGGACAATCGGCTGCAGCCATGACCTTCTGCCTTGGCAACGGCCACATAGGGGAGCTTGCCGGCATGTTCAACGAGGGTCTCGACATCAATGACCCCACCGATGTTTTCGCCACAATCACAGATGAACACACCAACCTTCGGTTCTTCGAGACTGATATCTCTTTCTCGCGCAGCCTCAACTTCTTCTGCCGGTTTTTTCTCAAATACCGGCAGATCGGCACTGGCCATACAAGCGGCAGCACTTGCCTGCACCATAGTGTCCGGGATATCTTTTGGGCTCTGAAAAGTACCGGCTACATACACGCCGGGCTTCGTCGTGGCGACGGGGTTGAAACCGTCGGTGATTGGGAAAAAGTCATCATTGAGTTCCAGGCCTATCTTGTTTGCCAGAAGCCGGGTGTCCGCCGAGGTTTTAAAACCGGTGGACAGGACGACCATGTCAAACTTTTCTTCGAACTGTTTGGTACTGTCATCCTGGGTATAGGTGAGAGTCAGATTATCGTCATTTTGGTGGTGCAGGATAGAGTGAGGACGGCTGCGCAAAAAGCGGACCCCGTATTCATTTTTTGCTCTGTTGAGATAGAGTTCGTAATCTTTACCAAAGGTCCGCATATCCATATAAAAGATAGTCGTTTCGATATCTTCCTGGAATCGCTCCTTGGTAATGATCGCCTCTTTCAGAGCAAACATGCAGCAGGCGTTGGAACAGTAAGCGCCGGCCCCTTTTTGCAGTCCTCTTGACCCAATACACTGAATCCAGGCGATTTTTTTGGGCTGTTTGCCATTTGAAGGACGAACAAGTTTGCCGGAAGTTGGGCCGGATGCAGAAAGAATTCGTTCGTATTCAAGACTGGTGACAACATCTGGTAACTTGGCATAACCAAGGTAATCAAGTTCACTTGGGTCAAAAAGGGCAGCACCCGGCGATAAAACAATAGAAGCGCATTTCAGCTCTCGCTTTATTGGCATATCGTCTGGGTTTATAGCACCGGCCGGACAGACGTTCACCAGTGCTTTCACATCAGTGCATTTTTCCAGATCAATGGAAAAAGCCTGGGGGGTTGCCTGGGGGTAGCGCATACAGGTTGGTGCACGGTGGTCAAGACCCGGATTAAAACGGACGCATTCAGGAAATTGGTTAAAGCATTCCCCGCAGGCGGTACATTTCTCTAAGTTGATGAATCTGGGTTTGGTTATGAGAGTAACTGAAAAGTTACCTTTTTCGCCGGATACATTCTCGACGCTGGTCATGGTCATGAGCTCGATATGATCCTGACGATTACTCTCGGAAAGGTGGGGGGCGATGGTACAAAGGTCACAGTTATTTGTTGGAAAAGTTCTATCCAACTGGGTCATAAGGCCACCGACAGTGTAGTCCTTATCGACAAGAACGACATCTTTTGCTGCTTCAGCTAAATCCAGAGCCGTTCGTATCCCACCGAGACCTCCACCGACAACGAGTACTTTGTTATTTTGGGTTTCGATTGTATTTGAATTCTGCATTGTTACCTTTTCTTGTCACAGGTTTAGCAGGGTTAAACGAATTATTCGGTCAATCCTTGGATAAATTGCTATGGTGTTTCAAAAATTAAATGTTGGCAACATCGAGGATTTCGGGCAATTTGTGTTCCCATCCTAGTGTTTGTATTAAAACGCCTTGAGTTTTTTCTTTTAATTCGAGAACAGTTTCTCCAGCAATTTTAATGCCTTCCTGTTCCCGGTTAGAAGATTTGCGGATACGACGAATGACATCGTTGCTTATCCCTGCCGTTGGGTCACTGTTCGTGATATACTGCGCAATGGCCAGTGATTTCAGGAGAAAAACCGTCGCTATGATTGGCACGCCGAGCTCATTCACCCTCGCCAGAAGATCACCACTACCCGCCACATCAAAGATGGGTGGCACAATAATGTAACTTGCGCCGGCTGCGATCTTTTTCTGGGCCGCCAACAGAGAAGCATCTCTGCCTGTATTGTCGGTAAAAGGAGTTAACGTGCAGCCTATGGAGAAATCAGGGGCACCGTCGAGATCAAAGCCACTCATATCTTTCCCTGTCTGCAGGGTCATGAGGGCCTCGATTAGCTCTATTTCATTGAGATCGTTGACGGGGTGAGAATCACTGTGGTCACTTTCACTCATATCAGTGCTATCGACCACAACGATATTCTGGATACCAAGAACGTGGGCAGCCATGGCATCACCCTGCAATGCCATTCTGTTCCGGTCCCTACAATACATGTGCATGATGGTTTCAACACCCTGCTGTTGGAGTAAAACTCCAGCAGCCAAGGCACTCATGCGCATGATTCCATTATCCATATCGGGTACAACAACTGCATCAACTCTTCCCTTCAGGCGGCGGGCATCGTTTACTAATTTGGAGATGTTAATTCCTTTAGGGGTGTGCATTTCGGCTAATACAGCGAATTCCTTTGCCGCTAATCGTTTTTGAAAACTCATAGGCTTATTTCCCTCCTAATCAGAGCAAACCAAATATTTTTAGTACCTGAATACGTTTAACATCCTAGTACAGAGAACTTTCAGGGTGAAAAACGTCTACATCCTTCAAGTCGTCTCCAAGATACGCTCTTTCGTTCGGGCCAAGGATTCCAAGAGACAGACAAATCAATGTCCAAATATGCACGGTGCCATAAGTAGCACCATGATGATGGCCGAGATCGTGTACCTGGGCATGGCAATTATGACAGCCGGTGATGCAATAGTCAGCACCGGTTTCCATAATTTGGTTATACTTAATTTTGCCATAAGCACGACGTTCTTCAGTGTATCCCGATTGCAGGAATCCACCACCACCACCACAACAATAGTTGTTTGACTTATTTGGCGTCATTTCAATGACGTTCTCTTCCCCAACCACTGATTTAATAACAAACCTCAAATCATCAGCTACTTTGTCACCTTCGCCCTTACGGATAATCTGGCAGGGGTCTTGAATAGTGAACTTGATTTTTCGGTCCTTGTTCCAGGCAGAACTGACTTTCAGTCGTCCCTCCCTTATCCATTTTGCATAATACGTGTAAATTGAAGCAACTTCGAACTTGTGATCAATATTGAATTTTTTCAGTCCGGACCGGACTGAGAACGTTATGTGGCCTCACTCGGTATTGAGAAAAACCTTACAGCCAAGTTCATCAGCTTGATTAGCCGATACCCTCGTCACCCTTTCCCAGCATTTATCGTCTGCTAAAAACATGCAATAGTTTTCAGCGGCCCAACCCTTGCTGCCATATGTCCAGTCGACACCGGCAAGGTGGAGGATTTTCCAGAGTGGAACCATTTCGTCTGGCTCGGTAACCGGCTCTCGTGAGTTTTGATTGACGAAGAAAAAGGCACCTGGTTTATCAATAGGTGCTTCCATGTCCTTGAATTCCGGTTGGGATTCCCGATACTCCGCCAGTACATCTTCGACAACGAAGATAAAGTCATCCGGAGCCGTTCCCATGGCACTGTTTGACTCATTTCTGAGGGCCATATCACAGGATTTCATAATACCAGACGGTCTTTCTTCCCTGGGCCATTCTGCGCGAGCGTTGAAAACGAGCTGCGGAATGTCAATTTTCATGGGACAGACATAGATACAACGCTGACACATTGTGCACATCCATACCCACGGATGCGTGGTCACTTCTTTGTCCATTCCCATGGCGCACATGCGCAGGAATTTACGTGGATCCATGTCTGCCAATCCTGTTGCAGGGCAACCTGAAGCGCAGGCACCGCATGTAAGGCAGAGATTGAGGTTTCCACCGTCGGGGATGATCTCCTTAACCTTGTCAAGAAAGGAGCTTTGCTTTTTTCCTTTGATTTTTATGGTGCTTTCTGACATTGAGTTATTCCTTTTTTCCTATCCGATTACACATTGTCGGTGATGCAGCTAAACGCCTCGCCAACACTATTCGACTGTGATTAGAGAATGTTTTTTGCCAGTTTGTTTTCTATAGTCCTCCCTTTTTGGCGTTTATTGCCTGGCAGCGTTACTCGTTTTATTGTCGTTTTTTTAAAAATGACTGAAGTAAAGAGTTCATTTCCTTTGGCAGTTGAACTCTGTTGAGAAAGCCTGGATGCATCGATTTTATGCTTGTCATTAGAACATTTGTGACAAAAGGATGTTCAAAAATGAGGGCTATAAAAGATAATAAATTGTTGGCAACGTGCATTCCGCGAAATATCAACAAATTGAGCAGAATGGGATCGTTTTGGCCAAAAATCTTTATTTTTTTGAATGAGAGGGCGGAGCAAAGAAGTGAAAAACAGCGAGAAAGGGCAGGTGTGAAATGGCTTTGGTAACGGGAATTGAGTGCTATGGTCGGGAAAAAGTACATACCCGATGAAGAATAGCTATCTTTAGCTGAACTCAATTGTAGCATATTTATTTTACTCTCCGATGAGTCAAGTGAAATGCGATATAAAAGAACGATTATTGAGACCATTCATTTGCCGTTTACCCCCCACTTGTAAGACACTGCGGGAACGAATCTACAAATAGCAAAATTAAATGTCAATCCTTATGGACTGGTCAAAAACCCTGCAACGGATCGCTGTTTTTGGTAAAAGCTGAAAAAACAAACTGTCAAATGTTCTGTAACCTTTGACAGTTAAGCGATACAGGGATTATAGCCGATAGCTTGGCAACATGTCAAAGTGTCAAAAAACAACATATCAATAATAGTTTACAAATAAGTTAAAATAATTGAAGAGCAAAAGGTTGTCGAAATCATTTCTCTCAGATGGTACCTTTACGTATTCGTCAACAATATATTCATGCTTCAGCGTTTCATCCTTTTGTTGCACTTTCTAAAGAAGCTAAATGATTTCATAACGATCAATGAGAGAGATCTCCAACTATCACATGTTTATTAATAAATTCAATGAACTTTGAGGCTTGTAATGGATAAAAAATCCTTCACTGGTTCTGCCAAATATGTACTCGACCAGGAACTGGCAAAAATAGTTAATATTTCAATGGTCCTGGAAATGCCGCTGTTGCTCAAAGGAGAGCCAGGCACCGGCAAAACCATGCTGGCCCATGCCATAGCTGAAACATTGAGGATGCAGCTTATTACCCTTAATGTGAAATCGAGCATGAAACTTATCGAGGCATTGTACCAATATGATACTCTGACGCGTCTCAATGACAGTCGTTTCGGAGATTCAAACAGAAATGTCAGTAATATCAAAGAATATATTAAGATGGGGAAAATAGGTCAGGCATTTACCTCGACTAAGCGCTGCGTTTTATTGATTGATGAGATCGATAAGGCAGAGACCGAGTTTCAAGATGACATGCTCGATGTGCTTGACCAAATGCAGTTTGATATCATTGAAACCGATGAAGTAGTCCGGGCGGAACAGAGACCGGTGATCATTATAACTTCAAATGCCAAAAAGGATCTTTCTGATCCCTTTCTTGGTCGCTGTAACTTCCACCATATCGCCTTTCCTGATCCCAAAATGATGAGGAACATCATTAACGTCCACTTTCCTGAAATTGACAAGAAACTCGCTGAAAATGCGATCAACACTTTCTATGGCTTAAGAGATATCGAAGGTATAGAAAAAAAACCGGCGACACGGGAACTGATCAACTGGATACGCGCGCTGGCGGCTGATCCTGATTTTCATGATGGTGAGCGTTTGAAAAAAGAGGTGCCCTACTTGGGTGTTCTCTTCAAAAAAAGTGGCGATTACCAGCGATCATCCGGCAGTCTGATGAAAAAACGATTCTTCTGATGTGAACGACTCGAAATGTTTATAGATTTCTTTTATAAATTAAAAGAGGTAGGAATACCTGTCAGTCCGACCTCCTTCCTTACCCTGCATAGGGCCATGGCGCAGGGACTGGTGAGCTCAGTAGACGATTTGTATACCGCCGCCAGAACGATCCTTGTCAAAAGCGAGAAATATTTCGACCTCTATGATCAGGTTTTTGCTCATATTTTCGATGGGGCAGAACTACCTGACGTGGATCAGCTCGCTTTGGATCTGCTGGCGGAGAGTATGCTGCATGAATGGCTGAAGGATCCCAAGTTACTTGCTGACGCTTTAGGCGTGGATGAAAAGAAACTGAGTGAAATGTCTCCCGATGAGTTGCTCGACTATTTTAAGCAGCGTCTGCAGGATCAAGACGGACGACACGATGGGGGCTCTAAATGGATTGGTACCGGAGGAACCTCTCCTGTCGGTCATTCTGGCATCCATCCTGGAGGGCTGAGGGTGGGGGGCGGTTCAAGGAACAAATCTGCTGTTAAAGTTGCCAATGAACGTCGGTATAAAGACTACTCTATCGATGGGGTGTTGACCAAAAGCACCATAGGGGAAGCGCTGAAAAGATTGCGTAATCTCGTTCCCCAGGGGGCAAAAGACCAACTGAATATTGATGCCACTGTTTATCAGACCATGCGGAATGGTGGTGAAATAGAGCTTATTTTTGAACGAGGCATCGTTGATCGTTTAAAAATTGTCCTGGCTATAGACAATGGCGGCTGGTCTATGGAGCCCCATGTCGATCTTGTCCAGACCTTGTTCAGTTATGCAAAATCTCAATTTAAAGACCTGAAAACCTACTTCTTTCACAATACCATCTACGACCTTCTTTGGGAGGATCCGTCCAGGTATAAACATGCTGTGCAGATAAAGGATTTCAATAAAGTGGATCCGGATACCAGACTGATTATCGTCGGGGATGCGAGCATGGCACCTTATGAACTGATGTCCGCCGATGGATCAATCTATGCGTTTGAGAGAAGCGGCAGGCCCTCCATTGAACAATTGAAGTTTCTTGCCGATTATTTTCACCGAGCTATCTGGCTCAATCCGATTCCTCGCAGACATTGGCCGTATACCCATTCGATACAGGTCATCCAGTCCGTTTTTCCGATGTTCGAGCTGTCCCTGGATGGTTTGGAAAAAGGTGTTCAACATCTCATGAGTCGGTAGCCTCTTTTTTAGCAAAAAAATCTGAAAAATTAACAAGCCTTGGAAAATGGGATGACATTTTCAAATTCAGAACTATTCTCTTCGAGGTATTTGCAAGAATGTAATTCTGTTGGCATGAAATAGCTTTTCAGTATCCATTTTGAGTGGGACTATGCCTGGTCTTTTCTAAAATGGTATGTCTTTCTCCACGTAATTATTTCCCTGCAACAACGATTAGAAAATTCTCAGTCTTTCTTATAAATGATCTATCAAAGGTGCTCGCGAATGTCTCAATTTTTACCCCAATGTCTTCCTCTGCTGATTGGCAGTCTCCCCCTGAAAAATCACACGGAGGCCACTGACTTAATCTTCGAGTATACGCCACAGCTTCCACTGTGGCCACAGTTGCCGATATACAAGGAAGAGGGCATGATCCTTCAGTATGCTCCAGGCCTGCCCGGTCTCACCAAGGTAGATGATAAAACGTATATAGACACCGAGAGCAGCACCTTTGAAGCCGAATTGCTCGCTTTTTATGAAGAGTACCTGATGGTTTCAGAAGGCATCAATTCTCTTGATGATTCTCGTTTTCTGCTCTCCCCGGAAGTTGCCAACGGTTTTTATACCTTGCTGGCCAAAGCCGAAAAGGAGAAGGATTCGCTCATTGGCCTTAAAGGACAGACCACCGGCCCGATCACTTTTTGTACTGGCTTGGTTGATCAGGCGGGACGGGCTATTTTTTATAATGACCAGCTTCGTGACGCAGCGGTGAAGCATCTGGCGATGAAAGCTCGGTGGCAGACCAAAAAAATGGCCGAAGTTGGCGGACAGGCCATAATGTTTTTTGATGAACCAGGCCTCGCCGGCCTCGGCTCCTCGGCTTTTATTACCATTACCTCAGACGATATTATCGCCTGTTTCAGTGAAGTTTTTGAAGCTGTTCGGGCAGAAAACGGGCTTACCGGTGTCCATGTTTGTGCCAACACCGAATGGCCGGTTCTTTTTGACTCCGGTGTCGATATTGTCAGCTATGACGCCTATTCCTATTTTGATAAACTGATTCTGTATCCCGACCATCTGAAAAAGTTTTTCGCCCGTGGCGGGATTCTTGCCACCGGCATTGTTCCCACTGCGCTGGAATTTATTGACATTGAAACGGTGGATGGGCTGGTCGAAAAATGGTTCGAACAGTCACGTCAGTTGCAGGCAGTTGGAATGGATGCCAAGACTGTGTATCAACAGACGCTGATCACTCCCAGTTGCGGCACCGGCACTGTTTCTGTGGAGCAGGCAACAAAAGTACTTGCCCTGACCAAAGGGGTTTCGGAGAAGATCCGGGAGTCGTTTTAGCTGTTAGCTCAATGGGCATCAGTATCCGGAGGGAAGAACAGTCTTGCTCAATCTTGATGGCGGACAAGTTTTTATCAGCTGTTTTTTGCCGGCGGGGGTCAGTTTTTTGATTTGAGCTTCTCTTCGGGTGGCTATCGCCCGGGATGCTGCCTTTTCCGAGTATACAAGCTCTACAGGACGCCGTGAACGGGTATATCTGGCACCTTTTTTAGCTGTGTTATGTTCATCGATCCGGCGCACAAGATCTGTGGTGATGCCTGTATAGTGGGAATTGTCTTTACAGCAAACGATATAGACATGCCAGGTCTGTGCCGGTTCATTCTTTGTTACTTGTTCAGCTTCATTCATTGTGGTTTTGAGTATGTGCAGCAAGGCTGACTTGTTGTTGGTTTTTATAAGAGTATGATTTGCTTGTCCATCTTGCCAAATTGCAGCACAGATGGTATTCAGATGATGTTGGTAACCCGTCACCGGTAACACGCAGTGGATGGTGAAATTGACACGCCCTGGATATACTGTTTGTTACTTTGCCATCACCAGTCTTAGGCTTTTAATAGTTGATCACAGTTGAATAGTCAATTTTTAGGATAAATGACACATGATTCCGCAAGAAGATAGTGAAAGTTTTGAGAGACAGGCGCTTACCGAGCACCTCAGGGAACTACGTTCCTGCCTCATCGTCTCGTTCGTTGCCATTTTTATCGGCTTTTGCCTCTCTTATACAGTTATCCGTCCCATTGGCACCTGGTTCTTTAAACCACTCACCGAAGTTTTGCCGGAAGGGACATCACTGATCTTTACCTCGTACCAGGAAGGGTTTTTTTTTATCTAAAGCTCGCGCTTGTTTGTGGTCTACTGTTGGCTTGTCCGGTGGTTTTTTCGCAAATCTGGCGGTTTGTGGCACCCGGTTTATTCAGCCATGAAAGGCGAGTCGTCATTCCATTTTCAATCCTGTCGTCATTTTGTTTTATTGGTGGTGCCGCGTTTGGCTATTTTGTCGTTTTCCCCCCTGCTTTTAAATTTCTGGTTGGTTACAACAACGAGTTTTTAACCTCTCTGCCGGCGGTGAGTGAATATTTTTCTCTTGCCATCAGGCTTCTTCTTGCCTTTGGGGTTATTTTTGAGATGCCGATATTTATGGTATTTTTAGCTAAAGTCGGCCTGGTTGATGTCGCTTTTTTGAATCGCAACCGAAAATATGCAATCCTTATCAATTTTATCATTGCCGCTATCCTTACGCCAACACCGGATGTGGTGAACCAGATGATGATGGGCATTCCTCTGCTCGTCCTCTATGAAATCAGTGTTCTGGCGGTTTGGGCCTTTGGCAAAAAGGGCTTTGTAGGATTCAAGGAGCCGCCCCTACCCCCAGAAAACATCTCGGAATAAATGATTTTCCTAACTGGATTTATTGCGTTACCTGCATTATGAGTGTGAGGAGTTTGTTGTGAGATATTCTGTGTCTCTACAAAGTGATAGTGATAGGTGCTGCCTTCGGGGCAATATCATGAAAATCCCGGTTTGCTCCATTGTTTCCGGGTTTAGATAAAGAAGTGTTTACTGTACAAGACCAATGAAAAACATGCGGAGGTGTTTTATGGGTACAAATGCAGATTTTCAAAAATTGATCCAAATAGGCAGACCCCCTAATATTACAAAACGCTTTCCTCATTCCCAGGCGCTGCTCGTCAGTGGCAAGGTGATTGATCAGGCCCTGGTGGCAAAAGGAAAGGCCATGACTATTGCCGCCAATGGCCGCAATAGTTTCATTATACGAGGGGCACTTATGGCCGCACAGCGGGCTGATGCGACACTGCTTATTGAAATTGCCCGGTCGGAATCGAACTATTGCCCTATCAATATGTATAATATTGCCCTGCACGTTGATAGCATCTGCAATGAGCTTGGTATAACAATTCCGGTGGCTGTTCATGCCGATCATTACGGAATAAAAAGTGTTCCTGATGTTGAATTTGCCAAAATGGAAATACCGTCCATGTTTGATGCGGGCATAACCTCGATTGCTGTGGATGCGTCACACATGCAAGATGATAAAAATCTGCTGGCCAACCTTGAGGTGAATGACTGTATACCCAAATGGGCCGGATATGAAACCGAGGTGGGGGAGATTAAGGGCGATCAGGGGCTCTCAACTGTCGATGATGCCTCGTTTCTGATAAAAGGGCTCAATGCCCACGGCATTTTTGCCGACTGGATTGCCTTAAATAACGGCTCTTCCCATGGTCTTGAGGCCAGTGGCCAGGGCATTCAGGTGGAGTTAACCGCTGAAATTCACAAGGCTCTGGAAAAATATGGGGTCTCCGGTGCTCAGCACGGCACCTCAGGCAATAACTCTGACAAGCTCAGAGCAATCGCTGCGGGCACCCATACCACGAAGGCCAATGTGGCCACTGCCCTGCAAATGATTTCCTGGGGGGTTGAAGTCAATGATTACGGCAATGCCATTCAGGATAGCGACGGTAATTTTATCAAGGTTAAAGGAGAGGGCGTTTCCGAAGAAATCTGGCAGCGGATGACTGCTTATGCCGCTGAAAAGGGCTGGAAGGGTGGAAATTATAAGAATCTCAATTTGCCTTTTGATAATCTGCTTCTTGCCCAGGAGAGGTCTGTCCGCGAGCGAATGAGTAAAAGAGTCGAAGAGTTTGTCTACAACATGCTGACTTCTGTGTTTAATGCACAAGGAACAGCCACCTTAGCTAAAGAGCTGATTCTAAAAGCTGGCAGCTATGATTTAGGTTCGAAAGGCAAACAACTGGAAAATCCTGGAGAATGGACCAGGGAACTGATCATTGAACGGGCCAAATCCCTGGATGTCGATAAGGGACCTGAAGGCGATTTTGATGATTGAAAGAAGTCGGCTGACAAAGAGCGAAGGTCATAAAATCTTTTAGAATGGAAGAGATGAAAAAAATACTTATCACAGGCAGTGCTGGTTTTATCGGGGCGAATTTAGCCCAAAAATTGATTGCCGGGGGCGCTGAAGTCGTTGGGCTGGATAATTTAAACGACTATTACGATCCGCAATTAAAGCGCGACCGCATGGGAGCTCTGGCTCAAGGCCCTGGGTTCACCCATGTCAATATTGAACTTGCCGATAGACAGGCGGTGGAAACCCTTTTTCAGCAGCACAGCTTTGATGCGGTGGTGAATCTGGCGGCGCAGGCAGGAGTCCGCTATTCCCTGATTAACCCCCATTCCTATGTTGATACCAACATCGTTGGCTTTGTTAATATTTTAGAGGGGTGCAGGCACTCAGGGGTCAAACATCTGGTCTACGCCTCGTCGAGTTCTGTTTATGGGGCGAACACTAAAATGCCGTTTTCTGTGCATGATAATGTGGACCACCCCGTCTCGCTCTATGCCGCTTCGAAAAAGGCCAATGAATTAATGGCGCACACCTATAGTCATCTTTTTCAACTCCCCACGACCGGTTTGCGGTTTTTCACCGTTTATGGACCCTGGGGACGGCCTGATATGGCTCTTTTTCTATTCACCAAGGCAATTTTGACAAATAGGCCCATCGATGTTTTCAATAACGGTAAAATGGAACGGGATTTCACCTATATTGATGATATTGTTGAAGGGGTTTGTCGGGTTATTCATCGCCTGCCGGAAAGCTCTTCCAGCTGGAACGGCGACGAACCTGATCCGGCCACATCCTATTGTCCGTACCGGGTCTATAATATCGGCAATAACAACAAGGAAAAATTACTGCGCTATATCGAAGTTCTTGAGGACTGCCTTGGTCGAAAGGCTGAGAAAAACTTTCTGCCGATGCAACCGGGAGATGTTCCGGCTACATATGCCGATGTCGACGATCTGGTGAAGGATTTTGATTATAAACCAAATACCACGCTTGAGTACGGCATAGGAAAGTTTGTCGACTGGTATAAAGGATATTACAAGATTTGATCCGACTTTGTGTTGACCAAAGGTACTGAAAAAGGCCGGCTTCTGCACAGAAGTCGGCCTTTTTTATTGTGGCAGATAATCGACGCGAACCGGGGAAAAGATTTCCACGACCAGTGAATCTTCAACGGCAACGGCAGAATGTTCGGTGTCTCCAGGGATGCACCAGCTATCGCCGGTTTCAGCCTCAAATTCTTTGGTTCCGATTGTAAATAACAGTTTTCCCGAAATCATAAATCCCGTTTGCTCGTGGGGATGTTTGTGGGGTGGTAAGGTAGCACCTTTGGCCAGTTTAAATCGGCCCATGAGTGTTTTTTCACCATGAACAAGGGATTGCAGGTGGACACCGTCCAAGAGCTCTCGATACTCGACTGAATTATTTTTACAAAACATTTTTCTTGTGCTCCTCATCATTTTTTAGACGGAGGTGAAGCTCTTTTTCCAGATGTTGCACCACAAGTGCCATGGTTTTGCTTTCCCGAATGGGACCGGAATTGTTCCAGCCGACCCCAAATGCCGATTCTTTTTTCTGGCGGAACTGGTCAATCGAGTTCACCAGGGCTTTCCAGCCAAGCAATTTTTGAAGAATGTGTCGTTCGGCTGAACTGAAATCCCTGTCAGTATCAAACTCGGTGGTGCTGTCAATTTTAATAATCATATCTTAAGAGAAAATGGTTCGTCGCCGTTTGTGAATAAAGATATATCGCCAGCAGCAACAGTAAAACTTACTCTTTTCGGTCAATTATTTTAATTGCTGCCTGAACAATTGCCGGGCTGTCTATCTGGTTATTTTTCCACAGCGTTTTTTGTGGGCCATGTTCGACAAAATGATCTGGATAGCCGAGCAAACACGTTTTGACCGAGTAGAGTTGGCGATGGCTGAGGAGTTCCAGTACCGAGCTGCCAAAACCGCCCTGGCGGGTGTTGTCTTCAATGGTCACAACATGTTTGGTATGATCGGCCCACTTACTAATAAGTTCTGCGTCCAGGGGTTTGATAAAGCGTGGATTAATAACTGCGGTGCTGATGCCCATTTTTGCAAGCTCTTTTGCTGCCTCCAGTGCGGGATACACCCTGTTGCCGACTGGCAGTAAAAGGACATCGTCACCTGCCTGCAGCAGTTCCCCTTTACCTATTTCGAGCTTCTTCAGTTCCGTTGCAAGTGGTACGTCGCAGCCAGCACCACGGGGATAACGGACAACCGAAGGTCCGTCATGGTAAATGGAAGTAAACAGCATGTGCTGTAACTCATCTTCATCTTTTGGCGACATGAGGATGATGTTTGGTATGAAGCGAAGAAAGGATATGTCAAAGACTCCATGATGAGTGGGGCCGTCGTCGCCTACCACTCCTGCCCGGTCAATGGCCAGAGTCACCGGTAAATTCGGGATACATATATCGTGAATTATCTGATCAAGGGCTCGCTGGAAAAAAGTCGAGTAAATAGCCACCACAGGCCGTAATCCCTCAACAGCGAGTCCGGCCGCAAAAGTCACTGCATGCTGCTCGGCGATTCCCACATCAAAAAGGCGGTCCGGGAATTCTGTGGCAAATCTTTTCAGACCCGTCCCGGATACCATGGCCGCGGATATTGCGACAATCTTGTTGTCTTTTGCCGCCAGTTGGGCAACTGTATCACCAAAGACTTTGGTATAGGTTACTGCACCTTTGTTCGAATGCGGGGTGCCGCTGACAATATCAAAGGGTCCAATTCCATGAAAAACACCGGGATTTTTTTCGGCTGGTTCGTAGCCTTTGCCCTTTTTGGTAAGGACATGGATCAGTACCGGACCGTGCTCCGTGTCACGAACTGTCTCAAGCGTTTCTAATAAATCTTCCAGGCTGTGGCCGTCAATGGGTCCAACATAATCAAATTTAAAGGCCTCAAAGAGCATGCCCGGGGTAAAAAAACTTTTGAAACTTTCTTCACTCTTTCTGAGAATGTTGAGGATGTTTTCTCCCACATCAGAAATCTTCAGCTTTTCGACGAGATGCGCTTTCACCCGGGTCATTGTCCTGCCGGTGAGTTTGCGACTCAGAAAACTGGAAAGGGCGCCGACATTGGGGGAAATGGACATTTCATTATCATTCAGTATGACTATGAGATCTTTATTGAGATGTCCGGAATGGTTCAGTGCCTCAAATGCCAGACCAGCGGTCATCGAACCGTCGCCGATAACAGCAATAGCCCGGCGGCCATCTTTTTTTAGCGTTTTGGCAATCGTTATGCCTAATGCGGCGGAAATAGAGGTCGAGCTGTGGCCGGTTTCGAAGGCGTCATAGGCGCTTTCTTTGAATTTGGGGAAGCCGCTCATGCCTTTATATTGCCGGAGGGTGGCAAATTGTTCTCGTCTGCCGGTAAGTATCTTATGGGCATAGGACTGGTGGCCCACATCCCAGATCAGTTTGTCATTGGGCGTATCAAAAATATAATGAAGGGCAATGGTGAGCTCTACTACTCCGAGGCTGGGGGCCAGGTGGCCGCCTGTTCTCGATACAGTCTGTACTATATGATCACGAACATCCTGAGCCAGTTCCACCATTTCAGAGGTGGAGAGTTTTCGAATATCGGCGGGTGAATTAATTCGTTCAAGCAATGTTTTTTGGATGAGTGGTTGTGGTTTCGACATAGCATCTTTTTTGAATACAGTGGCCGGGAATAAATTCAGGCTGACAATGAAGTTATCAATCCGACGAAGAATCAGTAGTATTTATCTGTTGCTGATATTTATCATTGTCTTGCGCCTTTCGTTTCTGTAAAGGCGTGCTTTTGAAAAAGCATTGGAAGAATAATCAATGACTCCTGGTGTAGACGTACTCGGCAAGTGCGCGGAGCGGGTCGGCATCCTGGTTAAATCCAGTTAAGGCATCGATGGCATTTTCGACAGCTTCTTTGGCTTTAGTTCGCGTCTTTTCAACACCAAAAAAAGCGGGGTAGGTTGCTTTGCCGTGATCGACATCTGACCCTGCCGCCTTGCCAAGCTGCTCGGTGGTTGAAGTTACATTGAGTAGATCATCGACTATTTGAAAAGCCAGGCCAATATTGTCGCCATATGCAATGAGTTTTTCCGTCTGCTCCTGGTTGGCACCAGCGCCAATGGCACCGGCATGTACAGAACAGGTAATTAGAACTCCTGTTTTATTCTTATGTATCGTCTGGAGCGTTTCAAAGGGGAAGTCAGTATTTTCACTTGCAATGTCAAGTGCCTGCCCGCCCACCATGCCACCTGGGCCCGCCGCCCTGGCTATAGTGTGAAATATGCTGAGCCTTTGCTCTGCCGTCAGGGTACCACTGTTGGGCATGCTGAGTAACTCAAAGGCCCAGGTCAATAAACCGTCTCCGGCAAGGATTGCTCCCGCCTCGCCAAAGAGAATATGATTTGTCGGTTTTCCGCGGCGAAGCGCATCATTGTCCATGGCCGGCAGGTCGTCATGGATAAGCGAGTAGGTGTGAATACACTCAAGAGCACAGGCAACCGGCAGTAAATTATTTTCCGTATCCACAGATCTGGCCACAGCCTCGCCTGCGGCAAGACAGAGTATCGGCCGGATTCGTTTACCCCCGACAAAAAGACTGTAGCGCATGGCCTTAATGTGGTTCTCAAAAGGACCTGCTGGTTGCAGCATTAACTTTTCAAGCGCATTTTCGATAATACTTCGCTTTTCACTCAGATAGGTCTTTATGTCCACTTTCCTGTCCGTCAAAAGGAATTGCTTCAAGTTTGCCATCTTTTTCCAGTAATAATTCTACTTTTGCCCGAGCCTCAGAGAGTTGCTCGGTGCAGAAGCTGGCAAGTTTGATCCCTTCATCAAATTTTTTTAAACTATTCTCAAGGCTCAACTCACCGTCTTCAAGTTCTTCGGTGATTTGTTCGAGTCGGGAAAGTGCGGTTTCAAAAGTTTTTTTGGCCATAATCTGTAACTAATTTTGAAAATAAAAGAAGGTTGCCTCGTTCAATCATACAGACTAAAACTATAGCAGTTCAGTCGAGATTGCAACCCTACAAACAAAGCATAAATGGGAGAAAAAAGCATTGTATATATTCGGTGAAAGACAGGAAGTCGAGCGGAAAAAACAGCAATGACCCGCTCAATATATTCTACAGTTCTCATCCTCTTGCTGATTAATTTCTAAGGCACCGAATTAAAATGATAAAGACTATTGAATCGTTTACAAGATGGCTGGCAACTGAAAAAGGGTATTCCGAGCATACTGTCAGTGGCTATCAGAGTGATTTGCGGGAATTTTGCAGTCATTTAAACAGACCAGAGAAAGGAACCAAGTCAGACAAAGATGAAAAGGCAATTGCTCTCAATGAAATCACCTCAAGCCATGTACGAAAATTTATCGTCAGTCTGCATGGTCGCAACAGCGCTGCCACCGTCGCCAGAAAAATATCGGCCCTGAGATCATTTTTTCGATATGCCCAACGTCGAAAATCGTTAAAAAGTGATCCACTGTCCGGTGTCACAGGCCCTAAAGTCGGCCGATTTATTCCTGTGTTCCTTACGGTGGATGAGACTTTTGCCCTGATTGAGGCTCCGACGTTAAAAGACACCTATGCGTTAAGAGATGTGGCCATGCTAGAGCTCCTCTATTCCACCGGAATGCGTGTTTCTGAGCTGGTATCCAGAGACCTCGCTGATCTTGATTTCATTGAGGAAGTGCTTACGGTACGGGGCAAAGGTGATAAGGAGCGGTTGGTGCCGGTCGGTCGTCCCGCCATGGAAGCGGTTCGCGGCTGGTTGCCCCAGCGCTTGCAATTGATAGAACAACGGGCCGGGAGAGGCAGGGCAGTTGAAAAAGAAGCCCTGTTTCTGAACGGCAGGGGAAGTCGGCTGACCAGCCGAAGCGTGGAGCGATTAGTTAAGGCTTATGGGGAACGGGCAGGTATCAGCCAGATTGTCACACCCCATGCCCTGAGACATTCCTTTGCCACCCATCTTTTAGAGATGGGTGCGGACCTGCGATCCGTTCAGGAACTGTTGGGACATGCCAGTCTTTCAACCACTCAGCGCTATACCCATCTTACTCTGGACCATTTGTCAGATGTGTATGACAAGGCTCATCCTTTATCAATCGCTGAAAAAAAATAGGCAGAGAGGGCAGGGCTTAAGGGGCTAAGTCTATTTGTCTAAAATTATTAAGATTAAATTAACTAAAAGTGTACAAATGAGAATACGATCTACAACAATTTTGGCGGTCCGTCATAAGGGGCATGTTGCTTTAGCTGGAGACGGTCAGGTGTCACTCGGCAATACCGTAATGAAACATCAGGCCCGAAAAGTACGACGACTCTACCATGATAAAGTTATCACCGGTTTTGCCGGAGCGACTGCCGATGCTTTCACCTTATACGATAAGCTGGAACAGAAACTCGAGCAATATAACGGCAATTTGATGCGTGCCTCCGTTGAGCTTGCCAAGGAATGGCGAACCGATAAATTCCTCAGGAAATTAGAAGCTATGTTAATTGCCGTGGATAAAGACCATTCCCTCCTTCTTTCTGGTAATGGTGATGTCATTGAAGCCGATAAAGGCATACTGGCCATCGGTTCTGGTGGACCCTATGCCCAGGCAGCCGCCCTTGCCCTTGTTGAGCATAGTGAACTGGATGCCGAGTCAATCTGCCGGGAAGCAATGGGCATAGCCGCAAGTATCTGTGTTTTTACCAATAATTCAATAATCGTTGAAACAATATGATCTCTAATCAGTCTCTTACCCCGAAAGAAATTCTCCTTGAACTAGACAAATATATAGTAGGCCAACCGGATGCTAAACGCTCTGTGGCCATTGCCCTTCGTAACCGGTGGCGGCGGAGGCAGGTGCCGTCTCCCTTACGTGAAGAGATTGCACCAAAAAATATTATTATGATTGGTCCCACCGGAGTTGGCAAAACAGAAATTGCCCGTCGTCTGGCTACTTTGGCGCAGTCGCCTTTTATAAAGGTTGAGGCCTCGAAGTATACCGAAGTGGGCTACGTTGGTCGGGACGTGGAGTCCATGGTTCGTGATCTCGTCGACTTAGCCATTAATATGGTAAAGGATGAGGAAAAAAACCGTATTGAAGGTGTGGCTGAAGCAAACGCAGAGGACCGAATACTCGATATCCTGTTGCCCCCAAGCCCAGTCAAATCGGCAGCAGTCGGGCCGGACGATGCCCATTCCTTTACCATCCAAAACCCAGATTTGCCGGTACGAACAGAAAATGCCGAGCAGAACTCGACCAGAGAAAAATTTCGGGAGATGCTGAGAGATGGCCGTCTAAATGAGCGTGAGCTGGAGGTGTCGCTGACCGAATCAAAATCGATGCCCATGGTTGAAATCATGACGACTTCCGGGATGGAAGATATGCAGTCGAATATCCAGGATGCCTTTAGCAAGCTCTTTCCAAGAAAGAAAAAAACTCGCAAGATGAAGGTGCCGGAAGCCTTGGAAGCGACCAAGAAAGAAGAGATGGAGAAACTGATTGACATGGATAATGTCGTCAAAGAGGCTCTTCGCCGAACCGAGGAATCTGGTATTATTTTTCTTGATGAAATTGACAAGGTTGCCACCAGGAGCGGCGGTCAGGGCCCCGATGTTTCTCGGGAGGGGGTCCAGCGGGACCTCTTGCCAATAGTTGAAGGCGCTACGGTCAGCACCAAACACGGCATGGTTAAGACCGACCATATCCTGTTTATTGCCAGTGGTGCTTTCCATATGAGTAAGCCATCTGATCTTATTCCGGAATTACAGGGCCGGTTCCCCATCAGGGTAGAACTACATTCTCTTGGTAAGGATGAATTTGTCCGCATTCTCACCGAGCCAGAGAATGCCCTGATCAAGCAATATGTGGCTCTTATGAAAACGGAAGGGATTGATTTAGTCTTTGAAGATGATGCCATTGACCAGATAGCGGCAATTGCCGTCGAAGTGAATGAGAGGACAGAGGAAATTGGTGCAAGGCGTCTGCATACGGTGATGGAGAGGGTTCTTGATATACTGTCTTTCGATGCGTCCGACCGCGGTAATGAAACCTTTGTTGTTACCTCTGATTATGTCAAAGAGCGGCTCACCGAGATTGTCAAAGATCAGGACCTCAGTCGCTATATTCTGTAAGCCAAAATTGCTCGGTCTGGAGATGAAAGAATGTTTTTAAAGTTTTTTGGTAAGAAATCTGCAAAAACTGGGTCTTCAACCAGTGGCGGGGGACTGGTTCATGGCATTGATTGTGAAATGAACTATTGCCCGTCCTGCGGAGACGAGTATCGGGTTGATATTACCCTCTGCGGGATGTGCAAGATCCCCCTTATCAGCGGCCGTGAAAAATTGGCAATGGTGCTGGCGAGGGAGGAGGCCCTCGGTGAGCGATCGATGGAGATTTTGCCGGAGGATGAACTCGTTAATATCCGCAAAGGGCCGCTGAACGACATGAAAAACTTGCAAAAATTGCTGGCCTTGGAGCGGGTGCCGGCAATTTTGGCAGGGGATGAAGGTGGTTGTGCCAAGGGCTGTTGTGGACCTGAGTTATATCTGCAAATTAAAAAGGAAGATTTGCAGATGGCCACGGAAGTTCTTGCCAGGGATTTTGCCAAAAGCACGGCTCTTGACAGCCATGACCTGAGTAATGCGGCTGCAGTGTTTGACCAGCAGGCCACAGAGACCGTTTGTCCGGCTTGTGGCTGCAGGTTTTCCCCAACGGTTGGCGCCTGTCCGGAATGCGGCCTCTGTTTCGAGTAGCTTACTTACGGAGAATCAGTTCGGTTTACTGTTCTGGTTCTCCCAGCGCTTCTTCCTCGGCGTTAAGGCAATTTTCTTTTTGGAAAAGGTTATTGCCTTATAGTTGAGTATTTCCTCCACCTGCTCGGTGAGTTGCCGGCACGGTCGTATGGTAAGATCTTTCAGGACTTCAACATCAACCTCACCCCGCCCTTCAAAATGAAGCGTCAGCAGGATTGGGCAGGAGCCGTGATACTGATACAAGACCTTTTTCACCTTCTCCATCTGTTGCCTTGAAAGATTATCCGTTTCGAGTCTGATCTTTGCTGATTCGGTGTATTTTTCTCTCGCGTCCTGGAGAGAATCAATGGAATCGGCGATGATCTTTGGACCTCGCTCATCCTTTTGCACCGTTCCCTGGACAATAATTGGGTCAGTTGACGAAAGAATTTCTTCACACCTGGCATATGTATCAGGAAAGACCACCACTTCTACCGACTCATAGATGTCTTCAAGGGCCAGAAAGGCCATTGGATCACCTCGTTTACTCTTCAGCTTTTTGCAGGTACGGATGAGTCCGCCAATTCGTACCGGCTGATCGTCGCCCCATTCGGCCAGTTTTTGTATACTGCAGTCGGTGACCGTGTTGATTTCATGGATGGCGTTGTCGAGGGGATGGCCGGTAATATAGAATCCCACCGTCTCTTTCTCGTGGACAAGCCTCTTTCGTTCGTCCCATTCAGGGATGTCCGGCATGGGGATCGCAGATATTTTTGGTTGGCTCTGGGACTCTGGGGCCACCGAAAAAAGTGACATCTGGCCACTTTGCAAATCACGTTGCACTGCTTTTGCCTGTTCCATCGCCTGATCGAGGATGGCATAATATTGTGATCTTTTGTACCCAAGAGAATCAAAAGAGCCTGATTTAATAAGACTTTCAATAACCCTGCTGTTGACCCGCCTGGAGTCGACACGGTTACAGAAATCACTGAGTGACGTGAAGTGGCCGTTTTTTTCCCGTTCTTCAATGATAGAATCAAGAGCCGATTCCCCGACGTTCTTGACCGCCGCCAAGCCAAAACGAACCCTGTCGTTGATGACACTGAAATCCTTAATGCTCTCGTTGATATCGGGGGGCAGCACCTCAATATTGTGCTCTTTACATTCATTGATGTAGAGGACAATTTTGTCGGTGTTGTTCATGTCGCAGGAAAGAAGGGCGGCCATGAATTGGGGCATATAGTGTGCCTTAAGATAGGCTGTCTGGTAAGAAACCAGAGCGTAAGCGGCCGAATGGGACTTGTTGAATCCGTAACCGGCGAACTTGGCCATGAGGTCAAAAATATATTCTGCCTTGTCTTTGGGGTGACCGTTTTTTATGGCCCCGGCCATAAATTTGACTTTTTCCTCATCCATTACTTCGGCAATCTTCTTGCCCATTGCCCGGCGCAAAATATCGGCGTCACCAAGAGAGTAACTGGCCAGGATATTGGCTATTTTCATAACCTGTTCCTGGTAGACGATAACTCCATAGGTTTCTTCGAGAACATGTTTGATGTCAGGAAGCGGGTAGTTTGCCGGTTTTCTCCGGTGTTTGGTTTCAACAAAATCATCCACCATCCCTGAGTCGAGAGGGCCGGGACGGTAGAGGGCAACCAGCGCAATAAGGTCGCTGAACTGTTCCGGAGCAAGTTTGACCAGCAGTTCACGCATGCCGGAACTCTCCAGTTGGAAAACACCCTGGGCGTCGCCCCGGCACAGGAGATCAAAGGTCTTGGCATCATCCATCGGGATGGTGTCTATATTGAGATCTATGCCTATGTCTTTTTTGATATGTTTGAGGGCTTTATCTATTACCGTGAGCGTTTTTAGGCCGAGAAAGTCAAACTTGATCAGGCCGGTCATCTCGGTATGCTTCATGTCGTACTGGGTCAGTGTCTCCTCGTTGCTGCCACGGCATGTCGGGACATACTGGGTCATGGGCCCTGGTGAAACGACAACTCCGGCAGCATGGGTTGAGGTGTGTCTGGCCAGTCCCTCAAGAGTCTTTGACACGGAGAGGAGTTCAGCAATTCGAGGATCGTAATCGGCAGCTTCCTGGAGCTTGGGCTCTTCAGCCATGGCCTTCTTGATGGTCATCTTCAACTGATCAGGAATAAGCTTTGCCACTTTATCGACTTCGCCGAAGGGAATATCGAGAGCACGACCGACATCACGGATAACACCCCGGGCCTTCATCGAACCATAGGTGACAATTTGAGCCACATGGGCGGCACCGCCATATTTCTGGCGTACGTAGTCAATGACTTCGCCACGCCTCTCCTGGCAGAAATCGATATCGAAGTCGGGCATTGATTTTCGTTCGATATTCAGAAAACGCTCAAAGATGAGTCCGTAGGGGATAGGATCGATATTGGTGATGAGCATGCAGTAGGCGGCCAGACTGCCGGCACCGGATCCACGGCCTGGGCCAACGGGAATCTGGTTGTTTTTGGCCCAGGTGATGAAATCGGCCACGATCAGGAAATAGGCCGGAAAACCCATGGTACTGATGACGTCAATTTCCATTGCCAGCCGGTCGGTATAGATTTTTTCGACCTCGGCATTGAAGGTTCCAGCCTCACGCATTTGGTTGAAACGGGCTTTAAGGCCATCCCAACAGGCGTTTTTAAACATCGAGTCAAGGCTTTCCCCGTCTGGTATCGGGAAGTTTGGGAAATAATAGTCACCAAAATTAATTTCGAGATTACAGCGGTCGGCAATCTCCTGGGTGGTGGCGATGGATTCAGGACAATGATTGAAACTTTTCTTCATGGTCTCTGGCGACTTGAAGTAAAATTCATCGGTTGAAAATCTAAATCGCTTTGGGTCGTTTATCGTTTTGCCGGTTTGGATACAGAGTAACAGCTCATGGGCATGCGCCTCTTCTCTGTTGAGATAATGACAGTCGTTGGTTGCGACCAGTTTAATGCCCATCTTCGCCCCTAATATTTTGAGGCCATCGTTCACCACTTGCTGTTCTGGCAGCCCGTTTTCCTGGATCTCAAAATAGAGACGGTCGCCAAAGATATCATACAGCTCCTGGGCTTTTTTTTCGGCTCCGGCCATGTCGTTTTTGCCGATGAGGTGAGGAACCTGGCCGTGCAGGCAGGCGGTCATGGCAATGATACCTTCATTGTTTTCTTTGAGGGTCTCCATATCAATTCTCGGCTTGTAGTAAAAGCCCTCAAATTGAGCGATGCTGGCCAGTTTCATCAGGTTCTGGTAACCGGTATGATTCATCGCCAGAAGGATGATATGGTAGGCGACTGTTCCTTCGACTATCTTTTTGACCCGCATATCTCCCGGGGCGATGTAAAGTTCGCAACCGACTATGGGTTTTATGCCGGCTTTTTTGGCCTTGGAATAAAACTCCAGGGCGCCAAACATTGCACCGTGATCGGTCAGTGCGACGCTGTCCATGCCGTACTCTTTACATTTTTCTAAAAGATCGGCAATCCGGATGGCGCCATCCAGGAGACTGTATTGTGAATGAACATGGAGATGGGTAAATCCTGCACTCATAATTATTTTTTTAATCCTTGTATGCTATCGAGATGGGCGCCCAAAAGAACAGCGCCTTCCAGGTTTGCCCCCGTGACATTTGCCCGAATGAGGTTACTGCCGGTGAGGTCTGCGCCTGCAAGATTGCAGTTGGTAAGATCAGCACCTGCAAGATTGGTTCGGGTAAGATTCGCCCCTGACAGGTTGGCTCCGACTAAATTGGCCCGGCGAAGATTAGCGCCACTCAGATCGGCTTTTGACAGATTGGCACCTGCAAGATTGGCAGCTATCAGTTGAGCTTTTCGCAGATCAACTCCTGTAAAATTGCAGTCAGGACAGTTGCGGGCTAGAGTCAGCAGAGCATGTTCTTTTTCAGCCTGGGAAAGTGGTGGGGGAGAGAAATCGTTTTGGTTGGGAGCAATACTCTCCTGGTTGGTGCCATGGCTTTCCTGTTCGTAGCTGTTGTATGGTGATGCTGTGCCAGTATAATACCGTGCACCGTTATCTGTAAAAAAAACATATTTGCCGTCGTCGTTGAACAGCTTGTAACATTTTTGATCACCAAAATACCAGTGATCAAATTTCATACAGAGTTGGCTGTCGGAGGTGATGGTCCATTTGCCCTTATCCGTTTCCCCCTGGAGACTTTTGGCGGTGAGGTGACCGTTCGGTTGGTATTGAATAGTTGCATCGATATCGATCGCTGCAAGATCTAAACTGTTGTTGGCGACCAGTTCATGCAACTGTTTTTCAGTGAGAGGCTTCTTTCCTTCGGATAAAAAACTATTCATGGTCATTGGTGCACAGGCGCAAAGACCCACGAGGAGCACTAATGAAAAATAACAGCGTAAAAGACATTTCACTGAGGTTCTCCTTCTATAGAAAAATTTGAGAAATATTATCAAATAAATTTTACCAGCAAATTAATAGCACAGAAAAACCGTTTTTGCACAAAAAATTGTCAATAGCGGCTCTGTGTGAATATATATACATTTGTTGTGAATACAGATATATACACGGTTCTATGTCTGTTTTTAGAATTACTGCTCATGGCAGCGATGGGCCAGTACCAAAAATGATTTTTCGGTAGTAAAATTGGCGAAGCTTATTATTATAAGACCACCGTGATGATGGCTAAAGCACTTGTCGTTTTAATGGCTGAAGAGTATTTTTCGACCGCTTATAACCTCATTTTACATGAACACAGACGTGTATGTGTAATAAAATCAAATGATAACAGACTTACTCCTAGAGTAAGTGCAATGAAAAAAGGTTCCTGTGTATTTCTCGATTTGCTTAAAATATAACAATAACCGGCAACAACGGGCAGGCTATTGATGAAACTGGATTCACGCATTAATTCCGGTGTGTCCCTGCAGGGCAATATTGCGGTCATTGAACTGAACAATATCTTTCAGTTTTTTGATTATGCTTCTGCTTCCGGGGAATTACGTGTTGTTAGTGAGACTAATAATGCCAGCTTCTTTTTCCAGAAGGGGATGTTGATATTTGGCGCTCTGAGCGTAAATCAGAAGAAGATCGGCGATTTATTGATCGAGTCGAATCTCATTACTGCCGCGCAGTTGTCACAATGTCTGGATATTCATGCCCAGCATGGCAGACGACGGCGGCTCGGTGATATCCTTGTGAGGAAAAATTTTCTTAGTTTTGAGAGTTTAGCCGAGATCTTGAAAATGCAGGCAAAAGAAGCATTTTTCACAACTCTTTCCTGGAAAAAAGGGATGTTTTTCTTTTATGCCGATCAATATCCATCAAAGGAAGAGATTTTGATCAACGAGCGGATAGACCATCTTCTTTTAGAAGGAATTGTCCGGATAGAAAATTCCCCTTTGACTGGTCCGCAATCTTTGTGATTGCAGGATTCTGAACAGAATCCTGCTTTTCTTCCCTATTTATGTAGTTCAGATGGTTCTTCTGATTCTTTCTTTTTTTCTTCCCTCTGTTGTTCCCGCTCAATGTTAAATCGTTCTTTAATCTTCGCGTATGAAACCAGTTGAACCTCACGGTCTGAAGGGGTGAGAAATGATTCGAGCTTGGTTTTCAGGATAACTGGATTGAGCTCAGAATTGATAGCGATAACCCCTTCCATTATGATCTTCTGCAGCAAGAGCTCGTGATTTGTTCGCTCTTTAATATTTGATGCGAAAGGAAGGAAGAAAAAATTTGAAAAAATGAGACCGTATAAAGTTGATGTCAAAGCTATGGGGATGGCTTGCAAGATGACGGAAGTATCACCAATACCGCCAAGCATAGTAATGAGGCCAACCACTGACCCGACGATTCCAAAGGCCGGCAGATAATCGGCGATGGCCCGTAAGACCCGCTCTGAATCCTCTCTTCTTAAACGGAAAAAATACATTTCCGTATTCAAGATATCACGAATCTGATCAATCTGGTATCCATCGACGAGGCAGCCAAGAGCCCTTCTGAGAAAGAGAATGGTTGTCTCATTTTCCTTATCCTGGAGGGAAAGTATCCCCTCCATGCGGGAACGGATTGATAAATCGATAAGAATATTGATTATCTCTGTCTCACTCATGATCGGTTTACGATATGAAGAAAAAAGTACCTTGGTTACTATCTGCAATTGCGCGAACTTGAAGCTGATTAATGCCGCGGAAAGTGTTCCACCACATACTATTAAAAGCCCCGAGACATTAAAATAGAGGCTGACATTGCCATGAATTATAAAACCGATGAGAAAGAGTCCGCTACTGAGAAAAAGTCCTATGAAGTTTTTATTTTTCATTACTATAGATGATACCTACTTGAGGTTTTGGGGCGTGGCTGGCAATGGATTTGGCAGTCTTTTAGAGATAATTATTTCCACTCTGCGGTTTTTGGCGCGATTTTCGGCCGTGGTATTAGGTGCTATGGGGCGATAGGATGAATAACCACTGACCACAAATTGATTCGGGTTCATGCCCATTTTCTCAATCAGAAATCGAGCCACAGAACTGGCCCGTGCCACCGAAAGCTCCCAATTACTTATAAATCGATTGGAACGCATGGGGAGGTTGTCTGTATGACCGACAACATTGATCATGTAGGGTGTATGTCGCATGACCTCGACGACTTTCTGCAGCGATTCTCGTGCATTGTCAGACAATTCACTTTCACCAAGAGCAAAAAACAGGTCACCGGTGAGGATAATGCGCATGGTTTTGTCGGGAATAATATCAATGGTGGCGAATTTATCGAGGTTATTATTTTCGAGAGCATCTTTGCTCAAGGTATATATTTCTTGGAACTGCTCAGTCTCGGTGGGTGGTGGTTGCAACGATTCCGGCGGAGTGGGGGCAATGACAGCCTCTGTTGGTACTGGTTGCGGTGGTGGCTGAATTGTGATCGGGGGAGCACTTTCTTTGTCGGCTTCAACAATCTGGGCCGTTGTTTCAGGTTGAACAGTTGCTACTTGAGAAGGGGCAGATTCTTGCTTTTTTTCAGGCGCTATTTCTGAATCTCCTCTCAATTCTTCTGTATAAACGGTTTCAGAGTCAAGAGAATCGATGTGCACCTTTTCAACCTTTTTAATGGTTCCTCCCGTGATGAGTGGGAGTCCTGGATGAATTGGCACAAAGGGGAAAGATGTCCCGCTGGAATCAAGGGTCTGTATTGCCTCTGTGGTGTCGCCGCCAATCACTTCGGGTGTCTTCTTGGCCAGAAACTCCTGGTGGGCCGTTTGATATGCGAACATTGACAAAAATAAGACAAACATGGTCATCATAAGATCAGACCAGGCAATTGACCAATGTGACGCCCGTGGCAGGGAAGAGGTAAAGGTGTTGTCGTCGATGTGAAAAACGGTATTGCTCAGAGATCGTCTGTCTACATTAACGACGTGTGAAGCGAATCTGTTTGCCGAGGAACCTATGGGGAAATTGGTGATTTCCAAAAGACCGTGCTGACTGGAACCGGTCGGTGTTGGTTTCTGATTTGAAGTTTTTTCTGTCATAAAATTATTCAGCTAACGTCAAGGATGATCAAGAAAGTGATCAGTAAGGTGGGAACTTGTCCAAGAATGACCTTTTGCCAAAAAAATCATAATTTCTGTAAAAATGGCTAGACTTAGAACAAAATGGTTATTCTCGGACAAGCTCCCAGGGGTTTACCAGGAGGTGTTCTTCTCTTGCTAATACTTTTCCTACAATATAGTATCGACAAAATTAACAATCTCTATAGGAGATTTTTTCGGTACAGAAAACGGGAAGTCTACTTGACTGCTGGCTGATTAAAAACGTCACATTTTACAGAACCTTATTTTTGAATTCCTCTACGCCGATTCTTTCTATAAATCGTGATGCCCTTTCTTTTTTACGAGCGTTCTCTCTATAGAATTCAGTGCATCTAATAATCAACTCAATTGCTTGTTCGTCGGATAAATCGGTGGCGAGAATATCTCCGACCCTCGCTCGATTTCCTGAATGGCCGCCAAATGAAATGGTCCACCCATTTTTTTTGCCGAGCACCCCGATATCTCGGACAAAGTTTTCAGCACAGCAAAACTGGCATCCTGAAACCCCAATTTTCATTTTGGCGGGGAGTTCTTTTTCTGCTAAGAGATTTTCAATTTGTATGCCAAAGCCAAGGGAATCCCGTACTCCAAATTTACAGACCTCTGTGCCAGGGCAAGCCTGGACATAATGCAGGCAAAGTTCTGTGGCTTTACCGGGATCCATCCCTAGGTCCTGGTAGATGTTCTGGAGGTTTTCTTCTTTTAAACCGACGAGGGCGATGCGCTGACCGGAGGTGAGCTTTACTAGCGGAATATCATATTTTTCGACCGCGTCAGCAATAGCCCGGAGATGGTTGCGCTTGAGTAAGCCACCAGGTATGCGTGGTACTATTGCGTAGGTTTCTTTGTCCCTTTGTAAAATGGCATTTTGGGGTAGAGTCGGTTGCATGGAAGTTCTCCTGAAAAAGAATATAAGGATTTTCTAAATATATTAAAGCTGAAACGACAGTGTACCGTCTGAGCTTTTGAAGCGGAAGGTGTTATTGCATCGGATATTTTTGCTGCAAGGAAACGCTGAAGTGAACATCCATCAAGCGTTTCCGTTCGTTGAACGCCATCGGCTGGAAAAAATCAGTACACAGGCTTAAAGTCAAAGAAATGACGAGTCTCAAGTCGCCTGTAGGTATGGGTTTCTCCACGGGCGACAAATGATGTGGTAATAGCACCATTGGCAGTGAATCGGACCCCCTCAAGAAATTCACCGTCGGTAATACCTGTGGCGGCAATAGCTACTTCTTTACTGCGGATAAGATCCTGAGCACGGAATATTTTATCGAAATCAGTAATGCCATGTGCGATGGCCTCTTTCTTGTCTCGATCATTTTCGTAGAAGATTTTTCCCTCAAAGTAGCCACCGAGACAACTGATGGCCGCCGCCACCACAACCGCCTCAGGAGCATAGCCATAACCAATATAGATATCGGCCTTCTCGCCGGTTATGGCGGCGAGGCAACCCGAGATTTCTCCCTCATCAATCAATTTAATTCGAGCCCCACAACTCCGGACCTCATGTATAAGCTGTTTATGTCTGGTTTGATTAAGGATACAAACGGTTACATTCTCAGTATATTTCTTGAGCGCCCTGGCCACCCGCTTAACATTTAAAATAGGTGGTTGGTTAATATCGATGACTTCACCAACCTGTGGGCCCACGGCAATCTTGTACATATTAAGATTGGGTACCGACTGTATCGTTCCTTCTTTGGCAATGACCGCGTAGGAAGTAGAATTGTTTTTCCCATCGGCTGCAGAGCGGTAGGCTTCCAGAGCTATCGCCATAAGGTCGGTTTCTTCGCCACCTTTGCCAAGAACAGGAGGCAGCTGGAAGGTCCCGGGACGGTTCAGAAAACGGTCATTTATCAAAGCGCCTTCAATCGGGAGGCGGTTTAACGTCTTGGTGATTGCGCTTCGGGTTTGGTTGAGTATATCAATATGATCACCGAGCCCCTGAAGGCGTGCAGCTGTCAACGCAGCAATTTCAGTGGCCCGAACTATTTCCATTCCGTAGTTAGTATCCATAGCAGTTTCTTGGCAAAGGTTTATGAGAGAGGGGAGTGAAAGCCATTTTGTTCACCACATTGCAATAGTTTCTTCATAATTGCATCTCGTTCCTGAATGAGCTTTTTCCCGGCTATGGTGTCTTTGATTTTCATGGGCCGACGAAACTCATCAATGAGTTCGATGTCTAGAGGAGCAGACTCAAGCCGCTTTTCGGCCTCTTTTATTTCGTCGGGAGTGGGTAATATGATTCCATACAGTTGATGCGGAGTGTGGACCAGCGAATGTCCTCTGTTATAGTATGCGGCGGCAAAGCCCCCGTCGACATTAATAGCCACGCCATCTTCGCTGGCCATATGGATGCCTTTTTTGTAATTGACAGGGGTATGGCCAAAAATGACTCTTTGCACACCGAATTCCTGCTGCAATTTCTGCTTAAAAGCAGTTGTCTGCATATTGTTTTTCCAGAAGAGGCTTCTTTCTGTATGGGTGGTCTTATCTTTCAGAAAGTATCTCTCGAAGGTCTTCATTGCATGTTTCCCAAAAAAAGGCGACTTGGGGCCGCACCATAAATAGAAAAAGAGGGCCTGGTCTTCTTCCTTTTGGGGTTTGCCATTGAGATAATTATCACCAACTCTGACAATGGTGTCCTGAATGAAATTAAGCAGATTTTTCCCTTTGCGGCCGAGAAATTCTTCGAATTCGCCGTCCTCTGTTGAAGGGATCAGGGCATGAATATTGAGAAAATTATTCTGAATATGATAGGTCTGTCCCTTTGTGAACAAAAAGCGGAGAAGGCGTTTGAGGTGACGGTTGGTGGTGAACTGATGGGTCAGATCTTCCATGATCTGGGCTTCATCTGATGTCAGTTCTCCTGGATTTTTAAAATCAAGTGTCGGAAAATGAGTATCATTGAGGCCGTCTGTCTGGCCGGATTGTAAAATTTGGGCAAGTCTATCGAGCCAGAGTCTTGACTCCATCTCGTATTGCGGGAACCGCCGTATGGTTTGTTCTTCCAGTTTAAATTGAATTATCGTAAGGGCCTTCTCCATGGAGCGGCCCTTATTGGTTTTTGCTTTGAAATTGCCGGTGACCCTGTCAACAGGATAGGTCAGTTCTGCAAATTCTGCTAATTTAGTGGTATCAAAGCGCAGCCGATCGAGAAACTCAAAATGATCATATCGACAGGTGATACGTAAGGCCTCGGCAATTAAGGAACGATTGCCGGATGCAGCACCCATCCAGAGGATATCATGGTTGCCGTAAACATAATCCACCCCATTTCGATAAAAATGAGAGGAGAGGATTCTGAGAATCTTATCAGGTTGAGGGCCCCTGTCGAATACATCACCCAGAACTTGAATGCGATCAAGTAATACCTGGCGAATAGCATGTGATAAATGTGAGATTAGCCTGTCAGCTATAATCCTCTCTTCAAAAATATGGTCTGGCACAGGCAGTCCTGACAAAAGTCGATTAATGACATCTCTGAATTCAGGACGGAAAATTTCCCGCTCCTGCGAGCGGATGTTCGTCAGCTTATATTTGAGTATCTCAACCAGACACAGTATCACATCCTGCATATCCATCTGGATACTGTCATCGTGGAAATATAATTGTTTTCTGATAATTTTGGTTAGATACTGCACTTTTTCAGAGCTAAAGGTATTGGGTAATGCCTCTTTACAGGTCTGGTAGAGCATTCCAAATCGGCCTCTGAGGATTGACTTGAAACGGTCGCCCTCGCCATGGAGGTCGCTGATCCATAGAGTGGTGGGAATATTTGAATTTAATTGGAGGTCAAGATCAAGGAGTCGATTGGAGAGTTTGTCGATTTCACTGACCCTAACTCTACCAACCGGATTATTGATATTCTGCGATTTCTGGAGAGGAGACATATTTTCACCATGAGGACAAGAATGACAAGAATGAAAAAATCTAACAAAAAGCCCAATGAGGCACCATTCTCAGATAAATAATCGCTTCATCCAAATTAAGATTCTAGTATAACAAAAGATTCATAAATTGTCTTCCAATTGTCGCCATGAAAAAGTCGAAGAATATTATCGTCGATAAAACGAATAACTGTCATAGGAGAAAGGATAAAAGGGGGATAGAAAAAAATATCTCTGTCTGAGATATATTTTTTGCAGCTGGAGGATTTGGAGCGAAAGGGAAAATAACCGATTTGTTCAGCCAATATAAGGTGAGTGAGTAATAGTGTTATCTCAAAAACGACAAAAGCCCCAAACAGAATATCTGCTTGGGGCTTTTGCTATAAAAAAACGGCGGTGACCTACTCTCCCACACAGTCGCCCGTGCAGTACCATCGGCGCTAAAGAGCTTAACTTCCGTGTTCGGAATGGGAACGGGTGGATCCTCTTTGCTATGACCGCCGTAAAATGAAATCATGTACAGCTGGGAAGGGGAGTGGTGTATTACATCCTTCCTTATGTAAAAAACGATAATTGAATAGTAGGGTAATCAGTAGAGTAATGATCAAAAAATATGGATAAGCCTCACGGCTGATTAGTATCGGTAAGCTCCATGTATTACTACACTTCCACACCCGACCTATCGACGTTGTGGTCTACAACGAGCCTTCAGATGGTTTACACCATGGGATATCTTATCTTGAAGTGGGCTTCCCGCTTAGATGCTTTCAGCGGTTATCCCTGCCGAACTTAGCTACCCAGCAATGCTCCTGGCGGAACAACTGGTGCACCATAGGTTCGTCCATCCCGGTCCTCTCGTACTAGGGAAAGATCTCCTCAAATATCCTGCGCCCGCAACAGATAAGGACCAAACTGTCTCACGACGTTTTAAACCCAGCTCACGTACCACTTTAATTGGCGAACAGCCAAACCCTTGGGACCTGCTTCAGCCCCAGGATGTGATGAGCCGACATCGAGGTGCCAAACCTCCCCGTCGATATGGACTCTTGGGGGAGATAAGCCTGTTATCCCCGGAGTACCTTTTATCCGTTGAGCGACGACCCTTCCATGCGGAATCGCCGGATCACTAAGACCTACTTTCGTACCTGCTCGAGATGTCTCTCTCGCAGTCAAGCTCCCTTATGCCTTTACACTCTACGGCTGGTTTCCAATCAGCCTGAGGGAACCATCGCGCGCCTCCGTTACTCTTTAGGAGGCGACCGCCCCAGTCAAACTACCCACCAGACAATGTCCTGGATCCAGATCATGGACCGCAGTTAGATTCCTAAGATAACAAGGGTGGTATTTCAAGGGTGACTCCATCGACACTGGCGTGCCGACTTCAAAGTCTCCCACCTATCCTACACATGTTATCTCAAAAACCAATGCCAAGCTATAGTAAAGGTTCACGGGGTCTTTCTGTCTAGTTGCGGGTAACCGGCATCTTCACCGGTACTACAGTTTCGCTGAGTCCCTGGTTGAGACAGTGGGGAAATCGTTACGCCATTCGTGCAGGTCGGAACTTACCCGACAAGGAATTTCGCTACCTTAGGACCGTTATAGTTACGGCCGCCGTTTACCGGGGCTTCGGTTCATTGCTTCGCTTGCGCTGACAAGTCCCCTTAACCTTCCGGCACCGGGCAGGCGTCAGACCCTATACTTCGTCTTTCGACTTCGCAGAGTCCTATGTTTTTAGTAAACAGTCGCTCCCCCCATTTCACTGCAACCTGACTATGCTCAATTAGTAAATAATATCACAATGCAGGCACACCTTCTCCCGAAGTTACGGTGCTATTTTGCCGAGTTCCTTAACCAGAGTTCTCTCAAGCGCCTTGGTATCTTCTACCTGCCTACCTGTGTCGGTTTACGGTACGGTCACATTCATAACTAGATACGAGGATTTTCCTGGAAGCATGGAACCAGCCACTTTGTTGTCTAAAAGACATCGTCATCACGCCTCAGTGTTGTGAGTGTCCGGATTTACCTAAACACTCCACCTACACGCTTAAACCGGGACTACCAACGCCCGGATGGCCTTACCTTCTCCGTCCCCCCTTACCATCAAACATTATGAAAATGGTACAGGAATATTAACCTGTTTCCCATCGACTACGCCTCTCGGCCTCGCCTTAGGGGCCGACTAACCCTGAGCAGATTAGCTTGACTACAGGAAACCTTAGGCTTTCGGCGACAAGGTTTCTCACCTTGTTTTTCGCTACTCGTGTCAACATAAGCTCTTGTGGAACCTCCAGCACTCCTTTCGGTGTACCTTCTCAGGCGGCCACAATGTTCTCCTACCATACCAGGTAACAGGGGACAGGGTACAGGCGACAAAAACTTACAGCCAACTCTTGACGAGCCCTTGTAACATCTTTGTAATCTCTCTATACTCTGAACTCCATCTACTCCAGGTACTTTCATCAATGTAACTAAGATCAAGACAATATCTTATCCAGACTCTCATTTCATCTCCAGATCCGATGGCAATCTTGAGATATCGTATCCACTCAGCCTTTGAATATGATCGTTTACCAAATCCCTCAGCAATGTTAGCACATATCGATTTGCTTGCATTTCTGATTTGTTGGCCTAGGCCATATTGTTCAACTGTTGGGAAATCAAGACTTGCTTTATGTATATCCAAAGAGATTCTATATGCTCTCTGGAATACTTCCAGATCTTCAAATGAGCTCTGTTTATTGTCCATTTCCTGTTACCTGTCTCCTGTACCCTGTTACCTGACATCCGTAGCTTCGGTACTATGCTTAGCCCCGTTAAATTTTCGGCGCGGTATCATTAGACCAGTGAGCTATTACGCTTTCTTTAAAGGGTTGCTGCTTCTAAGCCAACCTCCTGGTTGTATAAACAATTCCACATCCTTTTCCACTTAGCATAGATTTGGGGACCTTAGCTGACGGTCTGGGTTCTTTCCCTTTCGACCACGGAACTTATCTCCCGTAGTCTGACTCCCGCACTAGAACTTGACGGTATTCGGAGTTTGAAAAGAGTTGGTAATCCGGTGGGACCCCTAGTCTTGTCAGTGCTCTACCTCCGTCAGTCAACATGCGAGGCTATACCTAAATATATTTCGGAGAAAACCAGCTATCACCGAGTTTGATTAGCCTTTCACTCCTATCCACAGCTCATCCGAACAGTTTTCAACCTATATCGGTTCGGGCCTCCATCTCGTGTTACCGAGACTTCACCCTGGCCATGGATAGATCACCCGGCTTCGGGTCTACCCCATACAACTATACGCCCAGTTAA